>JARLIY010000047.1 GCA_031291475.1 Xanthobacteraceae bacterium
AGCTCTGCCAGATGACGACGCCGGCGCACAGGATCGCCTGCAACGTCCAGTTCGGCCTGCGCGGCGCGCATTGTTCCATGGCCCGTCTCCCGGTTAGAAGTCGGCCGGCTTTACGGGCCGGCGCGGCGGCGGGCGCTAGGCAGTGTGGACACTTATCGCAGCCATAGGACGATGGCTGCGAGGGTGACGACGGCGCGGTAATTCCGAGCGGTCTTCTCGAAGCGAGTGGCGACTCGGCGGAACTGCTTGAGTTTGCTGAAGCAGCATTCGACGAGATGGCGCTGGGCATAGAGATGCTTGTCGAGCAGGTGCTTGAGCGCCCGTGATGGGTTGTTGGGAATGACGGCGATCGCTCCCTTGTCGGCGATCGCTTGGCGCAGATGATCGGCGTCATAGGCTGTGTCGGCCATAACGACCTCGGCGGGCAATCCCTCGATCAAGGCGGCGGCTTGCGGCGCATCGCCCTTCTGACCTGCGGTAAGCGTGAACCGCACAGGACATCCCAAACCGCGAACGGCCATATGTATCTTGGTGCTCAGGCCTCCGCGCGAGCGACCGATCGCCTGATCTTCAGACCCCCTTTTTTAGCCCCGGCAGCGTGCTGATGGGCTCGGACAATGGTGGAATCGACAATCAGATATTCGAAGTCCGGATCATCGGACAACGCCTCGAAGATCCGCCACCAAACACCCTTGACGCTCCATCGACTGAAGCGCCGGAACACGCTGTTCCAATCGCCAAAGGCTTCCGGAAGATCACGCCACGGAGAGCCCGTACGCACGATCCACAGCACGCCTTCCACGAACATCCGGTTGTCCCGCCCGGTGGAGCCCTTCTGGTCCGGTCGGCCTATGATAAGCGGCGCCATCCGCTCCCACGCCGCATCGCTCAAAACCAACCGGTCGATCACACTCAAGACCGCCTCCCCAAAAGCAGCCTTGAATCTGATTTGCTCCCAAAAGGGAATCCTTAGAGTCCACACCACCTAGGGCTTCTTTCCGTGTGGCGGCAGGGGCGACAAGCCCAAGGCGGGAGCGGCGGCGTTGTCGCTGCTCTGCAGGCTCAGGCTGCCGCCCGGCTGCATCTCGAGGCAGGTCCATAGTTCGACGTTGCTCGTCGCGACGCCGCCGCCCTCGAAGATGCAGGCCGATCGAGCGGTGGCCGAATAATGCGTCCAGCGCCCCGTCAGTTTGTCGCGCGCCGCCTGCTCGTCGCGCACGCAAGAGTCGAAGGCGACCTTTGCGTCCTCCGGCAACGCCGTAGCTTGCGCGTCGCTGCAGACTTTCGCCGCGTCCACCGCGGGGGGCGCTCCGGCAAGCGCGATCAGCATCAGAACTGCGATCATCTTCCGACATCCCCTGGTTTCGCCACGCGTTGCGCGCCTGTTTCGACGTCGACTATGACTCACGCTGGCGAGCGGCGCCAC
>JARLIY010000001.1 GCA_031291475.1 Xanthobacteraceae bacterium
ATTTTATTTCCGCCTCCGGGCCGCCGCCGGGCCCCGGGCGCGCAGCTACAAAGCGGGCGAGATCATTTTCCGCGAAGGCGACCCGGCGGAGGAATTGTTTGTCGTCAAAAGCGGAGCGGTCGAAATCCGCCTGGGCAATCGCCTGCTCCACACTTTGCCGGAGCGCAGCATTTTCGGTGAAATGGCTCTGATCGATCATGGCCCGCGCAGCGCAACGGCGGTAGCGGCAACCGACGCTGTTCTCGTTCCGGTCGGCGAAAAGCAATTTCTGCTCATGGTCAGCCGCACGCCGTACTTTGCTCTCAATGTGATGCGGGTCCTGGTGCAGCGGCTGCGCACATCGAACACCATCATCTACTAGCGAATAGTTCTATTCGCTATTCGCGCCCTTCAATCGCTCGATCAACGCCATCGCCGCCGCCGGCGCGCGTATCTTGCCCTCATGAATGACGTAGGCGAAGACGTCGCGCGGCGCGATTTTCGTGTCGGAGCGCGGCGGCTCGACCCGCGGCAGATCCTGCGGGTCCTGACCACGGGCCCACTGCCGCAGCCGCTCAGCCCAGGCGCCGAGCTCCTTTGGCGGGTAGGCGGTCGGGATCGTGTCCTTTCCTCCTTGCAACCGCGCATAGATGAAATCCCCGGTCGCGTCGGCAAGCGACGGATAAGCGGTGTGGTCGGTGAAGACGATCGGCGTGCGGAAGCTGCGCGCAAGCGCCACGAATTCCGGCGTGCGAAAGCTTGCGTGCCGCACTTCCACGACGTGACGGAGCGATTGGCCGCCCGACTTCGCCGGCAACAATTCGAGGAATTTGCCGAAATCGGCGGCGTCGAATTTCTTGGTCGGCGCGAATTGCCAAAGCAGCGGCCCGAGCCGCGTGCCGAGCTCGATTACTCCGGAATTGAGGAAACGCTTGATGGAGTCGCCGGCCTCGGCCAGCACGCGCCGGTTGGTGGCGAAACGCGGCCCCTTGACGGAAAACACAAAACCGTCGGGCACCGCGGCCGCCCATTTGCGGAAGGTTTCCGGCTTCTGCGAGCCGTAGAAAGTCGAATTGATCTCGATCGAGGTGAGGCGGCTCGCCGCATAGACAAGTTCCTTCGCCTGCGGAAGACCCTTGGGATAGAACACCCCGCGCCAGGGCTCGTAAATCCAGCCGCCGATCCCGACATAGATGCGGCCGGACGCGGCCGTCATATCGCCGTCATGCCGCTTTGCCATAATAACTTCCACTACCGGCGGAGGAATTAGACGCCGCCGGCTGCGACCACGATGTGCCGGTGACGCCGGACGAACGCGCACCGCTCATTCGTGGTCGTTTCCATGTCCTGCCAAGTTGTCCCAAAGCGTTGTCCCAAATACCATAAGGCGCGGGCTAGCCCGGGCCTTCATATTTTCCGGCAAAGTGTTTTTCGGTCAGGTGTTTTCCGGCAATGACCCTCGATGGCGCCGGCGCGGCGTGCCTGCTATGAAGCCTGCCCGTCGGCTGCTCGCTATATTTGTCAGGCGAGCGTAATTTCCATGACGATCTGCGTATAGGGAATTCTCATCAGGTCGTGAAAGACTCGAGATCGAATCGTGCCGACGCCTGATACGAGGCGTTCGAATCCTGCCTGGTCCCGCACGTATTCTCCGCGGTCGTGATCGATTAAAAATTTTGCAATCGCGGATTGGTCGGCCTGGTAACACGGGTCGATGGTGACGAACAGGCCTCCTGGGCGGACAACGCGTCGAACCAGGTTGACGGCCTGCGCAGCGACTGCGTCGGACAGATGGTGCAGCACGCCAAATGAAAACGCTCTGTCGAATATGCCGAGCTGATGGGGGTCGACTGAAGACACGTCAGCGCAGATGAAAGTACCCCACTCACCATATTTGGCTTGCGCCGTCTCGATATATGGCTGGCTGATGTCGATTCCGACGTACGAAATATCTCGTGGCAATAGTGGGAAGCACGCACCCACGCCGCAGCCGACATCGAGGATGCGCTCGCCGGAAACCGGGCGCAGCGTTTCCGAAATCAACCGGGCATGACAGCGCGGCGAGCCGACAAGCGACTGATAGGTATCAAAAACGATCGGCGCCGCGAGCAGTTTAGTATGCCATGCCATTAACTTGCATCCAGACTGGTCGTTCCCAAAGCGCAACTCAAGTTGAGAGTATAACTCCCGCTCCGGCGCAGCGCCGCGAATGGGGCCGGGCGGAACGGGAGACGGAAAGATTCTTATCGCTACGTTGATTGTGCCACCAGACAACTTTTCTACTGCAACGAAGGCGATGGTGCTCCTCTCTCATATATCTCAATTCCGCCCCCTTTTGATAATTTTGCTGGCATGTTAAGCGCCTGTCCTGAGTCCGCTCCGACCCATTCGATTTCTAAGTCGGCGGTACAGGCGCGAACTTGGACGCCGGGGGAGATAGCTGATTTTGCGTGTGTTGGGCGTTGCCGCCTTGTCGGAGCGGCGTTACGAGACTGCTATCGTCTTGACGATCCTCGCGCTCGTGGGCCTCCGGCTCGCGGGCGCAGCCATGACGACACTGACCTTTGATGAAGGTCTCTATTGGCTTTGGTCGAAGCATATCGCCGGCGGCTATTATGATCATCCGCCGCTCAATCCAATTCTGATACGGCTTGGCACGGCGCTGTTCGGCGACACCGAATTTGGCGTCCGCGTTTTCGGCGTATTGCTCGGTTTGCCGGCCAGCTGGGCGGTTTGGCGATCAGGTGCGATCCTGTTCCGCCATGAGAGGGTCGGCGCCACCGCGGCTTTGTATTTCAATCTGACGCTCGTCATGGGAGTGGGTTCGGCCCTCTCGACGCCCGACAATCCTCTGGTGGTCGCAACGACTTTCTTGCTGTGGTCCCTCGTCAAGCTTTACGAGACTGGGCGCGGCACATGGTGGGTGGCGATTGGCGTGACCTTCGGTCTCGGCATGTTGTCGACATATACCGCAGTTTTCTTTGCTGTGAGCATCCTCGCTTGGCTACTCCTCGTGCCGGAGTTGCGCATGTGGCTGCGAACACCCTGGCCGTGGATTTCGGGGCTGATCGCGGTCGCCGTGTTTTCGCCGACGCTCATCTGGAACGCGGAGCATCATTGGGCGTCCGCGGCTTATCAATTCAAACGCCTGGTGGTTCATGAATGGTCGGTTCGCTACTTGGGCGAATTCTTTGCCACGCAAATCGGCATGGCGACGCCACCGATTTTCGTGCTCGGCGCGATGGGCCTGGTGGCGCTGCTGCGTGGCGAGGGCGGCCCGCGCGGTGCCTGCGTCCTCATCAACGCCATGGTCTGGCCGATAGTGATCTACTTCGTCTGGCACACGTTTCACAGTCGTGTTGAAGGCAATTGGCCAGAGCCGATCTTTGCGGCGTTTGTTATCGCGGCGGCAGTTGCCGTCGAAAGAATCAAATGGACCGGGGTCTGGGCGTCCGTCGAAGGGTGGTCACAACGGCTCGCCGTGCCGGTCGGTCTCGGCGTTGCGGTCGTCATCTATGCGCAGGCGGTCTTCGCAATCATTCCGCTCGGGTCTGTTGATCCGACCGCGCAGAAATTGGGCGCGGGCTGGAAGGAACTGGGCATCCAGATGGATGCGTTGCGCGTGCGACTTGGCGCGCCGGTCGTTATGACCATGGAATACGGGCTGACCGGCTGGCTCGCATTTTATTTGCCCTCACATCCGCCGGTCGAGCAGATCAACGGTCGGATGCGTTACGTCAACGCCCCTGAGCCGGATCCGGCGCTGTTTAGCGGCACCATCATGTATGTCTGCGTGGACGAATGCGGCGATCTGCCGGTCGTACGCCGGCGTTTTGCGACGGCAGAACCGGTGGCGAATTTGATCCGCACGCGTCGTGGCGTTCCGATCCAGCGCTATGGCGTGTACAAATTGGCCGGGCCGATCGGTCCGCCGCTCGATCCGCCGCAATTCGATTGACACCGCAAGCGCTTAATGCAACGGCAGGCGGCGAATTTGCGGAGTGAAGGAGCCCGACGCCGGTGCCGCTAGATGCACGCGTAAGCCCGCGATTGTCGATTGTTGCGCCTTGCTACAACGAGGAAGCGGGCCTCGAAGAGTTCTATCGGCGGATGACCGCCGCTGCGCAGGATACCGTCGGCGCCGACTACGAACTCGTTTTGTTGAACGACGGCTCGAGCGATCGCACCTGGGCGATCATGGCCGATTTGGTCCGGCGCGACTCGCACGTCGTGGCGGTCAATTTGTCCCGCCAACACGGCCATCAGCTGGCGATCACCGCTGGTCTGTATACGTGCCGCGGCGACCGCATCCTGACCATTGACGCCGATCTGCAGGACCCGCCGGAAGTGCTGGGCGACATGTGGCGGCTGATGCAACAGGCCGACGCCGATGTGGTCTATGGTTTGCGCCGGCAGCGACAGGGCGAAGGTCTTCTCAAGCGCGGCACCGCCACCATATTCTATCGGCTGATGCGGCGCGTTGGCGACGCCAATCTGCCGGTCGATGCCGGCGATTTTCGTCTGATGACGCGGCGCGTGCTCGACATTCTCATCAGCATGCCGGAGCAGCACCGTTTCATCCGCGGCATGGTGAGCTGGATCGGGCTACGACAGGTGCCGCTCGCTTACGACCGCGCGCCGCGGCAGTCGGGCACGAGCAACTATCCGCTCGCCAGGATGATCGGGCTCGCTTTCGACGCGCTGACGTCGTTCTCGATCATGCCGCTGCGCCTAGCGTCCGTTCTTGGGCTCGTGCTTGGTGTCTTGAGTCTCCTTGCGCTCGGCTACACGCTTGGTAGCTGGGCGCTCGGCCACGCCGTCGAAGGCTGGACCAGCTTGTTGACGGTGGTGCTCATCCTCGGCTCGACCCAGCTCATCATGTTCGGCCTGCTCGGCGAATATGTCGGGCGCATGTATCTGGAGACCAAGCGGCGGCCGCTTTTCGTCATCGATCAGGTGCTCACACAGAACATGTCCGCTCCCGCGCCCTATCGGCCGGCACGCGAGCACTCGACCGTTCCCGGCGACTTGGCATAGTGGGCTCGGCATAGAAAAAGGGCGCGGCTTCCGCCGCGCCCTCGTTCAGATTTGGCTTTGACGGATTTCTGATTAGAAATCCATCCCGCCGCCACCCGGCGGCATCGCCGGCATGTTGTCCTTCTTCTTCGGCAGCTCGGCCACCATCGCCTCGGTGGTGATGAGCAAGCCGGCGACCGAGGATGCGCCCTGCAAGGCCTGACGCACGACTTTGGTCGGGTCGATGATGCCCTTCTTCACCATGTCGACGTATTCGCCGCCCTGGGCGTCGAAGCCGAAGCCATAGGTGCTGTTTTCGAGGATCTTGCCGACGATCACGGAACCGTCCTCACCGGCATTGATCGCGATCTGGCGCGCCGGCGCGGACAGCGCCTTGCGCACGATGTCGACGCCGTGCTTCTGGTCCTCGTTGCCGACCTTCACCCGCTTGAGCGCTTCGATGGCGCGCAACAGCGCGACACCGCCGCCCGGCAGGATGCCTTCCTCGACCGCGGCGCGGGTCGCGTGCATCGCGTCGTCGACGCGATCCTTGCGCTCCTTCACCTCGACCTCGGTAGCGCCGCCGACGCGAATGACTGCAACACCGCCGGCAAGCTTGGCCAGCCGCTCTTGCAACTTCTCGCGGTCGTAGTCGGAGGTCGTCTCCTCGATCTGTGCCTTGATCTGGGCGATACGGTCCTCGATGTCCTTCTTCTTGCCGCCGCCGTTGACGATCGTGGTGTTCTCCTTGTCGATCATCACTTTCTTGGCTTTGCCGAGCATGGCGAGCGTGACGTTCTCGAGCTTGATGCCGAGATCTTCGCTGATCGCCTGGCCGCCGGTGAGGACGGCGATGTCCTGCAGCATGGCCTTGCGGCGATCGCCGAAGCCCGGCGCCTTCACCGCAGCGACCTTCAGTCCACCGCGCAGCTTGTTGACCACGAGCGTGGCCAAAGCCTCGCCCTCGACGTCTTCTGCCACGATCAGAAGCGGCTTGCCGGTCTGCACCACGGCTTCAAGCAGCGGCAAGAGCTCATTGAGCGCGGAGAGCTTTTTCTCGTTGATGAGGATGTAGGGATCCTCCATCTCCACGCGCATCTTGTCGGCGTTGGTGATGAAGTAGGGCGAGATGTAGCCGCGGTCGAATTGCATGCCCTCGACGACGTCGAGCTCGGTCTCGAGGCTTTTCGCCTCCTCGACCGTGATCACGCCTTCGTTGCCGACTTTCTCCATGGCCTTGGCGAGGTAATCGCCGATTTCCTTGTCGCCGTTGGCGGAGATGGTGCCGATCTGGGCGATTTCGGCGTTCGAGGTGACCTTCTTGGAGTTCTTCTTGAGCTCCTCGACCACGGTCTCGACCGCCAGGTCGATGCCGCGTTTGAGGTCCATCGGATTCATCCCGGCGGCTACCGCCTTGGAGCCCTCCCTGACGATCGCCGCGGCGAGCACGGTTGCCGTCGTGGTGCCGTCGCCGGCGATGTCGGAGGTCTTGGACGCGACCTCACGCACCATCTGCGCGCCCATATTCTCGAACTTGTCTTCAAGCTCGATTTCCTTGGCGACGGTGACGCCGTCCTTGGTGATGCGCGGAGCGCCGAAGCTCTTGTCGAGCACCACGTTGCGGCCCTTGGGGCCGAGCGTCACTTTCACCGCATTGACGAGAATGTCGACGCCGCGCAACATCTTGTCGCGCGCATCGACCGAGAATCTGACTTCTTTGGCAGCCATTTGAATTCACTCCGTTTGAGCTGGTTATTGACGTGAGGCGGGAGCGTTACGCGGCCTTCTTCCTGGCCACCTGCTCGTCGATGACGCCCATGATGTCGGACTCCTTCATGATCAGGAGCTCCTGGCCGTCGATCTTGACCTCGGTGCCCGACCACTTGCCGAACAGCACGCGGTCGCCGACCTTAATGTCGATCGGAATGAGCTTGCCGGCCTCGTCGCGGCCGCCCGGGCCGACGGCGGTTACTTCGCCCTGCGAGGGCTTTTCCTTGGCCGTGTCCGGAATAATGATGCCGCCGGATGATTTCTCCTCGGCATCGATGCGCCTGACGACAACGCGGTCGTGAAGCGGACGAAATTTCATGGTGTCCTCCTAAGTATTGGCAAAAACACGAGTTTTGTGGTTGGACGGCCCCCCGCAGATCCCTACGGTGAACCGCTGACAGCGACATGGGGCGCAAATTGTCGCCCGCAAGATGCGTCTGAAAATTTTTTAGCACTCGGTTTCGGTGATTGCCAATAATTTCGCCGGATCGTTAACGGCCGCTCCGGTTCCCCTGCCGCGGCGAAAATATTGCCCTCCGGGCAGAGGAAACTTCTCCTAATTATAGACTTGACTCCACAAGCCGCAAGGGGTAGTGGTGCCTTGAAAGGCCCAATAGGCATGGGCATTTCTGGCGCGCCATGAGCACAAAGCGAGAAGCGGATATTAGTCCTAGTCCTCCCCCCACCTCTTTCTCTTTGGCTGAGGAGGGGTTGCCTCTTTCGAGTCCCAAAGGCGCTCGAAAGCGTCCGATTTCTGCGGAAACAAGGTCGATAATGGAATCCACCCCTGTAGAGTTCGAGCCTGATCAGCTTGAATTTGCTCTTCCGACGGAAATTCTGGCAGTGGCGGCAGAGATAGCCGACGGTTCTGATGTTCTAGGACTAGAGCGAGCACGGCTGGAACGTCTCGTTCGCGTCGTAATCGCGATGGATCGGCTACGCGAGGATAGACGGCCTTAGCACCTTCCGCGCTTCCCAAACGAAATAATAGATCGGCGTGATTCAATTCCTCATTGAGGATGCATAGGCGTTCGTAGAGCGCGCCGAGTGCTTCTTTCGTCAAGAGAATTTGCACGGGTTCGGCTTTCGTCGTCATATGCTGGCCGATGCCCTTGTCTATGTCGTAAGGTACGCAATGGATAATTAAATCGCGGTATTTCTTGTAATCAGCCACTGCGTCCAGCGTGTTTTTCAGACATTCTTTTGCTTCGTCACTAAGTATTTTGTTGCTCTCGTAATAGCGCCGGAGGATGCTGAGTTTTGCATCCATTCCATTTATGCGGCGCACGACCTCCCACCAAAGCGGCGGCGGAACATCAAGGACTATCACTAAAATAAATTCGACCAGCGACTCAATCTGATTGAATTTGAGCGAGATTGCGCCAATCTCTGCCAGTTGCTCCGTAGTGAGAGCCTTCTTTATATCGTCTTCGATGCGGCCGGGGCGCGCTCCTGGCGGCTGTGGCCGCTTCATGCGATGATGGGGTTTCGGAGATTTTGCCATGGCACGCCACCCACAACGCGACAACGAGCAATACAGCGACGATGAGGCTCAACGTCGTTTCGTCGCCGCAGTCAAAGCTGGCCTGAATACCAAGCCCAAGCCCCTCAAGAGCATGACTCCGAAGGGCGTCCCGGCGCAATCGAAGAAGCGGCGGAAACGGGGGGACGGTATGAACCCGAGCGAAAACAAATCTATGATTTCAGAACACGAAGCAGAGGAATTGATTAAGGGCCTGGGCCGCGTGGCAACGGTGGTCGTACACGACGACGGCTTAGTGACCGCTACGGCGATTAGCGCCAATCAATCTGATACAAGAATCCAGAATGAGGTTGACGGGTTGTTGTACGATATTCAGCGGAAATATCGGATAGTCAAAAAACGCAGATAAGGGGCCGTAATTTGTCGGATTCTGAGCTGGATCGTATGCGGGCGGAGCACGAACGTACTATGCGATTGATCGCGCAAATGCCTGAGCCGTCCGAAACGGAAAAGCGGGCAATAGCGGAGATGAACAGCCCAGTAGGATGGCGGAAGGCAATTGCCGAGGTGATCGCCGACGGTAGGCCGCAGCACAGAAAAGCGAAGTATTGGCTGTTGGCCGGCGCTATCGTTGTAATAGGCGGCGTTCTGTTGGTCGGTCTAATGCCGATCATATTTGCCAAGTAACGAAACGTGTCAAAAAAATTGATACATCTGTCGCCCCAGAAATCACGAAAGACAAAACCGCAATCCCGTCAGTTGTTATCCCAGCATCGGCGGCGACCGCTTCAAACTCAGTCCGTGGTTTAGGCTCGATCATAGTTTTCCCCTAGTCTGTCTGGCGACAACTAGGATAGCGACGGCGGGGACGGGGGTCATTCCCCGTCCTCGTCCCAAAACGGCAATTCAAGCTGATGCCAGTTGCCCCGGCGCGGATGTTTCTTCCGCCAGCGGATGAACCGCGCGGCGTGATTTCTGAAAACCGGCTTAGTGAGGTTGCCGGTACATCAACCGCTTGCCTTCGACGCCACGGATCGCGGCGAGCGTGCGGTCGATGTCGCTATAGCCGAGCGCCACGCGGTGATTTGTAGCGGTGGTCAAACTCAGCGAGATAGCGGTGAAGGTGCTTCTCTTTGCAGTGCTGGTACACACCGCGCATTCCGCGTTTAAAGATCGAGAAATAGCCTTCGGCGGAATTGGTATGCACGTCGCCGCGCACGTATTCGTCGGCGCTATGCCGGACCGTCTCATGCGAGGCGAAGTGCTGATCGACACCAGTGTAAAGCTTGCTTTCATCGGTATGCAGGCGAGTCTCGCGGGCGATGTTGTCCCGCACGATTTTCTGAACGGTCGGTTTGTCGGCAACCAGAACATGGAACGTGCGGACGTTGCCGCCGCGCTCCACCAGCGCCACAATCGGGCGCTTATTTGCTGGACCGCTGCCGCCTTTGGTGTAGGGACGGCCTTTGCGGTACGCCGGAACGCGCGGCTGTTCGGTTTTGCCGTAATAGGTTTCGTCCGCCTCGACGATCTTGCCTTCGCCGCCGAGCGGCCCAAGGCCGCCAGTCCGCATTGCTTCGCGGATGCGGTGGCACATAAACCAAGCCGACTTGTAATCGAGCTTGAGGGCGCGGTGGAGCTGGTGGGCGCTCATGCCCTTCTTGCTGGCGTTCAGGAGGTAGAAGGCCATCAGCCACTTGTTCAGCGGGATATGGCTGCGCTCCATGACTGTCCCGGTGGTCACGGTGAAGTCCTTCCGGCATTCCTTTTCGGCGCAGCGATACCAACCCGGCTTCTTGAGAGCGTAGGCGCGGCCGATAGTGCCGCAATGGCTGCAAATCGGACCTTCCGGCCAGCGGAGCTTTTCGAGCCATCCCCGGGCGTTTTCGGGGGTCTGGAAGTGGGGGGCTACAAGGGCGTTCGACATGGCCGTATTTCCTTCAAATCTAAGGAAATACTAGCAGTTGGGCTTTGTGGAGTCAAGTCCATAATTGGGAAACTTCTCCCAAAAAGTTCCGTTGATTCAGCGTCGGTGCGGTCGCGCCGGCTGTTAGCAGGGTAGGAGAGATGCTGCTAGTGCCTTGAAAGTACACAACTTATTCAAATTTGAGGCTTGAAATGGAGGAGCGAGTCTCGAAACATCCCGGTATGGGAACGGAGGACACGATGGATTCGCAGGACTTGTCTTCAAAAGACTTTCGTCGGCAACTGGAAGGTTACGGTCTGACCACCGCCAACATCCTCTACCGGCGCCCAGATCACCCGTGGCTCCTGCAAACCTATGTCTGGCAGGATTACGACCTGTGCCCCAACTTCCCGGTGCTGAACAAATTCCTCAATTTCTGGCTGGAGAAGCTCGAAGGTCCGCTGCATTCGGTGACGGTGGCGCATGCGCGCCTGATCAAGCCGGCCGAGATCCGCGCCGTCGACGGCGAGTTCCGCCTGCATTGATATGCGCGTCCGTTTCGCCTTCGGCGCGGTAACGCTGGACGCCGAACTGCTCGACACGCCGACGGCAAAAGCCATCGCCGCGGCGTTGCCCATGACCGCCTCGGCGTTGACGTGGGGCGAGGAAGTTTATTTCGAGATTCCGGTGAAGGTTGCTCGCGAAAAAGACGCCCGCCCGATCGTGACGCCCGGCGAAATCGCCTATTGGCCCGAGGGTCACGCCATTGCCATCGGCTTTGGCCGCACGCCGATTTCCCGGGGCGACGAGACGCGGCTTGCCAGCCCCTGCAACATCTGGGCGAAGGCGCTCGGTGACGTGAAAACGCTCGGCAAGGTGCGCGCGCGCAGCAAAGTCGAGGTCAAAGCGCTCAGCTAGCTTCAGCTTGGGGGAGGCGAGTTTCCGTCCGTGCGCCGCTGCGCGAAATAAAGCGTCAAATCCCACGCGTTGCGAATGTTGATGAGCAGCAGAAGGACCAGCGCGCCGGCCAAAAGCGGCGGACCGACATTGGATCGCTCGAAAATGAATATCGCAGCGGCAAGCGCGGCGGCGTAAGCCGCGAGCGGACTGGCGCCGTATCCGAGGCGGTCGTCGAGGTCAATTGCGGAGCCGCGCATCACGCGGACAAAGATGAAGCATGAATAGGCGAGCGCCGCCGTCGCGCTGATCCCGATGATCGCTGCGAGCGACCAATCCGTATTGATGGGGATGAGCGACACCAGGCTCAGAAACAAGACATAGGTGTAGTGAAAAACGATCGGGCTCGTGAATGTATGCGTGGGGCTGCCGCGCGCGGCACTGAGATAGCCGGCGCCGATCGAGGCAGCGACGAACAGCAGCGCGACCAGAGCGGCTGCCGCCGTGCCGAGCAAGATATAAAACTCATGCCAGCCGTCGAGCATTCGTAGTGGTCATCCTCTGCCGACGAACGGCATCTTGTTGGCCATCACTGTCATGAACAGCACGTTAGCATCGAGCGGCAGGCTCGCCATATAGGCCACCGCGCGCCCGACGTCGTCGACGTTCATGCGCGCTTCCGGCATCGTGCGTCCGTCCGCTTGAAGCATGCCCTCGGCCATCTTTTCGGTGAGCGGAGTCGCGGCGTTGCCGATGTCGATCTGGCCGCAGCAGATGTCGTAGGCGCGGCAATCGAGCGCGGTCTGCTTGGTGAGTCCCGTGACCGCGTGCTTGGTCGCGGTGTAAGCGGCGGTGCCCGGGCGCGGCGCGTGCGCCGAAATCGAGCCGTTATTGATGATACGGCCGCCGCGCGGATCTTGCGCCTTCATGATCTTGATCGCTTCCTGAGTGCACAGGAACGGCCCGGTGAGATTGGTAGCGACGATCGCGTGCCACCGCTCCAGCGGTATGTCCTCGAGCGGCATGCCGCGCATGCTGACGCCGGCGTTGTTGAACAAAAGATCGAGCCTGCCGAAAGTTTCCTTGGTCTTGGCGAACAGCGCCACGATCGAAGCCAGCTCCTTGACGTCGGTCGCGACGACGAGCGTGGTTCCTTTGACCTCTTTCGCCACCGCTTCAAGCCGATCGGCGCGGCGTCCGGCGAGCACGACCGCAAAGCCGTCGCGCGACAGCGCCAGCGCGGCCGCCCTGCCGACGCCGCTGCCCGCTCCCGTCACCAAAGCCACCTTCTGCGCAGCCATCGGCGTCTCCCTTGTTGTTGGGGGGAGTAGCGTAGCCCGGATTGCGCAGAGCGCAATCCGGCTAGACGCGTGGCCTCAACTGGCGAGTTTGACTTCCTGATCGGGGCTGCCGACGCGGTAATCGTTCGGCGATTGCAACCGCGCGTCGATATCGGCAGTGGGACCGGGCCTACCGAAGCGATAGCCCTGCATCGAATGCACGCCGGCGGCGCGCAGGAACAGGTGCTGCTCGGCGTTCTCCACGCCCTCGGCGGTGACGCGCATGCCGAGCCCGCGGCCGAGGCTGACGACGGCGTGGACGATCGCGGCGGCGTCGGGCGCCGTCTCGATGGAGAGCACGAAGCTTGAGTCGATCTTGAGTTTGTCGAAGGGAAAACGCCGCAGATAGAGCAAGCTCGAATAGCCGGTGCCGAAATCGTCGAGTGCAAAGCGCACGCCGATGGCCTTGAGCCGCAGCATCGACAGTTCCGCCGTTTCCACGTTGCCGAGAAGCGTGGTCTCGGTGAGTTCCAGTTCGAGAAGGTTGGCGTCGAAGTCGGTTTCCTTGAGGATGCGCTCGACCATGTCGACGAAATCGGAGCGGCGGAACTGCAACGGCGAAACGTTGACGGCCACCGTCAATCCCGGCCAGTTGCGGCCGTCGAGGCAGGCGCGGCGCAGGATCCATTCGCCGAGTTCGACGATGAGGCCGGAATGCTCGGCGATCGGGATGAAAGTCGCCGGCGGGATCACGCCCGCGGTCGGATGCGTCCAGCGCGCCAAGGCCTCGACGCCGACCATGGTATCGCCGCTGGCGTTGACGATCGGCTGATAGGCGGCGTCCAGCCCGTTGTTGCGGATCGCCTGCAAGAGGTCGCCCTCGAGCAATTTGCGCTGCGACAAATCAGCATCCATCGCGGCGTCATAGATGCAGGCGCGGTTGCGACCCTCATTCTTGGCGCGATAGAGCGCCATGTCGGCGTAGCGCAGGATGTCGGCGGCGTCGCCGGCGCGGCGGTCGATCACGGCGATGCCGATGGAAGCGCCGATGATGATGTTGTGGCCGCTGGTCGCATAAGGCGCGCAGACGGCGGAGATGATGCGTCCGGCGATCGCCTGCAGCGAATAGGAATCCGACGCGCAATTGGTGATGATGGCAAACTCGTCGCCGCCGAGGCGGGCGACCAGATCCTCGCTTCGCATGACGCGGCTTAACCGCTGCGTGACGTTGAGGATGAGCTCGTCGCCGATATGGTGGCCGAGCGTGTCATTGACGTCCTTGAAGTGGTCTAGATCGATGTAGAACACCGCCGCCGAAGGCCCCCCGCGGCGCACTTCGCCGATCACGGTTTCGAGCCGTTCGCTGAAATAGATGCGGTTGGGCAGGCCGCAGACCGGATCGTGCAGGGCAAGATGCCGAAGCTGCGACTCGCCGGCGGCGATCGCGCGCGCGGTGCGCCGGTTGTGGTGCATCACCAGTCCGACGAGCAGCGCGAAGCCGGCAATGGCGATCGCGATGAAGGGCAGCGCGCTGCCCGCAATCTGACCGCCGGGGCGCGTCGGCTTCCAAGCCAGCCGCGCGATGGCGCCGCCTTTGGCATCGGCGATGACGGTGAGTTGCTCGTCGGCGGCCGCTGCCGGCTCATCGGCCTCGTGCAGGCCGGGGAGTTGCAGCCGCTCGCCGATCTCGCGCAGCATCTCCCGGTCGATGTATTTGATGGAAAGGACGATCGGCGCCGCGGCTTTGCCGGAGGCAAGATCGCTTTCGGAGCCGACGGCAACCGCCGCGACAATCGCCGGACGGTCGAGGAAATCCTCGATCAACGCCTCGGAACGGCCGGGGCTTTGCGAATCGTGGACAACGACCGGCATGACCCGGCCGGGCAGGGCGGAGAGCCGCCCGCGCAGCAGATCGAGAACGGTCACGAGTCCGGCCGGTACCTCGATGGTGCCGAGGTCGCCGGAGATGCGGGAGCGCGCGTATTCGATCCGGTCGGAGCCGTCGACGACCAGGACGAGGTCATGGTCGAAAAAGGCCTCCAACCAATTGCCGACCTGGCGCTCGGTCCATTGATGGTCTTGATGGTCGCGGATCGCCTGCGTGGCGCCGTTGGTCGCAGCGACGCTCTCGACTTCGCGCAGCACGCGCGCGCCGCGCGCCGCGATCGCCTCCCAGATCAGTTGCTGCTCGCGCTTGAGCGAAACCTCGTCGGCGCGCCGTGCCGAGGTCGCCACCGCGACGATGAGGCAAGCAACCGCGACCGCAACGATCAAGCCGATGGGCACGATCAGGCGCAGCCGCGCCTGGTCCCAACACGACTCGCTCGATTCCTCGGCGATTTGCGGTCGCGCCGAAGTAATCACGCACCCACCTAGCGATATTGTTCTTGTTCGCCCGACAATAGGACGAAAAAGATTGCAATTCGCTTGCACTTAGGCCGCTTGCGCAATTGTCGCGATCGACGGTCGTAAATCCGTCGCCTCGGTTAACGGCGGGTAAATCTCGCGGTCCCGACTTTGCAGCCATTCTCGCCCGGCGCGGCGTTGCGCGGGCGAGTTCCCGCATTTTGCGGGCCGTTCAGCGCCGGTTGCTGTAAGGCGGGCGGGGGATGGCGATATGGGCGGCGCGCAGGGCGGCCGACCAGCGCTCGCGCAAATCGGTGAAATACGGATCGCCAGGCTCGATACGATAGATCAACTCGGCATCGCAAGTGTCGCGCCGCACTACCAGGAGATCGATCGGCATGCCGACGCTTAGGTTCGAGCGCATGGTGGAATCGATGGAAACGAGCCCGACCTTCAGCGCATCGTAGAGGTCCATGCCATAGGTGACCGCGCGATCGAGCACCGGCTTGCCGTATTTGTGCTCGCCGATCTGCAGATACGGCGTGTCGGTCGTGCATTCGATGAAATTGCCGGCCGAATACACCATAAACAGCCGCATGCGCTCGCCGGCGATCTGGCCGCCGAACAAGAACGACACTTCGAAGTTCACGTCCGAGGCTTGCAGCGGCTTGCCTTCGGTTTCCTGGACGTTGCGGATCACGTGTCCCACGCGTTGTGCGGCCTGGAACATGGTGGGCGCATTCATTAGCGTTTCGTGCTCGCCGGTCTCGGGGTTGTCGAAGCCTTCGGTGAGGATGCTGACGACCGATTGGCTGATGGACAGATTCCCCGCGGATGCGATCGCCATGATGCGCTTGCCGGGACTGGTGAAGACGTGCAGCTTGCGGAAGGTGGCGATATTGTCGACGCCCGCATTGGTGCGCGTGTCGGCGAACATCACGAGCCCTTCGCGCACCAGAATTCCACAACAATAGGTCATCGATTCGCCAGCTCCCGTGAGCGACGTTTATAGCGGGTGCCCTCCGTTTGCGGCAATGGCGCGGGGACTTTGCGCGCGCACTTACTGATCGACTTTGATCGCGACCGCCAGCGTCTCGCCGCCGACGCCATAGCGCATGCCGCGTACCGGAATGGCTCCCAGGGCATCGAGTCCCACGGCGACGCGCACATAGGCCTCGGTCGGGCAAACGCAATTGGCCGCATCGAAACCGACCCAGCCGAGTTTGGGCACGAAAGCCTCGGCCCAGGCGTGCCCGGCGTGTTGCTCGACGGCGCCCTCGGGGCGCACGTAGCCGGCGACGTAGCGGGCCGGGATGCCGAGACTATGCGCCGCGCCGATGAAAATATGCGTCAGGTCACGGGCGATGCCGCGCTTGCGGGCGAAAACTTCTGCGGCGGTCGCGGCCTCGGTCTGCAGAGGATCGCTCTCGCCGCGCATTCCGTCATGCAGTCGATTGAGGAGGGTGTGGAGTTCGCCCAGCACGTCGCCGCCGTCGGCTGCGCGGATGGTCTGGGCAAAATCGCGGATGCGCGCGTCGGCCTGGGTCAACGTCGTATCGCGCAGGAACAGGCTCGGCGGAAATCGCTCGACCGTGCCGCGCACGATCCCTTCGGTGTCCTGCGTCTCGACCTCGCCATCGACGTTGACGACGAACTCCCCGAACGGGCCATCGGCGCTGAAGACGTGCGTGAGATTGCCGAAGGCGTCTTCGTGAGTGTTCAGCCGCGCGTCGCCGGAAACGTCGATGCGCCAGCCGATAACGTATTGGCCTTCGTGGTTGCGCGGGGTGAGTCGCAGCAATTGGATCATGCCGGCGGCCGGCGGGTCGTAGCGATAGACGGTGCGGTGGGCGATGCGGAGGCGCATAGCGGATGACGGATGACCGACGACGGAGGACGATCATAGACGAGCCGATGGCCTTCTGTCCTCCGTCCTGAGTCCTCCGCCGTCCGCTCACAGCAGATATTGCTGGGCGATCGCCGTTCCGAGCTTGTTGTTGTCCTCGACGAAATCGTCGATGAACTCATGCAATCCGGTCTGGAAAATTTCGTCGATGCGGCTGTTTTGCAGACGCGAGCGCACCGCCCGCGCCTGCCGCTGCGCATTGCCCTGGCGGCCATAGGCGTTGGCGATGCGGTCGAGATTTTGCACCAGATTCTCGTAACAGCTCGCCAGCGAACGCGGCATCTCGTCCCGCAGCATGAGCAGGTCGGCGACCAGCCAGGGCTGGACGTTTTGCCGATAGACCCAGTGGTAAGCGGTGAGCGCCGAGACCGAACGCAGGATTGCGGCCCACTGGAAATAATCAAGCGGCCCGCCGACACGCTCGTGCGCCGGCAACAGCAAATGATATTTGACGTCGAGGATGCGCGCCGTGTTGTCGGCGCGCTCGATATAGACGCCGAGCCGCGAGAACCAGTAGGCGTCGTTGCGCAGCATGGTGCGGTAGGCGGAGCCGTCGAAGCGCAGCGACGATTCCTGCACCCAGCGCAGGAAGCGGGCGAATTCCTCGCGCGAGCGCGGACCGTTGCCCCATTTTTTCAGCTCGAGCCAAGCGCTGTTGATGGTGTCCCACATTTCGATGGTGAGCGCGGTGCGCACGGCGCGCGCGTTGATGCGCGCGGTTTCGATGCAGTTGCGGATCGACGAGGGATTGCTCGACGAAAAGGCGAGAAATTCGGTAACGGTCTCCTCGTTCGCTTCCGAATAGGCTGCGAAGAAGGCACTGGCGCAGCCAGCGGTGGCGACCGCCGATTCCCATTCGTTCGAGGTGCCGACATAGGTGAGCGGCAGCGCCGTGAGCCGGTACGTCGTATCGAGGATGCGCGCCAGATACTCCGCGCGCTCGACGTATCGGGCGAGCCAATAGAGATTGTCGGCCGTGCGCGACAGCATCGCTTCAATTCGCTTTCATTCGTCCAGCACCCAGGTGTCCTTGGTGCCGCCGCCTTGGCTGGAATTGACCACGAGCGAGCCTCGCTTGAGGGCAACACGGGTGAGGCCGCCGGGCACGATGCGGACGCGGTCGCGGCCCGAAAGCACGAACGGGCGCAAGTCGACGTGGCGCGGCGCGATGCCTTCCTCGACGCAGGTCGGGCAGGTCGACAGCGCCAGCATCGGCTGGGCGATGAAATTGCGCGGATCGGATTTGAGCTTGGCGCGGAACGCGGCGATCGCCACCTTGTCGGCTCTCGGCCCGATCAGCATGCCGTAGCCGCCGGAGCCGTGTACTTCCTTCACGACCAGGTCCTCGATGTTGTCGAGCACGTAGGCCAAATGCTCGCTCTCGCGGCAGCGCCAGGTCGGCACGTTCTTCAGCAGCGGCTCCTCGCCGAGATAGAACTTCACGATGTCGGGCATGTAGCTATAGACCGCCTTGTCGTCGGCGATGCCGGTACCGACGGCGTTGGCGAGCGTGACGCTGCCGGCCTGATAAGCCGACATCAGGCCGGGCACGCCGAGCGCACTGTCGGGACGGAACACCAGCGGATCGAGGAAGTCGTCGTCGATTCGGCGATAGATCACGTCGACGCGCTTTAAGCCCTCGGTGGTGCGCATGTAGACGATATCGTCCTTCACCGCGAGGTCGCGGCCCTCGACCAGCTCGACGCCGAGCTTGTCGGCCAGGAACGAGTGCTCGTAATAGGCGGAATTGTAGACTCCGGGCGTGAGCAGCACGACCGTCGGCTCGGCCGATGCGCTCGGCGGTGCGATCGATTTCAGCGTCGCCAGAAGCTCGTCCGGATAGTTCTCGACCGGCGCGACGCGGTAGCGCGAGAACAGCTCGGGAAACAGCCGCAGCATGATCTCGCGGTTTTCCAGCATGTAGGAGACGCCGGACGGCGTGCGTGCATTGTCCTCGAGCACGTAGAAGTTCTCGGCGTCGACGCGGATGATGTCGATGCCGGCGACATGCACGTAGATGTCGTGCGGCACTTTTTGCCCGTTCATCTCCGGGCGAAACACCGGATTCTGAAAAACCAGATCCTCGGGCACGATGCCGGCCTTGAGAATCTCGCGGCGACCGTAAACGTCCTTGATGTAGGCGTTGATCGCCTTGACGCGCTGCTCAAGGCCGCGCTGCAGGATTTGCCACTCGGTCGCCGATATGATGCGCGGAATCACGTCGAAGGGGATGAGGCGCTCCTGCGCCTCGGGCTCGCCGTAGACGGCAAAGGTGATGCCGATGCGGCGGAAGAACAGTTCCGCCTCGCGGCGGCGGAAGTCGAGCACGTCGGGGGGGATCTCGCCCAGCCAACGCGACAGTTCGGCATAGGCCGGCCGGACCGCGCCTTCGCTGCCCCTCATCTCGTCGAACATATCGATCCCCGGCCCCGCGCGATCCCAGCGCTCGAAATGCCTGCCGCATCAATGGCGGTGGCGTAAATCTAGCAATCTTTGCGCCAACCCGGACAAGCCGGGCACAGACGATAAATAGGGGCTATCCGCCGCGATTGCTCATGTTTTAGGCGGCATGACCATCCTGACGGCGGGCAAGCTATAAGTCCTGAAAGTGCTTATTTTCCGCGACCAGTTTTTCCAAGAGCGGCGCCGGCTTGAAATCCTCGCCCATCGTCGCCTCGAACTGCCGCAGTGTGGCGAGCACTTTGTCGAGTCCGATCAAGTCGGCGTAGAACATCGGGCCGCCGCGATAGATCGGCCAGCCGTAACCGTTGATCCAGACGATATCGATGTCGGAAGCGCGCTGCGCCTTGCCCTCGGCAAGGATTTTGGCGCCTTCGTTGATCATCGGATAGATGCAGCGCTGCAAGATCTCGTCATCGGAAATCGTGCGCCGGTTGATGCCCTTCCTGGCGGCAAAGTCGAGGATGATCTTTTCCACCACGGGTGAGGGCGTGGCGTTGCGCCCTTCGTCGTAATCGTAGAATCCGGCGCCGGTTTTCTGCCCGCGCCGGTCCATCTCGCAAAGGATTTCGCGGATAGTCGAGGATTTACTCGTCTCCTTCGACCATCCGATGTCGAGGCCGGCGAGATCGCTCATGGCAAACGGTCCCATCGGCAGGCCGAAATCGTAAATCACGCGATCGACGTCCCAGGGCATGGCGCCCTCAAGGATGAGCTTTTGCGCCTCGCGCTGGCGCTGGGCCAGCATGCGATTGCCGACGAAGCCGTGGCAGACGCCGACCAACACCCCGACCTTGCCGATTTTCTTCGCGAGCTGCATCGCCGTGGCGATCACCGGCTTTGCCGTCTTAGCCCCGCGCACGACTTCGAGGAGCCGCATGACGTTGGCCGGCGAAAAGAAGTGCATGCCGAGCACATGGTCCGGCCGTTTGGTCGCTGCGGCGATTTCGTCGATGTCGAGATAGGAGGTATTGGAGGCGAGGATCGCACCCGGCTTGGCGAACTTGTCGAGCTTACCGAAGACGTCCTTCTTGATGTCCATGTTCTCGAACACCGCTTCGATGACGAGATCGCAGTCGGACAAGGCATCGAGATGAAGACCGGGGCTGAGCAGGCCCATGCGCGTTTCCACGTCGGCCGCGGTCAGCCGGCCTTTTTTCGCGGTGCTGTCGTAGTTGCGGCGGATCGTTGCCACGCCGCGATCGAGCGCCGCTTGCGCCGTCTCGACGATGGTCACCGGAATACCGGCATTGAGGAAGTTCATCGAAATGCCGCCGCCCATCGTGCCGGCGCCGATGACGCCGACCTTCTTGACCGGCAGGACCGGTGTGTCATCTGCCACGTCGGCGATCTTCCACACCTTCCTCTCGGCAAAGAACACATAGCGTTGCGCCCGCGATTGCGCGGTCGGAATGAGGTCGAGAAACGCTTGCCGCTCGAGCTTCATGCCTTCGTCGAAGGGCAAATCGACGGCGGCCTGCACGGCGCGCATTGCAGACTGCCAGGCTTCGAAACCACGGTATTTGCGGGCATAGTCGCGGCGGACTTTGTCGAAAATCTCTGGCCGGCCGCGTGCGGCTTCGATCTTGTCGCTGAGGTCGCGGATTTTGCGTAGCCCCATATGGGCATCGATGACTTTGCGCGCGAAGGCGAGCGCGCCTTCGCGCAACTTTCCCTCCTCGACCAGACTGTCGACGACGCCCCATTCCAGCGCTTGCCTGGCGGCAAAGGGCGTGCCCGAGAGGATAACCTCGAGCGCGTTCTCGACGCCGCTCAAGCGCGGCAGGCGTTGCGTTCCGCCGGCGCCGGGGATCAGGCCGAGCTTGATCTCGGGAAAGCCGAATTTCGCCGACGGCACTGCGACCCGATAGTGGCACATCAGCGCCATTTCGAAGCCGCCGCCGAGCGCCGTGCCGTGAATGGCGGCAATCACCGCCTTCGGGCCGCCTTCGAGCGTGCTCTGCAGCTCGGGCAATGTCGCTCCTTTCGGCGGCTTGCCGAATTCGGCGATGTCGGCGCCGGCAATGAAGGTGCGGCCGGCGCAGATCACGACGATGGCTTTGACGGCGGGATCGGCGGCCGCCTGGGCGACGCCGTCGCGCACCCCGTTGCGGACGTCCGCCGACAGCGCATTGACCGGCGGTGAATCGATCGTGAGCAGGGCGACGTCGCCTTCGCGGGTCAGATCGGTCACGACGTTGATGGCGGTCATTCTTCGTTCCCTCTGTCGCTTGCCGGCTTGTTATGGTCTGCAATAAGCTGTCGCGCAAAATCCATCATAGCTGCGGGGGGAGACGATCGTGTCGTTATTCGATCTGAGTGGCAAGGTGGCCGTGGTCACCGGCTCGTCGCGCGGCATCGGCCGCGCCATCGTCGAGCGGATGGCCGAGCAAGGCGCCAATGTCGTCGTTTCCTCCCGCAACATCGAGCCCTGCCGCGAAGTCGCGGCGGCGATCAACGCGAAATTCGGCGAAGGCCGCGCCGTCGCCATCGCCGCGAATATTTCCGTCAAGGAGCAGCTCACCCGTCTGGTCGAGGAGACGACGCGGGCGTTCGGCCGGATCGACGTGCTCATCTGCAACGCCGCGTCCAGTCCGCATTACGGGCCGCTGCACACGATCACCGACGAGCAATTCCGCAAGACGCTCGACAACAACATCCTCTCCAATCATTGGCTGATTACGCAGGTAGCGCCGCAAATGATCGCCCGCAAGGACGGTTCGATCATCATCGTCTCCTCGGTCGGCGGCTTTAAGGGTAGTCCGGTGATCGGCGCCTATTGCATCTCCAAGGCGGCGGACTTTCAGCTGGCGCGCAACCTCGCCATCGAGCTCGGGCCGCACAATGTGCGGATCAATTGCATCGCGCCGGGTCTCGTTCGCACCGACTTTGCGCGCGCACTGTGGGAGAATCCGGATACTTTGCGGCGATCGAACGCGCGCACGCCTCTCGGTCGCATCGGCGAACCCGACGAAATCGCCGGCGCCGCTATCCTTCTGGCCTCGCGGGCCGGGAGCTTTGTGACCGGGCAAACCATCGTCGTCGACGGCGGCGCTACGATCACCTGATCGCGGCTGCGTGCGCTTTCAAATTCGCGCGTTGGTGTATTTGCGCATCTCCAGCCGCGCGATCGCGCGGCAGTGCACTTCGTCGGGACCGTCGGCGAGGCGGAGCGTGCGGATATGCGCGTAGGCCTTGGCGAGGCCGGCGTCACTCGTCACGCCCATGCCGCCATGCGCCTGGATGGCGTCGTCGATGACCCGCAGCGCGACGCGCGGCGCCGCCACCTTGATCATGGCGATCTCGAGCTGTGCCGTCTTGTTGCCGACCTTGTCCATCATGTCGGCGGCCTTCAGGCACAGGAGCCGCGTCATCTCGATGTCGATACGCGCTTCGGCGATGCGCTGCTCCCAGATCGAATGCTCGGCGATCTTCTTGCCGAAGGCGACGCGGGACAGAAGCCGCTTGGTCATTTTTTCAATCGCCACCTCGGCGGCGCCGAGCGTGCGCATGCAATGGTGGATGCGGCCGGGCCCGAGCCGGCCCTGCGCGATCTCGAAACCGCGGCCTTCGCCGAGCAGGAGGTTGCCGGCCGGCACGCGAACCTTGTCGAGGATGACGTCGGCGTGCCCGTGCGGCGCGTCGTCATAGCCGAATACCGGGAGCATGCGCACGACCTTGACGCCGGGCGTATCCAGCGGGACGAGGATTTGCGACTGCTGTTCGTGCCGCGCGCGGCTCGGATCGGTCTTGCCCATGACGATGGCGATCTTGCAGCGCGGATCGCCGACGCCCGAGGACCACCATTTGCGGCCGCTGATTACGTAGTCGCCGGCGTTACGGACGATCGAGGTCTCGATATTGGTGGCGTCCGACGAGGCCACCGCCGGCTCGGTCATCAAAAACGCCGAGCGGTTTTCGCCGGCAAGCAGCGGCTTGAGCCACTTGGCCTTTTGCTCCGGCGAGCCATAGCGGTGCAGCACCTCCATGTTGCCGGTGTCGGGCGCCGAGCAATTGAAGACCTCCGAAGCCCAGGAGACGCGGCCCATCTGCTCGGCGCACAGCGCATAATCGAGATTGGTCAAGCCGGCGCCCCGATAGGAACCTTCGTCGTGATCGGGCGAGGGCGGCAGGAACAGATTCCACAGGCCCTCGGCTTTGGCTTTGGCCTTCAACTCTTCGAGGATCGGGATGACCTTCCAGCGCTCGCCTGCGGCGTCCTGCGCCTCGTAAACGTCGACCGCGGGATAGACGTGCGCGTCCATGAAAGCGATGACGCGGTCGCGCCAGTGCTTTTGCCGCTCCGAAAGCGAAAAATCCATGGCGTCTCTCTCCCCGGTTTCGCGCGGACCATACACCGGCCATCGGCAAACCGCACCCATACTTGAGCGGCGTGGGCCGCCGCGCTAGATGGAGGCCGCCCGCGCGGAGTTTCCCATGACCGGCGCCCCCGAGAATAAGAGCAAAAGCGAGATCGTGACCGCCGGCCTCCTGGTCATCGGCGACGAAATCCTCTCCGGCCGCACCAAGGACAAGAACATCGGCTTCACGGCCGATTATCTCACCGCGATCGGCGTCGATCTGAAGGAAGTGCGCGTCGTGCCCGACGACGAGCCGGAGATCGTTGCCGCGCTCAATGCGTTGCGTGCGCGCTACACCTACGTGTTCACCACCGGCGGCATCGGGCCCACCCACGACGACATCACCGCCGACGCGGTCGCCAAGGCGTTCGGCGTGCCGATCGACTATAACCCGCGCGCCGTCGAGATTTTACGCGCGCGGCTTGCGCAGACCGGCGGCGTCATGAACGAGGCGCGCATGCGCATGACCCGCATGCCGGCAGGCGCCGAACTGGTGCTCAACAAAATCTCGGCCGCGCCCGGCTTCCGCATCGAGAACGTCATCGTCATGGCCGGCATTCCGGCGGTGATGCAGGCCATGCTCGAATACGTGACGCCGCAGCTCAAGACCGGCGCCAAAATGCTGTCGGAGACCGTGCGGGCCGATTGCCGCGAAGGCGACATCGGCACCGAACTCGGCGCCATCGCCAAGGCCCATCCCGACGTCATGATCGGCTCCTACCCGTTCATGGACGAAAAGCGCGGCGCCAACGCCCACGTGGTGATACGCGCGCGCGACCCGCAAAGGCTCGCCGCCGTCAAGGCGGACGTCGAGGCAATGCTCAAGCGCGTCCACGCGCTGCTCGCGGCCGGTTAGGGCTGGGCCTATCCACAACGCCTCACGGAAGCGGTGGAAAGTTTCTGTTCGCCGCAATAGGCTCGGACAGTTGCTCCTCTGAGCGGCACGCGCCGCCAGCCTCAGCCGCAAGGACCGACGATCATGGCCCACCTCGATATCCAGCAGACCGACGAGCCTGCCGCCCGGCGCGACCCGGCAAAGATTTTCCCGGTTTCCTGGGACCAATTCCATCGGGACTCACGTGCGCTCGCCTGGCGATTGAGTGGCGCCGGCCCGTTCGAGGCCATCGTCTGCATCACCCGCGGCGGTCTTGTGCCGGCGGCGATCGTCGCGCGCGAACTCGGCATCAAGCTGATCGAGACGGTCTGCGTGTCGAGCTATACCGGCACCAGCCAGGGCGATCTGACGGTGCTCAAGGGCGTCGCGCAGTCGATCATCGCGCGCGGCGGCGGACAGGGCGCGCGGGTTCTTCTGGTCGACGACCTGGTCGATACCGGCAAAACCGCCAAAGTGGTGCGTGAACTCGTGCCGCGCGCGCATCTTGCCACGGTCTACGCCAAGCCCATGGGACGGCCGCTGGTCGACACATTCATCACCGAAGTGTCGCAGGACACCTGGATTTACTTTCCCTGGGATACCGGGCTCGCCTTCCAGCCGCCGATCAACGAAGCCGGGCTGTAGGAGCTTTTTCTCCGTGCCGGGCTCCCGGGCGCTGCGCGAGCTTTTGCGCGTGGGCGGCAGCGTCTATGATGGGGCCGACCGTCAGGAGGATTTCGCCCATGGACGCCGTCACGCCAAAAGGCAGACACGACACCGCTGACGCCCATTCCCACGTCGTGCGTCCCGCCGGCATGGAATGGAAGAAGACGCGGTTCCCCGGCTGTGAAGTGAAGGGGCTTCTCTTCGACAAGGCGACCGGCCTCGTCACCGCGCTGATGCGGCTTGCGCCCGGTGCGGTGCTCCCCGATCACGAGCACGTCAAGATCGAGCAGACCTACGTCCTCGAAGGCAGCCTCGTCGACAAGGAAGGACCGGCGCAGGGGCTTACCGTCGGGCCCGGCGAATTCGTCTGGCGTGAGGCCGGGACCCGCCACGTCGCCTGGACGCCGCAGGGCGGGCTGATGCTCGCCATGTTCCAGGTACCCAACAAGTTCTTTGAGCAGGACGATCGCGTGACCGACATTTCCGGCGCCGATTGGGACGGCCTGTGGGGGCACGTTTTTAAGGATTAGGGCTGAGGCTGCGCTATCAGGCCGAACTAGGGGCGTGTCAGGAGCGGACGATGCTGCGGAGGCTTATCCAGGCGGGCGCGATGGTCGCCTTGTTAACGGGACCAGCTTTCGCCCAGGCACCTCAGTCGTCGCAATCGAGTTTGAGCGTCCCGCTCAAAACCGAACGGCCTCTGACCCAGGAAGAAATCGACAAACAAAAGGCTGCCGATCGCGCTTACGAGGCGGCCATCAATAAGATACCCGACAAGAAGTCATCGTCCGATCCGTGGGGCAATATTCGTCAGCCTTCGCCGACGGCATCCAAGAACAACACGCAATAAAGGTGTTGCGCCGCATCGTGTTCGCTTTCGGCGCCCACGCCGCGAGTGCTACAAGGGCGACCGCGCGGACTTGAGTTAGGGTCCGCTCCGCGGACGTGGCGAAATGGTAGACGCAAGGGACTTAAAAGGTCCAAAGTTAGGATTGTTGTCCGGTTAGACGGGCACGGCGTGTGAAAGACGCGCAATGCGGGCGTGGCGGAACGGTAGACGCAACGGACTTGAAGGAATTGAGTGCGCTCGCGGGAAACCCGGGACGCAGAACTGCTCAAAGTCGGGGGAACCTGTCAGATGGCAATCCCGAGCCAAGCCCGAAAGGGAAGGTGTAGAGACTAGACGGGCAGCGCCTAAGGCTCAGGCTACGGCGAA
>JARLIY010000048.1 GCA_031291475.1 Xanthobacteraceae bacterium
GCACCATCTCGCCCAGATGCGGCACGACCCCACCGCGATCCGCCGCGTGTTCGAGACCGGCGAATATCCCTATGCCGCGCGCATGCGCACCGCGCCCTATGAAGAGCACATGCTGAAAATGCAGCAGGAATTGCTCAAGGCGCAACGCTGGGTCGAGCAGACCGGCGAGAAGATCGTCATGCTGTTCGAGGGCCGCGACGCCGCCGGCAAGGGCGGCACGATCAAGCGCTACATGGAGCACATGAACCCGCGCACCGCGCGGGTGGTGGCGCTGCAAAAGCCGACCGAGCGCGAGCGCACGCAATGGTACTTCCAGCGCTATATTTCGCAATTGCCGTCGGCCGGCGAAATCTGCCTGTTCGACCGCTCCTGGTACAATCGCGCCGGCGTCGAGCGCGTGATGGGCTTCTGCACGCCGACCGATTATCTCGAATTCATGCGCCAGTGCCCGGAAGTCGAGCGCATGCTGACGCGGTCCGGCGTCCGGCTGTTCAAATATTGGTTCTCGGTGTCGCGCGAGGAGCAGCGCCGCCGCTTCGAGTCGCGCAAGACCGATCCGCTCAAGCAGTGGAAGCTGTCGCCGATCGACATGGCCTCGCTCGACAAATGGGACGACTACACCGAGGCCAAGGAGGCGATGTTCTTCTACACCGACACCGCCGACGCGCCCTGGACGATCATCAAGTCCGACGACAAGAAGCGCGCGCGCCTCAATTGCATGACGCATTTCCTGTGGTCCCTGCCCTATCCCAACAAGGACCTTTCGATCGTCCGGCCGCCGGACCCGCTGATCGTCGGCTCGACCGAACATGTCATCGGCCGCGACATGAACATCATCGAGAAGACGGTGCACCCTGACTTGAAGCGGGGTTAGTTTTTCTTTGCCTTGGCGAGGAGAGGATCGATGACCGGCGCCAGAATGGTTTTGACGGCGAAGATCGAGCCGTCAAAACTGTAATGGCCGTAATCGGTCGCGATCATGCCCTCGGGCAGATCGTCGCTGACCAACTGGCGGCAGGCGCCGTAGCGGCAGAGCTTCGCCGCTTGCGAGACATAGGTCACGCCCGGCCCCCAATCCATCTTCCAGAGCGCCGCGTCGACGGCGAGCGAGTCCGGCTGCAGGCCCAGGCGCGAGAATTCCCGCGGCTTGCTGCCGGCCAGGATATCGAGTCCGACGATAATGGGCAGTTCGGGCGACCAGGTCGGCACTTGGCCGGCGATCACGACATTCTTCACGCCATCCTCGATCAAACCATGCAATCCTTCTCGTAGCGAATTGAAATAATCAGGATAAATCCAGCCGCGATCCTGCGTGTAGAGGACAAAATAAGCCCCCGCGACCAGGATGTCCGGCTTGAGGGCGCGGATCTGCCGGAAGACATATTGGTTGATCGCGCGGCAGCGCGGCGTGCCGCCGACGCCCAGATCCATCGGCGTGTTCTCGATCAAGGGAATGCAATAGGTCGCCGTCATCGCGATAATATTGGCGCGCGCGCCGAATTCATGCTCCAGCCCGGCGAAGAGCACGGCGGCATGAGAATCGCCCACCACCATGATGGTCGGCTTGCGCGGATCGGCGACCACGCCGCAACGATTCGATTCGAAGAACGACGCAACGCGGCGCCTTTCCTCGTCGAGCGGGAAACGCCGGCTGTCGCGCTGGTAGAAACAGGCGCTCAGGCGCGCGATGTCGGCGCCGCTCCTGCCAGCATTGAAGATCCGCGCCACCTGCGGCGGGAAGCGGCCGGGATAGCCGTTGGCGCGCCGCGTGGCGCTGCCGACGAGGCCGCTGCCGGCGAGAAGCGCGAC
>JARLIY010000049.1 GCA_031291475.1 Xanthobacteraceae bacterium
AAAAGGCGGCGATCCAGATGCTCGCCAGCATCGAGCTCGAACAGAAAATGGTCACCGACCTGTTGTCCAACCTCAACATGCATCAACTCAAAATGTTGATGAAGACCATGTCGATCATGAACTGCGGACTGCCGATCGGTGAAAAGTACAGCATGACGAATTTCATCAACGACAAGGTCTTTTATAATACGCCTTGGCCGCAAGCCATAGAAATAGCGTCGAAAATCGCGACGTCGAAGTGCGGGTCCGCTCAGGCCAAAACGGAAATCGTGGCTTTGGATTGAGTCGGCTCGGCTCCAGCTCCAGCGCCATTCGGCGTCCGGCAGAAGCATCGGGACAGCGCGCGAGTTAGCCGCTAAGGTCGCTCCATGTGCAAGAAGAGACCCCATTGGCGGCTGGCGCCCGGCTTCCTGCTGGCGGGCGCATGGACGCGGTAATCCTGGACGCAGTAATCCTGATCGACGCCGACGCCTGTCCGGTGAAGGACGAATGCTACAAGGTCGCAGCGCGCCATGGGCTGAAAGTCTTTCTGGTCGCCAATCGGCTGTTGCAGGCGCCGCGTCATCCGATGATCGAGCGCGTGCTTGTGCCGCAGGGACCGGATGTGGCGGACGACTGGATCGCCGAGCGCGCCGGCCCGGGCAAGATCGTCGTCACCGCCGATATTCCGCTCGCCGCCCGCTGCGTGAAGGCGGGGGCCTTCGTGCTGGCGCCCAATGGCAAGATTTTCGACGACGCCTCGATCGGCATGGCGCTGGCGATGCGCAATCTGTTGGAGGATTTGCGCTCCGGCGGCGAGGTCACCGGCGGCCCGAAAGGATTTTCGCCGCGCGACCGTTCGGCGTTCCTGTCTTCCCTTGAGCGTTGCGTTCAGCAGGCGCGCAAGCGGGCGACGCCGGGGACTTGAGCGTTTCCAGCGCGCCTTGAAGGCTCCGGCCGCCGCGCCCATATGCTGTCCATGTTGGACATTTCCCTGAAATGCAGTCTCGACGAGCGCGATGGCCTCGGCGAGGAAGCGGCGTCGCGCCCAGCCGACGAGCGGGCGCCGGACCATACGGCCGCGCAAGAGAGCGGCCCCCAAGAACGCGTGCTGCTTGACGCCTATTCCCAAGCCGTGACCTCCATCGTCGATACGGTCGGACCGAGCGTCGTTCGGCTCGACACCCGGCGCGCGGACGGCAAGAGGCTGGGCTCGGGATCGGGGTTCCTGATCTCGCCCGACGGCCTCGTCGTAACCAATGCGCATGTGGTTGACGCCGCCAGGACGGCGGACGTTTCGACGATGGACGGCAGCCGGTTTTCCGCGCGCATCCTCGGCCGCGATCTCGATACGGATCTCGCGCTCGCCCGCATCGAGGAAAACGTGACCTTGCCGGCGGCGCGGTTCGGCGATTCCAGGGCGCTGCGGCGCGGCCAGCTGGTGGTCGCGATCGGCAATCCGCTTGGCTTCGACGCCAGCGTCACGGCAGGGATCGTTTCCGCGCTGGGCCGCTCGCTCGGTTCCCGGAACGGCCGCATGATCGAAGATGTGATCCAGACCGACGCCGCGCTGAACCCCGGCAATTCCGGCGGCCCGCTGGTGTCCTCGCTGGGCGAGGTGATCGGCGTCAACACGGCGGTCATCAGCGGCGCGCAGGGCATCTGTTTCGCCATCGCCTCGAGCACCGCCGAATTCGTCCTGGGCGAGATCATCCGTCATGGAC
>JARLIY010000050.1 GCA_031291475.1 Xanthobacteraceae bacterium
CGGGCCAGCACCGCGACAATTAAGCATGCTCACCGGTTCGGTCTATCTCTGTCATATCGCGTACGCCGCCGCCGGCCTCATCGAATAGCGAAGCGAACTTTGCTGCGGTGCGTCGAGACGCAAATCGGACGTTAATGGCCCGTTGCGTCACTTAGACTAATGCGACGCAGCGATATGTCCGAAGCTGGGGTAGAAGCGGAAGTGGCTGGGAACGCGCTCGGACGCGATTGACCCAATCCTGACTAATCCAACAATCTGCGAGAACAACTGTGAGTGCCGCTACGTCCAGAGTATTATGGCCGTCTGCGGGGGGAGACCATGACGAGGACAGCAAGCTGCCAATGCCGAGGATTTCGCGTCATTGTTGAAGCAGAGCCTGACTTTGTTTCCATTTGTCACTGCCAGTTTTGTCAGCGGCGCACGGGCGTACCGTTAACCTGTAACGCCTATTTCCTGAGGTCGAAGGTCCGGCTCGAGGGGGAGCACAAAATCTATAGCAGGGACGCCGCCGAGGGACGCAAAATGCACACCTACTTCTGCCCGACCTGCGGCTCGACAGTCGGCTGGACTCTTGATCTGCGTCCAAATCAGTTTGGTGTTGCGGTTGGGTGCTTCAACGACCGCAATTTCCCGCCCCCTATCCAGTCAATCTGGGAGGAAGAGATGTGCCCTTGGGTGATGCTGCCAGCGGACATTCTGCATTTCCCGCGCGGTCGACCTGTTCCAAGCACAAGCTAGATCGTCGCCCCAGCGGCGGCTAATCACGTCCTCAAATGCAAGAAGCCGCCAACTTAAACGTCGTCAATGTCGCCTCATGGCTCTTTGCGACACTCAGTGGGGCGTACCGCCACGTCCGTTGTCAGGTGCAAAGCGACCGCGCGGCATGGCGGCGGCGATCACGCATGCACAGGCGGGTTTGACCCCGGTCAAACAAACATGACACCTTAAAAGAGCTGACGGGACAGCCATCGACCCTGCCGGCTTAGACGCCCGGCTGCACCAGATGGCGACCGACAGACAACAGGGAGGCCCCGCGCCGGGAAGGCGGGGCCTCTAGCCAACATCGCCGAGCTGCCGGAGTTGCGGCGGCGCTGGTTCAGCACCGTTGTCTGAGCGCCTCAGCCGTCGCAGGGTACGACCGGGAATTTTTGCTTGACCACTTCACGGTTGCTGACGCGTATCTCTACGCCGTGTTGAACTGGAGCGTCGGGGCTCGCGTTTCCCTTTCGCGATATCCGGCCATAAAAGAGTACCATCGTCGTCTTCGAATACGACCCAGTGTCGCCAGAGCCTATCAAGAAGAGCTAATGCTCTACAGGGCCAAACTCGCCGATCACTGCGCGGCGTGACTGGATGGCTTCCGTTGTTGGCCCAACGCGTCACTTCGCTGGGTCGAACAATAATGTCGCTATTGGAGTAACAACGGACATTGATCGACACGGGTACTGAATGCATCGGTCGTGAATGACCCATCTCTGCCATTCGGCACGCGCATTTTTGGCAACGCACAACGGGTCAGCCTGCAGGTTGGGCCATGCTGACCCCCCGGATTCGTAGAGCGTCCAGAACGAAAAGTGAAGTTCCCTTTGTTTCAGGCACTTATGCCGCAAGCCATTGACCCTCGGACACAATCTCCGCCGCATCCGACTACACTCGACCGCGTCCAACCGCAACCGGCGCGCGACGAGGTCGGGAAGCCTGCGACATATCCGCGACTAATTTGATGGTCTCGCGACAGTTCCCGTGCTCTAAAACAAACATAGCTAAACGTCTTCGCGCTTGTCCTGATCACGCACCAGCCAATACACGCCGCCAAGCGCCAGGATCGCAGCAGCGAGCGCAAAAAGCTGCTGGACGTCCGCCACCGACATATCCATGATCATTAGCTTTCGTACGATCGCGAGCAGCGCGATAAGAATGACCGTGCGAACCTGCACCACCCCTCGATCGCGTTCTGCAATCACCAAAAGGGACCGTTCGAATTCGAGCGCGATGATTACCGTGAAGATCATTCCGAACACTACCTGGAACGCGGAGTAATCGGTTGGATCGAAGTTGCTCGCACGAACACTCGCGAAAATCTTCAGCACAAGAGTCCATACCGCAAGCACGACCAAGATAGCGATCAGGGCACTGAGAATGAAAATTACGGTGTGCTCAAACTTCTGGTAGAACGACAGCTGCTTCCATCGTGCACGCACTTCCGCAAACTCGTTAGTCATGCGCATCGTCGCCTCCATCTTCATGCCGCTTGCGCTGCTCGATCGGCGTTGGTGGCATGCGCGTGCCTCGCTTGGGCAAGAGAGGCCGAATTTTCTGCGTCGTTAAGGTCGATCAACGCATCAACCACCTCCTCCAACCGCGAGGGCTCGCCCTGCGGCATTCCTTCGTTCATCGCGACCTCGATGAGATACGCGTCCAATGCCCACCGACGCAGAATCTCACGCTTCTGCTCCGTGGAAAGTTTCGCGTCGCGCAGCACTTCATCCGGGCTGGCAAAGCAAGCCGCGGGATTGACCAATGCGCGATCGGTTTCGGCGGGATATCGCCCGGTGTCCAATCCGAGTGTGCGTTCGACCCATTGCAGCCGCCAGGGCCTGCTCGCCGGCCGGCTCCGTTCGCGGCGCTCTGCAGTGGAAGCTGCGCGGGATTTTGCCATTGCGACTCCTTCCAATCCATGCACGACGAATGCGAGCCCCTGCCGGCGCGCATACGCGATGGCCGCCTCCGCCGTGGGAAAGGTCAGTTCGACCTGTGTCAGCGTGTCATCGCTGCCGGTCCATCCCATGAGCGGTTCGATAAACGGCGGGGAGCGGCTGTCGAAGCGCAGCTTCCACGTCCGCGTGTTCGCCTGTCCCGATGTCATCGCTGACCGTGCCGGGCGATAGATCACCGCAACGGCATCCGGCGGAAACGTCGAAGGCGTGAGCGAGACTTGGGGCACGCCGACCCGCTCTCTCCACCGTTCTCTTGCGCTCATGATCGGCTCCGGAAAGCATTGTTCCGCACATCAGCGGGAGCGGCGCGCGCTCCCGCTGATGGTGTCCGCTCAATTGCCGTTGATCGGGATGCGCTTGACCTTCGCCTGCGCCGCCGCGCTCTTCGGCATCGTCACCGCCAGAACGCCGTTCTTCAACGAGGCCTCCACCTTGTCCTCCTCGATCTCGGTGCCGACAGGGATTCTCCTCTCGAACCGACCGTAGAAGCGCTCGCTGAACATCCGCTCTTTATCTTCCGTCTCGATCTTCTTTTCGCCTTTGACGGCGAGAACGCCGTTCGCCAGCTTAACCTCGACGTCTTTTTCTTCGAGTCCCGGCAGGTCAGCCGTGATCTTCACCTCCTTGTCGGTCTCGCTCACCTCGACGTTTGGCCATGCGAGCGTGCGATCGAAGCCGAACGGAGCGAGGTCGAAACCGCGGACAACATCGTCGAACACGCGGTTCATTTCACGGTGCAAGGTCAGGAATGGGTTGGCATCATCGCTGCGCCGTACTGTGACGCCGCGACCGCGATTCCATGGGATCAGGTCTCTCATGTTCATAGTCATACCTCCTTCTGACAAAGGGCTGCCGACGCTCGGCCGAGCCGCGCGCGGGAAACCCCGTAGGCCGGCGGTCCTGGGACTGCTCAGGCCGCCTTTTTGTGCTCAACTTGCTGGTTGTCGGTTCCCGCAACGCCGGACTTGATTTGGATCCGGCGCGGCTTCATTGCCTCCGGCACCTCGCGGACCAGATCGATCTCCAGTAGCCCGTTCTCGAACGAAGCGCGCTTCACCTCGACGTGGTCGGCGAGGTTGAACTGACGCCGGAACGGACGCGCGGAAATCCCCTGATAGAGGTACTGGTGATCACCCTTCTCGGCCTTGCGGCCTTCCACCGTAAGCAGGTTCTGCTCCGCGGTGACGGTGACCTCTTCGGGCATGAAGCCGGCAAGCGCCAGCGAGATGCGATAGTTTTCCTCACCCGTTCGCTCGATGTTGTAGGGCGGGTAGTTGTTCTCGCCCGTCAACTGGAGCGAATCGTCGATGAGATCGAACAGGCGATCGAAACCGACGGTCGATCGCCAGAGAGGGGTTAGGTTGAAGTTTCTCATAGCCACATCCTCCATCGAGCAACATGGATACGAGGGGCGCCCAAAGAGTGGCGCCCCCTGGGTTTTTGCCGATCCTCCGTAGGGCGATCGGCGATCATCGATTTAGGTTTGCTGTTCTCGCCGTCAAGAGGTACGCAGTGGCCCGAGATTCAAAACCAATTGCCGCAGTCGGGCGAACCGTCCTCCGGGTTCCCGTCACGGTGCCGCTCGCGACGCCGCGGCTGCGAACCTTCGATCCGGCCGCTGTCCTGATCGTGGGCGTTTTCGTCGAGCGCTTGCAGGGCGTCGATAACGTCATCGAAAGGGACAGTATAATCCGATCCGGGCATCTGCCGCAGAGCGGGCATGGATTCGATGGCACAGAGAGTGAAGACACCGACCCTGATCCTCTCCGGCCTTGCGGGTGTTGAGGACAGGATTAAGGGTCTCGGCGGCGGCGCCGACGACTATATGACCAAGCCATTCCACAAAGACGAGCTGGTGGCGCGCATCCACGCCATCGTGCGCCGCTCCAGGGGCCATGCCCAGTCCGTCATTGAGACCGACGACCTCGTGCTTAACCTCGACACCAAGATGGCTGACATTAACGGCTCACGCGTGCATCTGACCAGCAAGGAATACCAGGTGCTCGAACTTCTCTCGCTGCGCAAGGGCACGACACTGACCAAGGAAATGTTCCTCAACCACCTCTATGGCGGGATAGACGAGCCGGAAATGAAAATAATCGACGTGTTCATCTGCAAGCTGCGCAAGAAGCTCGCCAACGCCTCGGGCGGCAAGAACTATATCGAAACGATCTGGGGCCGCGGCTATGTGTTGCGGCACCCTACCGCCGAAGAAGAGGTCAAGATATCAGCCTGACGGCTTTCGCATGTGCGGCATTGTTTGCCGCACGGGAGACATTCCCCATGACTTCAGATCAGTCCCGACAACGGGCAGAAAAAAATTTCAAGCAGGAAGGACGCGCGCGGGATCACCGAAAGGCGATGACCGAATATGAAGCCCAAGCTCTCGCCGTTCGCGAAAAGACCGCACGTTTGAAAGAGCTCCGATTAGCCAAGGAAGCCCAGGCGCTGAATGAGTTGCCGCCGGCGAAGCCGACCAAGCGGCGCAGAGCCGCACGCCGCGAGAAATAACAGCTCTTTGCACTTCGCAGCTCGCACCCGAGCTAAGCTCCGTACTCAGCCCCGCCACTCACGTGCGCGGGGACCGCCGGCTGTCGGCTGTTACTGATCCCACCACCAGCGCAGCGGGCGGGCCGGCCGCCATGCAACTGGCGACCGGAGAGGACGGTGAGGTGTCACGCCGGCTTGCGCGAACCGGTAAACAGAAAATAGAGGGCTCCGAGCACCAACAGGACGTTCACGATCGTAGATCCCCAAGCGAGCGAGTTCAGCAAACCCTGGATTGTGCTCCAGATCAGCACGACGGTAGAGATGCCGTAGCCAACCACGCCGCCGATCAGGACAGCGCGCACTGCCCCCCAATCCGCGAAGTCTCGCGCAAACCAGTTTATTACGCCCACAGACAGAAGAGTTGACCCGAAGAACCGATCCGTCATGAGGACGTGCGGCTGCGGCGGCACGCCGTAGAGCGCAACCACGTCTGCTGGAATTGCCGCGAAGCCGATCCCGTACAAGAGCAAGATAATTGCCGATATCGTGAGGTACAGCTTGCTGTCCATTTTTCCCTCCCCAGAAGTGCCGTTCGCTCAAGATCGCGCCTGCGATCCTGCGCATCGTTCCACACCGCCACTGTAGCTTATGACGCTGACACTCTCGACCGCCCGGTGACGCGTTTGCCGCGGGCCGCGTTGCCGCGAGATTACAGACATGATCGAGCCCCTTTTCCTCAAGACCGACAAAAGCAATCAGCTATTGAAATGAAAGAGGCCGCCGACTGAGGCGGCCTCAAGTCTCAAGTCTCGGGGCAGCTATAAGCCGACTGAGTGTGATCGTCGAAGATGACGACGGCGTGACTTAAACCGCGCGGGCTTGGACTCTAGGGCGCTCTACGAGAAAATATTTAAGGATGAAACGGCCATCGCGGCCATGAAACGGAGCGCCGCAGCTACGGCACGTAATTTCGCGTTCTACCAACACATCCGTTTCGACGCGGACGAGCTTGTATCCCGCACCGCAGTTCGGACACTCGAAACGTGTTGTCGGGGGATCGGTCGCCATCGCCGAGGTTATAGCGGACCCACCCGACTAAGGACATGGGGTGCGGCATTTAGCGGACGTTCAAATCCAGCCAGTCCAAAAATCAAAACCGGCCAATAGGACCGGGAAACAGGCCAGCACCCAAATATTGCCTTCCAACTGGGCCGCAAGGGTAAGTTGCTGTACCTTGTGCGGTGAATTGCGCCTTATCCACACCACACCCGATGTGGATAACGCCGACATATACACGCTGTAGCTTGACCTGAGCTAGGACTGAGCGTCGATTCCGAGTCGGTAAGCGTACCGATCGCACCTCCCCAACTGGCTGCTTCGAGGCCCTCCGTCCCACGGGGCCGAGACCAAGGGAAAGGAGGTAAGCGATGTTGACGCAAGCAAACGCTGGCGACAGGACCGTTTTAGTACGGACCTATCTCAGATGCCGGCTCGGTGTGTGGCAGACCGTGACTGCTCACAAAAGACCGGTATTATGGCGCAAACGCCACAAGCATTTTGATAGGCATTGCCTACGTTACGGAAAGAAAAGCCCCGGCTAACGCTGAAACTCGCCGGGGCTAAGTGGGGTGATCCGTCCTACAGGACGGTACGCTCAGACCTTTAGTCCGATGGCGCCAAATAGGCAATGGCCGAAACTCACGTCGTCACAGCCCTGAGAGCCAAGCGCGCTGAAATCAGCGGCCACGTTCACGATCTTGAGCGCAAGCTGGCACGCCATCGGCGATGTTGGCTGCGATGCGCCGCGCCTCGTCTTTGCTCAGCAGATGCGCCGCCAACCCGACCCTCAGCAGCAGCGAGGCCGCCGCTGAGGCGGCCTCTGTTCACTGGTACATGAGCGGATCGTTGGCATCTTTTTGTTTCTGCCGCTCTTCGGCAAGCAGCTGGATTATTTGCTGCCGGTCTGACTCCTCGGTCACACGGTCCAGAAGACGACGGTAGCGCGCAACCTTTTCGGATCGGACGAACTGATCCATGTTGGGCCTCCGTTGATAATAACCCGCTCAGGACCTCGCTTGCAGGCTGCACACAGTCGCGAAGGCAATCTGAGCAATTCTGACCACTAGCCAAGTGAGGCCCACTGCGAGTGTTGCCAGGCATTGGCCCGATCATCTCGATGCGCGTTCCTAATGTCATGGTGCTAAATCTAGTACCGCATCACGTTCCAGCCCTGTTGAGATAGGCGAGTCGACGGAGACCGCAAGGTTGAAGGTGGGCGCTTTATTCCGACAGCGCGTTATCCCCACAGACTTAGGGGGCTGCGGAATCCCCGATTTGCGCTTCTTCAGCCGTTCGATCGCTGCATCGTCGTTTATCAGCTTCCTCCCTTTGCTCCGCCATTTAGGATACTATCACTGACGCAGGGCATATTTTTGACGTCCTATGGGCACCAGTGAACCGTCGCGGCCAATGGATCTATTCACACTCAACCGAAGACCTCGAAAGAATTCTCGCGCTCCGCAAAAGCGCCGCGATTTCTCGCCGGCGGGCAATCGCCTCGGCCGTGTAGCGGCCGTGTTTGAGGGCGTTCTTGTTACCCCTCGGAGCGCCAGGCGACATCCCCCCATGGATCCGGCAGCGGCCGTTCGGCATCGCCGGTGATCGGCACCGGCTCCCGCTCCTTGTCCGCGCTCCACACCGCCGGCAGAGGTGCATGTTGCAGTGAATAAAGAACCAGAGAGTTTAAACAGGCATCCAACATTATTTCTGAATCTCAATCGGTTCTTTGAATTTTATCAAAGGGAAATCAAACGTCATGCCCCGAGATGGTGCGCGACCTGGCGCGGGGCGTCCTGCCGGATCTGGCGTTGGCGATCATGCGGAGACGCGCAAGCTGTCCCAGCAGGCTGCTCTAGGGCAGTCCTGCGGCGAATGGTGAGCAGGCCGCCGACGCGATCGGTACTGTGGCCTCTTATGCCTGAAAACCTAGGAATTGGGCCACTCGCTCCGGCAAAAGGGGCCACTCGACAGTTTGGCGTGTGTGGTGGGACTAGCCGAGCCCGACAGCGCATTAATTCAAATTTACGACGTTACACGTTGGAGGAAGGCGCTATCCTACCGTCTCCGAAATGGGCCACCTTCCGGGGGCGAAGAATGGGATCAAGGCCACTTTTGTCTAAGGCGTTAAACGTTGCAGTATTCCGTCGCGACGGCTGGTTGTGCTGCTGGTGCAAACGGCCAGTGATCTTCGCCCCGGTGATGAAGTATCTGGAACTGGAATACCGAAAAGCCGGGGATGCGGGCCGTGTCGCTTATTACCACGCGCATTGGACGCGAGATGGCGCGCCCCTACTCGATGAGCTCGGAGCGGTTATCGATCATATCAAGGCGGGCGGCGCGAACGACATGGACAACCTTGCCACTGCCTGCAACAAGTGCAACGGACAAAAGAGCGACAGTGCGCTCGACCAATGGCGGACGCGTTCAGCGAACCAATAGCCTGGAATATCCAGCAGACGGCGTAGCCAACCCGAGAACAGCCCGTCAAATTTGCACCTGCAGGTCAGCGATCTTGAAGCCTCGTATCGGTTTTACCGGGATAGGATCGGACTTAGCCCCATCACGTACGCGCCGTGGGCGGGCTACGGGGATCTCGGCGCCAGCGGACATGTCGCGCACCGCATTGCGCTCAACACGTGGCAGGGAGCGGGTGTTCCGCCGCGACCGGCCGGTGTTGCTGGCATGCGCAGCTTTACGGTCCGGTTCCAATCCACGGAGCGTTTACGGGGAGCAATCGCCAAACTCCGCGCTGCTGAGTTCTGGCGCGACTAGACCGGATCCCATCTCTGTGCGTGCCGAACACTTACGGGTGCACTGCACTGGCTGAGCCTGGTTAGCTTCCGAGAATGGCTGTTATCGGAAGTTCGCTTTGGCTTTGGAAGGTGCTATTCCTGTCCGCCGCAAATGACGCGACAGCCCCAGATTCAAAGCGCTTCTGACGAATGAACCATAGCGAAATCGTAAGCTTTATTTGGGGCGTCAGCGGCTCTGAAGATGATGCTAGGTTGCCGTATTGTGTTAGCTCGGGATTCGAGAGTGGTCACGTGATGCCAAATGGCGCTCTAAAAAAGGCGCGCCAAAGCAATCGGCAGTTAAGATTGACCAATAAATTGCTTCGCTGCCTTATCAAGCTTGTCTAATCTGTCTTGTAAGAGCAACAATTCCTCGTCCTCAAATCGAGCGTCTAATCCAAACGCAGCACCCAAAAAAATGACCGTTACGGCGCAGAAAAAAACAATTTCTCTCCAGTCTTTGTAAAAGGCAGCATAAACCGCAAATGGAATTGCCCACAGTCCCACTTGATACAGCATATGAACGCCCGCAGCGCGGATAGGGCGCGCCGGGTGTCCGAAATGATCTTCGGCGGCGAAAGCATAAACTCTGTTTGCAGTGATTGTTGTACTCAATTTATATCGCGGCAGTTTGTATCTGTCGGCAATGAATGTTCGGTAATTTCGTTTTCGAAAATAATCGTGCAGCCAAAGAATTAGCCAGTCATAGACGTAATAGCGATATAAAAAATATAACGACGTACCGGTAACGAGCGCGGCAACGGTTCCGACCACACTAAATTGTTCCTGGAGGCGTTTGACAACATCGGGCTCTGCTACAGCCAAAAAGAATAGAATTGCAAAAGATGAGAAAAAATACCGAAGAGCATCGGCTAAACTGAAAGTCGGCATTTTTCAAAGCTCCAAACGAATGGGCTTCGTTCAGATAAGTAATTTCGGCATCGCTGGTTTCTTATATACTCCAAAAATGGGCGACCGTGGAAATCAAAAGGAACCACGCCTTGGTTCTGGATGATGGCGAAAGGGATTGCCTTCGGCGACTTCGTCGAGCTTCGTGCAAACAACATTAGCGCCCTTATGCCCGACCTTGAGGAGGGCGAACGTGGTGCCGCGATGGCGTACATCACGGCCGCTCAGGAGCCGCTGCGGAAAATTTGGCAAGAGCGCGAAGCGCAACTCACGGCGACGGAGGGCGGTAGCCCGCCATGAGCCACATTGGCTCGGCATGGACATCGGCTACGACACAGCGCACATCGAAATCGAAAGCATCGCTCCCGAACGCGCGCACCTTCCGATCACCGAAACCGGATACCGTTCCCACTTCACGTCGCCGGACAGCGTTGCCGCCTACGGCGGCCCCGTCGCCTTCGTCGAAGCATGGCCCGAAACCGAAAGCCAGGCACCCGACTGGCGACGCGAGGAACGGCAACGCCGGCAGCTATCGCTGTTTTAGGCATTCCGATAAAATCAAGGCGCGCTATTTGTTGGCCCGCACAACCGTAGTGTACGGTCGTGCGCGTTTTAATTGGGATTTCCCGCTCCGACCATGAGAAGTGGATCGACGAACAATCCACGCGCCCAAAAACGAAATACGAGATGATGGCTGAAACAAACCAGACCCCGGAGCAGATTGCTCGCGACCAGATCGACCGGTCGCTGGCGCAAGCGGGCTGGATCGTTCAAGGCAACAAGAAAATCGATTTCGGCGCCGGACGCGGCATCGCGGTCAAGGAATACCAAACCGATATTGGGCCGGCCGATTATGCTCTCTTTATCGATAAAAAAGCGGTGGGTGTAATCGAAGCTAAACCCAAAGAAAGGGGCCAGAAGATCACGACCGTCGAGGAGCAGTCCGGCGGCTATGCCGCCGCCAAGCTCAAATGGATCAATAACAAAGAACCGTTGCCGTTCGTCTACGAAAGCACCGGCATCATTACGCGGTTTACCGATAGCCGTGATCCGAAACCGCGTTCACGCGAGGTCTTCACCTTCCATCGACCCGAAACGATGGCCGAGTGGCTGTCAAAGCCGGCCTCGCTCCGCGCCGGGCTGCGAACAATGCCGCCGCTTATTCATGCCGGACTGCGCGACTGCCAGATCACCGCGATCGAAAATCTGGAAACATCCTTCAAGCAGGATCGACCCCGCGCGCTCATTCAGATGGCAACCGGCGCCGGCAAGACCTACACGGCCATCACGTCCGTCTATCGCTTGCTCAAATACGCCGATGCCAAGCGCATTCTGTTCCTGGTCGATACAAGGAATCTCGGCGAGCAAGCCGAGCAGGAATTCATGTCATTCCTGCCACACGACGACAATCGTAAATTCACCGAGCTGTATAACACTCAGCGCCTCAAATCCTCCTTTGTCGCGAGGGACAGCCAGGTTTGCATCAGCACGATCCAGCGCATGTATTCCTTGCTGATGGACGAACCGCTGGACGAAGCGGCCGAGGAAGCCAACCTCGCTGAATCCTTGGTGAAGGGAAAGCCTTCATTGCCGGTTGTGTACAACGAGAAAATTCCGCCGGAATTCTTCGACTTCATCATCATCGATGAATGTCACCGCTCCATATATAATTTATGGCGGCAGGTGATCGAGTATTTCGACGCCTTTCTGATCGGCCTGACAGCGACGCCGGATAACCGCACTTACGGCTTCTTCCACAAGAACGTCGTCAGCGAATATGACCACGAGCAGGCGGTCGCCGACGGCGTGAATGTCGGCAACGAGATTTATGTCATTGAGACCGAGCGCACCCGGCAGGGCGGCACGCTCAAGGCGCATCAGCAGATTGAACGGCGTGAGCGGCTGACGCGCAGGAAGCGCTGGGAACGGCAGGATGAGGATGAAGCCTATACGGCCACGCAGCTCGACCGCGATATCGTCAACCCGGACCAGATTCGGACCGTCATCCGCGCCTTCCGCGACAAGCTGCCGGAGATTTTTCCGGGCCGCAGCGAAGTGCCAAAAACGCTGATCTTCGCCAAGACGGACAGCCATGCCGACGACATTATCCAGATCGTTCGCGAGGAATTTGGCGAGGGAAATCAGTTCTGCAAAAAGGTCACGTATAACGCGACCGAAGACCCGAAGTCCGTCCTTGCCCAGTTCCGCAATGACTATTATCCGCGCATTGCGGTCACGGTGGACATGATCGCCACGGGCACGGATGTCAGACCGCTCGAATGCCTCCTGTTCATGCGCGACGTGAAAAGCCGCAACTATTTTGAACAGATGAAAGGCCGCGGCACACGCACGCTTGATGCCGACAGCCTGAAGAAGGTGACGCCGTCGGCTGCCACCGCCAAGACACACTATGTCATTGTTGACGCCATCGGCGTGACCAAGTCCCTGAAGACAGACAGCCAGCCGCTGATCACAAAGCCCGGCGTGCCTCTGAAAGACCTTGCGACCGGCGTCATGATGGGCGTGCGCGACGAAGACACCGTTAGTTCCCTGGCCGGCCGCCTTGCGCGCCTGAACAGGCAGCTAGACGATAAAGAGCAGGCCCGCATCACCGAAGCTGCGGGCGGCGTGGCGCTCACAGATATCGTAAGTGGCCTGATATCAGCGATTGACCCAGACCGGATCGAGGAAGCAGCACGCAAGGCGACAGGCGGAGCAGACCCAAGCGATGCGCAGCGCGGCCAGGCCCGCGACAAGCTTGTCGGCGACGCCGCGTCGATATTCACCGGGCCGCTCATCGAACTCGTTGACGGTATTCGGCGCGAGAAGGAACAAACGATTGACCACGAAAATCTGGACAAGGTCCTGCGCGCAGAATGGGCGGGTGACAGCGCGGAAAACGCCAAAGCCCTGGCACAGGACTTTGAAAGCTACCTGCAAGAGCACCGCGACGAAATAGAAGCGCTGACGATCTTCTATAGCCAGCCCGCTCGTCGGTCGGAACTGACCTACGCGATGATCAAGGAAGTCCTCGACCGGTTGAGAAAAGATCGGCCCAAGCTGGCGCCGCTGCGCGTCTGGCAGGCCTATGCACACCTTGACGATTACAAGGGCAATAACCCTTCAACCGAGCTGACGGCGCTTGTGGCGCTCATCCGTTGTGTTTGCGGCATCGACAAAACAATCTCGCCTTTTGCCGATACGGTGCGGAAAAACTTCCAGAACTGGATCATGACACGCCACAGCGGCGCCGGCGAGAAATTCACCGAAGAGCAAATGGACTGGCTGCGCATGATCCGCGACCACGTCACCAACTCATTCCACGTCGAGCGTGACGATCTGGATATGGCGCCCTTCGATGCACAAGGCGGCATTGGGCGCATGCACCAGCTCTTCGGCGACAAGATGGACGACGTGATCACAGAACTGAATGAGGCACTGGCGGCATGAATGACGCGCAAACTAAGCTGCCAAAAGGCTGGGCGCCAACAAATATCGGTGAAATTTGCACTGCGCTTCAGTACGGATACACGGCGTCCGCATCGGACGAGCCATGTGGGCCAAGATTTCTTAGGATAACAGACATCCAGAATGGTCATGTTAAATGGCCCACAGTCCCTTATTGCGAGATCGATATCTGGAACAGCTCACCTATCTGATCTTCCTCAAGATGGCGGATGAATATGCCAAGCCGCCCTATAATCGCGATGTTGGTATCCCGGCCAAATTGTCTTGGCAAAGCCTTAAAGCGAAGCGCGGCGCGGAGCTAGAAGGGCATTACATCGAGCTCTTGCGCGCGCTTGGCACGCGCAAGGGCATGCTCGGCCAGATATTCACCAAGGCGCAGAACAAGATTCAGGACCCGGCCAAGCTCTATCGCCTGATCGATATGGTGGACAGCACCCAATGGGTGATGATGGGCGCGGATGTCAAAGGCGACATTTACGAAGGCCTGCTCGAAAAGAACGCCGAAGACACCAAATCAGGCGCGGGCCAGTATTTCACGCCGCGCGCCCTGATCCGCGTCATGGTCGAATGCGTGCGGCCCGCACCCGGCAAGACGATCGCCGATCCAGCCTGTGGCACGGGCGGGTTTTTCCTGGCCGCCTACGACTTCATTACCAACCCGAAGCATTATCAGCTCGACAAGGCGCAAAAAGCCTTCCTGAAGCATGACGCATTTCACGGTAACGAAATCGTCGCCAACACCCGCCGCCTCTGCCTGATGAATATGTTTCTGCACAACATCGGCGAGATTTGACGGCGAAGGCGCGATCTCGCCGAACGACGCGCTCGTCGCGCCCAGCGCGCAGACTTATGATTATGTGCTCGCCAATCCGCCGTTCGGCAAGAAAAGTTCGATGAGTTTCACGAACGATGAAGGTGAGCAGGAGACGGATGATCTCACTTATAACCGGCAGGATTTTTGGGCGACCACGTCGAACAAACAGCTCAACTTCGCACAGCATATCCGCACCATGCTGAAAACGACGGGCCGCGCCGCCGTCGTCGTACCGGATAACGTGCTGTTCGAGGGCGGCGCCGGCGAAACGATCCGCCAAAAGCTGCTGGAGAACACGGACCTGCACACCATCCTGCGCCTGCCGACCGGCATATTTTACGCGAATGGCGTCAAGGCAAACGTCATCTTCTTCGACAACCATGAGGCCAGCAAGACCGCATGGACGAAAGAGGTTTGGTATTACGATTACCGGACGAACATTCACCACACGCTCAAGAAGAAGACGATGCGTTTCGATGATCTGGCCGATTTCCTCAAGTGTTACAACCCGGAGAACCGGCACAAGCGCAAGCCCACCTGGGATGCTGACAAAAACCCGGAAGGCCGCTGGCGCAAATTTAGCTATGACGAGCTTGTCGCGCGCGACAAGACCAGCCTCGACGTCTTCTGGCTCAAGGACAAGAGCCTCACCGACCTCGATAACCTGCCAGAGCCGGATGAATTGGCCGAAGAGATTATTGAGAACCTCGAAGCAGGACTGAACAGCTTCCGCGAGGTGCTCGCCGGGCTTGCGAAGACGGGATGACCCCTTTTCTCAGCGGGTTTTTGGGCGCCGGGTCTCCACTTCGATGGGCCCGCCATTGTCTATATATATCACTTGCGTAAAGTATCGAAAAATGATACGTTACGTATGTGAAAAATACGAAGCAGCAGCCCCATATCAGGCATTTCGTCTCTAACCTGGCCGCTGGCGGGCGCTATTTCTTTGCCTCCCGCGAAGCTCAGTCCACGTTTGGCGTGTCGCCTGCCGCCGCCAAGCTTGCCTTGAATCGTATGGCGAAGCAGGGCGGTATCGCGAGCCCGGCGCGGGGATTCTACGTCATCATCCCGCCAGAATACCACAGCCTCGGCTGCCTTCCCGCCGACCAGTTCATTCCGGCCCTGATGAAGAGCCTTAGCCAAACCTATTACGCAGGTCTCCTGTCGGCTGCCCAATATCACGGCGCGGCGCATCACCGCCCGCAGGAATTCCAGGTTTTTCTTGCCAAGAATCGCCGGCCGATTCAGTGCGGCAGCGTGCGTGTTGCGTTTATGGCCCGCAAGCGCATCACGGATGTTCCGGTCCAGAGCTTCAATACGCCGCGCGGTACGATCCTTGTCTCAACGCCCGAAGCAACGGCCATTGACCTTGTCGGCTACCGGCATCACGCCGGCGGGCTGGATCAGGTGGCGACGATACTTTCGGAGCTTGCCGAGAAAATCGATCCCGGAAAACTCGCGGCTGCCGCACAGACCGCACCCATTCCGTGGGCGCAGCGGCTTGGCTATTTGCTGGAGCGGATCGACGCCGGTAAAAAAGCCTCCAGGCTCAAAACTTATGTGCAAGAGCACGCAAGATTGGCAACCGTACTTTTGCCAACCGCGCCGCGCGGCGATGCCCGCCGGGACGATGACTGGAATCTCTACGTCAATGCGGATGTGGAGGCGGAAGCATGATCCCGCGCGACTACATCACGGAATGGCGCGCGCACGCGCCGTGGGTGCAGGATATTCAGGTCGAACAGGACCTCGTCATCTGCCGGGCGCTTGTCGACATTTACTCCCATCCGCTTCTGAAAGACGCGCTCGCGTTCCGTGGAGGCACGGCGCTATATAAGCTTCATCTCAAACCTGCCGCGCGTTATTCCGAGGACATCGATCTCGTACAGGTCAAGGCCGGAGCCGCAGGCCCAATCATGCAGGCTCTGCGCGACGTTCTCGATCCCTGGCTGGGCGCGCCGCGCTGGAAACAGAACGAAGGCCGTGTTACCTTCGTCTATCGTTTTGACTCCGAAGATACGCCGCCAATAAGGCTGCGCCTGAAAGTCGAAATCAATTCACGCGAGCATTTTGCCGTTCACGGCTTCACCAGCGTTCCCTTCGCGGTTTCGTCTCGCTGGTTTGAAGGCTCCTGTCAGATCACCACCTACGCGCTTGAGGAGCTTCTGGGCACGAAATTGCGCGCCCTGTATCAGCGCAGGAAGGGCCGGGACCTGTTTGACCTGGCAACCGCCCTGAAAAATCCAGCGGTGGACCCGGCCCGCATTATCGCTGCGTTCTCCGAATATATGGAGCAGGGCGGTCATCACATCACACACGAACTCTTTGAGCGGAATCTTGCTTCCAAGCTTCACGATCCACTGTTTACCGCCGACATCGGGCCCTTGCTCGCACCCGGACATCGCTGGGACATCGCCGACGCCGCGAAGACCGTGTCATCGCGCCTGATTGCTCTGTTGTGAGGAACGCGATGACGGCGATTCCTCCTTCGATCATCGGCACAGTCAGCCCAATTCTGGCAGAGGCTTATACTCACGCTCAGCTCAACGCGCTTTTCATGGCGGCCGGTTTTCCGGGCGACGCACCCGAAGGCAACAAGATTGAGAAAACCCGCCAATGGCTTCGCCACGCCAACGACGAGAGTGCCGACCCCCTGAAAATGTTTGGTACATTGATTGCCGAATTTATGGATGCCGAGCCCTCGCTCTGGGTCATGGACAGGAGCACCGGCGAAGACCTCCGCGAGCGCATTGGAGCGGCACTTGCGCGAGAAGGATTGACCTACAGCCGCGGCGGCTACATCCACGGCGCCTCGCTATCTGGTCCATCCCGGTCGCTTGCCGAAAGGATAAAGTCCGACGGAATCCAGGCAATAGAGATTGAATATGACCGCGCATACAAATCGATCGAAAGCGATCCAGGCTCCGCCGTCACGGCTGCCTGTGCCATCCTCGAAAGCGTCTGCAAGTGCTACCTTGAGGAAGAGGGGATCGCGTTGCCAAAGAAGCAGGTCCTTGGAACGCTTTGGCCGGAAGTCGCCAATCACCTTGGCCTTTCGCCAAAGGACGTTGCGGACGATGACCTCAAACGCATTTTGCAAGGTCTCTACAGCATCGGCAACGGCGTCGCTGCCCTGCGTACTCACAAAGGCTCGGCGCACGGCCAGTCGAACCAGGGAAAAGCGTACGGCTTAGCTCCTCGTCATGCGCGCCTGGCGGTCCATGCCGCGCACACGATGGCTATGTTCATCCTCGAAACACGGGACGCGCGTCGATGATTGGACCGGCATCAATAAACAATCCTGGCGTCCAGCGCGAAGCGCGTACCGCCGGAGAAGCAAGGTGCACAGGATTGCGTGGTTAAACTCGGTCCAGGCCGTTGCGAGCATGCAGCCCACCATTCCGAACGAGACGACCTGTAGCGTTTTTCCGGAAAGCATTTTGTTGGCTCCTTTCAAAAGTTCGTCCACGTCTCGTTGGACCCACTGTGGACCCAATGCGCCGGAGCTCCGTCGACCTTTTTAAATGCAGCGATGTAAATCACTGAAGGATCGACATTAATTGGTCGGAGCGGCGAGATTTGAACTCGCGACCCCCAGTCCCCCAGACTGGTGCGCTAACCGGGCTGCGCTACGCTCCGAAAAAGTGGCCGGACTATAGTCAGCGCCTTTGGATCACGCAACCGGCGCTCGCGCGGCGGCGCGCGACCGCGTAGAGTGCATTGCCTTCCTTGTCGGACATCCCTCGCAATCGGACTTGAATCTTGAAACGGATTTACAACGCGACGCTCTATTCCATTCGCGGAATTCGCTACGGGGTCATGCACGAAGCTGCCGTGCGCGAGGAGGCGATGCTGCTTATCGCCGGGCTGATCCTCGGCCTTTTTGTCGCGCCGAGCGTGGGCTGGTACGTAATCATCGTCGGATCGCTTCTGGTGTTGCTGGCGGTGGAGTTTCTCAACACCGCGATCGAAAAACTCGCCGACCACGTCACTCCGGACCACCACACCGAGATCGGCCGCATCAAGGATTACGGCTCCGCGGCCGTATTCTGCGGCATCTGCCTCGCCGGGTTCACATGGCTCGCCGCACTGGTCGTGCGCTTGGGGTTGATCTAAGCAACGGCGCTCCGGCAAACATCCCCTCAAGTCGAATAAAATGGCTGCGTGGCTCAGAGCACGATCTTAACGGCGCGGTACTAGCGGTGCTGTTGACCCATTCACGTCTGTTGCGCATGCGCGCTTGGACAAGTCGATGACCTACACCACGGCAAGCCCGAAGCCGCCGGTTAGCGCCGGCTTCAACCTGGACCACGCGCTCCGTAGATTATTCCCATCGACATCCAGGCTCACATTCAATCCGCTGTTCCGATGGACGGTGAACGCATTCGGCGTCATCCCGTGGCTGGTATTTCCTGAGTTTCGCGGGCTGCCGCCTAATCACCTGCGCATTCGCTCCGGCGTTGGCAATCGCCTTCTCAACAATCAAAGTCATTTCCTGGTTCACGCGCGCGATTTCTGGATGTTTCGTATTCAGCGAGCACATCATCGGCATGGATGCCAATATCGTCGATATCGGCGCCGGGTGCGGCCGCTGGTCCCACTGGATGCGGGATTATAATTTTCGCAATCGCCGCTTCACCGGCACCTATGTCGGCGTCGATGTCGACGGCGAAGCGGTCGATTGGTGCCGTAGAAATTACGACGGCGAGCGCTTCCGCTTTCATCAATCCGGCGACGCCAGTGTGTCCTACGATCAGGCCGGCTGGGGAAATTCCTACCGGATTCCGGAAGCGGACGCCGCGTTCGATCTGGTGTTCTCCAATTCCCTGCTCACCCACCTTTTGCAAACCGAGGCGGAAAACTATTTGCAAGAATCCTATCGGCTGCTCAAGCCTCACGGCACGATGATGCATACGATTTTCAATATCGAGCACCCGCCCGCGACATTAGGCACGCGTCACACATTCAGTCATCCGCGGGGCGATGCGATGATCGAGTCCGAAACGCAGCCCGAAGCCGCGGTCGCCTATCACTCGCATTTTCTGCTTTCGCTCTGTCGCCGCATCGGGTTCTCGGCCTGCGAGATCATTTACATGCCGAGCGGCGCGCAGCACCAACCGGTCTTGCTTTGCCGTAAGTAGCATTCAGAGCGGGCTTGGCATTACCGCCGCGTATTCGGCGAAACTAGTCTCCAGCACTTCACGGCGGCGGAAATTGATCGTCGCCGCGGTCAAGCCCCAGACCATGCCGAGGAGAAGGAAGAAGTGGCGCCAGTGATCGGTGTCCACGATCAGTCCCTCGAAGGCTTCGCCGAGGAACGCCGCGTAAGCGGCGAAGAGATAATTCTGCCACGGCGTCGGAGCGAGCGCCGCGCGCAGCCCGATCGCCAGCGTCACCATGACGACGGTGAGATAGGCGAAGCCGCCGAGCCAGCCATAGACCAGGAAGCCCTGCATGTAGACGTCGTGTTGCTGGGTGCCGTAGACGCGGCTGAACTCGAAGGGGCCCATGCCGTTCGGATGATCGAGGATGATGCTGAGCGCGAGTTTTTGCTCCCAGAAACGGCCGCCCGGTCCGATGTCGTAGGGCTGGATCGCCTTGGCGCGTTCGAGAAATAAATCGTGGACCGACGGGATCAACATCAGCGCGACGAACAGCAAAGTCATCGTTACCACGGCGCCGACCGTGAACAGCATGACCCGGTTGCGCATGCGCGGGTCCGGCGTGGTGACGAAGAGGAGAAGCACCACGACGGTGGCGGAAATGGCAAAATGCCCCCAGGCGCCGCGCGAGAAGCTCAGCAACAGCCCGCCGAGCAGGAGCACACCGATGATCAGGCTCGACAGGCGCACGCCTCGCACGATCAGGCCGATCATCACCGTCAGCAGCGGAAAGATCAGGAAAGGCGCGTAGACGTTCGGGTCCTTGAACGTGGCGCTGACCCGGTCGTTGTCGAGAAAAATCTCGGAATGCGGCAACAGATGAAAAAAGCCGATATAGCCCGCGGCGGTGGCGATCAAAGCGGCGACGACATAGGCGCGGCGCACGATCTCGGGCCGGACGAGGTTGCCGTCGCAGAACACGCAGGCGAACATCACCGCCGCCAGCGCCAGGTAGAACGAGGTGGCGATATATTGGATGTTCTGCGCCTGGTCGCTGACCTGCATCAGCGAAAAGCACCCCCCCACCAGCCAGACCGTCAGCATCAGTACCAGCGGCGCAAGCTTGCGGTCGAAGCGTAGCCGCGCGCCGACGCAAGCGACCAGCAGCAGCAGCATGAAAATGTCGTGAGGGGAGGGCTCGATGAAGGCGATCGAACTCAACAGCACGGTGAAGAAGAGGACGATGTGCAGAAGACGCTGCGGCAGCGCCGCGGCGGCGGCGGAATAGTCACCGCCGGCAAAGGCTGCCGCGCTTTGCGCTTCGCTCAATAGGCGTTCTCCGTGTGGATCAGCGCGAACGGCGTCTGCGCCAGGATGTAAAGGTCGAGCAGGATCGACCAATTCTCGATGTAATACAGATCGTGCTCGACGCGGCGCTGGATTTTTTCCTGGCTGTTGGTCTCGCCGCGCCAGCCGTGGATCTGCGCCCAGCCGGTCAGGCCGGGCTTGACGCGGTGGCGGGCGAAGTAGCCGTCGACCGCCTCGTCATAGAGGCGGTTCTCGGCCTTGGCCTGCAGCGCGTGCGGGCGCGGGCCGACCAGCGACAGGTTACCGGCGAACACCACGTTGAACAGCTGCGGCAACTCGTCGAGGCTCGTCTTGCGGATGAAGCGGCCGACGCTGGTTACGCGGCGGTCGCCGGCGGTGACCAGCTTATTCGCATTCGCGTCCGTTTGATCGACATACATCGAGCGGAATTTGTAGATTTCGATGAGCTCGTTGTTGAAACCGTAGCGCTCCTGCTTGAAGAAAATCGGGCCGCGGCTGTCAAGCTTGATAGCGATGGCGACGAGCAGCATGATCGGCAGCGCGGAGATAAGCGCCAGCGTGCCGACGATTTTGTCGAACAGCCATTTCATCACCACGTCCCAGTCGGCAATCGGCTTGTCGAAAATGTCGAGCACGGCCACGTTGCCGACATAGGAGTAGGAGCGGGGCCGGTAGCGCAGTTTGTTGGTGTGCGCGGAGAGCCGGATGTCGACCGGCAGCACCCAGAGCTTCTTGAGCATTTGCAGGATGCGGCTTTCCGCCGATACTGGCAGCGAGAAGATCACGAGATCGACGCGGGTCGACCGGGCGAACTCCACCAGATCGTCGACGCTGCCGAGCTTGGGCACGCCGGCGCAGCTCGTTGTGCTGCGCTCGTCGCCACGATCGTCGAAGACGCCGATGACGCGCACGTCGGAATCGTGCTGCGCAGCGAGCGACTGGATCAGCGACTCGCCGTTGGCATCGGCGCCGACCACGACCGTGCGGCGATCGAGTCTGCCCTCGCGCGTCCAGCGCCGCACCAGGAGAAACAGCCCGCGGCGGAAGGCGATCAGGGCGAACAAGCCGAGCACGTAGAAACTGCCGAGCCAGGCGCGGGAGAACTGGTCGCCGGCCTTGGCGAAGAACGACATGCTGATGGCGATCAGGAACACCACCGACCAGGCCGAGGCGAGCCGCATATACTGCTTCTCGTGGCCGCGGAACGCCTGCACCTGGTAAATGTCGGCCACCTGGAAAGCCAACATGGCAAGAAGCGCGATGCCGAAGATGGCGGCGAAGTAATGCCAGTGGAAGCCGTGCGCCGGCACCACGTAACAAACATAGACGGTGAAGCCGACCAGTATCACGAGCGTCGCTTCGATGACGCGAACGAGGCCGGCAAGCACGATCGGCGACAAAGCCGGCTCGTAGTGTTCCCGCACGACGGCCGCCGCGGCGGGCGAAAGCGGCGCCGGCTCATCCTGCCGCGCCGCGCTGCGTGGCATCGCCGATACCGCGGACAGCACCGCGGACGCGGTGCCGAAAATCGTGCCGTGATCGAGCTTGGACATCTGTGCTGCGCGCTTTGCCGCCCGCAATCGGGCGCGGGATCGTGGCCGCAGTCTGAACGCCAGAATAGTAAATAAAGTCCGAAAATCGCTTAAATGAAGCGCGCGAGTTTGCGTATCGCGATGGCTTCGCGATAGGCGGAAAGACCGCCGTCGACCATTGCCGCCATCGAGAACTCGCCGTGCACCCGCGATTTGACGAGCTGGGCGACGCGCCTGATCTGCGCGGGCGTGTCGAGCGCCGCCCCGATGGCGCGGGCAAGCGCGCCTACGTCGTTCGCGGGAATGAGGTTCGCCGCAGCCTCGGGCCCGAACACTTCCGGAATACCGCCGACGCGCGTGGCGAGGATCGGCAGCCCCGCAGCTGCGGCCTCGAGCAGCACATAGGGCAACGATTCGGTGTGCGAGGGCATCACCAGCATGCGCCCCATGGCGAAGGCTTCGCGGGCAGGGCGGTGGCCGGCAAAGCGCACCAGATCGGCGACGCCGAGCCGCTCGGCAAGGAGCTTCAGCTCGGCCTCCTGCGGCCCTTCACCGGCGATGGTGGCGCTCACGGGCCGGCCGGACGCGTTCAACTTGGCGAGCGCCGCGATCAGCAGATCGAACGCCTTGACCGGCCGCAATTCGCCGAGACAGACGAGATCGGTGGCGCCGGCGGCCGGCTGGATCGGGGCGAATTCGGCGTCGCTGACGCCGTTATGCACCACGCGCACCATGGCCGGCGGGCGGCCGATTTCGGCGCGGAACAGGCCGGCCACATAAGCGCTTTCGAACAGGAACAGATCGGTGCGCCATTTGAGGAGCCATTCCAGCGAACGGTAGAAGCCGCCGGCGATCGTGCCCGGCCGATAGAACAGCGAGCCGCCGTGGGGCGTGCAAACGCGGATGGCGGTTGGGGCGCTCGGCGCGAGTCGCACCAGAGCGGCGCCCTTGGCGCCGTGACCGTGCAGCACGTCGGGAGCGGTGAGCGCGATCCGCCGCGAAATGAAGCGCAGCGCGCCGAAATCCCGCGGGCTCAATTCGCGGGTGATGGCCACGCGCTGCAAGCCGAGCGCCAGAAAAGGGGCGAGGTCGGCCAGCGCCGCATCGGCGCGCGGGCCGCCGGTGGTCGAATCGACGATCAACCCGACACGATGGCCGCGCTCGGCCTGGCCGCGGGCGACGTCGAGCACGTGGCGGAACAGGCCGCCGAGAGGCGCGCGCAAAATGTGCAGAATCTTCAGCGGTGGCGTGACCGGCTGCAGCCATGGATCGGCACGCAACGCCCGCCCGGCGGCAACGGCCACCGGCGTTGACGCGGCGGCCCGCCCGTCGCCCATCATGCGAATCCTTAAAAGTCGCAACAGCGAATTAACACCGATTGAGCCGTGCCGCGGTTAAGAAAGCCTGACTGCCGGCCGCAAGCGTGGGCGTCCGCGCGGCGGCTTAACCGGATAGCAACCATAATCGACTGTTATCGGCCGACGGCGTTAGGTCCGCCGGTCGGACGTAAAGTGCAGGAGCGGGACATGAGTTTGGCGTCGGCATCGCCGCGGTCGTATCTGCGAGGGGCGTTGATTGACGCCGACCTCGATTTGCCGACGCTCGGCTCCGCGCTTTGGCGCAACCGGGGCAAGATCCTGCGCCCGACCATCGTCGTGGCGCTGCTCGCCTTCATCGTCGTGATCATGATTCCGTCGAAGTACCAGTCGGAGGCGCGCGTGCTGGTGATCGGCCGCGACAACATCTATCTCCGCCCCGACGCCGACAAGGACCTCATCGACCGCAATGTCGTCGACCAGGAGGCGGTGGTCAGCCAGGCGCAGCTCGTACTGTCGCGGGATTTGGCGAAAGAAGTGATCGCCAAGCTCAAGCTCAACGAATTGCCCGAATTCGATCCGGCACTGTCTGGCGTGTCGCTCGTTCGCGCCTTCCTCGGCTTTCTCGGCGTCATCAAAAACCCGATGAGCATGACGCCGGAAGAGCGCGTACTGGAAGCCTATTACGATCGGCTCACCGTCTTCCCGGTCGAGAAATCCCGCGTCATCGTCATCGATTTCCTGTCGGAGAATCCCGCGCTCGCGGCCCGTGTCGCCAACGCCATCGCCGATGCTTATCTCGAGCGCCAGCAGGAGGCGAAGCAAGACCAAGCGCACAGCGCCGGCGCCTGGCTGTCCGGCGAGATCGACACGTTGCGCAAGCACGTGGCGGAGGCGGAAGCCAAGGTCGAGGCTTTCCGCGCCAAGTCCAATCTTTTGGTCGGCCCCAACAACACCACCTTGTCCACCCAGCAGCTCGGCGATCTCAACGCGCAGCTTGCCGCCGCGCGCGCGCAAAAATCCAACGCCGAGGCCAAGGCGCGGCTCATCCGCGACATGCTCAAATCCGGCGAGCCGCTTGAATCCTCAGACATCCTCAATTCCGAGCTGATCCGCAGGCTGTCCGAGCAGCGGGTGACGTTGCGCGCGCAACTTGCCGAGCAATCCTCCTCGCTGCTCGACAATCATCCGCGCATCAAGGAACTGAAGGCGCAGATCGACGACCTCGACCAGCAGATCAGGAAACAGGCCGAACTCCTTGCGCGATCTCTGGAAAACGACTCCAAACTCGCCGACGCCAAGGTCGCCTCGCAGCTTGCGAGCTTCGACCAGCTCAAGATCCAGGCGGCGACCTCCAACGAGGACGACGTGCAACTCCGCGCGTTTGAGCGCGAGGCCAAATCGCAGCGCGACCTCCTCGAATCGTATCTGGCCAAATACCGCGAGGCGAGCGCGCGCGACACCATCGCCTCGGCGCCGCCGGATGCGCGGGTGATCTCGCGCGCCACGGTGTCGAACGTGCCGGCCTATCCGAAAAAGCTGCCGACCGTGCTGATCGCCTCGCTCGCCACAATGGTGCTGTGTTCCGGGATGGTGCTGACCCGCGAATTGCTGGCGGGTCCGGTCGGGGGCAGGATCGGCGGCGCCGCCGGCGGCAACAGCGAAGCCATGAGTGGCAGCGGTCCGCGGTTCCGCCTGCCGCGCTTCGGCCGCGCGAGGGAAGCGGGTGCGTCGGACGCGGCAGCAACGGCACCCGCGCCGATCGTTCCCGCCGCCGCCGTCGCGGCCGCGGCGGGCGAGACCGCTCCCAACGCCGCGACACCGGAAGCCCTGACCGAGCGCATTAACGCCGCGGTGAAAGGGCCGCGACCGGTTGGCGTGCCGGTGAGCGCGATCGAGGAATTCGCCCATAATCTGCACCAGGTAGGATTTGCCGGCAGTCAGATGGCGTTCTTCGGCGCCTCGCCCGATCTCGATACCGGGCGCATCGCCATCAAATTCGCCCGCGCGCTGGCGCGGGAGGCGCGCGTCGTGCTGGTGGGCCTTGGCGCGCACGACGCCGCGATCCGCGAAGTCTCCACCGATCCCGCCGCTGCAAGCCTCTCCGACCTCGCCGCCGGCTCCGCCTCTTTCGGCGGCATCATCACCAAGGACGACGCCTCGCCGCTCAATTTGATCGCTTCGGGAAGCGCGACGCGTCAAGGACTCCTGTCCGCGCCCGGCATGATGAAGAACTTCGAGGCGCTGGCCATGACCTATGCCCACGTCATTTTCGACGCCGGCGTCCTCGGCGGCGCCGACATGGAAGCGCTGGCGCGCATCGCCCCCCACGCCATCCTCGTGGTCGAGACGTTGTCGAACCTCGCCACCATGAAGGCGCGCGACGGCCTGATCGATGCGGGCTTTGAGGACGTCACCATCCTCGTCTCCGGCAAGGCCGAAGCCGCCGGCGCCATTGCGCCCGCGCAAGCGGCGTAGCGCTCCCCCAATCTGACGCGTCTCATTCACTTCACCCCTCTCCGACGGGGAGAGGGGTCCCCAAACTCTTTGCCCTCTTCCGCGTCATAATAACGACCGCCGGAGGGAGAACAGACATGACCACGCAACCTATTCCGCCGCTTGCGGCCAACACCGAGGCGCTGGCGCGGCTCCTACCGCTCGCGCAAAAGCTTGCCGCGAGCCGCCGCGGGCTCATCCTCGCGCCGTTCCTCGCCGCTTTGCCGGCGAGCCTGTTGACCGATCCGGCCCGCGCGATCGATCCGAACGAGACGCAAGTCACCTTGCCCGACCAATATCAGTGGAAGCCCGGGCTGCCAGGCGCGCCTGCGCGCTCGGTCGAAACCGTGCTGGCATTCGGCGCAACCGACAAGCCAGGCCTTTATGTGGTGCTGATCAAATGGCATCCGGGTTACATGAGCGCGCCGCACACTTGCGTCACCGACCGGCTGTGTTTCGTTCTCTCCGGCACCTGGTGGGTTAAATTCGGGCGCAAAGTTCGAGCCCGACGCTACCGTGCCAGTGCCGGCCGGCGGCTTCGTGCGCCGCGTCGCCCACACGCCGCATTACGACGGGGTCAAAAAAGGCGAGGCGGCGCCCGCGATCATAGGCGTTTTCGGCGAGGCCCCGATCGACTTTAAGCTCGTCGATCCGTCAAAGCCGCCGGTGCGGGAGGTGTAGGGCTTATGCAGCTTTGAGCCGTGCCAAAGGGAGACGGCAAAGAACCCCACCCTTTAGCTCCCTCCCCACCACTCGCAAACGCGCAGGGGGGAGGGGAAAGTACGACCGCTTCGCGGGGCGGAAGGGTTCCCGTCACATAAACGCCGCCGGCGCAAAGGATTATCAACCAAGCGGTGGGAATAGTGGGCAAAGCGTGCAGGCGCCGGCGGCGGCATCGGCGGGCGGCAAAAACGGCAGCGAGAGTGCATTTGGCGAGCCTCAAACACACCATCATCCGCGGCGGGCTGGAATCGCTATTCTTTTCCGGCGCGCATTTCGCGTTGAAGCCGTTTCTCGGCGGCGTCGGCGCGATTTTGACGCTCCATCACGTGCGCCCGCCGCGGCCCGGTCGATTCCAGCCCAACCGCATTCTCGAAATCACGCCGCGCTTCCTCACCCGCGTGGTCAAATTGTTGCGCCGCTCGCGCGTCGACGTCGTCAGCCTCGACGAGGTCGCGCGGTGCCTGCGCGAGCGCGACTTCCGCCGCCGCTTCGTGGCGCTGACCTTCGACGACGGCTATCGCGACACGCTGCAACACGCTTATCCGATCCTCAAGGAAGCCGAGATGCCATTCGCGGTCTATGTGGCAACGAGCTTTCCCGATCGGCTCGGCGAATTGTGGTGGCTGGCGCTCGAAGCGGTGATCGCCAAGAACGAGCGCATCGGCCTCGTCATCGAGCGCGAGAACCGCACCTTCGATTGCTCAACCGTTGCGGAAAAGCGCGCGCTGTTCGACGAGCTCTACTGGTGGCTGCGCAGCCGCCCGACGGAAACTGAGCTGCGTTACATCGTGCGCAATCTCGCTGCCTGCTATGCAGTGGACATCGCGGCCTTTTGCGCGGAGCTGTGCATGGACTGGCGCGAGATCGCGGCGCTTGCCGCCGATCCGCTGGTCACCATCGGCGCTCATACCGTCAATCATCCGATGCTGTCGAAGCTGCCGGAAAAGACCGCGCGCACGGAAATGGACTTAAGCCGCGCGGTGATCGAGGCGGCGCTCGGCGTGCGGCCGGCGCACCTTGCCTATCCGTTTGGCGATCAGGCTGCGGCAGGCGCGCGCGAATTCGCCATCGCCGAGGAGCTGGGCTTCGCCACTGCGGTGACGACGCGGCCGGGCGTGCTGTTGCGCGGCCACGCCACCCACCTGACGGCCCTGCCGCGCATTTCCCTCAACGGCGAATATCAGCAATTGCGCTATGTGCGGGTGCTGCTGTCGGGCTCGGCGACCGCGATGTGGAACGGCTTCCGCGGCAAAGAGGCGGCGTGATCAGGAGTCAGTGGCCGTAATCCGTACTCAGAACGCGGAGGCTCGGCTGACTTTCCTGTTTACCGATCACTGATTACCGATTCCTGCTCCCGCTCATCCAGGCGACGATCGGCATTGCCGGCAAAACCCAGCCGATGCCGGCGACGACGTAATAGGCCACGGACAGGACGGCGTGGTCACGGATGGCAGGAAATTGCGCGAGCGCCATGGCGACGAGCGCCCAGACGACGACGAGGACGAACAGCGCGACGGCGCCGATGAATTTGCGCAGGCGAAGCGGCATTTGGCGGGCGACATCAGGTCCGTTGCGAGGGCAGGGCGCAGCACTATATGGTCCGCGCGCGCCCGACAAGCGACCCGAGCATGCCGCAAAACCTTGCCGACCGAGACATGCGCGCGATCCGGCTGTGGCTTTATGCCGTCGCCGCCTTGGTGCTGGCGATGGTGCTGGTCGGCGGCGCCACGCGGCTCACCGAAAGCGGCCTCTCGATCACCGAGTGGGAGCCGGTCATGGGCATCCTGCCGCCACTCGACGCGGCGCAATGGCAGGACGCGTTTGCGAAATATCAGGCCATTCCGCAATATCGCGCGCTCAACGCCGGCATGAGCCTGCAAGCCTTTCAGACCATCTATTGGTGGGAGTGGACGCATCGCCTGCTCGGGCGGCTGATCGGGGTCGCGTTTCTTCTACCGTTTCTCTGCTTTCTTTGGCGCGGTACAGTCGCGCCTTCGTTGCGGCCACGCCTGTGGTTCATTTTCGCTCTCGGCGCGCTACAGGGCGCCGTCGGCTGGTGGATGGTCGCCTCAGGCCTCGCCGCGCGCGTCGAGGTCTCGCAATATCGCCTGGCGACGCATCTCCTCCTCGCTTGCGTGATTTACGCAGCGCTGATCTGGACGGCGCGCCGGCTGAATGGAAGAGCGCCGCTTGTAGTGCCGGCCCGCAGCCACGCCGGCGCATTCGTGCTTTTGCTTTTCGTGCTGTTGCAGATCTATCTCGGCGCCTTGGTCGCCGGCCTGCGCGCCGGCTATGCCTACAATACCTGGCCGCTGATCGACGACGGCTTGGTGCCGGACGCCGCACGGCTCTTCTTCGCCGCACCGCTGTGGCGCAATTTTTTTGAGAACATTCTGACCGTGCAGTTCGATCACCGCATGCTCGCTTATGTGATCTTTGCCGTCGCGCTGTTGCACGCCTTCGACGTCGAGCGCAGCGTAAAAGACCGCACGGCGCGCATTGGCGCTTTCGCGCTGTTCGGGGTAGTGGCGCTGCAAGTGGCGCTCGGCATCGTCACGCTTGTTTGGCGCGTGCCGCTTCCTTTGGTGCTGTTGCATCAGGCGATGGCGATGCTGGTGCTCACCGCAACCACGCTGCACGCGGCTAACCTTGCCGAGCGCATCCCGCGCTCGCTCGCCGCGCCGGCGCGGCATGAAACTAGTCGGCCAGCGCTTGGTCGAGATCGGCGATGATGTCTTCGACGTCCTCGATACCGATCGAGAGCCGCACCACGTCGGGCCCGGCGCCGGCCTCGATCTTCTGCGCATCGGCGAGCTGCCGGTGCGTGGTCGAAGCCGGATGAATGATCAGCGAGCGCGTGTCGCCAATATTGGCCAGATGCGAAAAGAGTTTCACGTTGGAGACGAGCTTGACGCCAGCGTCATAACCGCCATTGAGCCCGAAAGTGAACACCGCACCGGCGCCGCTCGGGCAGTATTTGCGCGCGAGGTTGTGATAGCGGTCGCCGGGCAGTCCGGGATAGCTCACCCAGGTCACCTTCGGGTGCGCGGCGACCCATTGCGCGACCGCGAGCGCATTGTCGCAATGCTTGCGCATCCGCAGCGGTAAAGTCTCGATGCCGGTGAGGATGAGGAAGGCGTTGAACGGCGACAGCGCCGGCCCGATATCGCGCAACGCCAGCACGCGGCAGGCGATGGCGAAGGCGAAATTGCCGAAAGTCTCGTGCAGCACGATGCCGTGATATTCCGGCCGCGGCTCGCACAACATCGGATAGCGGCGCTCGCGCGACCAGTTGAAGGTGCCGGCGTCCACGATCAGCCCGCCGATCGAATTGCCGTGGCCGCCGAGGAATTTGGTCAGCGAATGTACGACGATGTCGGCGCCGTGGTCGATCGGTTTGCACAGATACGGCGTGGCGAGCGTGTTGTCGACGATGTAGGGCACGCCGGCGCGCTTGGCGATCTGCGCCACCGCCGCCAGGTCGGTGACGACGCCGCCGGGATTGGCGATTGACTCGGTGAAGATCGCCTTGGTCTTCGGCGAGATGGCCCGCTCGAACGAGGAAATGTCGTCGGGATCGGCCCACACCACATTCCAGCCGAAATTCTTGAACGCGTGGGTGAACTGGTTGATCGACCCGCCGTAGAGCTTCTTCGAGGCGACGAATTCGTCGCCGGGTTGCAGCAGGCAGTGGAAGACGAGCACTTGGGCTGCATGTCCGGAGGCGGCGGCCAAGCCGGCGGTGCCGCCTTCTAGCGCAGCGACCCGCTCCTCGAGAACGGCGGTCGTCGGATTGCCGATGCGTGTATAGATGTTGCCGAAGGTTTGCAGGCCGAATAGCGAGGCGGCGTGATCGACGCTGTCGAACACATAAGATGTGGTCTGGTAGATCGGCGTGGCGCGCGCGCCGGTCGTAGGATCGGGCTGCGCGCCGGCGTGCACGGCAAGCGTCGAGAAACCCGGAATGCGTTCGCCCATCAGTCGTTCCTTTTGCGCCGAGCGCCGGTGACCACGGTGGAAAGAATCCCGTCCGGTTTATAGGACCGGCCATCGCCGTCAAGGCACCGGTGCGGCGTATCGTTACAATAACAAAACCGCCGCGCGGCCGGCGCGGCGGCAAGGTTACGCTTACGCTTCAAACAGAGGTGTTGCCGATCAGCCGTGCCAATGCGCCAGCTGCGCCCGGCAAGGCTGCGAAATGCGGGTACGATTGCTGATGAGGCAGCCGGCAACGCGGGCGCGGTCCGGGATGTATTGCCCGCAGACGGTCATGGCGTCGCTCATGCAGGCGTTCTGGTTTTGCGGATCGTCCGCCCGCGCCGTGGCCGGCGCGAGTGCCGTACAAAGCAGGATCAGTGTCAGTGCCGAGCGCATTTTCATGGCTCGTTCTCCTATTTTCCAAGTGACGCTTTCGCGTGGAGCCGAATGGCTCATGGACGGTTGAACTGTAAGGAAATCGGCGAGGGCGGCAAAAAGTTCCCTGCGTTTGCAGTTAAGCAATCCGCTTTTTCGCAATGTAAATTTGTTGAATCGCGCCGGCGCGTATTGGAAAACTGCTTAGGTGTCGCCATCCTCGCGCGCCGCGCGTTCGGCGGCGGCAGCAGCATCGGTTTCGCCGCCGCGCGTCGAAGCGCGGTTGAGCGAGAGGCGCTGAATGCCGCCGACGGTGCCTTTCTTCGCGGAGATGGTGCGGGTGTTGACGCCCATCCAAGCGATTTCCGAAGACAGCCGCCCGTATTCGATCTTTGGGCAGCGGTTCATCACCACCTTAAGGCCGTTACTTTCGGCAAGCGCGGCGGCCTCATCATTGCGGATGCCGAGCTGCATCCAGATCACCTGCGGCCGTGGATTTAGCGCAAGCGATTCCTCGACGATCGGCAGCGCGTGACGCGCGCTACGAAAAATATCGACCATGTCGATCGGTTCGGGAACGTCGCCGAGCCGCGCGTAGATGCGGCGGCCGAGGATCGAACGGCCCGCGCGAACCGGGTTGATCGGGATCATGGTGTAGCCGCGTTCGAGCAGGTATTTGAAGACGAAATAGCTCGGGCGGTTTTCCTTCTCCGAGGCCCCCACCATCGCAATCGTCTTTACGGTATTGAGAATACCGCGGATGTAACCGTCGGAGTAGGAATCGTGGTTCATCGCGCGGTTGAGGTCAGCGGTCTTCCCATTTCGGCTCCCGCTTCTCGATGAAGGCGTTGATACCTTCCTCGGCGTCACGCGCCAGCATGTTCTCCACCATCACCTCCGAGACGTAGGTGTAAGCATCCGCCAATCGCATCTCCAGCTGACGATAGAAACCCTCTTTGCCGATTTTGACCGTCAATGAGGACTTGCTGGAAATTTCGCGCGCGAGCTTGATCGCTTCCTCACGCTCGCGGCCGGGCGCGACAATGCGGTTGACAAGACCGATGCGTGCGGCGTGCTCGGCTGGGATCATTTCGCCGGTGAGCAGCATCTCCATCGCGTGCTTGGGGGACACGTTACGGGAGAGCGCCACCATGGGCGTCGAACAGAACAGCCCGATATCGACGCCGGGCGTCGCGAACTTGGCTTCGCGCGAGGCCACCGCAAGATCGCAACTCGCCACCAATTGGCAGCCGGCAGCGCTGGCGATGGCCTGCACCGCAGCAATCACCGGCTGCGGCAGCGCGACAATCTGCTGCATCATGGTGCTGCACGTCGTCATCATGTGCTTGAAGTAAGCGCGGCCCCGGTCGGCGTCGGCGCGATGCCGGTTCAGTTCCTTGAGGTCGTGGCCGGCGGAGAAGGCGGGGCCGTTGGCGGCCAAGACGACCGCACGCACCGTATCGTCATGGGCGATGGCGGTGAGCGCATCCCCGAGCGCCTCCAGCATCGCCTCCGACAGGCTGTTGCGGGTCTGCGGGTGGTTGAGCGTCAACACGGCGACGCCGGCCACGTCCTCGCGCAACAGGATCAGCGAAGAGGCCGCGGTCGCCGCGGCACCGGCGGATTGCGCGTTCATGGAGTCCCGTCCTTTAAGTCCGCTCCCTGCCGTGCGCATTGGCAAGTCATTCCCTGCATTGTATCCGATCCATCATGCAGGGAGCAGGGGCATGAAGGACACCAAGAAGGATCTGGCGGCGCCAAAGCTCACGGTCAAGGAGCTCGAACGTCTGCTCAGCGCCGAATTTCCTCATATGTTCAATGCGCAGGGCGGCTATGGCATCGAAGAAGTCTGGTTTGGCGGCAGCCGTGTCCGCAAACGCTTCAACGAGCGCTCGCTGCGGCCCGGCGGGACGATCGCCGGGACCACCATGATGACGCTTGCCGATTTCGCCCCTTATGTCGCGATCCTCGCCAGCATCGGTTGGGTGCCGCTGGCTGTGACCACCAACCTGACCATCAATTTTCTCAAAAAGCCCGCACAGCGGGACCTTTTCGCCGAAGCTCGCTTGCTCAAGCTCGGGAAGCGGCTTGCGGTCGCGGAAGTGGCGATCCGCTCGGATGGTCAGGAGGAGCTCGTGGCGCACGCGACGTCGACCTACTCCATCCCTCCGAGAGGTTAAATATTACCTCTAAGCCAAATCATTGAGATATTGGCAAAATAGCCGCAACGTGGTGTTGACCCGCGACGGCGCTGCGGATAAATAGCCGCTCCAGACGCCGGACATTTAGGCGTATTCCGCAAACGGGTGAGACGATGAAGACGTATTCGGCCAAACCCGCCGAGGTCGAAAAGAAGTGGGTCATGATCGATGCCGACGGCGTCGTCGTCGGCCGGCTCGCCTCGATTGTCGCCATGCGTCTGCGCGGTAAACACAAGCCCAGCTACACCCCGCATGTTGACTGCGGCGACAATGTCATCGTCATCAATGCCGCCAAGGCGGTGCTGACCGGCCGCAAGGTCGAGCAAAAAATCTATTACAAGCACACCGGTTATATTGGCGGCATCAAGGAGCGTACAGCCAAGTCGATACTCGCCGGCCGCTTTCCCGAACGCATCGTCGAGAAAGCCATCGAACGCATGCTACCGCGCGGACCGCTTGGCCGGATTCAGCTGGGCAATCTGCGGGTCTATCCGCACGCCGAACATCCGCACGCGGCGCAGCAGCCGGTGCAGCTCGACGTCGGCGCCATGAACCGCAAGAACAAGAGGACCGCCTGATGGCCGAGACCGTGCAGACCCTCGAAGAGCTGTCGGCGCTCAAGCCCGCGGCAGCACCGCAGCCGCCGAAATACGTGCAGAAGCTGGACAAACAGGGCCGCGCCTACGCCACTGGCAAGCGCAAGGATGCGGTGGCGCGCGTTTGGATCAAAATGGGCGGCGGCAAGATCGTGATCAACGATCGCCCGGTGGAAACTTATTTTGCTCGCCCAGTGCTGCGCATGCTGATCCAACAGCCGCTCGTCGCCGCCAATCGCCAAGGCCAATTCGACGTCGTGTGCACCGTTTCCGGCGGCGGACTGTCCGGTCAAGCCGGCGCGGTCCGGCACGGTTTATCCAAGGCGCTGATGCGGCACGAGCCGGATCTGCGCGCGGTCCTCAAGCGCGGCGGTTTCTTGACTCGAGACTCGCGCGTGGTCGAAAGAAAGAAATACGGCCGCGCCAAAGCGCGCCGCAGCTTCCAGTTCTCGAAACGGTAAGCGGCTGCCCCACGGTAGGGGCCTCCCGATCAACCGGGCGGCGCGAACGCCAGATTTTCGCGCGTATAGATTTCGTCGACTTCGGAGATCGGCTTGAGATCGGGCGTGTAAACAAGCGCTCGATACTCGAAGAGCATGGGCGGAATTGCCAGCGCCTGTTGCGGATGATCGGCCGGCGGCGGCCGCCCTTCCCAACCTTCACCGAGCGGCTTCCACAACACCTCGACCGCAAACGTTTGGCGAAAAGGCTTCAGCTCCGCGATCGCGCGCCCGAACGGCGTGTCGGTCGTTTCCAGTGAGCGGTTCATTTCGGCAGTGAGCCGCGACGGCACATACCAGTTGTCGGCCTCGGACAAAATCCGGTCGCCGCAGGCGAGCTCGACCTGGCGGAACTTGACCGGTTCGTTCCGGTCGACCTGTAACCGCAGGCGCTGCTCGTCCGCGACGGGCTTGTCGACCCCGCGAATTAGACGCGCGTGAATCTTCGGCTCGCCGGCGAGCTTATGGTCCGCGCACCATTTGTCGAGAGTGAATGTGGCGCTGCGGGCGGCGAGCAAGGTGGCATTGAGCGTCTCCACCAGCGCCCATGCTTCAACTCGCGCGAGGAAGGTGTCGGGCCAAGCCGGCATCGGCTGCGCGCCGGAAGGCGGTAGCAGGAAACAAGCGCAAAGGAGGAGGGCGAATGCGGCGGTCGACCGGCTGAAGTGTTTCATGGCGATCCTGTCTGCTGCCGGCGGCAGCTTGGAAAGGCAAGGCAGCGGATACGCGCCGCTTCCTAAAGTTGGGACGGCATTTTTCGTTCTTTTCCGACAATTTTTTCCAAAAACCGACGCATACGCAACACACTTGGCAAAGCTTGGGGAGGGAATCGTTCGGCGCACGCCGCGGAACGGTGATACGTATTTCTCCGCATATCCGGAACGTTCGGATCGGAGCGCCATCGATGGCGGTGAACTTGGTTCAAGCCTCGGCCTCGCTTGATTTTGCAACCCTGTTCGTTATCGCCGTCTGCGTCACCGCGCTGCTCGGTCTATTCCTGCTGTTCGCCTGGATGCAGGAGCGCATTCGGGCGCTTGCCTGGTGGGGCGCGGCTTATCTGATCGGCGCCGCTTCCGGCGCCCTGTGGCGGTTCGGCGATCAGATCGGGCCGGCACTACCATCAAACCTTTCCACCATTCTGCTGTTTGTCGCCGTCGGATTGATTTGGAGCGCCGCGCGGTTGTTCCATGGCCGCCCGGTCCGCTGGATCGCCGCCTTGTTCGGCGCCGCCTTTTGGTTGCCGGCGTGTTTTGTTCCCGCGTTTGCCTCATCGGCGGCTTCGCGCATCGTCGTAAGCTCGCTCATCGTCGCCGGCTACACGTTCTTGACGGCCGCGGAGCTGTGGCGCGAGCGGCGAAAATCGCTGATCCGGCGCTGGCCCGCCGCGTTCGTGCCGATGCTGCACGGCGCAATCTTTCTCTTTCCGGTGGCGCTGGCAGCGCTGGCGCAGGACAACAACGTCAGCCGCGACCTTGCGCGCGGCTGGCTCGCGCTGTTTGCGATCGAGATTCTGCTTTATGCCGTCGGCACCGCTTTTATCGTGCTGATCCTGGCGAAGGACCGCACCATGCGCGCCTACAAGATGGCGGCGACGACCGATCCGCTGACCGGTCTGCTCAACCGCCGGGGATTTTTTGAGGCTGCGGGCAGCGTCATGCGACGCCATTGCGGCAAGGCGGCGCCGATCAGCGTGCTGGTCTTCGACCTCGATCATTTCAAATCGATCAACGACCGCTGCGGACACAGCGTCGGCGACGCCGTTTTGCAGCTGTTTGCCGCCGTCGTCCGACAAACGATGCGCTCGACCGACGTTATCGGCCGGCTCGGCGGCGAGGAATTTGTCACGCTTCTGCCGGGCTCACAGGCCGATGCTGCCGTTGCCGCCGAACGCGTGCGCCAGGCGTTTGCCGCGGCGGGCATTCTCCGCAATGGCCAGCACATCGCAGCGACGGTCAGTATCGGGATCGCCTGCGGTTCGCCCTCAAGCGCCATCGATTTGCTTATCGCCCGCGCCGACACGGCGCTTTATCGCGCCAAGACGAATGGACGCGACCGCGTCGAGACGGCCGCGGAAACGGCGGACAGCGTAACCGAGCAGCATTATGGTGAACACGGCGACGCAATCGCCCACCGAAAGAAAGAAAAAGAAGAGAGCGCCGCAAACAACGGCGCTCTAGAAAGTTGCATCGCCTAGGAAATGCCGAGAATAATGACGCGGACGCCTACGCGGAATAGTACATTTCGAACTCCACCGGATGCGGCGTGTGCTCGAAGCGGATGACCTCGCTCATTTTTAGGTCGACGTAGGCGTCGATGAAGTCGTCGTCGAACACCCCGCCGGCCTTAAGGAAGCCGCGGTCCTTGTTGAGCTCATCAAGCGCCTGCCGCAGCGAGCCACACACGGTCGGAATTTTCTTCAATTCCTTCGGCGGCAGATCATAGAGATCCTTGTCGATGGCTTCGCCCGGATCGAGCTTGTTCTTGATGCCGTCGAGGCCGGCCATCAGCATCGCCGCGAAGCCCAAATAGGGATTGGCTAGCGGATCGGGGAAACGCACTTCGACACGCTTGGCCTTCGGGTTGGTCGTGTAGGGGATGCGGCACGAGGCCGAGCGGTTCCGTGCCGAATAGGCCAGCAGCACCGGCGCCTCGAAGCCCGGCACCAGCCGCTTGTAGGAGTTCGTCGTCGGATTGGTGAAGGCGTTGATCGCCTTGGCGTGCTTGATGATGCCGGCGATGTATTGCAGGCAGGTGTCCGACAGATCGGAATATTTGTTTCCGGCGAATACCGGCTTGCCGCCCTTCCAGATCGACTGATGACAATGCATGCCCGAGCCGTTGTCGCCGTAGATCGGCTTCGGCATGAAGCATGCGGTCTTGCCGTAAACCTGCGCCACCTGCTGGATGCAGTATTTGTAGATTTGCAGGCCGTCGGCCATCACCGTCAGCGGCGAAAATTTCAGGCCCAGTTCGTGCTGGGCCGAGGCGACTTCGTGGTGGTGCTTCTCCACCTTCACGCCCATGCGCGCCATGGCGGCGAGCATCTCCGAGCGCATGTCCTGCACCGAATCCTGTGGCGGCACCGGGAAGTAGCCCTTTTTGGTCCAGATCCGGTGGCCGAGATTGCCGCCTTCATAGGCGGTGTCGGAGTTCGAGGGGAATTCGATGGAGTCGAGCTTGAAGCCGGTATTGTAGGGCTCGGCCTTGTATCTCACATCGTCGAACACGAAGAATTCCGCCTCGGGTCCGAAGAAGACCGTGTCGCCGACGCCCATGGATTTCACCATGCCCTCGGCCTTTTTGGCGATGCTGCGCGGATCGCGCGAGTAAGGTTCGCCGGTGGTCGGCTCGAGCACGTCGCACACCAGCACCATCGTCGTCTCGGCGAAGAACGGGTCGATGCAGGCAGACGCCGGATCCGGCATGAGGCACATGTCCGACTCGTGGATCGCCTTCCACCCGGCGATCGAGGAACCGTCGAACATCTGTCCTTCGGCAAACGTGTCTTCTTCGATCATGGAAACGTCGAAGGTGACGTGTTGCCATTTGCCACGCGGATCGGTGAAGCGGAAATCGACGTATTTCACGTCGCTGTCCTTGATCATTTTCATGACATTCTTCGGCGTCGTCATGACATGCGTACCCTTTCGTTGTGCTGGTGGTGCGTGAGCGCGCCGATCGAGTCCGCTCCCGGGGCGAAAGCGCGAGCAGTCAGACCGTCGCCTTAGATGGCGTCAATTCCGGATTCGCCCGTCCGAATGCGGATAGCCTCTTCGATGGTCGACACAAAAATCTTGCCGTCGCCTATCCGCCCGGTCTGGGCGGCGCGACGGATCGCATCAATCGCTTTTTCGACCATGTCGTCGCCGAGCACAATCTCGATCTTCACCTTGGGGAGAAAATCGACAACATATTCCGCGCCCCGGTAAAGCTCGGTATGCCCCTTTTGGCGACCGAAGCCCTTGGCTTCGGTCACGGTGATGCCTTGCAGCCCGACCTCTTGAAGCGCCTCCTTCACCTCATCGAGTTTGAACGGCTTGATGATCGCCTCGATTTTTTTCATCGCGTTTCGTCTCCCGGCTCCGTATGGGCGTGACCGCTCGGAACCGAGGCTTGATTAGCAGGTCCCGTGCCAAAGGCTCGCCAGGCATGAAAAACACAACCGGATCAGATCGCTACCATGCAATCACGATCCCTGCGCGAAGACGTGGCAAACACCCCCGCTGCCAAACTGGGCATATTGCCTATTATCACGTCAATGGCTTGGGACGACAAGGCGGCGATGTCCCAACGGTGCATCAATCGGTATCCTTCGACGCATCATGATTGAGCTTTTGAGCAACGCCGAAATGGCACAAGCCGACCGGGACACGATCGCCGGCGGAGTGTCCGGCATCGATCTGATGGAGCGGGCGGGCAGGGCGGTGGCCGACGCAGTCCTCGCGCGGCACCCCGCCGGGAGCCGGGTCATCGTCGTCGCGGGACCAGGCAACAATGGCGGCGACGGCTTTGTGGCGGCAAGGTTGCTCGCCGAGCGCGGCTATTCTGTAGAGGTTTTGCTGGCAGGCGAGATGGCCGGGCTCAAAGGGGACGCGGCCCGCGCGGCGAAGCAATGGACCGGGTCTATGGCGCCGGCGAATCCTGCCGGACTCAACGGCGCGCAGGTCATTGTCGACGCCTTGTTCGGCGCTGGACTTGACCGGCCGGTCGAAGGTCTTCCGCGCGCCCTGATCGAGCGCATCAACGCGCAATCCGCCCCAGTCGTTGCCGTTGACCTGCCGAGCGGGATCAATGGGACCTCCGGGACGGTCATGGGCATTGCGGTAAAAGCCGCCCAGACCGTCACTTTCTTTCGCAAGAAGCCCGGCCACCTCCTGCTGCCGGGACGACTGTATTGCGGACCAACGTCGATCGCCGACATCGGCATTGCGGATTCTGTGCTGGCGGAAATCTCTCCACAGACTTTCGAAAACGTTCCGGCGCTTTGGCAGGCGCAATTCCCGGTGCCGCGTGAGACCGGGCACAAATACGATCGGGGACACGCGGTCGTCGCTTCGGGCTCATCCTGGTCGACCGGGGCGGCGCGGCTTGCAGCCCGCGGTGCGTTGCGCGCCGGCGCAGGCCTCGTCACCATCGCGAGCCCTCGTGAGGCGCTGCAGGTCAATGCGGCGGCCAGTCTTGCCGTGATGGTGCGGCCGGTCGACGGTCCGACCGAACTTGCGGCGTTTCTCGGCGATCGTCGGTTGAATGCGTTCGCTATCGGTCCCGGCATTGGCGTGAATGAGACGACCTGCGATCTCGTTCTGACGGCGCTTGCGGGCGACCGCGCCGTGGTTCTCGACGCCGATGCCATGACAAGCTTTGCCGACGACTCGTCACGGCTGGCGCAAACACTGCGGCAACGGCAAGGCCAAAGCACGGTCCTGACCCCACACGAGGGTGAATTCGCTCGCTTTTTCGGTGGTTTGGACAAGGAAACTAAAGTAGGATCGAAACTTGAAAGAGCGCGCCGTGCAGCCCGAATTGTCGGTGCCACGATCTTGCTCAAGGGCGCCGACACCGTTGTCGCCGCGCCGGACGGCCGGGCAGCAATCGCCGCCAATGCGCCGGTCTACCTTGCGACCGCCGGCGCAGGCGACGTGCTGACCGGGATCGCCGCGGGACTTCTGGCGCAAGGAATGCCCGCCTATGAAGCCGCCGCCGCTGCGGTCTGGCTGCATGGCGAGGCCGCGGTCGCGGCGGGTCCCGGACTGATCTCGGAGGATCTGCCGGACGCGCTACCGGTCGTCTATCGCGCATTGCTGGCGTGAGGCGCAATACGTTGCAAACGGCCCTTGCGGGGCTATTTTCCTAGTGTCCGGCGGATCACGCATGATATACGGCACCGCCGGGCCGCCCTCCTGTCGCGGGCGTGGCGGAATTGGTAGACGCGCGGGATTTAGGTTCCCGTGACGAAAGTCGTGGGGGTTCGAGCCCCTCCGCCCGCACCAAGAGGGCGGATATTCTCCCAGCGGGCCGGGATGCGCGCGAGCTCCGGCCATCAAGAGCAAGGTCAATGCAAGTAACCGAAACTGCCGCCGCGGGCCTCAAGCGCGAATATCGTGTCGTCGTGCCCGCGACGGATCTCGAGGCGCGCGTCAACGAGCGCCTCGACGACCTCAAGGGCCGCGTGCAACTGCGCGGCTTCCGGCCAGGCAAGGTACCCGTCGAGCATCTCAAGCGTCTCTACGGCAAGTCCGCCATGGCCGAGGCGATCGAGGAGATGGTGCGAGAAGCCAACAGCAAGATCGTCACCGATCACGGCTTCAAGCTCGCTACCCAGCCCAAGGTGGTGCTGCCGTCGGAGGAGGGCGCCGTAGCGGGCGTCATCGAAGGCAAGTCCGACCTCGCTTACACGGTCGAACTCGAGATCATGCCGCCGATCACGCTCACCGATTTCAAGACCATCAAGCTCACCCGGCTCACCGCCGAAGTGAGCGACGCCGAGATCGATCAGGCCCTGCAGACCGTCGCCGAGCAGAACAAGCCGTTCGTCGCCAAGGCCGAAGCGGGGGAAAAGGGCGATCGGGTCACGATCTCGTTCCAGGGGACCATCGACGGCGCGCCGTTTGAGGGCGGCACCGGCGAGGATGTGCCGCTGCTGCTCGGCTCGGGCCAATTTATCCCCGGATTCGAGGATCATGTGGCGGGACTCAGGGCCGGCGAAAGCGCGACCTTCAATGTGAAATTCCCCGAGGACTACCGCGCGGCTGCGGTGGCCGGCAAAGAAGCGACCTTCGCGGTCACCGTCAAAGCGGTGGAGGCGCCGGGCTCGGTCACCATCGATGACGCCTTCGCCAAGACCCTTGGATTGGAATCGCTCGCCAAGCTTCGGGACGCAATCAAGGACAGCATCACCCGCGAGCATGCCGGAAGGTCGCGCCTGAAGCTCAAGCGGCAACTGTTCGATCAACTCGATGAACGTCACAAATTCGAGCCGCCGCCGAGCATGGTAGAGCAGGAGTTCAACAATGTCTGGGCTCAGACCGAGCAGGAGCTCAAGCAGCAGGGCCGCACCTTTGCCGACGAAGGCACCACCGAGGAAAAGGCGCGAGCCGAATATCGCGGCATCGCCGAACGGCGGGTGCGGCTCGGCCTGGTCATTGCCGAGATCGGCGAGCGAAATAACATCAAGGTCTCCGAGGAGCAGCTGAAGGCCGCCTTGATGCAGCAAGTGCGGCAGTTTCCCGGCCAGGAGCGGCAGATTTGGGAATACTACCAAAAGAACCCGGACGCGCTCGCCGCCTTACGCGCGCCGATCTTCGAGGACAAGGTCGTCGACTTCCTGGTCGAGCTTGCCGGGGTCGAGGAGAAGCAGGTTTCTCGAGACGAGCTGTACAAGGACGACGAAGACTAGGATGCGGCGTGGCGAGTGATCCCTGACGCGTCTTGTCGCGGGAACTTCCGCACATATCTGCCACACTTGCGTAGTCGATTTCGTGGCCATGCCCCGGCGGCTTCGACAAGCCGTACCGACTCAAGCCACATTATGCGATGACGTTGAGCCTAAGCTCGGACAGGTGACCCATGCGCGACCCGAAGGACACTTACCTGCAGTATCTCGTGCCCATGGTGGTCGAGCAGACCAACCGCGGCGAGCGGGCCTACGACATTTACTCGCGGCTACTGAAGGAACGGATCATCTTCATCACCGGGCCGATCGAGGATGGCATGGCTTCGCTGGTCGTCGCCCAGCTCCTGTTCCTCGAGGCCGACAACCCGAAAAAAGAAGTCTCGATGTACATCAATTCGCCGGGCGGCGTCGTCACCTCGGGCCTGGCGATCTATGACTCCATGCAATTCATCCGTCCGGCGGTCTCCACCCTGTGCATCGGGCAGGCGGCGTCCATGGCCTCGCTGCTGCTGGCCGCCGGCGCCAAGGATCTGCGCTTTGCACTCCCCAACGCCCGCATCATGGTGCATCAGCCCTCCGGCGGGTTCCAGGGCCAAGCCACCGACATCATGCTGCACGCCCAGGAAATCCTGAATCTCAAGCGCCGCTTGAACGAGATTTACGTCAAGCACACCGGCCAGCCGCTCAAGAAGATCGAGGATGCGCTCGAGCGCGACATGTTCCTGACCTCGGAAATGGCCAAGGATTTCGGCATCATCGACAAAGTGATCGAGAAGCGGCCCGAGGAACCCGGGCTCAAGACCGAGCAGCCGGTGCTGAGCAAGGTGTGAGCCGCCGATGGGCCGAATCGGCGGCCGGATGGGGTATTCCCATCCGCGTCAAGCGCATTATGGCCGGTGTGTTGCGGAAAGCACACAGGTCAAAGTCGCGTTATCGTTAATGGATTCTTGATTGGCACGCCATTAGCATGCACGCTTGTACTCAGTGGCCGTGTGTTGTCACTGTGACGATGGTTCGGCGCAGAACGCGGAAGGTGCTACGGTTTTTTAGCCCGGCAGTTAGTAAGGTAGCGAAGGAGCAAACGTTCCCTCGCGGCGAGAACGGAGACGGGAATGAGCAAAGTCGGCGGCGGCGATTCAAAGAACACGCTCTATTGCTCGTTCTGCGGCAAGAGCCAGCACGAGGTGCGCAAGCTCATCGCCGGGCCGACGGTTTTCATCTGCGACGAGTGCGTCGAACTGTGCATGGACATCATCCGCGAGGAGAACAAATCCTCGCTGGTGAAGTCGCGCGACGGCATTCCGACGCCGCGGGAAATCCGCAAGGTTCTCGACGATTACGTGATCGGGCAGGATCACGCCAAGAAGGTGCTCTCGGTCGCCGTTCACAATCACTACAAGCGGCTCAACCATCAGAGCAAGCATAACGACGTCGAGTTGGCGAAATCGAACATCCTGCTGATCGGGCCGACCGGCTCCGGCAAGACGCTTTTGGCGCAGACGCTGGCGCGCATCCTCGACGTGCCCTTCACCATGGCGGACGCGACCACGCTGACCGAAGCCGGCTATGTCGGCGAGGACGTCGAGAATATCATTCTGAAGCTGCTGCAGTCGGCGGATTACAACGTCGAGCGCGCGCAGCGCGGCATTGTCTACATCGACGAAATCGACAAGATCTCGCGCAAGTCCGACAATCCCTCGATCACCCGCGACGTGTCGGGCGAGGGCGTGCAGCAGGCGTTGCTCAAGATCATGGAAGGCACGATTGCCAGCGTCCCGCCGCAAGGCGGTCGCAAGCATCCGCAACAGGAATTTCTCCAGGTCGATACCACGAACATCTTGTTCGTCTGCGGCGGCGCGTTCGCTGGACTGGAAAAGATCATCTCCGCACGCGGCCGTTCGACCTCGATCGGCTTCGGTGCCAAGGTCATGGCGCCCGAAGACCGCAAACAGGGCGAAATCTTCCGCGACGTCGAGCCCGAGGATTTGTTGAAATACGGCCTAATCCCGGAATTCGTCGGCCGGCTTCCCGTGGTGGCGACGCTCGAAGATCTCGACGAGCCCTCGCTCAAGCGCATTCTCACCGAGCCGAAGAACGCGCTGGTGAAGCAATACCAGCGCATGTTCGAGATGGAGACCGTGGACCTGACGCTTGCCGATGAGGCCCTTTCCGCGATCGCGCGCAAGGCGATCGATCGCAAGACCGGCGCCCGCGGGTTGCGCTCGATCATGGAGAGCATCTTGCTCGACACCATGTTCGACCTGCCGAGCCTCGAAGGCGTCGAGGAGGTCGTGATCTCGCGCGAGGTGGTCGAGGGCGCCGCCCGGCCGCTTTACATTTACGCCGACCGGTCCGATCGCACCGGCGAGGCGGCCGGCAGCGCGAGCGCCTGAGTGGTGCCGGGTTCCGGCATCCCCGATTCGGCGCACGGCGCGCTACGGCGGCTTCGCAATACCGCCTTTACCTCGAAAAACCGGGCTTTCTTGACACGCCCGTATGGCGACGCCACCTATAACGAGCGGCCCAATCATCGTTTCGACGGTCGCGAACAACTCCAGGCAGGGGTTTGCCGCCCGCTTCTCAGGTTCGGACCGGCCAACGTCCGAAACCTCTACCCGGACACACGGCAGTCCGCTGCGACAGCGCAATCCTGCAGGTCGCGGCAGAGATGTGCACAACAATAAGGAAGTGGGGCCAATGACAAGTGCCACCAAGCCAAAGCCAACGCTGACGGCCGGCGAAAACCGCGCCTATCCGGTATTGCCCCTGCGGGACATAGTTGTTTTCCCGCACATGATTGTTCCTCTCTTCGTCGGGCGCGAGAAGTCGATCAAGGCGCTCGAGGAAGTGATGCGTTCTGACACATTCATTCTGCTGGCCACGCAGAAGAACGCTTCCGACGACGATCCGGCGACGGATGCCATCTTCAACATCGGCACGCTCGCTAGCGTGCTTCAGCTCCTCAAGCTGCCCGACGGCACCGTCAAGGTTCTGGTGGAAGGCGCCGCTCGCGCCCAGGTCAGGCAATACACCGATCGCGAGGACTATTACGAGGCCGACGCGGTCGTGCTCGCGGATTCCTCGGGCGATCAGGTCGAGGCCGAAGCCTTGGCCCGCTCGGTGATCAATGAATTCGAAGGCTACGTGAAGCTCAACAAGAAAGTATCGCCCGAGGTCGTCGGGGTCGTTCAGCAGATCGACGACTACGCCAAGCTCGCCGACACGGTGGCGTCGCACCTCGCGGTCAAGATTCCCGACAAGCAATTGATTCTGGAGACGCCCAGCATCACCGAGCGCCTGGAGAAGGTGCTCGGACTGATGGAAAGCGAGATCTCGGTGCTGCAGGTCGAGAAGCGCATCCGCACGCGCGTCAAGCGCCAGATGGAGAAGACGCAGCGCGAATACTACCTCAACGAGCAGATGAAGGCGATCCAGAAGGAGCTCGGCGACGAAGACGGCAAGGACGAGCTCGCCGAGATCGAAGAGAAGATCAAGCGCACCAGACTCTCGAAAGAGGCGCGCGAGAAGGCGCAGCACGAGCTCAAGAAGCTCCGGCAGATGTCGCCGATGTCGGCGGAAGCTACCGTCGTGCGCAACTATCTCGACTGGCTGCTGTCGATCCCGTGGAACAAGAAGTCCAAGATCAAGAAGGATTTGATACTCGCCGAGCAGATCCTCGACGCCGATCATTTCGGCCTGGAAAAGGTCAAAGAGCGGATCGTCGAGTACCTGGCGGTTCAGCAGCGCGCCAACAAGCTGACCGGGCCCATCCTCTGCCTGGTCGGGCCGCCCGGCGTCGGCAAGACCTCGCTCGGCAAATCGATCGCGCGTGCGACCGGACGCGAATTCGTGCGCGTGTCGCTCGGCGGCGTGCGTGACGAGGCGGAGATTCGCGGCCATCGGCGGACCTATATCGGCTCGATGCCGGGCAAGGTCATCCAGTCGATGCGCAAGGCGAAGACCTCGAATCCGCTGTTCCTGCTCGACGAAGTCGACAAGATGGGCGCCGATTTCCGCGGCGACCCGTCGTCGGCGTTGCTCGAAGTGCTCGATCCCGAGCAGAATCACGCGTTCAACGACCACTATCTCGAGGTCGACTACGATCTGTCCAACGTGATGTTCATCACCACGGCGAACACGCTCAACATTCCGCCGCCGCTGATGGACCGCATGGAGATCATCCGCATCGCCGGCTACACCGAGGACGAGAAGGTTGAGATCGCGCGCAAGCATTTGATTCCGCATGCGACGGTCAAGCACGGCCTCGAGCCGAAGGAATGGTCGATCGACGACGACGCGCTGCTCACCATCATTCGCCGCTATACCCGTGAAGCCGGTGTGCGCAATCTCGAGCGCGAGTTGTCGACGCTGATCCGCAAGGCGATCAAGGAACTCACGATCTCGAAGAAGGAATCGGTGCAAGTCACCGAGCAGGTCCTCGCCGACTATCTCGGCGTGCCGAAATTCCGCTACGGCGAGGTCGAGGCGGAGGACCAGATCGGCGTCGTCACCGGGCTTGCCTGGACCGACGTCGGCGGCGAGTTGCTCACCATCGAGGCGGCCATGATGCCCGGCAAGGGCAAGATGACCGTCACCGGCAATCTGCGCGACGTGATGAAGGAATCGATCTCGGCGGCGGCTTCTTACGTGCGCATGCGCGCAGTCGCTTTCGGCATCGAACCGCCCGCATTCGACAAGCGTGACATCCACGTCCACGTGCCGGAAGGCGCTACGCCCAAGGACGGTCCGTCGGCCGGCGTCGCCATGGTCACCGCCATCGTCTCGGTAATGACGGGCATTCCCGTGCATCGCGACGTCGCCATGACCGGCGAGATCACCCTGCGTGGCCGCGTGCTGCCGATCGGCGGCCTCAAGGAAAAGCTGCTCGCCGCCCATCGCGGCGGCATCAAGACCGTGCTGATTCCAGAAGAGAACGCCAAGGATCTGGTCGAGATCAACGACAGCATCAAGAGCGGCCTCGACATCATTCCGGTCTCGCGCATGGACGAGGTGCTGACCCGCGCTCTGGTGCGTATGCCCGAGCCGATCGTATGGGAGGAAGCGACCGCGAAACCGGTCGAGGTTCCCGAACCCATCGTCGAGGAGGATTCGTCGGGCTTGACCGCGCACTAGGCTATGACCCGCGTTGCCATAATCATAATTGTGGAAAATGCGAAGTTCCAAGATGTTGCAAGACGACGGCGCCCCTGCGGGCGCTGTCTTTTTTCGTGAAAGCCGGCGCGTGTTCGCCGGGACACAGCACGGCAAAATTCGGCGCCGCCAATTGGCTCGCCGGCGGACATTGGCTAAAATTCAAATAAGGCAGAAGCTGCCAATGAGTCGGTGATCCATGATAAAAATCATCTATCTCCTGATCGGCTGCATCACTCTCGGTTTGATCGTGAGCGCAGGCGCGGCCTCTGCGCAGGACACGGCCTCTGCGCCGAGCGATGTGCCGGTGGTCGGCAATTACACCCAGAAACAGCCTTGCAAGGGCGATGGTAGCGATCCGCCCGAGCTCAAGGTCACCATTTCGCCCCAGGGCATCGATTCCAAGATGGGTCCCTGCACGTTTCTCGACCATTCGGTCGACGGCAAGAAGTTCAAAGCCCAAATCGAATGTAAATTGCCCGCGGGCCTGTTAATGAGCGACATCACGTTCACGATGAAGACCGACAACATCATCGAATTTGTCGACCGCGATCAGACTTACAAAGCGACCCTCTATCGCTGCCCGCAATAACCGGAGTGAAATTGCCCGCTGGCAAGGCCCGGATCGGTGGTAAGATGGTTTTAGGGAAGAAGCCACGGGGGTCCTGCCATGCTTCGATACGCCGTCGCCGCCGCAATGTTGGCGGTCTTGTTGCCTACGACGCCGTCCTTTGCGATCACGGCGAAGGATAAAATGGCGACCTGCAAGTTCGGCGCCGACGACCAGAAGCTTTTGGGCAAGGCACGCGCGGCTTTCATGAAGAAGTGCATGTCCAACAAAGACGATCCGCGCGGCGCACCCATGGCCACGCCGCCGAGCGCGCCGCCGCCGCGCTGAACGCGGCTGGCTTCGTCCTACCGATCTGACCGTCTGTCAAACGTCATCGGCACGGTGTGCCGGCTTTTGTGATTGAGGGGGATACGTTCGATGAAAATGCTCGCTTATCTGCTCGCCATTATCTGCATTATCGCCGCCGTGATGTATTTCGTCATCCCGGCCGGCTCGTTGCCGACATTCATGCCGGGTTATCAGGCGCATTCGGATCATATTCACAAGACGCACGCGATTGCCGCAGTCGTGGCCGCCGTCATTCTGTTCGTGATCGGCTGGTTTATCGGCCGCGACCGCCGCTGAAGGCGATTTTCCGCGCGCCGGTCGGCATCCCCGTCAGGGGGCGGCGCGCAGTTTGCGCTGCACCCGCTCGTCGAAGCGCGCCACGCTGACCACCACGCGCTGGTGCGTGCCGCCGCCGATCGCCTCGACCACATCGCGGGCCTCGACGCGGAAGGTGATTGTGCGCCCTTCTACGCGCAGAACCTCGGCCGTCGCCGTGACCGTTAGGCCGACCGGGGTGGCCGCGATGTGGCTCACGTCGAGGTGGATGCCGAGACTTTGATGGCCCGGAGGCAGCAGGTGCTCGACCGCGTTGAGCGCGGCGGCTTCGATTACGTTGATCATCACCGGCGTCGCAAGCACGGCGACGCGCCCGGAGCCGACAAAGGGGGCCGTGTGCTCGGGCCCGACGACGATTTGCGCGCTTCCCGTGAGGCCGGAATGAATGCGCGTGAGGTCGACCATAGTGGCTCCGCGTGCGCTGGGGACGCAAATGCCAAATTCACGATGCGCTCCCTGACGCGCTCATTGGCCAATCCCGGTCCAAATGTCTAGCTTGCCGGCCGGGGAGGGGCGCGGTCCAATGTGCCCATGAGCCACCCGCCGTCCACTCTGCCGCCGCTGCGCACGTTGTTCTTCGAGGACCTGTCGGTCGGCATGACCGAGCGGCTCGCCAAGACCGCGGCCTCCTCCGACGTGGTCGGCTTCGCCCAACTGACCGGAGACCGCAATCCGATCCATCTCTCGGAGCATTTCGCCGCCAAGACCGCGTTCGGCCGGCGCATCGCTCACGGGCTCTATACCGCAAGCCTGATCTCGGCGGTGCTCGGCACGCGGCTGCCCGGCCCGGGCGCCATCTATATTTCGCAGACGCTGAATTTCCGCGCGCCGGTCAAGATCGGCGACACGGTCGTAGTCACGGTGACCGTCGCCGAGCTCATTCCGGAAAGGTCGCGCGCGCGGCTATCCTGCCTATGCGAGGTCGGCGGCGAGGTGGTGCTGGACGGCGAAGCGCTGGTGAAGGTGCCGAGCGGCAAATCGGGCAAGGGCAAGCGCCCCGTACTTCGTTTATGAATGGCTCCGTTTATGAATCTGCTGCGACTGTGAACAAAAACATGCAGGGTGGGCCGAGCGCCGCTCAACCCATCCCGCTTTTGCGCATCACGCCACTTAAGCCGCCGCGCTGACCTTGCCGGACTTCGGCACCGAGGCGATGGTCTTGAGCACCCGCGAAGCGATCTGGTACGGCTCGCCTTGCGAATTCGGCCGGCGATCTTCCAGATAACCGCGGTAGCCGTTGTTGACGAAAGAGTGCGGCACGCGGATCGAGGCGCCGCGGTGGGCGACGCCGAAGGTGAAGTCGCCGATCGCCGCGGCTCGTGCTTGCCGGTCAGCCGCAGATGGTTGTCCGGGCCGTAGACCGCGATGTGCTCCTCGCGGCTGGCCGCGAACGCCTTCATCAGCGCTTCGAAATATTCCTTGCCGCCGACCTCGCGCATATAGGTGGTGGAGAAGTTGCAATGCATGCCCGAGCCGTTCCAGTCGGTGTCGCCGAGCGGCTTGCAGTGCAGCTCGACGTCGACGCCGTATTTCTCGGTCAAGCGGAACATCAGATAGCGGGCCATCCACATTTCGTCGGCGGCCTTCTTCGAGCCCTTGCCGAAAATCTGGAATTCCCACTGGTCCTTCGCTACCTCGGCATTGATGCCTTCGTGGTTGATGCCGGCGGCGAGACAAAGATCGAGATGCTCCTCGACCATTTTGCGGGCGATGTCGCCGACATTCTTGTAGCCGACGCCGGTGTAATAGGGGCCCTGCGGCGCCGGATAGCCGCTCACCGGGAAGCCGAGCGGGCGGCCGTCCTTGTAGAAGAAATATTCCTGCTCGAAGCCGAACCAGACGCCGGGATCGTCGAGGATGGTGGCGCGCGCGTTCGAGGGATGCGCCGTCTTGCCGTCGGGCAACATGACCTCGCACGTGACGAGGACACCGTTGGTCCGCGCTGCGTCCGGATAGACGGCCACGGGCTTGAGGATGCAATCCGAATTATGCCCCTCGGCCTGCATGGTCGAAGAGCCGTCGAAGCCCCACAGCGGAAGCTGTTCGACCGTCGGGAACGCGTCGAAGTCCTTGAGCTGGGTCTTGCCGCGCAGATTCGGCACCGGCTTGTGGCCGTCGAGCCAGATGTATTCGAGCTTGTATTTCGTCATGGTGATCCTTCTCGGCGTTTTCTTCAGGATGCGTCAGACCGAAGCGTTTGAGTCAGGGTATGCCGATACGCCCACTGCCGCGAAAAACGGCGGACGCGGCCTCCGGACGTTTTTTAAGCATTTAATTTAATATGCCAAGCGGCGCGCCGGCGGCCCACGGCCAGGGAGCGCACGGCGGCGCAGCAATTTTTCATCGGCCGGATGCGGGAAGAATGAGCAAAAACACGGATGCACATATTGTAGCCATGCGCTGATTTCTTGTGAGGCATTCCAGGCAAAGGGCGGAGCAAGGCGTTATATTAGGACCAACGGACTCAGACTGATTGATGCGCGCATCGATTCGCGCGCGCGGCGAAGGAGCCGAAGAAATGACGACGAATTTTTCCGGAGCGCCCGAAGTTTCCGGCTCGGCCAGGATCTATCAATTCCCGCCACGCGGCCGATTTGCCGCCGGCCAAGGCAGCCAAGGCGATGCTTCCGCGCCGGCAGCGAATGTTCAGCTGCCGCGCGGCATCCGCATTGCTTCCGGCAGCGGCTGGTATCACGACGCGGCGATTCAAGAAGCGATCAAGGCCGAGCGCGCCGGCAAGAACTAGCTTTCGCATTCTTGCCCGCACGGATTTGCTCGGGAAGCCTCGTGTAAGCTCCCAAAAGCAGCGGCTCGCAAAATGCCTCATAGCTCGCGGGCGCGGCCCTGGCGGAAATCGTCGACGGCCTGATCGGCCATTCCGTCGAGCTTGCCGGATTTAGCGTCGCGCTCGATCTTCTGGTCGAAGCGCGCGGCATCAAACGCGTCGAACCAGGCGCGGAATTTCGCGAACTGATCGGGCGGCAGCCTGGCAACGGCATTTTCGATATCTTTAATGGTCATGACGCGTATATATTCCAATCTCGCAGCCCGGAAATCGTAAAGACCCCCATGCACACCCTCTCCGTCGGCCCGATCGCTTTGCCCAACCCGGTGCTGCTCGCGCCGATGTCGGGCGTGACCGACGCGCCGTTCCGCCGCCAGGCCGCGGCTTTGGGCGCGGGCCTCGTCATCTCGGAAATGACGGCGTGCGCGGCGCTCGCCGAAGGCAAGCGCATCGCCCGCCGCCGCGTCGAAGACCACGGCGCCGGCCTGCATGTCGTGCAGCTCGCCGGCTGCGAAGCCTACTGGATGGCGGAGGGGGCGCGCATCGCCGAGGATTCCGGCGCCGCGATCGTCGATATCAATATGGGTTGCCCGGCCAAGCACGTCACCAACGGCGCCTCGGGCTCGGCACTGATGCGCGATCTCGATCATGCGCTGAGCCTGATCGAGGCGGTGGTGCGGGCGGTGCGCGTGCCGGTAACGCTGAAGATGCGGCTCGGCTGGGACGATGATTCCCGCAATGCGCCGGCGCTGGCCCGCCGCGCCGAAGGAGCGGGCGTGCGGCTCGTCACGGTGCATGGCCGCACGCGCTGCCAGTTCTACAAAGGCCGCGCCGACTGGGCGGCCGTGCGCGCGGTCAAGGAGGCCGTGTCGATTCCCCTCGTCGTCAACGGCGACGTCGAAAGCTTCGCCGACGCCGACGCGGCGCTTGCGGCCTCGCAAGCCGACGCGGTGATGGTCGGCCGCGGCGCGCAGGGGCGGCCGTGGTTTCCCGGCCAGCTCGCGCGTTATCTTGCGACCGGCCGGGGCGAAAGCGCGCCCGTGCTCTCCGAACAGCTCGCGCTGGTCAACGCGCTCTATGGCGAGATGCTGGCGCATTACGGCATCGCCATCGGGCTTCGCCACGCCCGCAAGCATCTCGGCTGGGCGCTTGATACCGCCGCCGCCACCGCCGGCGCGCCGGCGCATGCGCTCAAGGAATGGCGCGGCCGCGTGCTCACCGCCACCGATCCGGCAACCGTCCTGCGCCTTCTCGCCCAAGCCTTCGACGTGTTCGGCGCCTTCGGCGGCCGGACGCAGCCTGACCTTGTGGCGGCATGAAGGCGGATTCGTAAGAACGCCATGCACGGAACATGAGCATGCGCAGGAGAGTGTTTGCGTCCACATTGGCGGCATCGATGCTGTTCTGCAGCGGCGCGTTGCTCGGCGCCGAGCCATTCGCCACCGCGGACGAAGCCAGGGCCATGCTCGAGCGCGCCGTCGCCGCGCTCAAGGACAACGAAGCCGACGCGCTGAAGGCCTTCAACGACGAGAAGAACAAACAATTCCGCGACCGCGACCTTTACGTTTACTGCTTCAGCATGACCGACGGGAAATTCACCGCCTACCAGGAGCCCTTCCTGCTCGGCGCCGATATTCGCAAACTGAAGCTCTATGGCGAGCCGATGGGACAACAGGCCTTCGACCTGGCGCATGACGCCCCGGCAGGGAGCCTCGCGACCATCGCGTACAAGCTGCCGAAGCCGGGAACGAACACGCCGTCGCCGAAAGAAGCCTTACAGACGCGCGTCGGCGATCAGGCCTGCGGGGTCGCGTATTTCAAATAGCTAGTCGCCGCGTAGGTGGGTTAAGCCAAGCGAAACCCTCCGGCAAAAGCTCGGTGGGACGTGTCGTCGGGCCACTAATCTTTCCCTCTCCCCGATGGGGAGAGGGAGCCGAGCGGCGCCAGCCGCGAGGCGGGTGAGGGGGGCCAACCTCGAGGTCTGATCCCCTTACCCGCCACGCCTGCGCTCCTTCGGAGCTTCGGCGGGCGACTTCTCCCCACAGGGGAGAGGTGAAGAAGAACGACCGTGCGCCGATTTTATTTCAGTTGCGCGCAGACCGTCGGCAAAGCGGCCAGCGGCTTGACGTCCTTGCCGACCGGGGCAAACTCGAATTTGAGCAACGCGTCGCCTTGCAGCGGCGAGCACAGATAGGCCTCGGCGCCTTTTTGCAAAACCAGAACCGGCGTGCCCTTTTCGACCATATAGCTCGCGCGGATTTCAAACCCGCTGGCCATCAGCTGGCCCGCCGTCACGGCTTGCTCAGCCGCCGCACCGTGCGTTGCCATCAACAACAAGGCGGCGAGCGCCTTCAAAAATCTCATTATTTGCCTCCGTCGACGTGCGGCAGGTAGCGCGTTCGCCGGGGCGTGACGCCATCCGCCTTCGTCCTGCGGGCTATGGCGGACGAGGCACCGATCCTATTCGGCCGCTTGAATGCGCTTCTTTGGCTTTGCCTGTCTGTTGAGAACCGGTTTTAAAAATGCCCCGGTATAGCTCCGCCTCTCGCGCACGATGTCCTGGGGCGTGCCTGAGGCGACGATTTCGCCGCCGCCGTCGCCGCCTTCGGGGCCGAGGTCGATGATCCAGTCCGCCGTTTTGATCACTTCGAGATTGTGCTCGATGACCACCACGGTGTTGCCGCTATCCACGAGCTCGTGCAGCACCTCGAGTAGTTTTGCCACGTCGTGGAAATGCAGGCCGGTGGTCGGTTCGTCGAGGATATAGAGCGTGCGGCCCGTGGCGCGCTTGGAGAGTTCCTTGGCGAGCTTGACGCGCTGCGCCTCGCCGCCGGACAAGGTCGTCGCCTGCTGGCCGACATGGATGTAATCGAGCCCGACGCGGCGCAGCAGCGTGAGCACGTCGCGCACCCGCGGCACCGCCTTGAAGAACTCCAGCGCCTCCTCGACGGTCATGTCGAGCACGTCGGCGATGGATTTGCCCTTGAACAGCACTTCCAGCGTCTCGCGGTTGTAGCGCTTGCCCTTGCAGACATCGCAGGTGACGTAAACGTCCGGCAGAAAGTGCATCTCGATCTGGATCACGCCGTCGCCCTGGCAGGCCTCGCAACGCCCGCCCTTGACGTTGAACGAGAAGCGGCCGGGCGCGTAGCCGCGCGCCTTTGATTCCGGCAGCCCGGCGAACCATTCGCGCATCGGCGTGAAGGCGCCGGTATAGGTCGCGGGATTGCTGCGCGGCGTGCGCCCGATTGGCGACTGGTCGATGTCGATCACCTTGTCGAGATGTTCGAGCCCTTCGATGCGCTCGAAGCGGGCAGGGGCTTCGCTGGCGCCGTTCAGCCGCCGCGCCAGCGCCTTGTAGAGCGTATCGACGAGCAAAGTCGACTTGCCGCCGCCGGACACGCCGGTGACGCAGGTGAACAGGCCAAGCGGAATTTCGGCGGTGACGTTTTTCAAATTGTTGCCGCGGGCGCCGACCACGCGCAGCACGCGGTGCGGATTCTTCGGCCGCCGCTCGGGCACGGCGATCTCGCGCACGCCGTTGAGATATTCGCCGGTGAGCGAGGCCGGGCTGGCCATGATATCGGCGGGCGTGCCTTCGGCGATGATGCGGCCGCCATGCACGCCGGCGCCCGGTCCGACATCGACGACATGATCGGCGGCGCGGATGGCGTCCTCGTCGTGCTCGACCACGATCACGGTGTTGCCGAGGTCGCGCAGGCGCCGCAGCGTATCGAGGAGGCGGGCATTGTCGCGCTGATGCAGCCCGATCGAGGGTTCGTCGAGCACGTAGAGGACGCCGGTCAGGCCCGAGCCGATCTGCGAGGCGAGCCGAATGCGCTGGCTCTCGCCGCCGGACAAAGTGCCCGACGCGCGCGACAGGGTCAGATATTCAAGCCCGACATCGACCAGAAATTTCAGGCGCGCGCGGATCTCTTTGAGGATGCGCACGGCGATCTCATTCTGCTTGGCGTTGAGCTTTTGCGGCAGCTCGCCGAACCAGGCCGCTGCCGCCTTCACCGACAGCTCGGAGACCTGGCCGATATGCTGGCCGCCGATCTTCACGCACAGCGCTTCCGGCTTGAGCCGGTAGCCGGCGCAGGCTTCGCAGGGCACGTCGGTGAAATAGCGCGCGATCTCCTCGCGCGCCCAGTCGCTGTCGGTCTCTTTGTAGCGGCGATCGAGATTGGTGATCACGCCCTCGAACGGCCGCTTGGTCTCGTAAGCGCGGATGCCGTCGTCGTAGGACATGCGGATATCGGTGTCGCCGGAGCCGTAAAGGATCGCGTCCTGGGTCTTCTTCGGCAGGTCCTTCCACTTGGTGTCGAGCGTGAAGCGGTAATGCTTGCCCAATGCCGTGAGGGTTTGAACGTAATAGGGCGACGACGATTTCGCCCACGGCGCGATCGCGCCTTTGCGCAAAGTGCGCTCCTTGTCGGGGATGACCAGCTCGGGATCGATATGCTGCTCGACGCCGAGCCCGCCACATTTCGGGCAGGCGCCGAACGGATTGTTGAACGAGAATAAACGCGGCTCGATCTCGGGAATGGTGAAGCCCGACACCGGGCAGGCGAATTTTTCCGAGAAGACCAGGCGCCGCGCATCCGACGCGGCGGCGGCGGCCAATTTTGTTTGCTCCCTCCCCCCTTGAGGGGGAGGGTCGGGGAGGGGGGTGTCCTTCGCTGAGCTTCGCTTACCCCCCTCCCGGCGCTTCGCGCCGGCCTCCCCCTCAAGGGGGGAGACAACAGAAGAGGCGTCCGCCAGCTCAGCGACCGCAAGCCCGTCGGCGAGCTTGAGCGCCTGTTCGAGTGAATCCGCAAGCCGCGTTGAAATGTCCGGACGCACCACCAGGCGATCCACCACCACGTCGATGTCGTGATTGAACTTCTTGTCGAGCGCCGGCACCTCGCCGATCTCGTAGAACTGGCCGTCGACTTTGACCCGCTGGTAGCCCTTGCGCATGAACTCGGCGAGCTCCTTGCGGTACTCGCCCTTCCTTCCGCGCACCACCGGCGCGAGCAGATAAAGCCGCGTGCCTTCCGGCAAGGCGAGGATGCGGTCGACCATCTGCGACACGGTCTGGCTCTCGATCGGCAGGCCGGTCGCCGGCGAATAGGGCACGCCGACGCGGGCCCAGAGGAGCCGCATGTAATCGTGGATCTCGGTGACGGTGCCGACGGTCGAGCGCGGGTTGCGCGAGGTGGTCTTCTGCTCGATGGAGATGGCGGGCGAGAGGCCGTCGATCTGGTCGACGTCCGGCTTCTGCATCATTTCCAGAAATTGCCGCGCATAAGCCGACAAGCTCTCGACGTAGCGGCGCTGGCCCTCGGCGTAGATGGTGTCGAAAGCGAGCGAGGATTTGCCCGAGCCGGACAGGCCGGTGAAAACCACGAGCTTATCGCGCGGAATATCGAGATCGACGGCTTTGAGGTTGTGCTCGCGTGCCCCGCGGATCGAAATCACCCGCTGGTCGCCGCGGCCCGGGCCCTTTTCCGCGCTGTCGAACAAGTCGTTCATGAAAAAACCGGGCCCATGTTTCGACCGAACATAGTGAGAACGCGGCCGCTTCGCCAGTGCGCGGGCCGCGGTATTCCCGGGAAAAACGGCGTCGGCGACGCGCAAAACAAAAGCCCCGGGCGAAGGCCCGGGGCTTGGTTAGTCGGCGATCCGTGGCGCCGCTTTAGAAGCTGAACTTGTAGTTGATGCCCACCCGCGCGAGGCTCTCGGTGAATTTGGCGCTTCCGCCGCCAATTGATAGGCTGGGCACATCAACGTAAAGGTACTCGGCCTTGGCGGTCCAGTTTTGCGCCAGCGCGAATTCGATGCCGCCGCCGGCGGTCCACCCGGTCCCAGTCGCGGTAGCGCCCGGTATTTGGGCGTTGGCGAAGGCGCCGCCGCCCGTGAGATAGAGCAGGACGCGGTCGATGGCATAGCCGCCGCGGCCACGCACCGTGCCAATCCACCGGCTGTCGAATGTGCCACCGCCTGGAATATTGCCCGTAACTCCGGAATAATCGATGTCGCCTTCGATGCCGAACACAAAAGCGCCGGCCTGGAAGTTAAAGCCGATCGTGGGGCCGACCAGGAAGCCGCTCGCGCTGAAGTTGGTAAATCCAGTCGGCGCCACGTTACCGAAGGCGTATCCGGCGTTAACACCGAAATAGATGCCGCCCCAATTGTAATAGGGCACTGCGACCGGCACGTAGGTTGCCGGGGCCCGGGGCGGTGGCGGCATCGGCTGCGGCAAGTCTGCTGCGAGCGCAGGTCCCCCGATTGCAAGCGCGAACGCTCCAGCAATCCAAATCCGCTTCATGCGCCTCTCCTTATCGGTCACGCCACGTTGCGTTGTTGATCGTCGGCATGACGCCTTTACTGCCCCGCCATCGCGCAAATCACTAACTGATTGCGCTCGATTAAAGTGTCACCCAAAGGCAACAACGAGCGACAAATGACCCACCGAATCTGCCCATAATATGTCGCAATCTGATTAATGTCAGATTGTCATTCGAAAGGTTTCCGCCACACGTCCGCGTGAAGCTTGGTTAACCGCGGCGCCAGAATCGGACGAAACGGAACCGGCGCCGGCCCGACATTCCCGTCACGGTTCTAAGATTTGGTTAATAATCGCTTGCCGGGCGGGGGATAGCCCTTGCATCCCACTTGCAATCATGGCGAGAACAAACTAAGAACATAATGCGCAAGGCCGGTCCGCGCGGCCCTATGCGGTGGATAACGCCGGTCGCGCTTGAATTGGCGGCTGGATCGCCCTTGCGGGGGACCACTCCGGCACTAGGGTGGGCGGCTGGCGCGGGAAGCGTGAAATCAAACGGAGCGTGTGATGGCGGGAAGCGTCAACAAAGTGATCCTAATCGGCAATCTGGGCGCCGATCCCGAAATTCGTCGCACCCAGGATGGCCGCCCGGTGGCCAATCTGCGCCTGGCGACGTCGGATTCGTGGAAGGACAAGACCACTGGCGAGCGCAAGGAAAAGACCGAGTGGCATCGGGTCGTCATCTTCAACGAAAATCTGTGCCGGATCGCCGAGCAATATCTGAAGAAAGGCTCGAAGGTTTACATCGAGGGCGCGCTGCAAACCCGGAAATGGCAGGACCAATCGGGGCAGGACCGCTACTCGACCGAAGTGGTGCTGCAAGGCTTCCGCGGCGAGCTGACGCTGCTCGATCGCGCCGGCAGCGCAGGCGGCGCCGGCGGTGGTGGCGGCGGCGATTTCGGCGCTGACGATGCCGGCGGCGAGTTCGGCTCGCCCGGACCGACACGCAAGGTGGCGGCCGCGGCAGGCGCCGGGGCCAGAAGCCCGCGCGGCGACATGGACGACGAGATTCCATTTTAGCGCACGACGTCGTGTTTGGCCGATGAGAGCCAGGGGCGCGTTGCCCCGCTCATTCCCGCGACCCACCTGCGCTCGGCTCTGCGAGCTACGGCGGGTTTGAGTCCGCCGAAGCATGGAGTGCGTAGGCGGAAAGCGGGAATCCAGTTCTCCGATGATCGACCTCATCCTCGCCATCAAATTCGTGCATCTGGTCGCCGCGGCGGCGATGCTCGGCACCTGGCTCGGCGTGGCGGTGTTCATGCAGCTCGCCGATCGCTCCGGCAATACCTCTGTGGTGGCGCTGACCGCGCGCTTCGCCGTCAGCGTCGAGAAGATCGTGATGATCGCCGCCATCGCCTTGCAGCCGGTCAGCGGCATTCCGCTGGCCTTCGCCATCGGCTTTTCTCCCTTCGACGAATTCTGGCTCGTGCTGTCGCTCGTGCTATACGTGGTCGTCGTAGCGGCATGGTTTGCGGTGCTGCGCACCGAGATCCGGATTCGCGATCTGACGCGACAGGCCGCGCTGGACGCCGTGCCGCTTCCGGCCGAGTACCACCGCCTGTTTCGCCGCTATAGCGTGCTGGTCTGGCCGGCCCTTGCCGGCATGGTGGTGCTGTTCCTGTTGATGACCTGGCAGCCGCGGCTGTCGTGATCGGACTAGACAGCGAACAGCGCGCGAATGCCGTCGACGACGAATTGCACGGCGAGCGCCGCGAGCAGCACGCCAAGCAGGCGCGACAGCACGATATTGCCGGTGAGGCCGAGCAGGCGGCTGATCTGCCCGGCGGATATGAACGCAACGAAACAGGAGAGCGCGACGAACACCACGACCGCCAGAAGCAATCCGGTGAGCAGCAGATTGCCGGCGGCGCGCCCCGCCAGCAGCACGGTCGCGGTGATGGCGCCGGGACCGGCCAAGAGCGGGATCGCCAGCGGGAAGGCGGCGATATTGCGCACATGCTCTTCGACCGCCTGCTCGGCGGCCGCTCCTTCGCGGCGCATGCGCACGCCGAAGACCATCTCGAAGGCGATGGAGAACAACAGCAGGCCGCCGGCGATGCGGAAGGCCGGCAGCGAGATGCCGAGCGCGCGGAACAACGCGTCGCCAAGGAGCGCCGTGCCGATGAGGATGGCGCCGGCGATGAGGCTCGCGCGCAACGCGACGTCGCGGCGGGCGCGCCGCGGCAGCCCTTCCGTGACCGCGAGGAATGTCGGTACGAGCCCGGCGGGATCGACCACGACGAACAACGTCACCAGCGCGGAAATGGCAAACTCGAGCGGCATGCCGTTTTGTAGCAGGCGCCAAGCCATGCTCGAAGCCACGCTTGTACGGCCCCGCCCGAGGTTCCCGGTTCGCCCCGGTAAGACCTTGAAAATGTAGCTAAAAATCATATCTTGCTAATGCCGAAAGAGGTGGCGCAAAGACGTCCGTTCGGCTATGAAAATCGCAGCAGATTCGCGCAGGATTCTCGCCCAGGACTCCCTAAGTGTCAGACCACGACAATCCCCCGCCCACGGACAGCGGCCCTTCCGACATTCGCCCGGTTTCGATTACCGAGGAGATGAAGAAGAGCTACCTCGATTACGCCATGAGCGTGATCGTGGCGCGCGCGCTGCCCGATGCGCGCGACGGGCTCAAGCCGGTGCATCGGCGCATTCTCTACTCGATGCACGAGAACGGCTACGAGTGGAACAAGCCGTACCGCAAGTCCGCGCGCGTGGTCGGCGACGTGATCGGCAAATATCATCCGCACGGCGACCAGGCGGTCTACGACGCTTTGGTGCGCATGGCGCAGGATTTCTCCATGCGCCTGCCGCTGATCGACGGGCAGGGCAATTTCGGCTCGGTCGACGGCGATGCGCCGGCGGCCATGCGCTACACCGAGGTGCGGCTCGAACGCGTCGCCGGCGCGCTGGTCGAGGACCTCGACAAGGATACCGTCGACTTCCAGGCCAACTACGATAATTCCGAGCGCGAGCCGGCGGTGCTGCCGGCGCGCTTTCCCAATCTCCTGGTCAACGGCGCCGGCGGCATCGCCGTCGGCATGGCGACCAACATCCCGCCGCATAATCTCGGCGAGGTGATCGACGCCTGCGTCGCGCTGATCGATAACCCCGGGCTTTCGATCGAGGATCTGATTGCCATCGTGCCGGGCCCCGATTTTCCCACCGGCGGCATCATCCTGGGCCGCCAAGGCATCCGCGCCGCTTACCATCTCGGCCGCGGCGCCATCGTCATGCGCGGCAAGGTCGAATTCGAGACCTTGCGCGGCGAGCGCGAAGCTATTGTCATTTCCGAAATTCCCTACCAGGTGAACAAGGCGCACATGGTCGAGCGCATCGGCGAACTGGTGCGCGAAAAGAAACTCGAAGGCATCGCCGCCTTGCGCGACGAGTCCGACCGCGAGGGCTACCGCGTGGTGATCGAGTTGCGGCGCGACGCGGTGCCGGACGTCGTGCTCAACCAGCTTTACCGCTTCACCGCGCTGCAATCCTCGTTCGGCGCCAATATGGTGGCGCTCGACGGCGGCCGGCCGCTGGTGATGAACCTGAAGGACCTGCTCGCGTCCTTCAACGCCTTCCGCGAGGAAGTGATCTACCGGCGCACCAAGCATCTGTTGAACAAGGCGCGCGACCGCGCCCACGTGCTGGTCGGCCTCGCCATCGCAGTGGCCAATATCGACGAGATGATCAAGCTCATCCGCGCCGCCAAGGACGCCAACGAGGCGCGCGACCAGCTGATGGACCGCGATTGGCCGGCGCGCGACGTCGCCGCCATGGTCACGCTAATCGACGATCCGCGCCATGCCGTGTCGCCGCAAGGCACCACCAAATTGTCGGCGGAGCAGGCCAAGGCCATTCTCGATCTGCGGCTGCAACGGCTGACCGCGCTCGGCCGCGACGAGATCAAGGCCGAGCTCGACAAGCTTGCCAACGAGATCGCCGATTATCTCGACATCCTGCGGTCGCGCGCGCGCATTCAAACGATCGTCAAGGACGAGCTCGCGGCGATCAAGCGCGAATTCGCCACGCCGCGCCGCACCGTGATCATCGATCAGGAAGGCGAGGTGGAGGACGAGGACCTGATCCAGCGCGAGGACATGGTCGTCACCGTTTCGCACGCCGGCTACGTCAAACGCGTGCCGCTCTCCACGTATCGTGCGCAGCGGCGCGGCGGCAAGGGCCGCGCTGGCATGCAGACCCGCGAGGAGGATTTCGTCACCCGCCTGTTCGTCGCCTCCACGCACACGCCGCTCTTGTTCTTCTCCTCGCGCGGCCAAGTCTACAAGGAAAAAGTCTGGCGGCTGCCGGCGGCCGCGCCGCAAGCGCGCGGCAAGGCGTTGATCAACATCCTGCCATTGGAGCAGGGCGAGAACATCACCACCATCATGCAGTTGCCCGAGGACGAAAAAACCTGGGACAAGCTCGACGTGATGTTCGCCACGACCCGCGGCACGGTTCGGCGCAACAAACTGTCGGATTTCGCGGACGTGCGGCGCTCTGGCATCATCGCCATGAAGCTCGACGAGGGCGACGGCATCGTCGACGTGCAGATCTGCACCGAGAACGACGACGTGCTGCTGACCTCGACGGGCGGCCAATGCATCCGTTTCGCGGTCAACGACGTGCGTGTGTTCCAGGGCCGCACCTCGATGGGCGTGCGCGGCATCAATCTCGCGGAAGGCGACAAGCTGATTTCGCTGTCGATCCTGCGTCACGTCGAGGCTTCTGCCGAGGAGCGCGCCGCGTATCTGAAGCGCGCCAACGCCGTGCGCCGCGGCAGCAACGGCGAGGCCGAGGAACCGGGCACCGATCAGGAGGAGGCCGAGGGCGCCATCGAGCTCGGCCAGACGCGTTACGCGGAATTGTCCGCGGCCGAGCAGTTCGTGCTCACCATTTCCGAAAAAGGCTACGGCAAGCGCACCTCTTCCTACGAATACCGCACCACTGGCCGCGGCGGCAAAGGCATCGTCGCCATGGCGATCACCGAGAAGAACGGCCGGCTGGTGGCGTCATTCCCCGTGGAAGAGAGCGACCAGATCATGCTGGTCACCGACGGCGGGCAATTGATCCGCTGCCCGGTCGACGGCATCCGCATCGCCGGACGCTCGACGCAGGGCGTCATCGTGTTCTCGACGGCGGAAGGCGAACGCGTCGCCTCGGTCGAGCGGGTGACGGAAGAGGGCGAAGAGAACGGCGGGGAGTGACGGTCCGCGCGTGCGACCTTGCCAGCCGAACCGCCGTGACAGGGTCAATCGTCGTCAAAGGTCGGGCCAGGCCGCGATCCGTGGTAGTGCGGGTCGCCTGCGGGCCACGTCGACATGCAGGGCGGGAATTGGTTCTGATACGGCCATGTACATCCCGCCGGCGCCGCCCCGTACAAGTCTCGATGCGCAGGCGCGGGTTGCACCCATTGCGGCTTGGCGGGGTGCTTTTTCGGATGCATCTTTGCCGCTTGCGCTTGCTCGGCCGACTGATCGGCGTGAGCCGCCTGCGCCGATACGGCGACCGCCAGCGAAAAATAAAGTATAGAACAAATGCGCCGCATGTGCATTTTCCTCCGGGATTAAACGTCGAACTTTGCTCGGGTGTCGCGCGCCATTACAAAGTGAGCATGCATATGATGATGAAAGGTCATACGCTCTATAACCCGTTCGCCGTCATTTTGTTCGTTTTGCTCGGCGCCGGCACCGCGCACGCGGATCCCAAGGGTCTCTGGCTGGCGCAGGATGGCGCGCATGTGCGGGTCGCCAAATGCAGCCAAGCGCTGTGCGCAACCATCGCCGCCGCAAAATCACCGGTCGACCCGGAAACCGGCCAGCCCTGGACCGACAAGAATAATCCCGATCCGGCCGAGCGCGGCCGCCCGCTCGTCGGCGTCACGGTTCTCTACAACATGGTGCCGGACGGGCCGGGGAAGTGGTCGGGAACACTGTACAATACCGACGACGGCCATACCTATCCGGGCCATCTTCTCGACATCGATCCGAGGACGATCAGGATCGAAGGCTGCGCTCTCGGGATTTGCGGCGGCAAGAACTTGAGCCGCATACAATAAGTTCGATTGCGCGCGCAGCACGATCGCTAGCCCGCGAAGCCTCCACCATCGAGAAACTCCTGCTCGGCTGGCGACACCTCGCGCCCGAGCGCGCCGTTGCGATGCGGAAATCGTCCGAATTTGGCGATGATGTCGCGATGGAGCGTGGCGTATTTCAACATCCCCGCGTCGCCGAATGGCTCAAACAACTTCACGCACCGGTCCTGATCGGCCAACACTTCCGAATGCATGAAGGGAATATAGAAGAACGGCCGCATCGTTTCGTCGGTCGCCCGGTCGAACCGCGGGCGATCGCCCGGTTCGCCACCACGCGCGCCAAGGGATCGGTCGCGAACGCATGCGGGCTGCCGCGAAACATGTTGCGGGGAAATTGGTCGAACAGAATCACCAGCGCCAGCGCGCCTTCGGCGCTGTCCTCGAAAGACGCGCGCTCTCCGCGCGCGGCCGCTTCGTGGAGCGGCAGAAATCGATGTCTGACTGTCAGGTCGAATGCGTCGTCCTTCTCGAACCATCGCTCGGGTCCGGCTTCGCGCCAGAAGGCGACGACTTCGGCCGCGGTGACGTCGCTCATCGTCGCCGGCGACCTACTGCCCGCGCCCGGCGGCGCTGGCGAAACGCTTGGCCTCCTCGGCGGCGCGGAACAATGCCTTCGCCTTGTTGACGCATTCCTGCTGCTCGAAGTCCGGGTCGGAATCGGCGACGATACCGGCGCCGGCCTGCACATACATGACGCCGTTCTTGATCAGCGCGGTGCGCAGCACGATGCAGGTGTCCATGTCGGAGCCGGCGGAGAAATAGCCGACACAGCCGGCATAAAGCGCGCGCTTCTCTTTCTCCAGCTTGTCGACGATCTGCATCGCGCGTACCTTGGGCGCGCCGGAGACGGTGCCCGCGGGAAATCCGGCGGCGAGCGCGTCGAGGCAATCGCGGTCTTTGTGCAGCTTGCCTTCCACGTTGGAGACGATGTGCATCACCTGGCTATAGCGTTCGATGAAGAACTGGTCGGTGACTTTTACGGTGCCGATCTCGGCGACGCGGCCGACGTCGTTGCGGCCGAGATCGAGCAGCATGAGGTGCTCGGCCCGCTCCTTCGGATCGGCGAGCAATTCCTCCTCCAGCGCTTTGTCTTCATGCGGGGTGGCGCCGCGCGGCCGCGTGCCGGCAATCGGACGAATGGTCACGGTGCCGTCGGCGGTCTTGACCAGGATTTCCGGACTCGAGCCGGCGACCGCGAAGCTGCCGAGATCGAGGAAGAACAGATAAGGCGAGGGGTTGACGCGCCGTAGCGCCCGATAGAGCGCGAACGGGGCGAGCGTGAAGGGTGCTTCGAAACGCTGCGACAGCACCACCTGAAAGATATCGCCGGCGGCAATGTATTCCTTGGCGCGCAACACCATACGCTTGAATTCCTCCGCGGTGGTGTTGGAACGCGGCGCCACGCCCAGCGGGCCGGCGTCGCTTCCCACCGCTGATTTGTCGAGCGGCCGGTCGAGCGCGTCGACGATCGCCGCCAGCCGCTCGACCGCGCGCGCCAAGGCCGCTTTCGCCGTCACTCCGGGCTGTGGCCGCACCGGCGTGACCACCGTGATCGTATCCTCCACCGCGTCGAAAGCGATCACCAGCGTCGGACGAACCAGGATCGCGTCGGGAATGCCGATCGGGTCGGGACCGGGCGCGGCGAGCGTATCCTCCATCAGCCGCACCATGTCGTAACCGAGATAACCGAAGACGCCGGCTGCCATCGGCGGCAGCGTATCCGGCAAAGCGATGCGGCTTTCGCCGATCAGCGCGCGAAGCGCCGCAAGCGGCGGCGCGTTCGCAGGCGTAAACGCCTCCGGGTCGCTCTGCGGGATGCGGTTGATTTCGGCGCGGGCGCCGTTGGCGCGGAAGATCACGTCAGGTTCGAGGCCGATGATCGAATAGCGCCCGCGCGCTTCGCCGCCTTCGACCGACTCGAGCAAAAAGCTTATCGGCGACGAAACTTTGGCCGATGAGCTTTTGGTTTTGGCGCCGGTGATCTTGAGAAAGGCCGAGACCGGCGTTTCCAGATCGGCGACCAGCGTCGTCCACACGACCTGCGGCTCGTCGGCCGCGTAACGGGCGGCAAACGCCGCGGCCGAAGGCTCGATCAGCATGTCTCGTCGGTGTCCGGTCTAGTTGGTGTCCGGCGCCGGGCCGTTGCCGAGCGCTTGCGCCAACGCCGCCTGATTGACGCTGGTGCCGAGATCGTTTTCCACCGATGCCACATATTGTCCGACGACGTCATCGGTGGTCTGGCGTTTCACCGCTTCTTCGATGCCCTTGAGGTCCGGCGAAGCGGCGTCGAATTTCGGATCGGTCACGTCGGCCACGCGGAACACCACCCATTCAGTCGGCTGTTCGCCCTCGGCGCTGCCGAAGCCGTCCTTGGCGGTGTGGAATATCGCCACGATGACTTTCGGCGACAGACCCGATCCGGCTCCCGCCTGGCGCTTAAGCTTGTCGACGGTTTCGAGCTTGAGGCCGTCGGTCTTGGCAAGCGCGTCGAACGCGCTGCCGCCCTTGAGCTTGTCGACGAGCTCGGCCGCCTTGGTCTTCAGCCGTGTCGCGATCTCGTCCTGGCGCCAGCGCTCTTCGACCTGGGCCTTGACCTCGTCCAGCGGGCGATCGCGCGACGGCGTGACGGCAGTGACGCTGTACCAGATATAGCCGGCGTCGGCCTCGATCGGATCGTTATCGACGCCAATGTCGGAGGCAAAGGCGGCGCTCACCACCTGGGCGGCATGGGGAAGGTTGCCGACGAGCTTGCCGTCGGGATCGCGGCCGGAGCGATCGACGTCGTAGGTTGCGGAATTAACCTTCAATTTCGCCGCCGCCTGTTGCAGCGAGGCGCCGCCGGCGCGCTCGTCTTCCATCTTGTCATGCAAGCTGCGCACTTCGGCCTTGGCGCGCTCGGCGGCGATATCGTTGCGGATCTGCGGCGCCACCTCGGCGAACGACTTCGTCGCTTCCGGATCGATCTTGACCACGGTCACGATGACCGAGCCGAAGCGGCCTTTCACCGGCGCGCTCACCTCGCCGTCTTTGAGTGCGAATGCCGCGTCGGCGACCGCCGGATCGACGATGTCCGATTTTTTCACCGTGCCGAGGTCGATATCCGTCTCCTTGAGGCCGCGCTCGGCGGCAAGCGCGGCGAAGCTCAGGCCGTCCTTGAGGCGCGCTTGCGCGGCTTCGGCCTCCGCCATGCTCGGAAACACGATCTGCTCGACGTGGCGCCGCTCCGGGGTGATGTAGCGGCTGCGGTGCTCCTCGAAGGCGGCCTTGAGGTCGGCGTCGGAGATCTCCATCCACCGGGCGATGTCGGCGGGCGTCAGCGCGACGGTCTCGATCTTGCGGTATTCCGGCGCGCGGAACAAGATTTTGCGCGCCTCGAAATACTTGCTCAGCTCATCCGCCGTCGGCTGCGGAATGTCGCCGGCCTGCGCCGGGCCGAGCGTCACATAGTCGATGCTGCGTTCCTGATTCTGGAACTGATTGATGGCGGCGAGCCACGCTTTCGGCACCGGCAATTCGTCGGTGAGGGATTCTACGATCTGCCGGCGCAACGTCACCCGCCGCTGTTCGGCGACGAACCGCTGCTCGCTATAGCCGGCATCGCGCAGCAGCTGCTCGAAACGCGCGCGGTCGAACTTGCCGGTGGGTCCCTGAAACGTCTTCTCGGCGGTGACGCGGCGTACGATCTCGGCGTCGGAAATGCCGAGCCGCATCTGCCGGGCGCGCTGATCGAGGCCGGCTTCGGCGACCATCGAGCCGAGCACTTGCCGGTCGAGACCGAGGGCGCTCGCCTGGTCCGGTGGCAACGGGTGTCCGATCTGGCGTTCGATCTGCCGCAAACGCTCGTTGTAGGTGCTGCGGAACTGTTCGATCGGGATTTCGGTGTGGCCGATTTTGGCCAGCGTCGAACGGCCGAAGCCGCGAAAGATGTCGTTGATGCCCCAGACGGCAAAGCTCGCGGCAAGCAGCCCCATGACCACGCCCATCACGGCGCGGCCGATCCAATTTGCGGAGGCTTTGCGGATACCTCGAAGCATAACGTCCAACGGTTGAAATGATGCCGATCCGGCTGCCCAGCCGAGAGCGGCGCATCATAAGGACCGCGACCCGGACCCGCAACTGACCGGATTTCAAAGTAAAACGGCAAGTAAAACGCCCCTTTTCCGCGCGCAAGGCGTCTGCTAACGGCTGTTTGTCGCAGGCGTTGCGGCGAAGACCGAGACGTTGAGACACCAAACAATGGCGCGCCGCCCGCTGGTCGCAGGCAACTGGAAGATGCACGGTCTGCAAAGTGCGTCCGGCGAATTTGACAAGATCGTCGCCGGCGCGCGGAGCCTGCCCGGGGTCGAGTTGATGGTGTGTCCGCCGGCGACCTTGATCGCTGGCTTCGCCGCGGCCGCGCGCGGATCGTCGGTCCTGATCGGCGCCCAGGATTGTCACGCGCTCGCCTCGGGGGCCTATACCGGCGACATTTCAGCGGAAATGCTCAAGGATGCCGGCGCCGCCGCGGTCATTGTCGGTCACTCCGAACGCCGCCACTATCACGGCGAAACCGATGCGACGGTGCGCGCAAAGGCGCTTGCCGCCAAGCGCGCCGGCCTCCTCGCCATTGTCTGCGTCGGCGAAACGCGCGCCGAACGCGATACCGGCCGCGCCGCCGCCGTGGTGCGCGCGGCGCTCGACGGCTCGGTGCCCGACGATCTCGTGGATTTCGTCGTTGCCTATGAGCCGGTCTGGGCCATCGGCACCGGGCTGACGCCGACGCCGGCCGATGTCGGTGACATGCACCGCGTCATCCGCGAATGGCTCGGCTCCCGCCCCGGCAAAGCGGGGGAAAGGACCCGCATTCTCTATGGCGGCTCGGTCACCACGGCGAATGCCAAAGAACTGCTCGCCGTAGATAATGTGGACGGGGCGCTGGTCGGCGGCGCCAGCCTCAAAGCGCAGGATTTCCTGGCGATTGCCAGGGCTTATCGATAACGGGACCAGGGCCCAAACCGCCATAGAAAATCCTCTTGGGATCATGTAGAGACGCGCGCGACTTCCTATATCGGGGACGCGGCACCGCAGCCGGGAGCGGACTTTATCGATGCTGACCGTTGTTATCGTCATCCACCTGATGCTCGTCCTCGCCATGATCGGCGTGGTGCTGTTGCAAAAATCCGAGGGCGGGGGGCTGATCAGCTCCACCAGCGGCTTCATGACCGGGCGGGGCACGGGCAACGTGCTGACCCGCACGACCGCATTGCTTGCCGTCGGTTTCTTCATCACCAGCCTGGCGTTGTCGTGGCTCGCGGGTCTCGGGCGCCATCCGGCGTCGCTCATCAACAGCGGCGGCGCTCCGGTCAGCCAGCCGGCGCCGGGTGCACCGCAGGCGCCGCTGAGCGAGGGCGGTCACGGCATCCTCGATCAATTGCGGTCGAAGGGGCCGGCCGGGGCGACGCCGCCGGCGCCGAGTCCGGCACCCAGCGGACCGCAAGTCCCGCAGTCGCAATAGGCAGGACAGCATGGCGCAAGCGGCACCCCCGGCACTCCTTACGAAGAGCGCGGGGGCCGCTTCCACGCGGCATCAGGATTCCGCTGGAGTTATCTGCGATTACGCCGCTTTTTGCGATTTACGCCGACCGAGCGCGGCAACCATTCCGCAATATCGCTCGTCGAATCAAATGATCGGGGTTAGAGGTTGAATCCCATGGCGCGGTACATTTTCATCACCGGCGGCGTGGTCTCCTCACTGGGCAAGGGTCTCGCTTCCGCGGCGCTCGGCGCGCTGCTCCAGGCGCGCGGCTATAAAGTCCGTCTGCGCAAGCTCGATCCCTACCTCAACGTCGATCCGGGCACGATGTCGCCCTACCAGCACGGCGAGGTCTTCGTCACCGACGACGGCGCCGAGACCGATCTCGATCTCGGCCATTACGAGCGTTTCACCGGGCGGCCCGCCACCCGCACCGACAACATCACCACCGGCCGCATCTACCAGGAGATCCTGGTCAAGGAGCGCCGCGGCGACTATCTCGGCGCCACCATCCAGGTCATTCCCCACGTCACCAACGCCATCAAGGATTTCATCCGCGACGGCAACGAAGGCTTCGATTTCGTGCTGTGCGAGATCGGCGGCACCGTCGGCGATATCGAGGGCCTGCCGTATTTCGAGGCCATCCGCCAGCTCGGCAACGATTTGCCGCGATACCATGCGGTCTACATCCATCTGACGCTCCTGCCGTTCATCCCCAGCGCCGGCGAATTGAAAACCAAGCCGACCCAACATTCGGTGCGTGAGCTGCGCGCCATCGGTATCCAGCCCGATATCCTGCTCTGCCGCTCCGACCGGCCCATCCCCGACAGCGAGCGCAAGAAGCTCGCTTTGTTCTGCAACGTGCGCGAAAGCGCGGTGATCGAGGCGCGCGACGTCGACAACATCTACGCGGTGCCCGAGGCGTATCACGCCTGCGGTCTCGACGGCGAAGTTCTCGCCGCTTTCGGCATCGAAACCCCGCCCGAGCCGGACCTCGACACCTGGCGTCTCATCAACGGACGCATCCGCAATCCGGAGGGTGACGTCACCATCGCCATTGTCGGCAAATATACCGGCATGAAGGACGCCTATAAGTCGCTGATCGAGGCGTTGTCGCACGGCGGCATCGCCAACAAGGTCAAGGTCAATCTCGACTGGATCGAGAGCGAAGTGTTCGAGAACGAGGACCCGGCACCGTTCCTCGAGCATGTCGACGGCATTCTGGTGCCGGGCGGCTTCGGCCAACGCGGCGCCGAAGGAAAGATCCGCGCCGCGCAATTCGCCCGCGAACGGCAGGTGCCGTATTTTGGCATTTGTTTCGGCATGCAGATGGCGGTGATCGAAGCGGCGCGCAACCTTTGCGCCATCGAGGAAGCGAACTCGACCGAATTCGGCCCGACGCGCGAGCCGGTCGTCGGCCTGATGACCGAATGGATGAAAGGCAACGAATTGCAGAAGCGCGCCGCCGGCAGCGACCTCGGCGGCACCATGCGGCTCGGCGCCTATCCGGCCTTGCTGGCGCGCGGCAGCAAGGTCGCCGAGATTTATCACGCGACGGAAATTTCCGAGCGCCACCGGCACCGCTACGAGGTAAACACCGCCTACAAGGACCGCCTGGCCCAGCACGGCATGCGGTTTTCCGGCATGTCGCCGGATGGAATCCTGCCGGAAATCATCGAATACGCGAACCATCCCTGGTTCATCGGCGTGCAATTCCATCCCGAGCTGAAATCGCGGCCGTTCGCGCCGCACCCGCTGTTCTCCTCGTTCATTGGGGCGGCGGTGGAGCAGAGCCGGCTGGTGTAAGCTCGTCATTGCGAGCCCGTTGACCCTGGCCTTGCGGATGGTCATGGTCCCGGCGATGAAGCCGATGCCTGCCCATCCGAATGCCGTCGTCGCCGTCGGCCAAGTGCGTTTCGGCAATGCGCTGCCGTTCGCGTTGATCGCGGGTCCGTGCGTGCTCGAAAGCCGGGCGCACGCTTTCGAGATGGCGGCGGCGCTCAAGGAGATCGCGGCGCGGCGCGGCATCGGTTTCGTCTACAAAACCTCGTTCGACAAGGCCAACCGCACCAGCGGCGAAAGCCCGCGCGGGCTCGGCCTCGACAAGGCGCTCGAAGTCTTCACCGATCTGCGCGACACGCTGGGCGTGCCGGTGCTGACCGACGTGCACGAGCCGGACCACTGCGCGATCGTCGCCGAGGTGGTCGACGTCCTGCAAATCCCGGCGTTTCTCTGCCGGCAGACCGATTTGTTGATTGCCGCGGCCAAGACCGGCCGCGCGGTCAACGTGAAGAAGGGTCAGTTCCTCGCGCCCTGGGACATGAAAAACGTCGTCGAGAAAATCACCGGCGCCGGCAATGCCAACGTGCTCGTCACCGAGCGCGGCGTCTCCTTCGGTTACAACACGCTGGTCTCTGACATGCGCGCGCTGCCGCTCTTGGCCAAGCTCGGCGCGCCGGTGATTTTCGATGCCACCCATTCGGTGCAGCAGCCGGGCGGGCAGGGGGCGTCGTCGGGCGGCGAGCGGGACTTCGTGCCGGTGCTGGCGCGCGCCGCCGTCGCGGTCGGCATCGCCGGACTTTTCATCGAGACCCACCAGGACCCGGACAAGGCCCCCTCGGACGGACCGAACATGATCCCGCTCAAGGAGTTGGAGCCGCTTCTTGAGCGATTGATGCAGTTCGATAAGTTGGCGAAAGCTTAAGAAGCGCCCACGGCCTATTTCAGATAATTCCAGACAAAATCGTCGAACTCACTTCGGCCTTTGCACGGCTTCGTTTCCTTGATGCTGGGAATCAGCAGGCAAGACGCCACGCTGCCGTTCGTTTCCACGTAGAGCGCGTACATCGTGCGGCTGGCGGCATCGATCAGATAGGACGTGTCCGAAATTTCCCGGTTTATCGACGCCGTCTTGTGAATCAACAGCAGACAGCTGTTCACCTTGTCGCTGAACGCCGCCTGATAATCGTTCGCAATGATCTCGAACCGCACTTTTACGTTCTCCAAGACGGAGACGTATTCCTGCGTCAAATCCTGGAACGAGCTCTTCGCCTGCATTTCGCAGCTTGCGCGCTCATGCGTTGGGTCAGCGTGGACGATGCCGCCGAACGCGACCAAGGCAACCGTCTGCCGCGCATATGCGAGCGCGTGAGACTTTATTTTCGGAAAATAAGTCATCATCGGCGTTCCCACAAAATCGGTATACGAAACGCCGCCTCGGCCGGAAACCTCAGGCCGCCGGCACTTTCTCCGCCAACATCTCCCGTACCAGCGGCATGACTTTGGTGCCGTAGAGCTCGATGCTGCGCATCATCTTGTCGTGCGGCAGCGTGCCGGCCGAATATTTCATGTCGAAGCGCACGATGCCCAAGGCCTTCGCGGTCGCGGCGATCTTGCGCGCCACCGTTTCCGGCGCGCCGATATGGAGCGCGCCGTGCTCGACTTCGGTATCGAATTGCCCGCGTCCCATCGGCGGCCAGCCGCGCTCGGCGCCGATCTTGTCATGCATGGCCTTATAGCCGATCCAATAGTCCTCGCGCGCCTGCGCGTCGGTGTCGGCGACGTGGCCGGGCGAGTGTACGGCGATCGGCTGCACCGGTTTGCCGAATTGCGCGAAGGCGCGATGATAAAGATCGACATAGGGCTTAAAGCGCGCCGGATCGCCGCCGATGATGGCAAGCGCCAGCGGCAGGTCGTAATGCGCGGCGCGGACGACCGATTCCGGACTGCCGCCGACACCGACCCAGGTTCGTAGCGGTCCGGCTTCGATCGGCGGGAAGATACGCTGATCCTTCAGCGGCGGACGCAGCTTGCCCTGCCAGGTCACGGTGTCGTTGCGCAGCAGCGCCACGAACAGATCGAGCTTCTCCTCGAACAACTCTTCGTATTGCGCGAGGTTGTAGCCGAACAGGGGGAAGGACTCGATGAACGACCCGCGCCCCACGGTCACCTCGGCGCGGCCGTTCGAGGCGGCGTTGAGCGTCGAGAACCGCTCGAAGACGCGGATCGGATCGTCGGAGGAGAGCACCGTCACCGCCGAGCCGAGCCGTATGCGCTTGGTGCGCCCGGCAATGGCGCCGAGCACGACTTCGGGAGCGGAGACGGCGAAATCGGGCCGGTGATGCTCGCCGACGCCGAAGGCATCGACGCCCACCTGGTCGGCGAGGACGGCTTCGTCGATGACGTTGCGGATGACCTGTGCGTGGGTCAACGGTCGGCCGTCGGGCCCGGTGGTTATGTCGCCGAAAGTATCCAATCCGAATTCGAAATGCTGAGCCATGCTTGTCTGTTCACATTTGTATTGGCGGCGGCGGGTTTGCCGGGACTGCGTCTGCAATCCGTGACAGGTAGAGTGCGCCAATCGCCGGCGCAATGTCGCGCCGCACCCGCAATTGTGCCAGCCGTCATGCAAAATGTGCACAAATGGCCGACCCGTCGCCGGCCCGGCGTTTACCGAAATGCATGTTCGGCTTGATCGGCGGGCCGGGACGCGGTCATATCGGCCTTTAAGACGAAGCAACGCTCAAACAATACGGGAAACGCTTGCGCATGGACCCCAAGGGCCGCGCGCGGCACATCGGGAGGACGGGATGATCAGGACAGGGTTGGCTGCGGCGGCGACCGCGCTCGCGCTGGTGGCGGGACCGGGGACGGTTCAACAAGCGGTGGCCCAGCAAAAGACGGTCAAGATCGGCTTCATCAGCACATTCAGCGGCCCGACCGCCGTGATCGGCGCCGACATGCGCAACGCCTTCGAGCTTGCGCTCGACCATCTCGACCACAAGCTCGGCGGCCTGCCGGTCGAGGTGATTTACGAGGACGATACGCAAAAGCCGGATATCGGCGTGCAGAAGACCCAGAAGCTGATCGAATCCGACCATGTGGATTTCGTCGTCGGCTATATCTGGTCGAACGTGCTGCTGGCGTCGCTGAAGCCACTGGTCGATTCAAAGACCATGACGGTCGTGACCAACGCCGGCGCGTCGCCATTCGCCGGCGAGCTGTGCTCGCCCTACGTGTTCTCGACGTCGTGGCAAAACGATCAGACGCCGGAAGCGATGGGCCTCTATATGAATCAGAAGGGGGTGAAGTCGGCCTTTCTGATCGGCCCCAATTACGCCGCCGGCAGGGACATGCTCGCCGGCGTGAAGCTCACCTACAAGGGCACGATCGCCGGCGAGGAATACACGCGCTGGCCCGACCAGCTCGACTTCTCCGCCGAACTGTCGAAAGCGCGCGCGTCCGGCGCCGAGTCGATCTTCGTATTCTATCCCGGCGGCGCCGGCGTTCAGTTCGTCACCCAATATGTGCAGGCGGGGCTCAAGGGACAGATTCCGCTCTACCAGGTGTTCACGATCGACGAACTGTCGCTGCCGCGGCTCAAGGATCTCGCGATCGGCATTCCGGGCGCGCAGGAATGGGTCAACGACCTGCCCAACGAGACCAACAAGAAGTTCGTCGCCGATTACATTGCCAAGTACAATAAGCGGCCTTCGTATTACGGCGCGCAGACCTACGACGCGGCGGGTTTGATCAACAGCGCCATTACCTCGGTCAAAGGCGATCTTTCGCAGAAAGACGCCATGCGCAAGGAAATGGAAAAGGCCGACTTCAAGTCCGTGCGCGGCGCCTTCAAATACGGCAACAATCACATCCCGATCCAGAACTTCTATCTGCAGGATGTGGTCAAGCAGGGCGACGATTACGTGCTCAAGACGGTGGCGACGATCGTCAAGGACGATCAGGACCGCTTCCACGACAAATGCCCGATGAAATAAGCTGGGTGGGCTAAATTGGTGGATCAACCGCTCCCCGCCACGCGCTTGGCGCGCGGGGGAGAGGATAGGCAATGCTGTATTTCATCGAGCAATGCCTCAACGGCGTGCAGCTCGGCATGCTGCTGTTTCTGCTCGCCGCCGGACTGACTTTGGTCTTCGGCATCATGGACCTCGTCAATCTGGCGCACGGCTCGCTTTACATGCTCGGCGCCTACTTCGCCGCCACTTTCGCGGTGCTGACCGGCAGTTTCGTCTTTGCCGTCATTCTGGCGCTCTTCGTCTCACTGATCGCCGGCATGGTGCTTGAAGTCGTCGCCATCAGGCGCCTCTACCAACGCAGCCACCTCGACCAGGTGCTCGGCACGTTCGGGCTGCTGTTGTTCTTCAACGAGCTGGTGCGGCTGGTCTGGGGGCCGGCCGGCATGACGCTGGCGCTCCCGCAGCAGATGCTCACCGCGGTGCAGATCATCCCCGGCGTCTATTATCCGGCCTACCGCCTGGTCATTATGGTGGTAGCGTTGGCGGTCGCGGCGCTGCTTTATTTCGTCGTGATGCGCACCCGGCTCGGCATGCTGATCCGCGCCGGCGCCTCCAACCGCGAAATGGTCGGGGCGCTCGGCGTCAACATCAAGCTTCTCTACACGCTGGTATTCGGTCTCGGCGCGGCGCTGGCCGGCTTCGCCGGCGTCATGCAGGCGCCGATCCTCACCGTGCAGATCGGCATGGGCGAGAACATTCTCATTCTCGCTTTCGTGGTGATCATCATCGGCGGCATCGGCTCGATCCGCGGCGCCTTTGTGGCCTCGCTCGTCGTCGGTCTGATCGACACGCTTGGCCGCGCTTTCGTGCCCGACATGCTGCATCGCGTGCTGAGCACGAACGCCGCGGCGACGCTCGGGCCGGCGCTGTCGTCGATGTCGATCTACATGTTGATGGCGGCAATCCTGGTGTTTCGGCCGGAAGGATTGTTTCCGGCGGCGAGCCGATGACCGCCTCCGCCGACCCTTCGTTCGATGCCGGGCGCGAGCCGCTGCTCGCCCCGCGCACCGCCGTCACCGTCGTCTTGCTCGCGGTTCTGGCGCTGGTTCCGGTCTATGCGATGCTCAGCGGCGACGGCTTCGCGCTGACTTTGTTCACCCGCGTCCTGATCCTGGCGCTCGGCGCCGTCAGCCTCAACCTGATCATGGGCTATGGCGGCATGGTGAGTTTCGGCCACGCCGCTTATCTCGGCATCGGCGGTTATGCGGTCGGTATCCTGGCCAAGGAGGGGATCGGCTCGGGGCTGGTGCAATGGCCCGTCGCGATCGCGGTCTCGGCGCTTTACGCGCTCGTGGTCGGCGCGCTCAGCCTGCGCACCCGCGGCGTCTATTTCATCATGATCACGCTCGCCTTTGCGCAGATGATCTATTACGTCGCCATCGGGCTCGACCGCTATGGCGGCGACGACGGCCTGACCATCTACCGGCGCAGCCAGTTCGGCGGCGTGATCGACCTCAACAACAAGACGCTATTCTACTATTTGTGCTTCGCGCTGTTGCTGACGAGCATTTATCTGGTCGCGCGCATCGTCAATTCGCGCTTCGGCCTGGTGATCCAGGGCGCGCGCTCCAACGAACGGCGCATGCGCGCGATCGGGTTTCCGACCTTTCGCTACAAGCTCGTCTGCTTCGTGATCGCCGGCGCGCTCTGCGGGCTCGCCGGCGCGCTCCTTGCCAACCTCACCAATTTCATCAGCCCGGCGCTGATGCATTGGACCCGCTCGGGCGATCTCATCGTCATGGTCGTGCTCGGCGGGCTCGGCACGCCGTTCGGACCGCTGATCGGGGCGGTCGCCTTTCTGCTGCTGGAGGAGGGATTGTCGCGCGTCACCGAATATCCCGATCTGATCCTCGGACCCATTCTGCTCCTGGTCGCGATCTACGTGCATGGCGGGATCGAGGGTCTTCTGGTGGGCCGGCGCGATGGCTGAAGCGCTCCTGCAAATCGAAGACCTGACCAAGCGCTTCGGCGGCGTCGTGCCGGCCGACGCGATCACGCTCGCCATTGCGCCGGGCGAAGTCCACGCCGTCATCGGCCCGAATGGCGCCGGCAAGACCACGCTGATCGGGCTCCTCAGCGGCGAACTCGCGCCGTGGCAAGGCCACATCCGTTTTGACGGCGCCGATATCACCCGCCTCCCGGTCTATCGGCGCAGCCAGCTTGGTCTCGCGCGCTCGTTTCAGATCACCTCCCTGTTTCGCGGCTTTACCGCCCTCGACAACGTCGCGCTCGCCGTGCAGGCGCATCGCGGCCATTCCTTTCGTTTCTGGCGCGACGCCCGCGGCGAGGACGAATTGCGCAAGCCGGCGCTCGCGGCGCTGGCGCGCGTCGGGCTTGCCGGGCGCGCAGGCGTGCGCATCGAGCGATTGAGTCACGGCGAGCTTCGCCAGCTCGAAATCGCCATGGCGCTGGCGACCCAGCCGCGGCGGCTGCTGCTCGACGAGCCGATGGCCGGGCTTGGGTCCGAGGAATCGGCGCAGATGGTGCGCTTGCTGCGCGAGCTCAAGGGTAGCATGACCATCTTGCTGGTCGAACACGACATGGAAGCGGTGTTTGCGCTTGCCGACCGCATCACCGTGATGGTCTATGGCCGCATCATCGCCAGCGGCGATCCGCTGGCGGTCCGCGCCGACACCGCCGGGCGCCAGGCTTATCTCGGCGAAAAAGACGATAAGGAAAACGCCGGCCGGGAAGGGCGCCATGCCTGACGCCCCGCTCCTCGAAATCGCCGAAATAGAAACGAGCTACGGGCTCAGCCGCGTGCTGTTCGGCGTATCGCTCTCCGTCGCACCCGGCGAAATGGTCTCGCTCATGGGCAGGAACGGCATGGGCAAGACCACGACCGTGCGCTCGATCATGGGGCTGACGCGGTCGTCCGCGGGTTCGATCCGTTTCCGCGGCAGAGAGATCCGCGACCTGCCGGCTTATCGCATCGCCCAGCTTGGCGTCGGACTGGTGCCCGAAGGACGCCAGGTGTTCCCCAATCTCACCGCGCGCGAGAATCTTCTCGCCACCGCCGCCAATCGCAGCGGGTCAGCCGATCCGTGGACACTGGAGAAGGTTTTTGCGCTATTTCCGCGGCTGGCATCCCGCGCCGGCGCCATGGCGAATCTATTGTCCGGCGGCGAGCAACAAATGCTGGCGATCGGCCGCGCGCTGATGACCAACCCGCGCCTGCTCATCCTCGACGAAGCGACCGAAGGGCTGGCGCCGCTGGTGCGCGAGGAAATTTGGCGCTGCCTCGAACTTCTGCGCCGTACCGGGCAATCGATCCTGGTCATCGACAAGAATGTCGAGGCGCTGACCCGCGTCGCCGACCGCCATTGCATCATCGAGCGCGGCCGCGTGGTGTGGGAGGGGACTTCGCAGGCCCTCGCCGGCGCGCCCGACATTCAACACCGCTATTTGGGAATCTGAGGGCATAACCGAAACGGGAGGGGAGCAATGTTCACCGACGGATTACTGCGCGGCCGCCGCATCCTGGTGACCGGCGGCGGCACCGGGCTGGGCAAGGGCATGGCCGAGAAATTCCTCGCGCTCGGCGCCGACATCTTCATCTGCGGGCGGCGCAAATCGGTCTGCGAGGCCACCGCCACCGAGTTGATGGGAAAGCACGGCGGCAAAGTCGGCGCCTATGGCATCGACATCCGCGATGCGGCGGCGGTGGACGCCATGGTGGCCGACATCTTCGCCTCGGGTCCGCTTACCGATCTCATCAACAACGCCGCCGGAAATTTTATTTCCCGCACCGAGGATTTGAGCCCGCGCGGCTTCGACGCCATCGCCAACATCGTCATGCACGGAACCTTCTACGTCACCCACGCGGTCGGCCGCCGCTGGATCGCCGGCGGGCATCGCGGCAACGTAGTTTCCATCGTCGTGACCTGGATCGCCAATGGCAGTCCCTATGTCGTGCCCTCGGCGATGAGCAAATCCGCGGTCCACGCCATGACCATGTCGCTCGCCACCGAATGGGGCCGCCACGGCATTCGGCTCAACGCCATCGCGCCCGGCGAAATTCCGACCGAGGGCGCCGGCAAGCGGCTCAACCCGGGCGGGGAGCCCGGTTCGCGCACCGAGCGGATCAATCCCATGGGCCGCGTCGGCCGCATGGAGGAATTGCAGAACCTCGCGACTTTCCTCATCAGCGGCGGCTGCGATTGGCTCACCGGCGAGACCATCGCCATGGACGGCGGACAGAGTCTCGCGACCGGTGGAAATTTCTACGAGCTGCGCCACTGGACGGACGCGCAGTGGCAGGGCGCGCGCGAAGCGATCAAGGCGCAAAACGAAAAGGACCGCGCGCAGCGCTCAGTGTAGCGAGCGGAACAAACAACACATTTTGTTGCACGATGTTGCATGCTGTTGGGCCTGCCATCCGTAGCCCGCAGGGCGAAGGTGGCGGAAGGGGTGGGATTCGAACCCACGAGACCCTTGCGGGTCTGCCGGTTTTCAAGACCGGTGCCTTAAACCACTCGGCCACCCTTCCATCGCAGTAAAATCAGCATATCGCGTGCGAACGTAATGGCAACTTTGGGCGCGGTGGACCCAAGTTGGCCCCATTCTAACTTCGGCCCTTTTATCGATTCCAAAAAGTTTAGGGTCTGGACTCACAACTTGATCCAATAGAGTGCGCCGACCAAAGCCGCGGCGGCGAGGAAGTTTCGGGCGAGTTTGTCGTAGCGGGTAGCGATGCGGCGCCAGTCTTTGATGCGGCAGAAGTAATTTTCGATTTTGTGGCGTCGTCGATAGAAGCGCTTGGGACAATAGGCTTTCCTGGTGGCATTGCTACGGCTGGGGATGACCGGCAGAGCCCCCTCGTCTTTGATCTGCTGGCGCACTTTTTCGCTGTCGTAAGCCTTGTCGGCAGTGATGGCGAGTGGTGGTCTGGGCGTGTCGAGCACGTCGCCAACGACCTGACTGTCGTGGACTTGTCCGCCAGTTACCGTGAAGTTCAGCGGACGGCCTTTGCTGTCGACGATAGCGTGGATTTTCGTCGAGCGACCGCCGCGGCTGATGCCGATGGCCTGCTTTTGCTCCCCCCTTTTGCGCCGCTGGCCGCACGATGGGCTTTCACGATCGTGCTATCGATCAGATACAGACTGTCGCGCGATTTCGATGCCAGAGTGTCGAAAATCCGCTTCCAGACGCCGCGTCGAGACCAACGGTTGAAGCGATTATACGCCGTCGTGTACGGCCCGTAGCGTTCCGGCAGATCGCGCCACGGCATCCCGGTGCGCAGCACGTAAAATATCGCGTTCATGATCTTTCGATCGTCAGCGCGGGCGCTCTTGCGGCTCTTCGGCATCAGCGGCTCAAGAAGAGCCCATTCGTCATCGCTCAAATCAAATCGCATGACCCACCTCCGAGCACGGTGAATCACGATCATTGCAATTTTTCAAGAAGCTATCTGGGTACAGACCCTAGTAGACGGGTCGATTGAAAATCCTTGAACGTGATCTTTTGCGTCTGGTGTCCTTGATCGTCTGTCGCTGCTTCGACTGCCTGTATCGTGCCTAAAAATTCGAAGGAGCGACTGTGCCGCAGGGGGCAACTGCGGTAAGATGGGTGACAAACACAATCCATGCAGTGCAGCCAATCAATTCAGCAGCCGGATTCTTTTGATTGCCAATGTCTCAGATAGTAGCCGCGGCAGCAGCACCGAAATCCGCTTTAGGACTAGAACGGCGGGAACTTGCCGTATGGTTCGCAGCATCCCTTTGTGCGACGAGCTTGCTAAAAACCTTTGCGCAGAAAGGCGGTGCGTTCGGCGTTTATGCCGACGGCTTTTTGCTCTCAGGTTTTACGGCATTTCACGCGTTGGCTTGGTTTGCTGTCATTCGCCTTCTTTACCTCGACGATCGCAAGGCCCA
>JARLIY010000051.1 GCA_031291475.1 Xanthobacteraceae bacterium
CCCCCCCCCCCCCCCCCTGCGCCCGGTGCCGCCGGTGCGGCGCCCGGTGCTGCGCCCGGAGCGGCGCCTTCGGCGCTCGGTGCTCCCGCCATGCGCTTGGCTTTGCGGTCCGACGAATGGCCGTAGAACGAACGCGTCGGCGCGAATTCACCGAACTTGTGGCCGACCATTTCCTCGGTGACGATCACCGGGATGTGCTTCTGCCCGTTGTAGACGCCGAAGGTGAGCCCGACGAATTGCGGCAAGATCGTCGAGCGCCGCGACCAGATGCGGATCATCTCGTGGCGTCCGGACGAACGCGCGGCATCCGCCTTTTTCAGCAGATAGCCGTCGACAAACGGACCCTTCCAGACCGAACGCGTCATGCGAGCTCCTAACGATCCTACTTCTTCTTCCGCTGGTGGCGGTTGGCCATGATGAACTTGGTGGTGGACTTGTTCTTGCGCGTCTTGGCGCCCCGGGTCGGTTTGCCCCACGGCGTCACCGGATGGCGGCCGCCGCGGGTGCGCCCGCCGAGCGGATGGTCGACCGGATTCATCGTTTCGCCGCGGACGTGGCCGCGCCAACCCATCCAGCGGTTGCGGCCGGCCTTGCCGATGGAGACGTTCATATTATCGGGGTTCGACACCGCGCCGATGGTGGCGATGCAGCGGCCGTGAACCAGGCGCTGTTCGCCGGAATTGAGCCGCAGGATCACGTAGGCGCCGTCGCGGCCGACCAGCTGCGCGTAAGTGCCGGCCGAGCGCGCGATCTGGCCGCCCTTGCCGATCTTCAGCTCGATATTGTGCACGATGGTGCCGACCGGAATGTTGGCGAGCGGCATGGCGTTGCCGGGCTTGACGTCGACGAATTCGCCGGAAACGACGGTGTCGCCGACCGCGAGCCGCTGCGGCGCCAGTATGTAGGCCAGCTCGCCGTCCTCGTATTTGACCAGCGCGATGAAAGCCGTGCGGTTCGGATCGTATTCCAGCCGCTCGACCTTGGCCGGCGCGTCGAATTTGCGCCGCTTGAAGTCGATCTGGCGATACGCCCTCTTGTGGCCGCCGCCACGGTAGCGGCTGGTGATCGAGCCGGAATTGTTGCGGCCGCCGGTCGAATGCTTCCCCTCGGTCAACGCCTTGACCGGCGCGCCGGCATGCAGGCCTGAGCGATCGACCAGCACCAGCTGGCGCTGGCCGGGCGTGGTTGGATTGTAACTCTTCAGTGCCATCGCCCGCTCCTCACAGCCCCGTCGTCACGTCGATCTTCTGGCCCTCTTCGAGGGTCACGATGGCGCGCTTTGAATCCGACTGCTGGCCGAGACGGCCCTTGAACGCCTTCCACTTGCCGCGCCGCCGCAGCGTGTTCACGCTCTTGACCTTGACGTCGAACAGCCGTTCCACCGCTTCCTTGATCTGCGGTTTGGTCGCCTTGAGCGCCACCTTGAACACGACCTTGCCGTGCTCGGATGCCGTGGTCGCCTTCTCGGTGATCACCGGGGCGAGAATGACGTCGTAATGGTGCGGATCGGTGGTGCTCATTTGAATCGCGCCTCCAACGCATCGACGGCGGCGCGGGTCAGCACCAGCTTCCGCCGCCGCAGGATGTCGTAGACGTTGATGCCGGCGATCGGCAGCACGTCGATATTCGGAATGTTGCGGGCGGCGGTGCGCACACCGGCGGCGAGCTCGGCGCCGTCCACGATCAGCGCGTTCGACAGGCCGAGCTTCTCGAACTGGTTGCGCAGCGCCTTGGTCTTCGCCTCTTTCAGGCTGAGCGTTTCGATGATGATGATGCCGTCGTCCTTGGCCTTGGCCGAAAGCGCGTGCTTGAGCGCGAGCGCGCGCACCTTCTTCGGCAGGCCGATTTCGTGGCTGCGCGGGTGCGGACCGAACGAGCGGCCGCCGCCGCGGAACAGATTGACGCGCGCCGAGCCGTGGCGCGCATTGCCGGTACCCTTCTGGGCATACATCTTTTTACCGGTGCGGTGGATATCGGCGCGGTTCTTCACCGCGTGCGTGCCCGCCCGCCGCTTGGCCAATTGCCACACGACGCAACGATGAATGATGTCGGCGCGCGGTTCGAGCCCGAAAATGGCGTCGGATACCGTGACCGAGCCGGACTTCTTGCCGTCGAGCGTCGTGACTTTCAATTCCATGTTAGGCGCTCCCCTGCTGCGCGGGAGCCGCCGGCTCCGCCTGCGCGTCCGCCGCTGCTGCGGCCGCCTCGGAGAGCTTGAACTTGCCGGGCTTCGGCACGCCGGCCGGCAGCTTCTTCTTCACCGCGTCGCGCACCGTGATCCAGCCGCCCTTGACGCCAGGCACCGCGCCTTCGACCAGAATGAGGCCGCGCGCGACATCGGTCTGCACCACTTTGAGATTGAGCGTAGTGACGCGGTCGACGCCGAGATGGCCCGACATCTTCTTGTTCTTGAAGGTCTTGCCGGGATCCTGCCGGCCGCCGGTCGAGCCGATCGAGCGATGCGAGATGGAGACGCCATGGCTCGCCCGCAGGCCGCCGAAATTCCAGCGCTTCATGCCGCCGGCCCAGCCCTTGCCGGTCGAGGTGCCGGTCACATCGACATACTGGCCGACGACGAAGTGATCGGCCGTGATCTCGGCGCCGACCGGGATGAGCGCGTCGTCGTCGACGCGAAACTCGGCGAGCTTGCGCTTGAGCTCGACCTTGGCGACGGCGAAATGGCCGCGATCGGCTTTGGTCGTGCGCTGCACCTTGCGCGTGCCCGAGCCGAGCTGGAGCGCCACGTAGCCGTTCTTCTCTTTGGTGCGATGACCCACGACCTGGCAATTGCCCAGGCGGAGCACCGTCACCGGCACATGCTCGCCGGCCTCGGTGAAGAGGCGGGTCATGCCGATTTTCTGCGCGAGCACCCCGGAACGCATTTTCCCAAATTCCTTTCGCGCCTTAGAGCTTAATCTCGACGTCGACGCCGGCGGCGAGGTCGAGCTTCATCAGCGCGTCCACCGTCTGCGGCGTCGGATCGACAATATCGAGCAGGCGCTTGTGCGTGCGCATCTCGAATTGTTCGCGGCTCTTCTTGTCGATATGCGGCGAGCGGTTGACCGTGAACTTCTCGATCCGCGTCGGCAGCGGAATAGGCCCGCGCACCTGCGCGCCGGTGCGCTTGGCGGTGTTGACGATCTCGCGCGTCGACGCATCGAGGATGCGATGATCGAACGCCTTGAGCCTGATCCGTATATTCTGGCCGTTCATGAGTTCGTCTTTCTCTGCCCGTCATGCCCGGCCTTGTGCCGGGCATCCACGACTTCACTTTATTGCCGCCAAACCTTATTGCCTAAGATGTGGATGGCCGGGACAAGCCCGGCCATGACGCCTTAAGTCTTCACTCCAGTATACTGGCGACGACGCCGGCGCCGACGGTGCGGCCGCCTTCACGGATGGCGAAGCGCAGCTTCTCCTCCATGGCGATCGGCACGATCAGCGTCACTTCCATGGCAATGTTGTCGCCCGGCATCACCATCTCGGTGCCCGCCGGCAGCGTCACCACGCCGGTCACGTCGGTGGTGCGGAAGTAGAATTGCGGCCGGTAATTGGTGAAGAACGGGGTGTGACGGCCGCCCTCCTCCTTGGTGAGGATGTAGGCCTCGGCCTTGAACTTGGTGTGCGGCTTGACCGAGCCCGGCTTGCACAGCACCTGACCGCGCTCCACTTCCTCGCGTTTGGTGCCGCGCAGCAGGCAGCCGACGTTGTCGCCGGCCTCGCCCTGATCGAGCAGTTTGCGGAACATCTCGACGCCGGTGACGACGGTCTTCAGCGTCGGCTTGATGCCGACGATCTCGACTTCCTCGCCGACCTTGATGACGCCGCGCTCGATGCGCCCGGTGCAGACCGTGCCGCGTCCGGAGATCGAGAACACGTCTTCGACCGGCATCAGGAACGGCTGATCCTTCGGCCGCTCCGGCTGTGGGATGTACTCGTCCACCGCCTTCATCAGCGCCTCGATCGACTTTTTGCCGAGCTCTTCGTTCTTGCCTTCGAGCGCCTGCAGCGCCGAGCCCTTGATCACCGGGATCTTGTCGCCGGGGAAATTGTACTTGGACAGGAGCTCGCGAACCTCGAGCTCGACCAGCTCGAGAAGCTCCGGATCGTCGACCATGTCCACCTTGTTGAGATAGACGACGAGGGCGGGAACGCCCACTTGCCGCGCCAGCAGGATGTGTTCCCGCGTCTGTGGCATCGGGCCGTCGGCGGCGCTGACCACGAGGATGGCGCCGTCCATCTGCGCTGCGCCGGTGATCATGTTCTTGACGTAGTCGGCATGGCCCGGACAATCGACGTGCGCGTAATGGCGCTTGTCGGTCTCATATTCGACGTGCGCGGTGGCAATCGTGATGCCGCGCGCTTTCTCTTCCGGGGCTTTGTCGATCTGGTCGTAGGCGGTGAACTGCGCCTGGCCCTTCTCCGACAAAACCTTGGTGATCGCCGCGGTCAACGTCGTCTTGCCGTGATCGACATGGCCGATCGTGCCGATGTTGCAATGCGGTTTGGTGCGCTGGAATTTTTCCTTGGCCATAGGTCTCTCCGTTCCGGCTTTCTCTCTGTAACCCTTCGTTAAAACGCTATCAGGCGAACTTCGCCTGAACCTCGTCCGCGATGCCCTTGGGTACCTCGGCGTAGTGATCGAATTGCATGGTGAAAGTGGCGCGTCCCTGACTCATGGACCGCAGGTTGTTGACGTAGGAAAACATGTTGGCGAGCGGCACCATCGCGGTGATGACGTTGGCGTTGCCGCGCATGTCCTGGCCCTGAATCTGGCCGCGCCGGGAATTGAGATCGCCGATGACCGACCCGGTATAGTCCTCCGGCGTCACCACTTCGACCTTCATCACCGGCTCGAGCAGCACCGGGGCGCCCTTCTGCAACGCTTCGCGCAGCGCCGCGCGGGCCGCGATCTCGAAGGCCATCGCCGAGGAATCGACGTCGTGGGCGGCGCCGTCGATCAGCGCGACCTTGAGGTCGACCACGGGGAAGCCGGCGAGCACGCCGGAACTCATCACGCCCTCGAGGCCTTTCTCGACCGCGGGGATGAACTCCTTCGGCACCGAACCGCCGACGATCTCGTTCTCGAACTCGAAGCCCGTGCCGACCGCAGCCGGCTCGGCGGTGATTTTGACGCGCGCATATTGCCCGTGGCCGCCGGTCTGCTTCTTGTGGGTGTAATCGACGGTGGCCGGCCGGGTGATCTTCTCGCGGTAGGCGACCTGTGGCGCGCCGATATTGGCCTCGACTTTGTAGGTGCGCTTGAGGATATCGACCTTGATGTCGAGATGCAGTTCTCCCATGCCCTTGATGATGGTCTGGCCGGATTCCGGATCGGTGTTGACGCGGAAAGACGGATCCTCGGCAACCAGCTTGGCGAGAGCGACGCCGAGTTTTTCCTGGTCGGCCTTCGACTTCGGCTCGATCGCAATCTCGATGACCGGATCGGGGAATTCCATCTTTTCCAGGATCACCGGTTTCTGCGGATCGCAGAGCGTGTCGCCGGTGCGTACGTCCTTCAATCCCGCCAGCGCCACGATGTCGCC
>JARLIY010000052.1 GCA_031291475.1 Xanthobacteraceae bacterium
CCGAGGGGCATGTCATCTACAACCGCGCGCTCATCGATCTCGCCCGCCACTACAATTTCCAGCCACGGGCCTGCCGCCCCTACCGCGCCAAGACCAAGGGCAAGGTCGAGCGGCCGTTTCGCTATATCCGCGAGGACTTCTTCCTCGGCAGCACCTTCCGCAATCTCGACGATCTCAACGCCCAATTGCGCCATTGGCTCGACAACGTCGCCAATCCTCGCGTTCATGCCACAACCCATCGCGTGGTCAGCGAGGCGTTTGCCGAGGAACAGCCAGCGCTGCAGCCGCCGCCGGCCATGCCCTATGGCGCCGTGCTCAAGCTGGAACGCCGCGTCTCGCACGAGGGCATGGTCAGCGTCGGCGGCAATCTCTATTCCGTGCCCGACAGCACCCGCCGCCGCGTTCTCGACGTGCATGTCCTCGCCGATGCCGTCTGCATCTTCGAAGGTGGCGTCCTCGTCGCCCGCCACGTGCCGTTGGAAGGACGCGGCGAACGTCGCCTCGATCCCGCCCACAGGAGGCCGGTGCCGCCGCCGCGCCGCCATCCGAAGGACGGGCCGGGCGTCACCCTGCAACGCGCCGGCGACCACGTCGCACGTCGGCCGCTGGCCTTTTACGAGGCCGTCGGACGCCGCCTGGCCACCCAGGGAGGCGCGCTATGAACGTCTATGACCCGACCCAGCCCGCCGCGACGACCCTGATCGATCGCGTCAAACGCAACCTCGTCGCGCTCAAGATGCCGCGCGCGCTGGAGATCCTCGACGTCACCCTGCGCGGCATCGAGCGCGGCGAGAACACGGCGCTCGAAGCCATCGACCAATTGCTCGGCGAGGAGATCACCCTGCGTGAGAACCGTCGCATCCGGATGGCCCTCGTCATGGCCCGCCTCTCCGCCATCAAGACTTTGGCCGGTTTCGACTTCGCCTTTCAGCCGTCGCTCGACAAAAGCCGCGTCATGGCGCTCGCCGAATTGCAGTTCATCAACCGCGCCGAAGCCGTCCATTTCATTGGACCGCCCGGCACCGGCAAAAG
>JARLIY010000053.1 GCA_031291475.1 Xanthobacteraceae bacterium
CTGGCCCAGCGCGCGCTCGGACAGCGTACGACGATCGCCTTTCTGCTCGGCGTGGCCGGAGCCAGCCTGTTTTCGGGCGACGCGATGATCACCCCGGCGATTTCGGTGCTCTCGGCGCTTGAGGGCCTTCAGGTCGGCACGCCGCTTTTCAGCGATTACGTAATTCCTTTGACTATCGTCGTGCTGATTTCCGTATTCGCCGTCCAGCGCCACGGCACGGCGAAGGTTGCAGCCTTCTTCGGTCCGATCATGGCGATCTTCTTCGTCATCATCGCCGTGCTCGGGGCGATCCATATCCCGGATGCACCGCGTATTCTGCGCGCCTTCAATCCGTTTGTCGGCGTTGCCTTCCTGATCGATCACGGTTTTATCGGCTTCCTCGTGCTCGGCTCGGTCTTTCTGGCGGTCACCGGGGCCGAAGCGCTCTACGCCGATATGGGCCATTTCGGCCGCCGGCCGATTCAACTCGCGTGGCTTGTCTTTGTGCTGCCGGCGCTGACGCTCAACTATCTGGGTCAGGGCGCCCTCATCCTCGCCAATCACGCCGCGCTCGAGAATCCGTTCTATTTTCTCGCGCCGCATTGGGCGCTGCTGCCGCTGGTGATTCTGGCAACGATCGCTACCGTCATCGCCTGCCAGGCGGTGATTACCGGCGCCTTCTCGCTTACCCGGCAGGCGATCCAGCTCGGTCTGCTGCCGCGCATGGAAATCCAGCATAAATCCGAAACGCAGGAAGGGCAGATCTTTATTCCCAAGGTCAACCGCATCCTGCTCGTCGGCGTGCTCTTGCTCGTACTGATGTTCAGGAGTTCGAGCGCCCTCGCCTCGGCCTATGGCATCGCCGTTTCCGGCACGATGGTGGTGACCACCGCGCTCGCCTTCGTGGTGGTGTGGCGGAAATGGAATTGGCCGATCTGGCGCGCGCTCGCCTTCGTCTCCTTCTTCCTGTTGGTCGATTTCGCCTTCTTCGCCGCCAATCTGGTGAAAATCATCGACGGCGGCTGGGTGCCGCTGATGATCGGCTGCTTCACCATGATCGTGATGTGGACCTTCGTGCGCGGCAACGCATTGCTTGCGGAAAAAATGCAGCGCGATTCGATCCCGTTGCGCGAATTGATTCCGATGCTGGAGAAGTCGAAACCGACGCGCGTCCCCGGCACGGCGATCTTCCTCACCAATCAATTGACCTCGGCGCCTTCGGCGCTCCTGCACAACATCAAGCACAACAAAGTGTTGCACGAGCATGTCTGGCTCATGTCCGTGCGCACCGAGGACACGCCGCGCGTGCCCGCCGCCAAACGCTACGAGATCGAGAAGCTGTCCCCCGATTTCACCACCGTCACCCTGCATTTCGGCTATATGGAGAGCCCGCGCATTCCTGCCGCGCTCGCGCTACTGCGCAAGTCGGGCCACAAGTTCGATATCATGACGACATCGTTCTTCCTCGGCCGGCGGAAAATCAAGGCCTCGGTCAATTCGGGCATGCCGGCCTGGCAGGACAATCTCTTTATCGCTCTGTCCAAACAGGCGATCGATGCGACGGAATTCTTCTCCATCCCGTCGGACCGCGTCGTCGAACTCGGCGCGCAAGTCGCCATCTGACAATGTGGCGATCTTACCCCCGGAGGACTGCATAAGGGCGGACCTCCCCACTTGGGGCACTGGCCACGGTATCGTGGCCAGTGCCCCCTTCGGAGAACCATATTGCGTTACGATGTTTTGATAGGCGTCGGCGTCGCGCTCATCTGTCTTGCCGCAGTCTACCGCCGCGACAAAGACCGGCTACGAAAGCGTCTGCGCTGGGTGACTTATCATAGCTCGCATTGATGGCGTCATGACCGATTGGCTCACCATTACGTGCGGCGAAGCCCCTCTAATCGTCAGCTTGCCGCACACAGGAACGAAAATCCCTGCCGAATATGAGGGCAATTTCGTCTCTTCGTGGATCGCTCTGCGGGATACGGATTGGTGGATTCATCATCTCTACGATTTCGCTGCTATCGAATTGAACGCGACCGTAGTGCGTACATCGATCTCGCGGAGCGTGATCGACGTTAACCGCGATCCGTCAGGCGCCTCGCTTTATCCGGGGCAGGCCACGACCGCGCTATGCCCGATTACGACATTCGATGGAGATCCTCTCTACAAGGAGGGGCGTTCGCCGGATGAAGCAGAAATTGCCCAAAGACGCTCGGCTTATTTCGAGCCTTACCATGTGGCGCTCGCGGGCGAAATTGCGCGACTCCGCGCCAAACATCCGCACATCGTGATCTACGATTGCCATTCGATCCGCTCCGCCATTCCCCGGCTTTTCGAGGGGGTACTACCGGAATTCAATATCGGCACAAACGACGGCGCAAGCTGTGCGCCCGAACTCGCTCGCCGCGTCGTCACGCTCTGTGCGGAGACTGGGCGCAGGTACGTGCTCAACGGACGCTTTAAAGGCGGCTGGATCACGCGGCATCACGCCTCCCCCTCGCAGGGCGTGCATGCCTTGCAAATGGAGATCGCGTGCCGTGCCTATATGCGTGAGCCGACAGGAGCCGTTCACGAAGGCAGTTGGCCGGAGGCATACGATCCTGAGCTTGCCGCGCCGCTTCGCGAGTCGCTTCGGAGAATCCTCTCCGCTTGCCTCGATTTCGCTCGAACCGGCGCTCCTTAGATCGCGCAGGCTATTGTCGTGCGACACCAGGGACTTAACGCAGTCAGGTTATCGGCTTGCCGGCGCCGCCGCGTTCGGCCTGCGCCTCGCGCGCTTCGAAAATCCGCGAGGATTTGCCGGCCCTCGTCGCGCGCGAACCGCACGAATTGATGTGAGCCGATGGAGGTTCATTCGATTCTCGATTGCACCGAGATTGTGGCCCGCGCGCACTCTTATCGCATTGAGAAAACCGCATTCCTCGCTTTATTCGATCGGCCAGCGCGCCAAGACCAGCACCTTCACCTGATCGAGGACGAAAGCGAATGCGATGGTCGCTGCGAGAAGCATGAAGATAATCTGCGGCGGCAGTTTCTGCATCAGCACGCCGCTGAGCGCGAAGCTAATAACAACGCTGATGTCCGCCAGCGAGGCGAGGAGCATGGTTCTCGACGGGCGCGAGGACCAAAAGTGGCCGCGCTCGCGCAAAACATAGACGACGGACTGGCCGGCGAAGACGAGCATAATGAAGGTCAGGGTCTGTATCTGGCCGATGCCCAAGTGGTAACGGAATCGCGCGACGGCGAGCACCGCAATGCAAAAGGCGAATTTGGACAAAGCCAGTGGAATCGCGGCGAGCGTCAGATTGCGAACGCGCCAGCGATTGGGCCGCGGCGAGGGCGTCGCCCGGTCCGCCGTCCGCGCCATGCTGACGAAGTCATTGGTCAGCATGGACAGTGCCTGCAGCATGGGTGTGAGCACCGGATGGCCTGTCAGCACTAGGCCGGCGCCGAGCACGACCAGCGTCACGCATTTGTTGACAAGGATGCCGAGCGTATAAGTCAGGACGCGGCGAAAGACGATGCGTCCCTCGCGGATCGCCATGACGATCCCGCCGAGGCCCGGATCGGTGAGAACGATGCCAGCGGCGGCTTTGGCGACATCGGTGGCGGTCGAGACGGCGATGCCCATCTGCGCTTGGCGCAGGGCCGGGGCATCATTGGCGCCGTCGCCGCACATGCCGACGGCATGCCCGCCGCTTTGCAGTGCTTTGACGAGGCGGAATTTTTGGTCCGGGAAAACGCCGGCGTAAACGGCGAAATCCTCGGGATTCACTCGGTTCGGGATTTGCCCCGGCGGGCAGACACGGCCTTGAAGGCCGATCTCATGCGCGACCGTCGCCGCGGTCGCGGCGGCATCTCCCGTGACCATCACGGGCTCGACGCCGAGACGGCGAAGTTCCTGCAACAAGGCTGCCGAATCGGCGCGTGGCGGATCGCTCAACGCGACAAGCCCGATCAAGGCCATTTCGTCTGGCTGTCCGACCGCGACAGCAAGGGTGCGGTGGCCGGCGCGCGACAAGCTATCCAAGACCGCTGCGGCTTCGGTATCCAGCGGCGCGACGGCGGCCGGGGCGCCTTTGCAGACGCGGATTGTCTCGCCTTTGGCCTCGCGTGCGATGACTTCAGATTTTTTTCGCGCCGGGTCGAATGGGATAAAGCGCACTGGGGCCGGTACGGCCCGCGTCGCGCTCACAGTCTGCGCCGCCTTGCGGATTGCCGAATCGACAGGGTCTTGACCTTCCGCCGAGCTGGCGAGCGCGGCAAAAGCCAGAACGTCGGCCCGCGTCCATCCGGCCGCGAGCGGCTGCACATCGACGACTTCGAGCCGATTATTGGTCAAGGTTCCAGTCTTGTCGGCGCAGAGCACATCGATCGTCGCCGCCTCGTGCAACGCGCTGAGGCGTGTCAGCAAGACGCCCTTGAGGGCGATCGCCTTTGCCCCCAAGGCCGCGCCCAATGTGAATGTCGCCGGGAGAGCGACCGGCACAGCGGAGAGGAGCGCCGTCAGCACGAGCTGGATGATTTGCGTGCTCGGCAGGGCAAGGACATGCGCGTAGGCGACGAGCCCGACGGTGATCGCCGCATTGACGATCGTCAGATTGCGGACCAGGCCGAGCACCGCCTTTTCTTCCGAACTCGTGACATGGGCGATCCGCACCAATTCCGCGGCGCGGCCGAAATAGGTTCGCGTTCCGGTCGCGGTGACCCGCGCGACCGCCTCGCCGCGCCGCACCAGCGCGCCCGCATAGGCTTGCGCGTCGGCGCCCGCCTCGACCGGCAGGGACTCGCCGGTTAGCATCGACTGATCGAGCAGGACCGAGCCATCGAGAATCAATGCATCGGCCGGCACGACAGCGCCGAGCGACAATTGCACGATGTCGCCGGGAACGAGCGTAGCCGCGGCCACCGTGCGCCAGACCCCATCACGTTTCGCGCGCGAGTTGAGTGACAGCTTCTGCTTTAGCAGCGCCAATGCGGCATCGGCGCGATTCTCCTGAAACAGGCCGACTGCGACATTCAGGATCAGCAGTGCTGCGATCATCATCGCCTCGGCGCGCTCGCCAACGACGAACTGGAGGATGATCGTCGCCTCGAGCATCCACGGCACCGGCGCCCAGAAATGCTCAGCGAGACGCGCGATGCCGCGCGAGTGTAGCTCGGCCGCGACATTGGGGCCGATGTCCGCCAGACGCCGTGCGGCTTCACTGGTGGACAGCCCTGTGACATCGCCCGGCACGCGCTATCTCACCTTCTGGGCGCTCGATATGAGCAATTGAGGCGCGGGCTCAGCCTTCCGTCGCATCCAGGTGAAGAATCGTCGGCGCGTCGGCGTAATAATTCGGAATGTCGGCGACGACATCCTGTCCCGCCGGCGAAGCCAAAGCCTCGTTGACGGCCTTCAGGCTGTCGAACGTGCCGATGAACGCCCAGAAAAACGCGCCGTCACCGCCATCGAGCGTGCTCGCCGGCCCGAAAGAATATCCGCGAAGGCCCGGCATTTTCTGCACGAGCGGTACATGAACCTCGCGGAAATGCTTGTCGAAATGCGCCGGGTCGGCGGGCTTTTTGTAAAGGACGATGAGTTTGCTCACGCGATGACTCCCTCGAAACCGGCGGCTGTCTTCCGTCGGCACGCCGCGGACAGGCTCCTTCTACACATCGCGCCGACGGATATCGAGGCTCATTGCAAGTCCCGCGCATCAATGTCGAGTGAACGGGGCCTTGCAGCTTTGCCGGGATTTTCTGGACCAGCAGAAATAACGAGACTGGACGTTTATTCCGGTCCAGTACTGTTCCTAGAAATACCAATGATCGATGACTGCTTTTGCCTGCTCACTTGGCAAGCCGTAATCCGCCCGCGGCACATAAGGTGGCGAGTCGATTGTCTGGCCCTTCGCGGAACTGCCTGCGATGTATGAGTTTTTCCTGGACGGCATGGCCGTCACCGCGATGCCGGACGAAAGCATTCTCGCCGCTTGCCAGCGGTCCGGCGTGGCTCTGGCCACGGTGTGCAAAGGCCGCGGAATTTGCGGCGCGTGCCGCGTGATGGTGGAGGCGGGGCTCGACGCTTTGCCGGAGGCCTCCGCCAACGAGGTCCGCCTGCTCGGATTTCTCGCCCAGGGCGAGGACGCGCGGGCGCATCGCCTTGCCTGCCAGATATCCATGACAGAGCCGCTCTCCGGGCTGCGGCTCAATGCTTATCCCGTCGTCCCCAAGTCCTAACAGGAGACCTCAGCCATGAACGAAGTCCTCGACAAACAGAGCCAGTTGGAAGCCGTCGGTCCCGCCTTCCTCAAGGACAAGATGTTGGAGATGCGGGCGAAGACCCGCGCCGCGATCCATGCCGTCGCTGCCAAGTGTAAGCCCGGCATGGTGGAAGAGGATGCCGTGGCCATGGCCAAGGAGATTCTCGCCGAGGGCGACATGGTGCGCGGCTGGCATGACGTCTATGTGCGCTTCGGCCCCAACACGTTGAAAACCTTCGGCGCCGCGTCCGACCCCGGAATCGTGCTGAAAGAGAACGATATCTTCTTTCTCGATATCGGCCCTGTCTGGGGCGAATTCGAGGGTGACGGCGGCGAAACGTTCACCGTCGGCACCGCGCCGGAAATGGCGAAATGCGCCGAAGACGCCAAGAAGCTTTTCCATATCGTCCGCAAGAAATGGGAGAGCACGCGCATGAGCGGACGCGAGCTCTACGAATTCGCGACCGAGGAAGCGAAAAATTTGGGTTGGGAACTCAATCTGGATCTCTCCGGCCATCGGCTCTCGGATTTTCCGCATGCCGCGATCTACGACGGCCCGATGGCGGAAGTCGA
>JARLIY010000054.1 GCA_031291475.1 Xanthobacteraceae bacterium
ATCCGACGTCTTGCGGCGTTTTCCACCGCGGGCCATGCTTCCCAAGATACCTGCCGCCGATCGGCCAGGACTTGCGCCTGACCATTGTTTCGACCGATGAGGATGCGCGTGACGATAACCCCGGAGCAGGCGCCGACGTGGCGCACGCGCTCGATACGATCCGGGACATGTTCGCCGCTCTGCGCCGCTGCTGGTTGCCGCCACCGAAGGATGAAGCACGTCACGGCATGGAATACACCATCCGCTTTGCGTTCAAGCGCGACGGCGAGGTGATCGCCCCGCCGCGAGTGACCTATGCGAGCCACGATACGCCTTCGGAGACCCGCAACGCCAATCGCAACGCCGTCGACGCCGCGCTCAAGCGCTGGACGCCGCTGCATTTCAGCGAGGGCATGGGCGGCCCGGTCGCCGGCCGTCCGATCGCCATTCGCTTCGTCGACGATCGGGCAATCGACAATACGAAGGACCGACAATAGCCGATACTAAAAGGTGACTCCGCGCCGATTCCCGCCGGGACAGTCGAAGACAAGGACGCGTGCTTCATCGTCCGCGATAATAACGCGGCAGGCGCTTGCGTATGTCTATTTCGAGGATGAGACCTTAACAGGCCGAAGCTGTGCTCAGATGGCGGTGGGACTGTCAAAACAGGTCCCGGCAAGCTCAGTACTTGCGCGATGCCAAAGAAGGCTGCTCCGGTTAAGACCAATTAAGGCCGCCTCCGCCGCCAAAAGTGGGATCGCCCAAGAGGGGATGGCCACACGTTAGAGTTTATAAAGGTTCCCTGGCTAACCTCCCGTGCACGGTTTCGCGGAATTCGCGCAATCCATGCCGATACCTCCAGCCTTCGAGGTTCGCCTCGCTGCATACGGGATCACGCGCGCAATCGACGCGGATCGGCGCCTGATCTGGGCGATTCTCGATCCCGAATTCGACGCGGTGATGCGAGACCACATTGCCCGCGTGATCGAATACGCTCCCGCCTATTCGGATAATTTCAAAAAGCACGCGGCCACGTTTCGTGCCGCCTACAGGACGTATACGGCCAAGCTCTTTCTCGAACCCTTCGGCGAACAATGGGTGGCCGAAGCGGAGGTGCGGGCTAAGTTCGAGATCGAGCATCAAATCGACATGCGATCGCGCGGGGTCATTTCGCGTTCCATCCTCTCGGCGGCCTGCGGGCTGATCGCGCGGCGGTATCGTTTTTCCGGCCGTAAGGTGGCGCGTCTGTGCGACGTGGCCATGCGCGTTCTGATGCTGGATGCCGCCAACGCCGTAGCCTGTCACAGGCTTCTTGAGGTTCACGACGCCAAAGCCAGAAGCGACGAACTCGCCGGCGCCGTCCGCGATTTCGGACAAGCGGTCAACGACATTCGCGCGGCGGTCACGGGTGCCGTAAAGTCGCTGGAGCAAACGTCAGGTCGGTTGACCTCGGTCACGGACGCATCGGCGACGCAGGCGCGCGCGGCCTCGACCATGGCGGACGATACGACCACCAGCATCGGAGGAACGGCGGCGGCCACGCGAGAGCTCCTAAGCTCGATCGCCGAAGTTCGCTGGCGCGCGACCAAGAGTGCCGAAATGGCGCACAGCTCGGTTGCCGACGCCGAATCCACCAACGCGATCATCCGCTCGCTGTCCAAGGCGGTCGACAAGATCGGCTCGGTGGTGGAAGTGATATCCAGCATTGCCGCGCAGACCAACCTTCTTGCCCTCAATGCGACGATCGAGGCTGCACGGGCCGGTGAAGCCGGCCGGGGCTTTTCGGTTGTCGCGTCGGAGGTCAAGTCGCTTGCCAACCAGACCGCAAAGGCGACCGCTGAGATCGGCCAGCAAATCGCGTTGGTTCAGGAAGCCACACAGCGTGCCGTCGACGACATTAAAGGTAGCGGCACGACTGCTGCAAAAATCGCCACCATCGCGGAGGAGGTCGCCAATTCGGTGGATCGGCAGGCGGTCACGACCGACGGCATTGCCGAAAGCGCTAATCGTGCCGCCGGCAGCGCCAACGCGGTGGCTGAGGCGCTTAAGTTCGTGGCTGACGCGATCCAGCGCACCCAGGCCGATGCGGCGGCGGTGCTTGATTTGTCGAGCAAGCTGACCGGCCGCACCGGCGATCTCGAAGCCGGCATGAACAATCTGTTCAGCGCCGCCAAGCATCACATCGACGGTGTTCAGGACTTCATCGTCCTCAAGTAGCGGACTTTGTCGCAGCTTCCCGATTGACGACTCTGCTAACCTGACGCCATGGCCAGCGACAAAGCGTTCTCGTCGCCTGTTGTGCGGCACGAATTGCCACAGCCCCGCCGGCTTCGATGACATCCACTTGGGCCTTTACCAGCCCCGCCGCATATTCCGAAATCAGATCAGAGTGTAGCCGATAGTCGCGGAAATCGATCGTGAGGTTTTGGCCTTCAATGAAACCGCGGCGGCGCAGTTCGTCGTTACGTCGCAATGCTGGAGGTGCATTGTCAGGATAAGGCATTA
>JARLIY010000002.1 GCA_031291475.1 Xanthobacteraceae bacterium
CGCCATGCGCATCGGCATCGGCAACCCGACCCAGGGCGACGGCTGGGAGCTGCAGGCGATCGCCTCGTCGGTCATCGGCGGCACCAGCCTGTTCGGCGCGGTCGGCTCGGTGCACGGCCCGCTGATCGGCTCGTTCATCCTGACGACGATCAACAACGGCGCCAACCTGCTCAACCTCAATCCGTTCTGGCAGCGCATCATCACCGGCCTGCTGATCATCCTCGTCGTCTATTTCGACACGCTGCGCACCCGCAGCAAACGTTGAGCAGGTCCATCTGACCGACGCCCTCGCCTGCCGCGACCTCATCGCCCAACGCCGCTATGCCCAGCGCTTCGATCGCCATCTCGTCGCGTTGACCTGCCTCTGGATTTCCGCAGCCCGCGAAGCGGCAGGATTTTCGTTTCGCCGTCTTGGCCGGGCGGGGATTTTCCATGAAGACGGGGCGCTTCACAGCCGCGTCTGACGCCGACGGTTTGAAGGTCGAGCGCGCCCACAACGTGACCCGCCGCGCGGAGACGGAACGCGCGTCGTTTCTTGAACGTGTGACCGCCAGCCGACTGAGACCCGTGCCTCTCCAACGGATCTGCTTTCGACACCCGTGAATGCCTCTCCCGGTTGCACGCCGGTTCACGGCGGTGCGCTCCCGTACACCGGAAAATGTGCGCAAATTGGCGGCCTATTCAGGACAAAACTGCGAACACCTATGTCATTGCAATGTATTACTAAAAGCGAGGATTGAGAAGTATCGTGGTTGGCGCACGGACCCTGCGGAACGGAAATGTCCATTCTGGCGGAAGGTTTGCCCGCGTTCGCGGCGCGGCTTGAGGCAATACCGCAGCGCCATCGGGCCACGCCAAGCGTCGGAGACTCGTGTCTTCCAGACGGTCGGAACGGCTCAAAACGCAGAACTGCACGGCGCACATATCCGTCACCGCGCCACCCGGACGCGGCGGGCCTTCAGCGCTGCTCCCGCGAGGCAGAGGATTGTAAACAGCGCCTGGCTGGCGATCTGCGCCGTGTTCGTCGTCGAGTCGTACTGCGGCGCGACCTCGACGACGTCGCCGCCGATCACGTCGACGCCAAGGCAACCCCTGAGGATTGCCAACGCCTCGGCTGCGCTTAAGCCTCCGACCTCCGGCGTGCCGGCGCCAGGCGCGAAGGCGGGATCGAGACAGTCGACATCGAAGGTGACGTAGGTCGGGCCGGCTCCGACGACCTCACGGGCGCGTTTTGCGATCGCCGAAGGGCCCATTTCAATCGCTTCTTCGGCATGGATGACGGTCATGCCGGAATCGTACGAGAATTCCCACAAGTACTCGGCCGCTCCGCGGATGCCGATCTGGATCGTGCGCTCGGGGTCGAGCACGCCGTCGAGCACCGCCTGGCGGAACGGCCCGCCGTGATGAAACTTGCACCCTTCGAGCGCGCCGTCGGTGTCGCAATGCGCGTCGATGTGGATGCCCCCCGACCGGCCGCGCCCTTCCGACGGCGCGCAACAACGGTAAGTCGATCGAATGGTCGCCGCCGACCGATAGCGGGACGATCCCGCCTTCGACCAGGCCGGTGACAAAGGTCTCAATGTCCTTGTGGCAGGCCGCGAGGTCGTAGCGGCTGCTCAGGGGGACGTCGCCGACGTCGGGGACGGCGAATTCTGCAAGCGGCGCCATGCGCACGACGTGTTCGCAAGGCCCGATCCGCTCGACGTTGCGCACCGCGCGTGGCCCAAAGCGGGCGCCTGACCGGTTGGTGACGCCGAGATCCATCGGCAAGCCCAAAAGCGCGAAGTCGATTTCGCCGCTCTTCGCCGCGGCGAGGTCGGGGCGGTACGGCGCGCGCAGCAGCAACGGAATGCCGGCGTACGGCGGCGGCCGCTTGCCGGCGCTCTTGAACAGCGCGTCGGCGACGGCGCGAAAGTGCGGATCGAAGATTCCTGCATCGGCCGTGTCGCCGTACTTGGCGCGCAGACGCTCGAGCTTTTGACCATCAACCATCGCACGCCTCATACCTGTTTTGGCCCGCGCTAGGTCATCTGAGTGACGAGCTTGGGATTGAAGTAAGCTTCCAGCGCTTCGGTCCCGCCTTCAGAGCCGTAGCCGGATTCCTTGACGCCGCCGAAAGGCAGTTCGGGCAGCGCCAAGCCGTGGTGATTGATCGACACCATGCCGCTTTCGAGGTCTTGGCCGAGGTTCGCCATCGTCTTCGCCGACCGGGTGTAGGCGTAGGCGGCGAGTCCGTATGCGAGGCGATTGGCTTCGCGCATCGCGCCCTCGTAGTCTCGGAAGGGAGCGACCAGCGCTATTGGGCCGAATGGTTCGAGCAAAACCACCCGGCGCGTCCAATCATCGCAATTGCATTCGGCGAGGGTCTGACGCTTCCACGGTTTCCGGCTCGGACGGCGCCGGCGCCCCGGCAAGCAGCTCACGGGCTCGGGCTATATCGGCCTTGCGCGTGGAACTGGCGAGCAAGCCGTAGTGGCGGATGCGGTGGAAGCCATGTGGCAGGACATGGAGCAGGAAGCGGCGAATGAACTCGTGCGGCGCGAGCGTCATGACGCGTTGCCGTTCAGGACCGTCGCGACGGTAGTCCTTGTAGCGGAAGGTGACGCCGGTCCCGTCGTAGGCGATCAGACGCTGATTGGAGATGGCGACCCGGTGGGTGTAGCGCGAGAGATAGGCGAGCACAGCCTCGGGGCCGCTGAACGGCGCCTTGGCAAAGACCACCCATCGCTTCTTTCTGACCGGCGCGAGATGGCGCAGGAAGCGGCGCCGGTCGGCTAGATCGGCCTGAGCGCCGAAGAACACGAGCCTGCCGGCATCGTGCAACTTGATCAACTGGGCCAGAAACAGTCGGCGGAAGAGCGCGCCCAGCACCCGCACTGGCGCCAGAAAGGCCGGACGCGACGATATCCACCGCCGCCCGTCGAGCGCGACGCCGCCTCCTGGCACGATCATGTGGATATGGGGATGATGCGTCATCGCCGATCCCCAGGTGTGCAGCACGGCGGTGACGCCGATGCGCGCGCCGAGATGCTTAGGGTCAGCCGCGATCGTCATCATCGTCTCGGAGGCGGCCCGGAACAGCAGGTCGTAGACGACGGCCTTGTTCTGCCAGGCGATGTCGGCGATCTCGGCTGGCAGCGTGAAGACGACGTGGAAATAGCCGACCGGCAACAAGTCGGCCTCGCGCTCGGCGAGCCAGGCCCGCGCGGCGGCGCCTTGGCACTTGGGGCAATGCCGGTTGCGACAAGAGTTATAGGCGATCCGAAGGTAGCCGCAGTCGTCGCAGCCATCGACATGGCCGCCAAGCGCCGCCGTCCGGCAGTTCTCGATCGCCGACATGACCTTGAGCTGGGCGAGGCTCAAATGCCCAGCGTGGACGGCCCGGTAAGCAGGGCCAGCGGCGCGGAAGACATCGGCGACCTCGAGCGAGGCGCGCAAACGGGTTCAGTCGCTGTGCTCCTCGCCCTGCATCAGCAGCGCCAAATGTTCGAGAGGACTGGTCACCGAGCGGATCGTCTTGGTCGCGACGCGAGCGTAGAGCGCGGTCGTATCGAGCTTGCTGTGCCCCATCAGGACTTGGATGACGCGGATATCGACATCCTGTTCCAGCAGATGGGTGGCGAAGCTATGGCGCAGTGTATGGGGCGACACCCGTTTCCTGATCCCGGCCGCCTCGGCCGCCTCATGGATGGCGCGGTTGATTTGCCGGGTTGAGATCGGATCGCCGTGGGTGCGTCCCGGGAAAAGCCAGCCATGTGGCAGCATGACGCCGCGTTGTTTGCCTTCCTTCCACCACAGCCGCAACAGCACGAGGAGTTGCGGGGAAAGCATTGCGTTGCGGTCCTTGCGTCCTTTGCCCTGTTCGACCCGGATCAGCATCCGCTCGCTGTCGATGTCGTCGACCTTGAGGGCGGCGACTTCAGACACACGCAGGCCCGCGCCGTAGGCGGCCCCGAGTACGGCCTTGTACTTGGCGCCCGGCGCGGATTCGAGGAGCCGACCGACTTCCTCGACGCTCAGTACCGCCGGCGCCTTGCGTTGATAGCGCGCCAGGACCAGGCGCCGCGACAGATCCGGCCGGTCGAGTGTCACGGTGAAGAAGAAGCGCAGCGCCGAGACGGAGCAGTTGATGGTGGGCGGCTGCACCCCGCTCTCGCGCTGGTGAACCTGAAACCGCCGAACATCCTCGGCCGTAGCGGTATCCGGCGGCTGTCCAAGGAAGGCCGCGAAGTCGCGAACAAAGCGAATATACTCGTGCTGCGTATCGGATCGCAAACCGCGCATCGCCATGTCTTCGAGCATGCGCCGCCGCAGTGCGCTGACGGGGCGTTCGACAGATGAAGCGGACATCGGAAGTTCCTTTCATGATGAAGGGAGCTCCATGCTCAAGCCGCCGCCGCGCCACGCTCAAGACTCTATGGAAAACGCACTACCTTGCCCGCAGTGGCAATCCCGCGAAGCGGGTTCGTGCATGGGCGCAGAGCCGCCGTGGGGCTGTTCCGCACTGAACGACCACTACCCGCGCATCTGAGCCGTTCCGGAGCGGGGACGAAGCGCCGGATTTGCTCGGCGACCTGAAGCGCACTGGGGCGCGACGCTCGCCACGGCGACCGGCCCGCTGGGCTCGATCATGGGCGCCCGACGAAATTCTGCGTCGCAACCGCCTGAAAACAAACCCTCGCGACGAAAAGTGGCGCCCCCGCGGGCCGCCGCCTACGCCCGCGTCTGGCCGTCGCCGCGCACTCTATACTTGAAGGTGCAGAGCTGCTCGACGCCGACCGGGCCGCGCGCGTGCATGCGGCCGGTGGCGATGCCGATCTCGCCGCCAAAGCCGAATTCGCCGCCGTCGGCGAACTGCGTCGAGGCGTTGTGCAGCACGATCGCCGAGTCGACCTCCTTGAGGAATCGCTCCGCCGCCGCCTGATCTTCGCTGACGATGCAGTCGGTGTGGTGCGAGCCGTAAGTCTCGATATGGGCGATCGCCGCATCGAGGTTCTCGACCACCTTCGCCGAAATGATCGCGTCGAGATATTCGGTGCGCCAGTCGGCTTCATTCGCCGCGATCACGCGCGCGTCGGCGGCGCGTGACGCTTCGTCGCCGCGCACTGCGCAGCCGGCGTCGAGCAGCGCTGCGATCAGCGGCTGCAG
>JARLIY010000055.1 GCA_031291475.1 Xanthobacteraceae bacterium
CGAAGCCGGCGTGGTGCGCATCAAGGGCACCGCCAGGCCGAATGGACTTGAAGGCCCGATTGGCGAGATCGGTCTCGCCATGGCTCTCGACGGCAATGGCCGCTGGGCCTATCTCGATCCCAAGCTCGGCGCCAAGCATGCCGTCGCCGAGGCTGCGCGCAAAGTCGCGATGACCGGCGCAACTCCCGTCGCCGCCACCAACTGCCTCAACTTCGGCAATCCCGAGAAACCGGAGATCATGGCCCAGCTCTCGGCCGCGATCGATGGCTTCGGCGAAGCCTGCACCGCGCTCGGCACGCCCATTACCGGCGGCAACGTTTCTCTCTACAACGAGACGCGCGGCGAGGGCATCTATCCCACGCCGGTCCTCGGCATCGTTGGCATTCTCGACGACGTCACCAAAGCCGTCCCCGCGCATTTTCAGCGCGAGAAGGACGCCATCGTTCTGCTCTGGCAGATTCCGCGCGGCGAAGAGCCGAACCCGCAACTCAAGGTTCCGCTCAATCCCCCGCCGATCAGCCAGTATCCGATGCCCGCGCTGGAGCGCGAGCCCCGAGATCGCGAGCAGCCCGATGCATCCGACGCCGAAGTCGCGGCAAATCTCATCGCCTTCGGTTCATCTGAATTTGCAAAAGTAATCCTTGCCAGCCTATGGGGAACTCCGCCCGCGCTTGATCTTGAAGCCGAAGCTGACCTGCACAGATTACTGGCCGAGCTCGCCGAGCGAAAGCTCATGAGTTCAGCCCGTGACATTTCCGATGGCGGCATTGCCGTCGCCCTTGCGCAAGGCGCATTCGCAAAAGGAATCGGCGCCATCGTCGAGCAGGATCCCTCCCTTCTCGCTCACCCGCTCTTTGGCCTCTTTGCCGAGCCCGCCTCCACCGTCCTCGTCACCACGCACCCGTCCAACGTTGCCGTCATTGGAAAGTTGGCGAGTGAGCACAACTTCCTTTCCGCGCGCATCGGCACGACCGGCGGCAGGCGCCTTGAAATCTCCGTTGACGGCGACTTATTCATCTCCGCTCCACTCGCCGAACTTCAGACCCTCTGGGCCTCCGCCCTGGAAGCCAATCTCCACGGCGAGGTCATTGCATGAGCCGGTTGCTGTTTCAGGGCGTTGATGGCGTCCCAGACATTTCCGCATCTCTCCGCGCCAAGTCACTGATCACCGTCCACCGTTCACGGCCCACCGTCGGCGCAGCCGACACGCTTCACGAAGAATGCGGCGTCGTCGCGATTCACGGCCATCCGCACGCCGCGCGCGAAGCCTATCTTGCGCTCTACGCCCTCCAGCATCGCGGCCAGGAATCGGCCGGCATCGCCACCGCCGACGGCGCCCACCTCGCCAACATCAAAGGCATGGGCCTGGTCAGCGAAATCTTCACCGACGACGTACTCGCCAAGCTCCCCGGCACCATGGCCATCGGCCACACCCGCTACTCCACCACCGGCGACTCCGCCCTGCTCAACGCCCAGCCCATACGCGTCGACTCCACCAAGGGCCTCATCGCCATCGCGCACAACGGCAACCTGGTCAACCTCGGCAATATCCGCGCCCGCCTCGAACGCGACGGCGCTTACTTCCAAACCACCTCCGATTCCGAGATCATCGTCCAACTCATCGCCCACTCCCACGCCGGCACTTTGGTCGACGCCATCGCCGACTCGCTCTCCCAGGTCGACGGCGCATTCTCCATCGTCATGATGACCCGCGACCGCATCTTCGCCGCCCGCGATCCTCGCGGCTTCCGCCCGCTTTCCATGGCCCGGATCAAGAATCCCCACGGCCCCGACACCATCGTGTTTGCCAGTGAGACCTGCGCCTTCGACCTCCTTCGCGCCGATTA
>JARLIY010000056.1 GCA_031291475.1 Xanthobacteraceae bacterium
GAATGGCGGAATCAAAATCCGCTGCCTTACCACTTGGCTACGCCCCAATGCGCCGTCGGATTGCCGCCGTCCGTGGGCAAACGGCCGGCGCAACATAGCGGCGGCACCCCCGTCGATCAATCTTGGCGATATTCGGCGCCTGCGGCCGGCACCTGGCGTGATCGCAACACTATCAAAGGTCGCTCCGCGCCATATAATAGTGTCCGGCGATCCTGGACGCCGCCTATCCTCGATCCCCTCGCACATTCAAGCGGAGGCTCATCGTGACGTACCACGCCCCACTCGCCGACATGGACTTCGCCCTGAAATACGGGGCGGCGCTCCTGCCCGCGCTTGAGCAAGGTTTCTTCGGCGATCTGGGCATGGACGATGTGGACGCAGTGCTCGCCGAAGCCGGCCGCATGGCCGGCGAGATCATCGCCCCGCTCAATCGCGTCGGCGACACGCAGGGCACGACGTTCAAGGACGGCGTCGTCACCACCGCGCCCGGCTGGAAGGAAGCCTATCGCGCCTGGTGCAAGGGCGGCTGGAACGGCGTCACCGCCCCCGCCGAATGGGGCGGCCAAGGCCTGCCGCAAGTGGTCAACGCGGCATGCGTCGAAATGTGGAATTCGGCCTGCATGGCGTTCGCGCTCGGCCCGCTGGTCGGCATGGCCGCGGTCGATGCGTTCGCGGTTCACGGCAGCGACAAGCTCAAAGGCGCCTATCTGGAAAAACTCGTTTCCGGCGAGTGGATCGCCACCATGCAGCTCACCGAGCCGAACGCCGGCTCCGACGTCGGCGCGCTGCGCACGCGGGCGGACCGCGCCGGCGACGGCACCTATCGCCTCAAGGGGCAGAAGATTTTCATCACCTATGGCGAGCACGACCTCACCGACAACATCATTCACTTTGTGCTGGCGCGGCTGCCGGACGCGCCGCCCGGCACCCGTGGCATTTCGCTGTTTCTGGTGCCAAAATTCCTGCTCAACGCCGACGGCTCGCTCGGCGCCCGCAACGACGTGCGCGCGCATTCGGTGGAGCACAAGCTCGGCATCCATGGCTCGCCGACCTGCACCATGATCTTCGGCGATCAAGGCGGCGCAGTCGGCTACATCATCGGCGAAGAGAATGCCGGCATGGCCTGCATGTTCACCATGATGAACCGCGCCAGACTCGCCGTCGGCCTCCAAGGCGTCGGCATCGCCGAACGCGCGACGCAGCAAGCGGTCGCCTATGCGCGCGAACGCCGCCAGGGCCGCACACCCGGAATGCCGGCCACCGAGTCGGCGCCGATCATCGCCCATCCCGACGTCAAACGCATGCTCATGAGCATGCGCTCGCTGACGCAGGCGGCCCGCAGCATTTGCTACGCCACAGCCATGGCGCTCGATCGCGCCGAGCGCGGCGCCGACAAGGCCGCGCGACACGCGGCGCATGCGCACGCCTCGCTGCTAACGCCGCTCGCCAAGGCGTTTTCCTCCGATATCGCCAATGAGGTCGCTTCGCTCGGCGTGCAGGTGCATGGCGGCATGGGCTACATCGAGGAAACCGGCGCGGCGCAGCTTTATCGCGACGCGCGCATCGCCGCGATCTACGAAGGCACCAACGGCATTCAGGCGATCGATCTCGTCATCCGCAAGCTGCCGCTCTCCGACGGCGCGGTGGTCGAGGGCTATCTCGGCGAACTGCGCCGCATCGTGGAAGCGGTCAACGCCACCAACGATCCGGCGCTCGGTTGGAGCGGCGTGCGGCTCGAGGAAGCGGTCGAGAGCCTCACGCGCGCGACGCGCTGGATGCTGGCGCAGCTCGATAAAGGCACGGACGAGGCGCTGGCCGGAGCGACCCCGTATCTGCGGCTGTTCGGCGTCGCCGCCGGCGGTTGCCTGTTGGCGCAGCAGGCGCTGGCAGCTTTGCGGCTCGGCACCGATGCATCCTCCCGCATCGCGCTGGCGCGCTTTTTTGCCGAGAACTTCTCCGTGCAAGCCGCAGCGCTCGAACGCATCGTGGTCGAAGGCGCCGCGGGCGTGATCGGCGCCGATGCCGTTCTGGCGCATTAATCCCGTCCCGATATAGCCTTCATGTCGACGTTGCTGATCACCCACCCGGCCTGCCTCAATCACCTGACCCCGCTCGGCCATCCCGAGCGGCCCGAGCGGCTGCGCGCCGTCGAACGCGCGCTGGAAGCGGAAAAATTCCAGACGCTGGCGCGCGTGCAGGCGCCGATGGCGCCGTTCGAAATCATCGCGCTGTGTCATCCCATGGACTACATCTTGCAGATCCGCGACGCGACGCCGCGGGAAGGCATGGTCCGGCTCGACGCCGATACCTCGATGTCGCCCGGCAGCTTCGAAGCCGCGTTGCGCGCGATCGGCGGCGCCATTCACGCGGTCGACGAGGTGGTGATGAAGAGGGCCGCCAACGCCTTTGTCGCCACGCGCCCGCCCGGGCATCACGCCGAAACGGCGCGGCCGATGGGCTTCTGCCTGTTCGACAATGCCGCCATCGCCGCGCGCTATGCGCAGGATCATCACGGCATTACCCGCGCGGCCATCGTCGATTTCGACGTGCATCACGGCAACGGCTCGCAGGAGATTTTCTGGGCGGACAAGACGGTGATGTATTGCTCGACCCATCAGATGCCGCTGTTCCCCGGCACCGGCGCAATCGGCGAATCCGGCGAATTCAATACCGTCGTTAACGCCCCGCTGCGCGCCGGCGACGGCGGCGAGGCTTTCCGCGCCGCCTTCGAGAATCGCATCCTGCCGCGGTTGCGCGATTTCAAGCCGGAGCTCATCGTGATTTCCGCCGGCTTCGACGCCCATATGCGCGACCCGCTCGCCAACCTCAATCTGGTCGAGGCTGATTTCGTATGGGCCACGCAAAAAATCATGGACGTTGCCGATCAATGCGCCGAGGGCCGCGTGGTTTCGCTGCTGGAGGGCGGCTATGATCTCGAAGCGTTGGCGAGCTCGGCGGCCGCGCATGTCACCACGCTGATGCGCGGATAGTGCGGCCGATCTGCTATAAGACCAGGACGAGTCGGAGAGCCGGCGATGGCGCAACAAAGCAACCCAAACAATCAAGACAATCAGAACGCCCAGAATGGCGATGTCGGCAAATTGTCGTTCGAGCGGGCGATCGAGGAACTCGAATCGATCGTCAAGCGCCTCGAAGACGGCAAGGTGCCGCTTGAAGAATCGGTCGCCATTTACGAGCGCGGCGAAGCGCTCAAGCGCCGCTGCGAGGATTTGCTGCGGCAGGCCGAAGCGCGGGTGCAGAAGATCACGCTCGACGCCAGCGGTAACCCGACCGGCACCGAGCCGCTCGACGTGGAGTAATCCGCGGCCATCGTGCCCCCAAATCGCCATGCGCCGCAGCGCCCAAAAGGCCACCGGGCGGGCGATTTCGTCAAACTGACAAGCTTCCCCCGTATAGCTCGCAGTAAGGCAAGAGACCGGATAGACTTGCCATCGCCGGGTCTCGCCTGCTTTGGGGGAGGCTTCCATGCACACATTGCTGCTGCCGTTACAGGCGCGCTTCATCGTCTACACATTGGCGCTCTTGATCACCGCAATCCTGCTGATTGCATTGATTGCCGGTCTGCTGTCCGGATTTCTCAACGGCTACACCGCGATCCTTGTCTTGATCCCGCTCGCGCTGTTCGCGGCGTTGTCGGTCATCGGCACGATGGATCTCATTCAGGCCCCGCACGCCGTGCTGCGCAACTATCCGCTTACGGCGCATATCCGCTTCATCCTGGAAGAGATTCGACCCGAGATTCGCCAGTATTTCCTCGAAAGCGAAAAGGACGGCACGCCGTTTTCCCGCGACAAGCGCGCCCTCGTCTACCAGCGCGCCAAGCGCGCTTTGGACAAGCGCCCGTTCGGCACCCAGAACGACGTCTATGTCAGCGGCCACGAGTGGCTCGATCATTCGATCGCGCCGAAGGTCCCCGTTAAGGAGCCGTTCCGCATCGTCGTCGGTGGGCCCGATTGCGCCAAACCCTATTCGGCTTCCGTCTTCAACATATCGGCGATGAGCTTCGGCGCGCTGAGCCCGAACGCCATCCGCTCGCTCAACATCGGGGCCAGGAAGGGCAACTTCGCTCACGATACCGGCGAAGGCGGATATAGCGCCTATCACCGCGAAAACGGCGGCGATCTGATCTGGGAGATCGGTTCGGGCTATTTCGGTTGCCGCAATGGCGACGGCACGTTTTGCGCCGAGAAATTCGAGACAGTGGCGCGGAGCGATCAGGTCAAGATGGTCGAGATCAAGCTCAGCCAGGGCGCCAAACCCGGCCACGGCGGGGTACTGCCCGCCGCCAAAGTTACCCCCGAAATCGCCGCCAGCCGCGGCGTACCGGTCGGCGTCGACTGCATATCGCCGTCGCGCCATTCGGCTTTCTCGTCACCGGTCGAGATGATGCATTTTATCGCCAAGATGCGGCGCCTGTCCGGCGGCAAGCCTGCGGGCTTCAAGCTCTGCATCGGCCATCCGTGGGAATTCCTAGCGATCTGCAAGGCGATGTTGGCGACGGAAATCTATCCCGACTTTATCGTCGTCGACGGCACGGAAGGCGGCACAGGCGCGGCGCCGCTGGAATTCGTCGATCACCTCGGCATGCCGATGCGCGAGGGATTGAATTTCGTTCACAATGCCCTCATCGGCATCAATGCCCGCGACCGCATCACGCTCGGCGCCGCTGGCAAGATCGTCAGCGCCTTCGACATCGCGCGCGCCATGGCGTTGGGCGCCGACTGGTGCAATTCGGCGCGCGGCTTCATGTTCGCGCTCGGCTGCATCCAGTCGCTGTCCTGCCACACCGACCGCTGTCCGACCGGCGTCTCGACCCAGAACCGTTCGCGGCAGCGCGCTCTTGTGGTCGCCGACAAATCGGAGCGCGTGTTCAATTTTCACCGCGCGACAATCGAGTCGCTCGCCGAACTTGCGGCCGCGGCGGGGCTCGATCATCCCAATCAATTCCGCCCCGCGCATTTTTCCCGTCGCGTTTCGCCCAACGAGGTCAAGAGCTTCGCCGAGCTTTATCCGCCTTTGCGGCCTGGAGAATTGCTCGCCGGCACCGCCGACAAACGGTTTGCCGCCGCCTGGGCCATGGCGCATGCGGAGGAATTTCGCGCCGCCGCGTAGCGGCCTGTAAGGAAATTTGCCGATGATGCCGCGGGAAATCATTCTCGCGGCGCGATCAGCTTCATCCCGCCCCGCGATAGCGGGGAGGGGGGCATAGGCGGCCGCCGACGCTAAGCGTCGGCTATGGTTCTTGCGCGGTGGTTGACAGGCCGCTAGCGCGCGGCCGCGTGCCGCGGCGGCTGATAGAGCACCACCACAAGGCGTGAGCCGCAGCGCGGACAGCGCAGCCGGCTTTCCAGCCGGGACAGCGGAAACGCCCTGCCCCGGGTCCACACCAGCGTCTCCATGTCCAATTCCTTGCGGTAATTGCACTCGCGGCTCGATTGCGACCGCGGGCCCTCGGCGCGGCCATAGCTGCAACGCACGGTGACCCGCCAGCCGAGCGAAAAAGCGTCGCCTATGGTCTCGACCGCCATCGGAGCCGCCAATTTTGTCCTTGGATTTTGTCCTTGACTCTTGAGAACAAAAAGAGAACAATTTATAGTTCAAGTCAAGGCTTGGGGAAGGCAAGGCCTGAAAGTTCAAGGCCTGAAAGTTAAGGCTTTAGGGGATGGAGGCGGTTGTGGAGGCGGACAAGCGAAGCGCGTGGCTGCGCAAGCTCGATGAGGATTGCCCGTATCAGGTGGTGCTGCCGCGCCAACAGCTCGCCGACGACAGCGCGATCTTGGATTTCCTCATCGCCTATGTCGGCAAGTTCGACATGTATGTCGAAGACGATTACGCGGCTTTCGTCCGCTACTGCTTCGAGGACCCGCTGGACGCGGAAATCTTCCGCACGCGCTTTGAGCCGAAGATCGAGCGCTTCAAGCTCGCGGGATAGCTCTCGTCATTGCCGGGCATAGCCGTTCGAAGAACGGCGTCGCTTCGCTCGCCTATGACCCGGCAATCCATGCTGAATTGCCGAACAAGGTTTTACTGCCCATCGTCACCATGGACCGCCGGGTCAAGCCCGGCGGTGATGAGCAATGAGGTCGCCTTACCGGCGCTAACACCGAACGCTCGATTCAAATCAACCCGAATCTGTCACCTTCGCGTTTATCGACTTGTGCTACCTGTCAGCGGCAGACAGCGCGACCAGCATCGCGCAAATTAAGGGGCTAAGCAATGTGCGAGCACTGTCATCAATTTGCGCCGGGGCGTCGTCAGTTCCTCTCGCTGGCAACGGCAGGCCTTGCCGCGACTGCGCTGTTTGGCGCGCGACAGGTTTTTGCAGCAGGCGCGACAACCAGCGTTACGGCGGACGAAGCGTTCGCCAAACTCAAAGCCGGCAATGAGAAATACGTCAGCGCGCCTCAGGTCTGCGCTGCCGATCTGGCAAATCAGCGTGAACGGGTGGCGAAGGGACAAACGCCGTGGGCAACGATCATCTCCTGCTCCGACAGCCGCGTTCCGCCGGAGCTATTGTTCGGCGGGCTTGGTCTGGGCGAACTCTTTGTCGCCCGTAACGCGGGCAATATGGTCGATACGGCGACCATGGGGACGATCGAATACGGCGCCGAACACCTCGGTGTTCCCCTCATTGTGGTCATGGGTCATGAAAAATGCGGGGCCGTTGCCGCCGCCTGCGAAGTCGTGGAGAAGCACATCAAGCTTCCCGGCTCGATCGGTCCCATGGTCAATGTCATCGTGCCGGCCGCGATGGCCGTGCGCGGCAAGCCCGGCGATTTTGTCGATAATACGGTTCGCGAAAGCGCGAAGCGAACCGCCGCCAAGGTCGCGACCAAGAGCCCGATCGTCTCGCATCTCATCAAGGACAACAAGGTCAAGGTCATTGCGGCGTACTACGATCTCGATAACGGCCGCGCTGAATTTCTGAGCTAGAGCATGATCCGGAAAAGTGGATACCGGTTTTCCGAAAAGATCATGCTCCAACGAAGAATCTAGACCATGATCCGATTCAATTTGATCGGATCATGGTCTAAGTGAGCGGCAATACTACCGCCGGCTTTTGGCCAATTCCGGCAGCTTCTGCCGCACCTTGCCGATGTCGGCCCAGGCGTCGTCCTTGAGGCGCTTTTTCAGGTCGCGCAACGTAAAATCGTTGCCGCCGGCGGTGCGGGAAAGCCGCTCCCAGATCACCGGCGCAGACACCGGCGCGCCCGGCCGCGCGCGCGAGGAATAAGGCGCGACCGACGTTGCCTCGCGCGTATTGCGGAAATAGTCGATGAAGATGCGGCCCGCCCGCAGCGCCTTGGTCATCTTGGCGAGATAAAGCTTCGGGCTGTCCGCGGCCATCGCCGCGGCGATCCGTTGCGTGAACAGCTTGGCCGCGTTCCAGGGCGCGCGCTCGATCGGCACCACGACATGGATGCCCTTGCCGCCCGACAGCTTGACGAAGCTTTCAAGCTTTGCGGCCTTAAGCCGTTCGCGCGTCTCGCGCGCCGCGGCGACGATCTGCGGCCAGGCGACGCCTTCGCCCGGATCGAGATCGAACACCATGCGGTCGCACATCTCCAGACTGTCGAGCCGCGAGCCGCGCACGTGAATTTCCAGCGCCGCCGATTGCACCAGCGCGACGAGATCGTCGAGCGTCTCCACGGCAATAACGTCGTGATCCTTGCCCGGCACGGCGTGGCGCAGCGGCGACGATTTCACGTTCGCGGCGATGTGCTTCTGAAAAAAAGTCTCGCCGGTAATCCCTTCCGGAGCGCGTACCAGGGACAGCGCCCGGCCGAGAATGTGCGGCTTTATCCAATCCCAGACGCTGACGTAATACTCGGCCAGTTCTTTCTTGGTCACGCCGGCGTCCGGCCAATAGACGCGGTCGGGATGCGTCAGATGGATTTGCGCAACGTCCGAACCGCTTTTTTTATCCGCGCGCGCCGGCGGCGGATCCTTGATCGGCTTCTTGACCGACTTCGACGCGGCCGCTTTCGCCGGCGCGGCTGTGGCGGCTGCCGCCTTGGCCCGCGCCGCTGGAACCTCGCGCACGACCTCTTTTGCCGTCTTGTCCTCGCGGATGCCCTTGAACGAGGCCTGGCGCAGCACCCCGCCGTGGGTCACGCCGGCAAATTGGGCCTCGACGACGAGCTTCGGCTTGACCCAGATCACGTCCTTGCGGCGTTCGTCGGCTGGCAGCTCGATCGGGCGGCGATCGGTGCGCAACGGTTCGAGGCGTTTCCACAACTCGTGCGCCATTTTTTGCGTATAGCCGGTGCCGATGCGGCCGGCGTAACGCAACTCGCCGTTTTCATGAACGGCGACCGTCAGCGCGCCAATCGCGCGCGGCGCGGCGGTCGACGGCGTAAAGCCGGCGACGATGAATTCCTGGCGGCCGTGGCATTTGGTCTTGACGAAATTGTCCGACCGGCCGGAGCGGTAGGGCGCGTCGCGTCGCTTCGACACGATGCCTTCCAGCCCCATGTCGCAAGCATGCCGGTAAATGAGCGGCCCATCCTCGTCGAAATGATCCGTATAGCGGATCACCCCGCTTTTGCCGGTGCCTTTGAGCAAGCGCGCCAGCGCCGCCTTGCGCTCGGATAATGGCGCGCCGCGCAGATCGCGGTCGTCGAGATGCAGCAGATCGAAAACATAATAGACAAAGCGATCAGTGCGCCCGTCCTTCAGATCGGTCTGCAACAATGAGAAATTGCTGATGCCGTTGTCGTCTTCCACGACGATCTCGCCGTCGAGTAGCGCATTCGAGGCGGGCAGCGCGGCGACCGCGCCGGCGACCGGCCGGAAACGGTGCGTCCAATCCTGCTCCTTGCGCGTCAGCAATCGCACCTTGCCGTGGTCGAGCCGCGCTTCCATGCGGTAGCCGTCGAACTTGATCTCGTGCAGCCAGTTCGGCCCGCTCGGCGCCCGGTCGAAGAGCGTTGCCAGGCTGAGCGGGACAAAATCCGGCAGTCGTTGACGCGGCAGCGGCTTGGCCGATTTCGCCTGCGGCGCGGATTTTTTCGCCGAGCCGGCGGCGCGCGCAGCCGGCGGCGGATCTTCCGCTGTGTCCGTCTCGGCCGCTTCGGCGCCGCGATTTGAGTGCCAGACCCGCTTTTTTCCACCCTTGCCCGCGGCGATCTCCTCGATCGAACGCCCGGTCGTCACCGAGCGCGGCTTTTCCTCCAGGATGTCTTTGCCGCGCGGACCGCGCGCTTCTTCATCCTTGCCTTTGATCAACAGCCAATTTTCATGGCGCTCGTGGTCGCGCGGGCGCATGCGCACCAGATGCCAGCGGCCATGGAGCTTTTCGCCGTCGAGATCGAAGACGAGATGGCCTTTGGCGTAGCCTCGATGCGGATCGCCTTCGGGCGTCCAGCTGCCGCGATCCCAGATCATCACCGTACCGCCGCCATACTGACCCTGCGGAATCGTGCCTTCGAAGGCGTTGTATTCGATCGGATGGTCCTCGACATGGACGGCGAGTCGCTTCTCGTCGGGATCGAGGCTCGGCCCACGCGTGACCGCCCAACTTTTCATGACGCCGTCAAGTTCGAGCCGCAAATCGTAATGCAGCCGCCGCGCCGCGTGCTTCTGAATCACATAGCGATGACCCCCGCTCGGCGCCTTGCGGCCGCGCGGCTCCGCCGTCACGCCAAATTTTCGCTTTTTTCGGTAGCTCTCGAGGGCCACGAAGCGTCAACTCTTGCGTTTGCCGCGATTCGGGACGGATACCCGGACGCGGTCAGGGCAAATACACCTTCCCGGCGGCGCCCCGGACCCAATTCTCCCCAAGCTATGGCAAAAGCGGGAGCGCGGCCCAACATAAGTGGTTGCGGCGAAACGCGGGAGTCCCTCGCGGGTTCCCGGAAACGAATAAGGGCCAAATTGCGTTGCCAGCGTGGATTGGTGTAAAGACTGAGGGTTTAAGCCTTTGGGCCGGGGGTGGCGGCGGGGTCCGACCTTAATAATTGCCGATTAGGCCGAAGACGGCCAACGAAGCTAATAAAAAGGAGCATTCGCGTGACCGTTCCGTCGAAGACGCCGTTGCTTGATCTCGTCAAAACTCCAAACGATTTGCGGCAGCTCGAAGAAGGCCAGTTGCGCCAGCTTGCCGATGAGTTACGGCGGGAAACAATCGACGCTGTCGCGGTCACCGGCGGTCACCTCGGCGCCGGCCTCGGCGTGATCGAGCTAACGGTCGCGTTGCACTACGTATTCGATACGCCGAACGACCGGCTCGTTTGGGACGTCGGTCACCAGGCTTACCCGCACAAAATTCTTACCGGCCGCCGCGACCGCATCCGCACGTTGCGTCAGGGCGGCGGTCTGTCCGGATTCACCAAGCGCGCCGAGAGCGAATACGACGCGTTCGGCGCCGCCCATTCCTCGACTTCGATCTCGGCCGCGCTCGGCATGGCGGTCGCCCGCGATCTCGAAGGCGAACAGAACAACGTCATCGCCGTCATCGGCGACGGCGCCATGTCGGCGGGCATGGCCTACGAGGCCATGAACAATGCCGGCGCGATGAATTCCCGCCTGATCGTCGTGCTCAACGACAACGATATGTCGATTGCGCCGCCGGTCGGCGCGCTCTCCGCCTATCTGGCGCGGCGCGTGTCCGGGCGCACTTACCGAAGCATGCGCCATATCCTCCGCCAGATCGCCAAGCGCATGCCCAGCCGGATGCTGGAGAAGCGCGCGCTCGCCATCGAGGAATATGCGCGCGGCCTGGTTACCGGCGGCACGTTGTTCGACGAGCTCGGCTTCTTCTACGTCGGCCCGATCGACGGTCACAACATCGATCATCTGCTGCCGGTGCTGAAAAACGTCCGCGACGCCAAGAACGGGCCGTTCCTCGTTCACGTCGTTACGCAAAAGGGCAAGGGCTACGAGCCGGCGGAGAAATCGGCCGACAAATATCACGGCGTCGTCAAGTTCGACGTGGCGACCGGCGCGCAGATGAAATCGAAACCGGCGGCGCCCGCCTATCAAAAGGTCTATGGCGAAAGTCTGATCAAGGAAGCGCGCAAAGACGACAAGATCATCGCCATTACCGCGGCGATGCCGTCGGGCACCGGCGTCGACCTGTTCCAGAAGGAATTTCCGGATCGCACCTTCGACGTCGGCATCGCCGAGCAACACGGGGTCACTTTCGCTGCCGGGCTGGCGACGGAAGGGTTCAAGCCGTTCGCCACCATCTATTCGACGTTCCTGCAACGCGCCTACGACCAGGTCGTCCACGACGTGGCCATTCAGCGCCTGCCGGTGCGCTTCGCCATGGACCGTGCCGGCCTGGTCGGCGCCGACGGGCCGACGCACGCCGGCTCGTTCGATATCGCCTATCTCGGCTGCCTGCCCAATTTCGTGTTGATGGCGGCGGCCGACGAAGCCGAGCTGGTGCACATGGTATCGACGGCTGTGGCGATCAACGATCGGCCCTCGGCGCTGCGCTATCCGCGCGGCGAAGGCCGCGGCGTGCCGATGCCGGAAGAAGGCAAGCCGCTCGAAATCGGCAAGGGCCGCATCCTTCGCGAAGGCACCAAGGTGGCGCTGTTCTCCTATGGCGCGCGGCTCGGCGAATGCCTGAAGGCGGCGAACGAACTGAACGCGCACGGCCTGTCCACGACGGTCGCCGACGCGCGGTTTGCCAAGCCGCTCGATGTCGATCTCCTGCTGCGGCTTGCCCGCGAGCATGAGGTGCTGCTCACCATCGAGGAAGGCTCGATCGGCGGCTTCGGCGCCTTTGTCATGCAGGCGCTCGCCGAGCATGGCGTCCTCGACCGCGGCCTGAAAGTCCGCTCCATGGTGCTGCCGGACCTGTTCCTCGACCAGGACTCGCCCAACGCCATGTATGCCAAGGCCGGACTCGACGCCAAAGGCATCGTCGCCAAGGCGTTTGCCGCCCTCGGCGAGAACATGCGCGGCGAATCGGTGAAGCTCGCCTGAGCGAGACTTTTCCGTCATCCTGAGGTGGCCGCGAAGCGGCCCTCGAAGGATGGACGGTCCGGGCCGTCGCCCTTCGAGGCTCGCTTCGCTCGCGCCTCAGGGTGACGGTACAAAATAATGACCACGCGAGAACGCGCCGACCGCCTCCTGGTGGCGCGCGGCCTGTTCGAGAGCCGCGCGCGAGCCCAGGCTGCGATCGCCGCCGGCCGCGTCACCGCCGACGGCGTTACGGTGCGCAAGGCCTCGGACGCGATTTCTTCCGCCGCATTTATCGAAGCCGAGCCCGAGCATCCCTATGTATCGCGCGGCGGGGTCAAGCTTGCCGCCGCCCTCGATCATTTTCACATCGACGTGGCAGGCCGCGTCTGCCTCGATGTCGGCGCCTCGACCGGCGGCTTCACCGAGGTCCTTCTCCTTCGCGGGGCGCGGCGCGTCTATGCGGTCGACGTAGGCCGCGATCAACTGCATCCGCGCTTGCGTAAGCGCGGCGAGATCGTTTCCATGGAACAAACCGATATCCGCAACCTCGATCCTTCGCGCCTTGCCGAGCGGCCCGATCTTGCGACCGTCGATGTGAGCTTCATCTCGCTCAAGCTCGTCCTGCCGGCGATCGGAAATCTGCTTAAGCCGCGCGGCACATTACTCGCGCTGATCAAGCCGCAATTCGAGGCGCCGCGCCACGCCATCAAGAAGGGCATCGTGCGCGACGCCGCGATTCGCCAGGGGGTCTGCGAGGACATTACCGCGTTTCTGATCGCCGAGGGATGGCGCATCGGCGACCGCGTGCCCTCGCCGATCCTCCGCGCGGACGGCAACGCGGAGTTCTTCGTCGAGGCGGAACGTGGTTGAGCGCCTGACCATCGAGCGGCTGGGCAACCGCGGCGACGGCATCGCGGCCGGGCCCGCCGGCGCGATCTACGTGCCCGGCGCGCTGCCCGGCGAACTCGTCGAAGTCGAGCCGGTCGCCGGCCATCCCGACCGGCGACGGCTGTTGCAGGTCGAGACGCCGAGTACGGAGCGCATCGCCCCGATCTGCCCGCATTTCGGCATATGCGGCGGCTGCGCCGTGCAGCACTGGGATGCCGCCGGCTATCGCGCCTGGAAGCGCGGCCTGGTCGTCGAGGCCTTGCGCCAGGCCGGACTCACCGCGCCGGTCGCCGAACTTGTCGATGCCCACGGCGCGGGCCGCCGCCGCGCCGTATTCCACGCCCGGCGCGGCAGCCACGATGTGCTGGAAGTCGGCTTCTCCGCTGCCCGTACCCACCGTGTGGTCGCAATCGACCGCTGCCCGATTCTGGCGCCGGACCTCCGCGGCGCCATCGACGCCGCCTGGGCGATCGCCGAAACGCTCGACCCCGCCGGCAAGCCGCTCGACATTCAGGTCACCGCGACCGACGCCGGCATCGACGCCGACGTGCGCGGCTCCGGTCCGTTGACATCGATGCTCGTGACCGCGCTGGCGGGTGTCGCCGCCAAGCACGATCTGGCGCGGCTGACGCGTCACGGCGAACTGATCGCACAGGCGCGCCCGCCGACGTTGCGCGTGGGCAAGGCGATTGTTGCGTTGCCGCCGGCTGCGTTCCTGCAAGCAACGGCGGAAGGCGAAGCGGTCCTGGCGCGGCTCGTTCTGGCCGCCAGCGCCGGGGCCGCAAACGTCGCCGATCTGTTTTCCGGCATCGGCCCGTTCGCATTGCGGCTTGCCGAGCGGACCCGTGTCACCGCCATCGATGACGACGAGGCCGCCCTCGCCGCGCTCAAGCGCGCCGCGGCGGCGACCTCAGGCCTCAAGCCGGTGGAGATCGAGCGGCGCGATCTGTTCCGTAGCCCGCTTCTCTCCGCCGAACTCAAGAAATTCGACACCGTGGTGTTCGATCCGCCGCGACAGGGCGCGGAAACGCAGGCGCGCGAACTGGCAGCGAGCGGCGTGCCGTGCGTTGTGGCAGTGTCGTGCAGTCCCGGCACCTTCGCCCGCGATATGCGCGACCTTGAACGCGGCGGCTATCGGCTGGCCGAAGTTACCCCGGTCGATCAATTCCGCTACGCCGCCCATGTCGAGATCGTGGCACGGCTGGAAAAATAGGCAGCCGCGCCGTCGCGGCTCTGTCGCCATCAAAGGGCGCGCGCAGGGTGGCTCGCGTGCTACTCCGCCGTCTGGCGCGAGGGCGGACGCACGCGTTGCAGCCCGTCCGCATCGGTCGCCGAGATCGTGGTACGCACCATCACCCGCGCCTCGTGCGCCGGCCACGGCCGGCCGCGATGCAAGGTCGCGCGATTGTCCCACATCACCACGTCGCCCTTGCGCCAGGAATGCTCGTAGCTCAGCCCCGGCGCGGTGGCAGCATCGATCAATTCGGCGAGCAACTTTTGCGCGGCGCCATTCTCCATGCCCTCGATCGCGTAAGCGTGCGAGGCGATGTAGAGCGCGCGCCGCCCGTTCGCCGGATTCTTCCACACCATTCGCCAGCATTGCGGCGGCAGCGCCGCGCGCTCCGCGGCGCCGACGATGTTGGCGGCGATCTTGCCGCGTGAATGCGAGTAATCATGCCAGGCAAACAAATTCTCGATTTTCCTTTGCGTGGCCGGGGAAAACCGCTCCCAGGCGAGACGCGTGGACACGTATTCGGTCTCGCCGCCTTGTGCCGGCATGATCCGCCCCGACAGCACGGAAGCGAGCGCCGGTATCGCTTTGAAGGTCGAGTCGGCGTGCCAGAGCTGGTTGGCCTTGTTGCGAAGCGCCAGACGATCGTCGGCCGGCACGACCTTGCCGTCCTTGCCGATGGTCGTGAGGATGACGAGGTTGGTGCCTGCCCCCTCGGTCGCAACCGGCGTCACTTCCAGCGGTCCGAAGCGGCGCGAGAAGGCGACCTGCGCCTCATCGGTTACGCCCTGATCGCGAAACACCAGGACCGAGTGCTCTTCGAAGGCCGCGCGTACCGCTTTGTATGCCGCGTCATCCGCCGCGACGTCGGCGAGCGTCACGCCGCGCAATTCGGCGGCGAAGCCCGGGCCCAGAGGGATAATCTCCATCGGCGAGCCTCCCTCGCTTTACGTTTGCGCGATTTTCTTCCAAATCCGGCCGGGCGGCAACCGTATGTCGCGTTCTAGCGGTGCCGCGGGGGTCACGTCCGCGTCCGCTGTGGCCTACGGATCAGCGCAGAAAGACACGAGCCCGCTATAGCCGCTTGGCGACTTCTTCGAGCATGACCTCGGTGGCGCCGCCGCCGATGGCCTGTACGCGCGCATCGCGCGCCATGCGCTCGATCGCGCTCTCACGCATGAAGCCCATGCCGCCGTGGAATTGCAGGCAGTCGTACATGACTTCGTTGACGAGTTCGCCGCAATACGCCTTGACCATGGACACTTCCTTGGTGGCGTCGATCCTTTGGGTATCGAGCCAAGCGGCGTGATAGACGAGCTGACGCCCGGCCTCGACCTTGGCGGCGAGCATCGACAGCCGCTGGCGGATCGTCTGCTTTTGCCATAGCGGCGCGCCGAAAGCCTTGCGGGTGCGCACGTATTCAAGTGTCAATTCAATCGCGGCTTGCGCTTCGCCCATCGCCATGGCGCCGATGACGGTGCGCTCGTTTTGGAAGTTGCGCATGATCGCGTGAAAGCCGCGGCCCTCTTCGCCGAGCCGGTTCGCGGCGGGAATGCGACAGTCCTCGAAGCGCAGTTCGGCCGTGTCGGACGAGCGCCAGCCGTGCTTGTCGAGCGGGCGGCTGACGGTGAAGCCCGGCGTGCCCTTTTCGACGAGGAACATCGAGATCGAGCGGCTCGGCGGGCCCGATTCATCCGTCTTGGCCGCCACGCAAATAAGATCGCCGTGGACGCCGTTGGTGATGAACATCTTGGCGCCGTTGAGGATGTAAGAATCGCCGTCACGGCGGGCAATTGTACGAATGCCTTTCACATCCGAGCCGGCATCCGGTTCGGTTACGGCGACGGCGGTGATTACTTCGCCGGAAACGATTCGCGGCATCCACTTGTCCTTTTGCGCTTCGCTGCCGGCGTTGAAGACGTGCACCGAAGCCATGTCGGTGTGGACGAGCGCGGTGATCGCGACACCGCCGAAGGTGGAGCGGCCCAATTCTTCGGCGAATACGACCGTCGCCACCGTGTCCATTTCCGAGCCGCCGTAGCGCGCCGGATAACGGATGCCGAAGAAACCGAGGCTGCCCATGCGGCGCAGGACTTCGCGCGGCACATGACCCTGTTTTTCCCAAGCGGCCGCGTGCGGCTTGATCTCGGTCTCGACGAAGCGGCGCACCTGCGCGCGCAGCATTTCATGTTCCGTCGAGGAGTAGGGCGTACGGAAATTACCGCCAGCAACGGATTGGATATCAGGGTTGATGTTCATGGCTCCCGGATCGCCACGCTTGGCTGCGCGGCAATGGCCTCTGCTGGCCGCGCGGCCGCCTGATATGCGGGCACAAGAGCATGTCTGCCGCTCGTGTCGATCTCCATCGCGTGCAGCATATTTTGCCACAAATCGCGAACTTGCGCGTGGCGCCGCTCCACCGCGGATGCCACGGCGTCGCGAACGGGAACGAGCTCCGGACCTTTAAGGAACAGAATCTGCGCCTGCATCAACCGTCCGCTCTCAAATTCGACACGCCGCATCGCCAGCGCGAACGGATCGTCGTCCGGATAGCTTTCGGGCAGCAGCGCCGCCGGCCGGATCACGGCGTGCAGCGCATGGCCGAATGCCGCGAGGTCGATCAACATCCCTTGCATGCGATCGGCGACGCCCGAGATCGGACGGGGCACCCACGCCAGCTGCCACTGCCAGATCAGAAAGCCAAGCGCGGGATCGGGAATCCATGAGGTCGCGCGTCCCAGCAAAGAAAGGATTTCCATCTCTCGGCAATATTGGGAATGCATCTCCACCTGCCAGCCATGGTGCAGGCTCGCCGGCAGCGCCACACCGAGCTGGCCGGCAAGCGCGCCATGCGCCGACATGAGAAATGCCGAGACGCGGGTCTGCTGCAACGCCGGTATCCGGCCGTTTTCGAGCGGCCCGAGAAACGCCTTCATGATGCGGCCGCCGTTTGACGCGGCGCAATTTCATCCGCCTGTATCCGCACCGGAATCGCGCGCATATGATCGAAGCCCTCGGGAAAGCGGACAAGTTCGCCGCCGACATTTTCCGGGGCCACCCAAATCGATTGTTTGCCGTGCCAGCGGCCCGCCATCACGTCCTCGGCAAAGCGCGTGAGCAGGTAGGCGGTCAGCCCGGGGTTTTCCAGCGTGAAGGCGTGATAGGCGCGCTGAATGATGACCAACGCGCTGTCGGGAATATGGATGCGCAAGGATTCCTGTAACGGCCGGGGAGTTAGAAAATCATACTCGCCGGTCAAGATCATGGTCGGTACGCGGATGGCCGATAGTCGCTCGGTCAGCGGCTCGAATTCGAGAAACGATTCCATGAGGTTTTGCAAGGCATAGACATCGTTCGCCAGCCAACCGCGATGGCGGGCGAGTTCGATAAGATGGCGCATGGAGTGTAGCCATTCGCCGGAGAAATTCATCGGAAACAACAAATCTTGCAGGAACGTCGTGCCGCCGAGGATCAACCCGGTGCGAAGCGCATTGCCGAGCATCAACAACTGCGCCGGAATCTCGGCGAAGCTGCTCATCGGCACCAGCCCGGCGATCTTGTCGCCATGATCGATGGCGTAACGCAGCGCAATCACGCCGCCGAAGCTGATGCCGGCGACAAAGATCGGCCGATCGCCCAGCCGCTCGATCAGGCGCCCGAGCACCGCCACCTGGTCATCCTGATGAATGAACAACGACGGCTTGTCGGACTGGCCTTGGCCCAGCATATCGAAGCTGGCGACCTGAAAACCCTTCGCCACGAGGGCGTCGCGAAAGGGGTGCCAAAGCCTCACATATTGCGTCAGGCCGTTGACCAGAACGCACGCCGGGCCATGCGGAGGACCCGCCAACTCATAATGGATCCGCCGAGAATTGCACTCCAGCCAGGGCATTCGCCGCTCTCTCAATTGACGGGCCGCTCGCAGACTAGCCTGAAATGATCCCCTGGCTATAGAGGACGACAGCAGGCGTCAACGAAGCATTGACGATGACCGGCCCCTAAGGCTGCACCGGCACCGCCCGCAAATGATCATAGTGGGCCGGAAAGGGAATGAGTTCGCCGCCTGGCTCCTCAGGCGCGATCCAGACTTTTTTGTCGCCGTGCCAGCGGCCGGCCAAAACATCCTCGGCGAACCGCGCCAGGAGGTCGGCGGTAAGCGCCGGTTTTTCCAATGTGAAGGCATGATAGGCGCGCGGGACGATAACTAGGGCGCTGTCCGGGATATGCAGGCGCAGTGAGTCGTGCAGCCTGCGCGGCGTAAGGAAATCGAACTCGCCGTTGAGGATCATCGTCGGCACACGGATCGAGGATAATTGCGGCGTCAGCGGCTCGAAGTCGACGAACGATTCCATGAGGTTTTGCAGCGCATAGAAGTCGTTGATCAGCCACGCCTTGCGTTTTGCGTCCTCGAGCCTGTCGAGCCGCTCGGTGATATAGGCATCCGAAACATTCATCGGAAACAGCAAGTCCTGAAGGTAGCTGGTGCCGCCCAGGATCAAGCCGGTGCGCAGGGCTTTGCTAAGCATCGAAAGTTGCGGAGTGAGCTCGGCAAAAGCGCTCATCGGCACCAGCCCGGCGATGCGGTCGGAGTGGGCGATAGCGTAGCGCAGCGCGATCACGGCGCCGAAGCTGATACCACCCAGGAAAATCGGGCCATCTCCGAGCGTGTCGATCAAATCGCATACGACCGCGACCTGATCGTCCTGCTCGATGAACAGGCTCGGCTTGTCGGAGTTTCCTTGCCCAAGCAGGTCGAATGTGGCGACGCGGAACCCCCTCCCCGGCAGCGCCTCGCGATACGGCTCCCAAATCTTGATGTACTGGGTAAGCCCGTTGACCAATACGAAAGTTGGCCCGTCGGGCGGACCATCAAGCTCGTAGCAGATTTGCCGCGGGCCGGAAATAAGCGTGGGCATCGCCGATCTCCCGGGCTGAGTGCCGGACGCGGACTATAGCGTATCGGCGAATGCAGCAGGACGCCGGGCTTCCGAACAATTGGGAAAATCACTAGCATGCCTGCGAACGCCGCGGTTATGCAGAGAAGTCCGCCTTACCGCTGACAGTCGGCTTTAGGGCGCGCAGGGGGCGACGGATGCGCTGGCTGTTGCACTCTCGGCTGCGAGTGGTGCTGATCTTCGGTGTCCTCTTCCTCGTGCTGGATGCCGGCCGCTCGATCTGGACGCGCGTCGGCCTTGAGCATCCGACCGCGGAATACCACCCCGACCCCGCGCTGTATGCGGACCTCACTTGGCCTCCGGGCGCCGATGTGGACCGTAACGCGCCGCTCGGGGCGCGTGTCTACGCGCAGCACTGCGCCGTTTGCCACGGTCCGGACGGGCGGGGAAATGGGTCCGCCGCGCCGTCGATGTTCCCGCGCCCGCGCGACTTCACATCCGGCAAGTTCAAGTACAAATCCACCGCTTCCGGCAAGCCGCCGACTGACGACGATCTCCTGCGAACGGTTCGCGACGGCTTGCCGGCGAGCGCGATGCCGTACTTTGCCGGCATATTGTCGGCCGAGGAATTGAATGCCGTGGTCGAGCAGGTGAAGTCGTTTTCAACGGCATTCTCCCGACCCGGCCAGCCGATCGAAATCCCCGCTGCAATCCCGGCTTCGCCGGAAAGCGTGGAGCACGGCAAGGCGCTGTTTGCCGAACAGGGCTGCGCCACCTGCCACGGCGAATCCGGTCGCGGCGGGGAGCGTCTTGATGACGACACCGGCCACGCGGTGTTCGCGCGTGACCTCACCGCGCCTTGGACATTCCGCGGCGGCAGCCGGCCGCAGGATATCTGGCTGCGCCTGACCACCGGCCTCACCCCCGGGCCGATGCCGGCTTATGCAGACGCACTGCCGAACGCCGACCGCTGGGATCTGGCGAACTTCGTTGTTTCGCTCGCCCGCACGCCGGCATGGGAAAAGGGCGGCAGTTTCGCCGGTGCGGGATTTGCCGCCGATCCGGCTCAGCGCGGCGAGTACATCACCCGCTGGGAGGTTTGCGGTCTCTGTCACACGCAAATCGATCGCACGGGTATCTACAACGTCGACGGCGCCTTCCTCGCCGGCGGCATGCGCGTCGGCTACTACCCGCACGGCTATTCGGTGAGCCGTAATCTGACCTCGGATGCCGAGACGGGTCTCGGCCGCTGGAGCGTGCCGCAGATCGTCCGTGCTTTGCGCGACGGGCAGGCGCCGGACCGCGCGCTCAATCCGTTCGCGATGCTGTGGGCGAATTTCCACAACTTCGCCGACGCGGACGCGGAGGCCATCGCGACTTTCCTCAAGACGCAATTGCGGCCGGTGCATAACTTAATCCCGCCCAAGCTCAGTTACGGCTTAGTGGAAACCATCGCGATGAAGTTGACCCGGCCACTTCCGGCGACTACGCCCAAAGCGCTGAGCTACGCCGACGGCAACTTCGCCGTCGATTCCGCCAAAAGCTCGCCGGCGCTTATGCAGGCCGTGCTGATCGACGCGCAATGGGTCGTGCTGATATTGGCCCTTCTGCTATTCGTGCGCGCCGGCCCGCGCCCCGGAATAGCGGCCTCGATCGCGGGTGTGCTCGTGCTCGCCGTCGCCGGCCTGCTGTTGTTCGTGCTGTCGCAATGGCCAAGCATCCGCGGCATGCCGCCCGATCCGCTGGTCAAGGCGGTGAACGCCGGCGACGTCAAGCCGGACACGCACGACATGCCCGTCGAGCGCGTTCGCATGGTGGAGCGGGGCCATTATTTGTATTCGGTGAGCTGCGCGATCTGCCACCGCACCGACGGCAGCGGTGGCACCTCGATCAGCTGGAAGCCGATGGGCACGCTGTGGACGCGCAACATCAGCGCGCATCCGCAAGCCGGAATCGGCGCCTGGACTGACGCGGAATTGGCGCGCGCCATTCGCAGCGGCGTCAGCCGGGACGGCCGGCAGCTGCATTGGCAAGGCATGACCTGGGATCAATTTTCCAATCTCGAGGAAGAGGATGTGCGCGCCGTCGTCGCCTATGTGCGCTTGCTTCCGCCGGTTGACCGCACAGTTCCCCCTGCGCGCCCGCCCGCGGTGGACGATTGCGAGACCTACGCGTTTTATCTCGACAGGAGCGACCAGCCCGGCTGTCACTAAAGCGCGTCGGCGAACGCCACCATTTGCTTGCGCTGGTCGGGATCGGGCAAGGGACCGCGCAGAGCGCCGAGATTGTCGGTCATGTGCCCGGGATCGCCGGTGCCGGGGATGACCGCCGTCACCCGCGGGTCGGCCAAGAGGTATTTGAGGAAGAACTGCCCCCAGCTGTCGGCGAAGCCGCGCGCCCAATCGGGAATTTCCTTGCCGCGGACGGCGCGGAACAGGCGCGCGCGGCCGAACGGCAAGGCGGTAAGCACGCCGGCTTTGATCTCGGCCGCGAGCGGCAGGATACGCTTCTCGGCTTCGCGGTCGTCGAGCGAATAGTCGATCTGCACGAAATCCGGCTTCTCCCGCCCGAGCACCGCCTCGATAGCGGGGAAGTCCGCATGCCGCGTCGAGGTGATGCCGATGTAGCGGCAGACGCCTTGCGCCTTCCAGTCCTTGAATTGTTTGAGCGAAGCTTGCGGGTCGCGCACATTGTGGAATTGCAGGAGATCGATTTTTTCCGTCTTCAAACGGGTCTGCGAGCGCCTAAGCTCGGCTGCGTCCGGCGCTTCGAGCTTGGTGGCGATGAAGAGTTTTTCGCGCAAAGCCCCCTGAGCCATTACTTCGCCGAGTACCGCTTCGGCGTCACCGTAAACCGAGGAGGTGTCGACCAGGCGCCCGCCGCCGGCGATCAGCGCCGCAAGCACCGCGGCCGCCTTTTGCCGCGTCGTCTCGTCGTCGGTGTCGAAGACCTGCGCGGTGCCGAGCCCGACCGCGGGCAGCCGCTCGCCGGTCGAGGGAATGGCGCGCGTGAGGAGCGCCGGCGTTTGCGCCAAGGCGGGCGGCATGAATGCTGTCGCTCCGACCGCACCGGCCGCTATGGTGAATTCGCGTCGCGTGATGATGGGAGTGTTCATGCTTGTCCTCCTTGCATTGCGGCCGCCTTGTCCATCACCACGGCGCGGCGCTCCTGGACCCGCCCCAACACCGCGGACAGCAGGAGCCAGCCGGCCGCGAGCGGCAGCGCGACCAGCGCGATCGCCCCGAGTTTTAGACCCACCGCCTGCAAGCTGTCGAATACCCAACCGTATAACGCGTCGGAGCCGCGATAGATCACCACGTCGATCAGGTTCTTGGCTTTGTACTTTTCCTCGCGCGCCAGCACGGTAAAGAATACCTGCCGGGCCGGATTGGCGATGGCGAAATTCATCCAGCGCTGCACCACCTGCAGCGTGACTACCACGGCAAGCGTCGGCGCCAAAAACAGTGCGGCAAAGCCGACGACATAGACGCCCGGCAGCGCGCCGGCGGCGACGCCGGTGCCGAAACGCTTGAGCACCTGGCCGGTCAGCAAGACCTGGGTCGCCAGACTAAGGAGTCCAACCGCCAGATCGATGCCGGCGAAGATGCGCGTTTGCGCGCCGGCGCAATGCACCGTCGCCGAGACGATATTGGCCTGCTCGAAATAGACGATCGTGGCGCAGAATGACAACAGGCTGATCCATAGACCGACGCCGAGCAAATAAGGTGAACGAATGAGTTCGGGCAGCGCCGCGAAGGCATTGCCGCCGATGCGAGGCGCTTCACCGCGATCCACCGTTTGCGCACTCGCCGCGCGCTCGAGCCGGTAGACGCAGAATACCGCCAGTTCCAGCAGCACCGCCGCCGCGATCAGGAGATTGACCGGGCCGAGTGGGACCGACAATCCGATAGTGATGACCGGACCCAATAATCCGCCGGCGGTGCCGCCCGCGCCGATGAAGCCGAAAAGGCGTTTGCCCTGCTCGGCAGTGAACAGGTCAGCCATGAACGACCAGAACACCGCGACCGCAAACAGGTTGAACACGCTGACCCAGACGAAGAATATGCGGGCGACGATGGTCGGCGCGATGTCGAGCGTCAGAAAGAGCCAGAACAGGGCGAGATTGGCGACAAAGAAGTGATAGACGATGGGGATGAAGCGCGCCCGCGGCAGCTTCGCCACCAGCGCCCCGTAAAGCGGCTGCGCCACGATCAGCGTCACGAAGGTGGCGGTGAAAAGCCACGGCAGATTCTTGACCCCGCCGGCGATTCCCATCTGATCGCGCAACGGCCGCAGCACGTAATAGCCAGCGAGCAGCATGAAGAAATAAGCGAACGACCAAAGCGCCGCCGCACGCTCCTGCGGCGTCGCCGGCATCGCCCTGGCGAGGGAGCGACGCAGCACGCTCATTGGGCGAGCGACAGCTTCTGCCTCAGCTCGGCCGCGGTCACCTGCTGGTTGTAGCCCGGCCCGCCCATCTGGAAGCGGCTCGCGTCCTTCAGCGTGCCGACCGCCACCGGATCGAAGCCGGCGTCGCGCACGAGGCCGGCGGCCACTTGCACCGCTTTCGGATCGTCGCCGGCAATCGGGATCGCCATTTTCGGATCCGGACGGTTCGCCTCGCGGGCGAAGTTCGTGTAGCTCATCGAATTGAAGGCGCGCACCAGCCGCGTGCCGGGCAGATATTTCTGCGAGGTTACGCCGATACCGTTCATTTGGACTTCGTCGGTGAGCTCGGCGCCGTCGCGCGCCGTTGTTGAGTTGCAGGCGTCGAGCACGATCTTGCCCTTGAGCGCGGCGCCGTAATCCTGGCCGACCTGAGGCAACGCCTTGTAGGGCACCGCGATGAAAACCACGTCGCCGATGGCGATGGCCTGCTCGACCGTGCCGGCTTGCGCAAGCTCGCCCAGCCCCGTCACCAAGTCCTTGAGTTCCTCGGGATGGCGTGAGGAGAACAGCACCTTGTGGCCGTCCTTGACCCAAAGCCCGCCGATCGTGCCGCCGATATGGCCGGAACCGATGACGCCGATATTCAGCTTGGCGCCGTTCGTTTGCGCGCCCGCGCGTCCCGGCCACAAGGCGGCGGCCAGGATCAGCGCGCCGCCGACACCGATGAGGGCGCGACGTTGCCGGTCGATCGGATCATGCGGATTATGCTCGGGCATCGAAACCTCCTAGCATTTGCAGTGTCGGTATCGTCGCCCATCGGCTTATAGCCACCATTTCGGACGAAATGATACGGCCAAGCCGGCAGGGCAGGACGGCATTTCGCGCGCGTCGAAACCGCCTTCCCGCGTACCTACCGACGCGGACGCGCCGCTGCACGGCGTCACGCCTCGACCGGTTCGGTCGCTACGATCTCGATGCCGAAACCGGACAGCCCCACATAGGTCATGTGACGCGAGAAGCTCAGGAGCCGGATCGACGTGACGCCGAGATCCTTGAGAATCTGCGCGCCGAGGCCGACTTCGCGCCATTGCCGGCTGCGCGCCTCGCCCGAGGCGGTTTCATCCGATTTCGGAATGGCGACCACCGGAACGCCGGCGGCGCCGTCGCGCAAAACCACCAGTACGCCGCTGCCCTCGGCCTTGAAGCGTTCGAGCGTCCGGTGGATGGCCTTGGCCCCACCAAATACGTCGAGGATGAGATTGGCGCGATGCAGCCGCGTCAACACGTTGCGGCCGTCGCCGATGCGGCCGTGCACGAAGGCCATGTGGTAAAACGGATCGAACGGCGTCTGAAAGGCGTAACCGGTCAGCGTTCCAATCTCGGACTCCACCGGAAACTCGCCGACGCGCTCGATCAGCTTGTCGCGCGCCTGACGGTAGGCGATCAAATCAGCGATGGTGAGGCGCTGCAGCTTGTGACGCGCGGCGAACTCGGCGATCTGCGGTCCGCGCATCACCGTGCCGTCGTCGTTCATCATCTCGGCGAGCACGCCGACCGCCGGCAAGCCGGCGAGCCGGCAAAGATCGACGCAGGCTTCCGTGTGTCCCGAGCGCATGAGTACGCCGCCTTCCTTGGCGACCAGCGGAAACACATGGCCGGGCCGCACGAAGTCGGCCGCTCCCATATTGCCGTTGGCGAGCGCGCGAACCGTGTTGGTGCGCTCCTCGGCGGATATGCCGGTGGTAAGCCCGTGGCGCACGTCGACCGACACGGTAAATGCGGTGCCGAGCGGGGCGTCGTTGCGCGCCACCATCGGATCGAGATGCAGCCGCCGCGCCTCGTCCTGGGCAAGCGGCGCGCAGACGATGCCCGACGTGTGGCGGATGATGAACGCCATCTGCTCGGGCGTGCACAAAGACGCGGCGACGAACAGGTCGCCCTCGTTTTCGCGATCGTCGTCGTCGGCGACGATCACCAGTTCGCCGCGAGCGAACGCGCTGACGGCGGCCTGGACACGCTGGTGAGCGTCGATCATCTTATCGGCCCCGCGGCGGCGCGAACGGCCAAGCCGGAGCATCGCCGATCTGGCCGCGATGACGCAGATAATGATCGGCGACCACGCAGGCGACCATTGCTTCGCCGACCGGCACCGCGCGGATGCCGACGCAAGGGTCGTGGCGCCCGGTGGTGACGATCTCCGTCTCGCGGCCGTAGCGGTCGACGGTGCGCCGCGGGGTTAGGATCGACGAGGTCGGCTTGACGGCAAAACGTGCGACCAGCGGCTGGCCGGTGGATATCCCGCCGAGGATGCCGCCGGCATTGTTGGAGAGAAAAATCGGCTTGCCGTCATTGCCCATGCGCATCTCGTCGCCGTTCTCTTCGCCGGGAAGCTCGGCGGCGGCGAAGCCGGCACCGATCTCGACGCCCTTTACCGCGTTGATGCTCATCAGCGCCGCGGCAAGATCGGCATCGAGCTTGCCGTAAATCGGCGCGCCGAGACCGGCCGGCACCCCTTCGGCCACGATTTCGATGACGGCGCCGACCGAGGAGCCGCGCTTGCGCACATCGTCAAGATATTCGCCGAAGCGGCCCGCGGCCTGCGCATCGGGACAAAAGAACGGGTTGCGCTCCACCTCGGCCCAGTCCCAGCGCGCGCGATCGATCCGCTGCGCTCCCATCTGCACCAGCGCGCCGCGCACCTGCAAGCCGGGTACGATTTTCCGCGCGATGGCGCCGGCCGCGACCCGCATCGCCGTTTCGCGCGCGGACTGGCGGCCGCCGCCGCGATAATCGCGCACGCCGTATTTGACGTCATAAGTGTAATCGGCGTGGCCGGGCCGATATTTATCCTTGATATCGGCATAGTCCCTGACGCGTTGATCGACATTGTCGATGATGAGCGCGATCGGGGTGCCGGTGGTGACCTGTTGTCCGCTCGCTTCCTCCAAAAACACCCCGGACAGGATCTTGATCGCATCCGGCTCCTGGCGCTGCGTGGTGAAGCGCGACTGGCCGGGCCGGCGGCGATCCAGATAGGGCTGGATGTCGGCTTCGCTGAGCGCGATGCGCGGCGGGCAGCCATCGACCACGCAGCCGAGCGCGGGCCCATGGCTTTCGCCGAAGGTGGTCACGCGGAAGGAATGCCCGAACGTGTTGAATGACATGCTTGAAGAACTTGATGCTTGAAGAACTTGGCGCGCATAAAGCGCCGCCCAATGGCGCCGATTGCCTGCGGCAGACGCGTCGGTTTGGTAGCCCGTGGGGTCCGGCGGGTCAAATCCACGCGGCCGCGCAAGCCCCTCGCATTTGCAGGCGCTTTTCGGTGCCGTTCATTGCGGGTTCATCTCGCTGAACGCCGATTAATGAAAAGCTGAATATCCATTAAGCTACGGAAAAATCAGGGTTATTTGCCAGTTTTATATTGCGGGCAACGGCCCCCTGTGGCATTGTCCGCGGCGGTAAGGGGGGCGAGGGCAGAGGGACCGAGACATGCCCGCGAAGCTTGAACTCAACCCTGCCGTACACTCATCACGCTTAGAAGGAAGTAACCCATGGCCAAGAAGCCGAAAAAGAAGAAGATGAAGAAGTAACGACGGTAGCGCGCGTCTCGTACGAGGCCGCGCCGTCTGCTTCTTAAGATTCGCGAGGCGCCTTGAGCGGTGTTTCGTGACAGCGGCTGGACGAGAGTCCGGCCGCTGCCGTTTTTCCGCCGTCGAACGATTATTCCTTGCCGACGGCGATATCCGGCGCATCCGGGTGCTTCATGCCGACGATGTGATAGCCGGCATCGACGTGGTGCACTTCGCCGGTGACGCCCCGCGACATATCGGACAAAAGATAAACGCCGGCTTCGCCGACATCCTCGATCGTCACATTGCGCCGCAGCGGCGCGTTGTATTCGTTCCACTTGAAGATATAGCGCAGGTCGGCGATGCCGGCGGCGGCCAGTGTCTTGATCGGCCCCGAGGAGATGGCGTTGACGCGAATGTTCTTCACGCCGAGATCGGCGGCGAGATACCAGACGGATGCTTCCAGCGCGGCTTTGGCGATGCCCATGACGTTATAATGCGGCATCCATTTTTCCGCCCCGTAATAGGTGAGCGTGAGCATGGCGCCGCCGTTCGGCATCATCTTCTCGGCGCGCTGCGCGATCGAAGTGAACGAATAGCAGCTTACCAGCATCGTCTTGGTGAAATTGTCCTGCGTGGTATCGACATAGCGTCCGTTGAGTTGCTCCCGGTCGGAGAAGGCGATCGCGTGGACGAGGAAATCGATCGCGCCCCAGGCTGATTGCACTTTCGCGAATACCGCGTCGATGGTTTCCGGCTCGGTCACGTCGCAATGGCCGACCACCAGACCGCCGATCTCCTCGGCCAGCGGCTCGACGCGCTTGCGCAGCGAATCACCCTGATAGGTGAGCGCGAGTTCGGCGCCATGCGCACGGGCGGCCTTGGCGATGCCCCAAGCGAGCGAACGCTGGTTGGCGACCCCGATAACGAGGCCGCGCTTGCCGCGCATGAGGCCCGAGACTTCCGACATTCTCCGACCCCGCTCGACGATCCCGGCGTCCGGCCTCCTATGGCATAGGGCCGGTGGAACCAGCAAGCGCGCTTACCGGGGCGAACCCGCACCATTAACCCGCAACGCGTCCACCCAGGCGTTCCCCCTCCGGCCGGGCCGCATCGGAAGTCAGGGAGACCCTACCGATCAACGACAGGCTTGCTGGCGCGAGCAGCAGCAGCGCCCAGGTCATCGGCCCGATCAGCTTGACCCAGTTCCACGGCACTTCGAGCGCGATCATCGACAGCCATGCAAAAGACGCCCAGGCGATCATCGGGCCGGTGACGGCCTGTTCGCCCCTGCGCCGCCACGTCTCGACCAGAAGCACGCCCACGAGCGGCACCGCGCAAGTGACGTATTGCGGCCCGGCAAACGCGATCATCAGCGGTATCGCGGCAAACAGGACCGAGCCGGCGACCAGGAGCGGATAGCCGGCCGCGGGCTGCGCGCCGCGCAAATTCCAGAAGCCGCCGCGTCCGAGGATAGCGACGGCGACCACGACAATGACGTTGAACAGGAGCTGAAGCGCGGAAGCCCAGCGCGGCAACGGCGCGGAGTAGAACGCGGTCCCGGCGGCGATACGCGCGACGACCGCGCCGACCCCAATGCTCGAATTGGCCCCGGGCGAAACTTGCGCCGCTATCTGGGGCGACATCGATCCGCTGATGATGCCGGCCAGATGTTCGTTGAACATCACCCGATAGAGATCAAGCGTCGCCGCCGGACCGAGACAGATAACAGGCAGCCCGATCAGCAAAACGATGCCCCACGCGGCCGCCCAAACCATGAATTTCCAGTCGCGCCGCAGCAACGGAATGACGGCAAGCACCAGCGGAAACACTTTGATGGTGATGGCGAGCGCAAAGGCAAAGGCGGCCCCCGCACTGCGGTTCTCGACGTAGAGCGCAAAGAAAAGGACGACAAGCAGGAGCAGGATCGGCGCCGGTTGTCCGCGCGCCAAGCCGTCGCCGATGAAGGGCAGCAGCGCGATCAGCGGAGCGAGCCGAAGGAGCCACGGACCTTGCAAAAATCCGGGCCGCGCCGCGATCGGCCGATAACGCTCCAGCGTGTTCGCCCAGACATGCAAAGCGAGCAGCAGGCAAACGGCGTTGATCAAGTACCAAACCACGACCGAAGCGGTAAATGGCAGCGCCCAGGAAGGCTGCGGATGACCCGGCAGCGGATTGGCGAACAGGCCCATGAACAACGCGAAGGTCGGCGGGTAGTGATAGGTCCAGCCATGATGGTCGGTGACCTGGTAGAGCGGATAGCCGGTCCAGACCGCCCAGCCGGCGCGAAAATACACCTGCATGTCGCCCTGCCCGAAATCGACGACCTTCCTCACCACCAGCGGAAGAAACAAAAGCGTCAGCGTCGCGACGAACGCGACGACGAGCCATTCGCGCCGGCCCATATGCGATATCGTGTCGAACGCGAAAATGCTTCTATTCATTCGCGCTGCGTACGCTGATCGTCGCGGACATGCAACCTGGCGGGCAGCCTTACTCGGCGGCGTGCGCGATGAAGCGCAACGTCACAAATCCTTGCGCGGATCGTAGGGTTTCTCGGTCCGCCATTTTTTCATCAGCTCTTCGAGTTCGGGATCGCTTTTCTCGGGCAGCATGATGCGCACCGTGGCGAGAAGATCGCCCCGCCCGGCCTTTGCGGGAAAGCCCTTGCCTTTAAGGCGGAAGGTGCGGCCGCTGCTGGTCCCGGCCGGAATCGCGATCTCCACCGGCCGGTCGAGGGTCGGCACGCGCACTTTGGCGCCGAGCACGGCCTCATAAAGCGTGACCGGCAAATCGAGCCGGATGTCGGCGCCCTCGAGCGTGAAGGTCGGATGCGGCGCAATGGACACGGTGATCAAGAGATCGCCGGCTCCGCCGGGGCCTGTCATGCCCTGTCCGCGCAGCCGGATTTGCTGACCGTTGCCGATGCCGGCGGGAATTTTCACTTCCACGTCCTTGCCGGACGGCAGACGCAGACGCTGGGTGGCACCGTGCGCGGCGTCCTGCAGCGACACGGTCAGCGAAGCCGTAACATTCGTCCCGGTGTTGAACTCGTCCGGCTCGTAGGCCGCTCCGCCGCGCCGCGCGCCGGCTGCGCCGCCGAAAGCCTCCCGCAGGATGTCCTCGAAGCCGCCGAAGCCGCCGCCGGCGCGGCCGCGCCTCGTGCCGCGGGTAAAACCTTCGGGGCCGAAGCTGAAGGTCTCGAACTCGCTTTCTGGCGCAAAGCCGCCGGCGCGGGCGCCTGGACCGCCGGCGCCACCGAATCCCTCATAGCCGCGGAATCGCGGCTTGCCTTCCGCGTCGATCTCGCCGCGGTCGAACGCCTTGCGCTTGTCGTCCTCGCCGAGGATCTCGTAGGCGGCATTGATCTCGGCAAAGCGCGACGCCGCCTTCGGATCGTTCTTGTTGGCGTCGGGATGCAGTTTTTTCGCCAGGCGCCGGAAGGCGCTCTTGATGTCGCCTGCGCTCGCCTTGCGATCGACACCCAGCACCTCGTAGGGGTCACGCATCCCCACAGACTCCGCTTAAGTTTTGGGGCCGGCCCCGCCCGCCCATGCGCTTTTAATGTGGGACTTTCGCGGCGGTCCCGCAATGCAACGCCGGGCCTCGTAGCCGCCGGGATGGCCGGTCAGCCCTGTTTGAACGGCTTTAGGCTCCTGACTTCCCACTGGCCGCGCGCCGTGCGGCAGGCTTCGCCCTGCAGCCACGACTGCGCCTGGCCGCGCACGTAGCTGGCGAGGAAATCGCGGCAGGTGAAAGTCCCTTCGGTATAGGCCGCGGCAAGGGGCGTGATATTGCCGCCGGCGCCGGTATGCGGATTCTCCCAAGGCAGGCTGACGTCCCTGCCGCCGCGCGCCAGCGCGTCGGCTGCGGCCGCGCGCGCATAGGCGAGGTCCACCTCGGCTTGTGCCGCATTGTAATCGGCGTCGACCGGCCGACGGCCGGCCTTGGCCGTGGAGCCGGTCTGCTCGACGTCGGCTTCGCTATTGGGGAATATCGAGTCGAGGCGGAAGGAGCAGCCCGCGGCGGCCAACGCGCTGATCAGCGCGGCTGCGACGGCCAGCCGGCGCGCCGGCCAACATAGGCGTAGCCCTCCGGTTCCATTATATAGAGACCGGCGGCGCACTTTCCGATCGCCGCACGCGAGCACCTTTGGAACTCCAGCGGAATGTCCGACGCAGCGCCGATAGAACACCCGGTATGGTTAACAGGCGGTGACTTCGCTGAAGCCGACGAGCCGCTGCGCCTGTTTGCGGCGTGGTTTGCCGACGCCAAGCGCGCCGAACCGGTCAATCCCGACGCCATGGCGCTCGCCACCATCGGCGCCGACGGGCTGCCCAATGCGCGAATGGTGCTGCTGAAGGGCTTCGACGAGCGCGGCCTCGTTTTCTATACCAACCTCGACAGCGTGAAGGGTCACGAGCTCGCCGGTGCGCCCAAGGCGGCGCTGACATTTTATTGGAAATCGCTGCAGCGCCAGGTGCGCGTGCGCGGCGACGTCGAGCCAGTCTCGGCGCAAGAGGCGGACGCTTATTTCGCCACGCGCTCGCGCATGGCGCAGATCGGCGCCTGGGCGAGCAATCAATCCGCGGCTCTGGAAAGCCGCCTGGCGTTCGAAAAAGCTGTAGCGCGCTATACGGCGAAATTCGCCATTGGCGCGGTGCCGCGGCCGCCGCATTGGTCCGGCTTTCGCGTCAAGCCGCAGGAAATCGAGTTTTGGCAGGAACGGCCGTTCCGGTTGCATGATCGCGTCGCTTTTCGCCGCGCCGATGCCCAGGCGCCGTGGAGCAAGACGCGGCTTTACCCGTGACCGGATAATTGAAGATGCCGAACAGCAACCAGCCGCGCCGCACGCTTCTCCTCACCGGGGCGAGCCGCGGCATCGGCCACGCCACCGTCAAGCGTTTTTCCGCCGCGGGCTGGCGCGTGCTGACCTGCTCGCGCCATCCGTTTCCCGAAAATTGTCCGTGGGAAGCGGGTCCCGAAGATCACATCCAGGTCGATCTCGCGGACAGCGACAACACCGTCGCGGCAATCGCGGAAATCAAAAGCCGACTCAACGGCGAATTGCATGCGCTGGTCAACAATGCCGCGATCTCGCCGAAGGCGGCAGGCGGCGCGCGGCTCGATTCGATCGACACCTCGCGTGACGATTGGCACCACGTGTTTCAGGTGAACTTCTTCGCCCCGATCATGCTGGCGCGCGGGCTGCTCGATGAGCTCAAGGCCGCTAAGGGCTCAGTCGTCAACGTCACCTCGATCGCGGGCTCGCGCGTGCATCCATTCGCCGGCGCCGCCTATTCAACCTCGAAGGCGGCGCTCGCCGCACTGACGCGCGAGATGGCGCACGACTTCGGCGCGGTCGGCGTGCGCGTCAACGCCATCGCGCCGGGCGAGATCGACACCGCCATGCTGTCGCCGGGAACGGAAAAGATCGTCGAGAATATCCCCATGCATCGGCTGGGCACGCCGGACGAGGTGGCGAAGATCATCTACGTCCTGTGCACGGAGACGTCGTCCTACGTCAACGGCGCCGAAATCCACATCAACGGCGGCCAGCACGTGTGAGGCAGAACCGGATCATCCGGTTCTGTCTCTCAGGGCGTTGACGCGGTTGTTCGCGCCTGCTTCGCCTGCCGACAACTTCGCGGCGGAAACGAAATCCCATAAATCCGATCCCGCGGTCCGCGACAGCCGGACACGCAGATCGTCGAGCACGAATAGCCGGATCGCCGAGGAGAGGTTGCCCTGGCGCCGGCCTGTATCGATCCCCTGCACGGTATTTGACAGAGTCATAGCGCGCGATCGCGCAATCTCCTTCAGTTCCTGCCAGAACGGCTCCTCGAGACTCACGCTGGTTTTATGCCCGGAGATGACGACAGAGCGCTTGATCACAGAAGATTTCATCGTTTGTTCCTTTGGCAAGGCAATGCGTTCCCGTTAGCGGCCATCGATGCCGCCATCATCCCGGAAAGCATGCGGGGTCATGGCCCCAATGCAAACGCGTTAAACAGATCGGTAGCATCGCGCCGAACTCGCCTGCGACGCAGCGCGCGATTCGCTCATCTCATGATGGCATCATGCTGAGATTTGCCCTGTTCTCAGTAGAACAGAGAATAAAATAATTTCTGCGGTATTATTTTCCAGCGGCGCGTCGATCAAACGAGCAAATACCGTTCATAAAACATCACAGAAAGGATGCTACGCGGCGCCGCGGAGGGCGCCGATCATCCTCACGATACTGGCTACCGGGTTTCCGCCGTCAGGCGTATAGGAAATCCAGCGTTGCGGTCTCGGCGAGCACGGCTTGCGGAATGCCGTGGCGGGCAGAACGGGTGCGCTCCTCGGCGCTTTGCGTCGCCTGCAGATAAGCGCCGAGGTGCCGCGCGCGCTCGATGATGCGTTTGCCTTCCGGCAATCGCTCGGCCTCATAGCGGCGAAGCGCCGGCTCGACGTCGTCGGCCTCGAGCGCCGCCGTCAGCGCCGCCGTATCGTCAGCCGCCTTGGATACACCGGCGGCCACGTGCGGCCGCGCCACGAACGCGGCATCGCCCACGATGGCGACGCGCCCGAAGGCGAGCCGCGGACTTTCGAGATCGTAGATCGGCTGCAAGATCGGCTCGTCGATCAGGCGCACGATCTCGCGCAATTGCGGCGCCAGCAGCCGCTCGGCCGCCGCGCGCATGGCGGCGATGGCCTCGCGGCGGATGAGCGGCGGCGGGATCGCGATCGCGTGGACAACGCCGCTGTCGTCGGTCAGGAGCGCGCGAAGCTCGCGTGCTTCGTCGGCCGGGCGATACCAGACGACGTTGTAACGGCGGCGACCCGCCCGCAGATCGTTGTCGGGGCCGGCGACCGGATAGCCGAGAAATTGTTCGCCGGGCGGCAGGCAGAACGTCATCGCTTCGAACAGGTCGCGATGGATCGCCTGCGGCAGCGCGCTTTCCGCGATGAGCGTGCGCCAGGCCACATAACCGGCATAGAGCGGCGCGACGTCGGGAAGGCATTGCTGCCGCACGCTCGAGCGCAATCCATCGGCGCCGATCAGGACACAGCCCTCCTCCATGCCGCCGTCGGCGAAATGGGCGGTAACGCCACGATCGTCTTGCACGAAGGACTTGAGCCCACGCCCGCGGTGATAGCAGTCCGCGGGGAACGCACCGCGCAGCAGGCGGTAAACGCGTTCCCAGGCGGTCAATACCTGCGGACAGACGATCGCGCCGACGACGCGGCCATCGCGGTCGAGCAATTGTCGCCGCGTCACCGCCACACCGAGATCGCGCACGTCGAGACCGAGCGCCGTCAACCGCCCGATCAGCTCCGCCTGAGCCACGATCCCGGCGCCGCGGCCGGCAAGCTCGCTCTCGACACGCTCGAAGACGTCGACCGCCCAGCCGCGCCGCAGCAGCATGGTGGCTGCCAAAAGCCCGCTCATCGAGCCGCCGATAATCAGGGCACGGCGTTTGGCTCTCTTTTGGGCACGGCGTTGCGACATGCCAACACCTTGCAATTTGCCGAGACTATTTGCCAATAGCCGAGCGTTTTCTATAGAGTGCCAAAAAATCGCCGGAGGAACGCCTTGGCCCTGAGATTGCTGGACAAGCCGAGCGACCGCGCCGGATGAAGGTGTCGGCACGGTAACGCGGGGGCGCAGGGCTGAGGAATGATTTTTTCGTTCGATCTGCTTGTCAATGCCATCGTCTCGGGCATCCTAATCGGGGCGTTTTATGCCGCGGTGACGGCCGGCATCACGATATCGTTCGGCATCCTCGACATCGTCAATATCGCCCACCCCGCTTTCATCATCCTCGGCTCCTACATCGCCTATATCGTCAACATTACGTTCGGATTGGATCCGATCCTCACCGCTATCGTGGTGACGCCGGCGTTCTACGTGCTCGGCGCCGGCATTTATCAGATCTACTATGTCTCGTTCGAGAAGCGCGGGCAGGAATCGATGCGCGGGCTGGCCTTTTTCTTCGGCCTCCTGTTCATCACCGAAGTGACGCTCGTGCTCTATTTCGGCGTCGACTACCGCTACGTCGAGGCGCGCTATATCGGCCCGACCTGGCACATCGCCGGCCTCGACATTCCGCTGCGCATCCTGGTGCCGTGCCTGGTGTCGCTGTTGATGATCGCGGTGTTGCAGCTCATCCTCACCCGCAGCTTTGTCGGCCGCGCGATCATGGCGGTGGCGCAGGATCAGCTGGCGCTCAAGCTGATGGGGGTCGATCCGATTCGGATCAAGCGCATCGCCTTCGGCATTTCCATAGCCTCCGCCTCGATTGCCGGCGCCTTCCTCATCATCATCCAGCCGGTCGAGCCGTCGGTCGGACGCGAATATATCGGCCGCGTGTTCGCGATCTGCGTGCTCGGCGGCATGGGCAGCCTGCCGGGAACACTGATTGCCGCCATGCTGATCGGCATCTTCGAGAGCCTGACCTCGACCTTCTACGGTCCGTCCTGGGCGCCCGCGGTATCGTTTGGATTTCTGCTGTTGACGCTGGCGGTGCGGCCGGCCGGCTTGTTGGGACGCTGAAACGTGCGCTCGGATATTTTCTTCGTCAGTTGCCTTGTCGTCGGCGGCATCGTGTTCGCCGCCGCGCTTGCGCTCGGCAACGACTACTATTTCTTCGCCGGTTACGTCGTGCTGCAATACATCGTGCTCTCCACCGCCTGGAACATCCTCGGCGGCTATTGCGGCTACGTGAATTTCGGCTCGGCAGCGTTCTTCGCGCTCGGCGCTTATACGACCGTCGCCATGCACCGCCTGCATCCGATGCCGATACCGGTAGACGTCGTGTTCGGCGGCGTGGTTTCCGGCGTCGTCGGCTTCGGCATGGGCTACCTGACGCTGCGGCTGCGCGGGGCCTTCTTTGCCATCGCCACGCTGGCGCTCGCCGTCGTCTTGCAGACCCTGATCGTTAACTGGGACTATGTCGGCGGATCGCGCGGCGCCTATATCGTGCGGCCGGAGTCGTTCGCGCCGTTCGGCAGCTACATCAAATACCTGTTCATGATCATGATGCTGCTCGCGGTCGGAGCGATCACGGTGGCGCGGCTGATCGAGCGCTCGCGGCTCGGCTACGGCTTCGCCACCATTCGCGACGACGAATTGGCGGCGGAAGCCTCCGGCGTGCCGACGCTGCGGTTGAAGCTGATCGCCACCACCATTTCCGGAGCGCTGATGGGAATGGCCGGCGCGCCGTTTCCCTATTACATCGGCTTTCTCCAGCCCTCCTCGGCATTCGGCCTCGAATATGCCGTCAACTCGATCGCCATGCCCCTGATTGGCGGCACGACGAGCTGGGTCGGCCCACTGATCGGCGCCATCCTGCTCGGCTCGTTGCAGCAGATCGCTACCGTGACGATCTCGTCGGCGGTCAATCTCTTGATCGTCGGTTTCCTGCTGGTGGGCTTCGTCATCGCAGCGCCGAACGGCATTATCGGGTTGGTGCACAAATACATTCAGCACAAGCCGGTCGGCCAGGTCGGCCGCCGGCGTGTGGAAGCCGATTCGCCGGAAGCCGCGCCATGACCGGACTGCTCGAAATCAACAGCCTCGGAAAGCGCTTCGGCGGCTTCGTGGCGCTGGAAAGTATCTCGCTCTCCGTGCAGCCGGGCGAGCGCGTCGGCCTCATCGGTCCCAACGGCTCGGGCAAGAGCACGCTGGTCAATTGCATCTGCGGCACGCTGCACAACGAGGCGGGCTCGGTGCATTTCGACGGGCATTTGCTCGACGGCGCGACCGCTCACCAGCGCACGCGCCGCGGGCTCGCCCGCACCTTTCAGCTGCCGCGGCCCTTCGCCAGTCTCAGCCTCATCGACAATGTGCGCATTCCGCTCCTCTACACGGTGGCGGCACGCGGCGGCGCGCTCCGCGCCGCGCACGATATCGACGAGCGATGCGCCGACCTCCTGCGCGAAGTGGGTCTCGACGCCAAGGCGCGGCATCTGCCGCGCGATCTCACGCAAGTCGAGATGCGCAAGCTCGAACTGGCGCGCGCCATGGCCGCGGAGCCGAAGCTGTTGATGGCCGACGAATCCATGGCCGGCCTCACCCATTCGGAGGTCGAGGAAATCCTGACCTTGCTCAATCGTCTGAACGGACAGGGCGTCACCATCATCCTCATCGAGCACATCATGCGCGCGGTGATGAGCTTCTCGCAGCGCCTCGTCGTGCTGGTCTCCGGACGCATGATCGCCGACGGCGAGCCGAACGAGGTGGTGCGCAATCCGGAAGTGGAGCGGGCTTACCTTGGCCAGTAAACTCACCATCTCCGGCATTCACGCCGCCTATGGCGCGGTGCGCGTGATCGATGACGTCACGCTCAATATCGGCGCCGGCGAGACCGTGGTGCTGCTCGGCACCAATGGCAACGGCAAATCGACGCTGATGAAGTGTATCATGGGCATCGTGCGGCCGAGCGCCGGATCGATCATCGCGGAGATCGACGGCGTCCATCATGATCTCATCGGCCGCACCACCGAGCAGATCGTCGATCTCGGCATCGCGCTGGTTCCCGAGGGCCGCCGGCTGTTTCCCAAATTGACGGTGGAGGAGAACCTTTTGCTCGGCGCGTACCGCGCCACGGCGCGGCGGGAGCTTGCGCGCAATCTCGAGGTTTGCTTCGAGACCTTCCCCCGGCTTGCCGAGCGCCGCGCCCAGCTTGCCGGCAGCATGTCGGGCGGCGAGCAGCAAATGCTGGCGCTCGGCCGCGCTTTGATGCTGGCGCCGAAGATACTACTGGTCGACGAACCCTCGGTCGGCCTGGCGCCGATCCTGGTCAGCCGCACCATCGACGCCATCGCCGAGATGAAACAGCGCTACAATCTCACGGTGCTGATGGCGGAGCAGAATTTCACCCAGGCGATCCGCATCGCCAACCGCGGCTACGTCATCGTGCACGGCAAGATCGCTTTCGAAGGTCACTCCATGGACGAACTCAACAACAACGATCTGATCAAGAAGTTTTATCTGGGATTGTGAACCGCGATCCGGCAATCGCGGGCGCGCCGTCATTTTTTCGCATCCGCGTAGGGATAGATCACGTCGCCGGTCTTATAACGCGGCGGCGTCAGGATCACCTGCTTGTCCATATCCTTGAACTCGGCGACGTCGCTTGAGTGAATGTCGCGATATTGCACTTGCAGCATGCGCGACTGCGTCCATTCGCCGTCCGGCCGAACTGGATGTCGCCGATGATGGTTTTGACAATGTTACCGTGCAGGTACTGCGCCAGCGCCGCGTCAACGATGCTGCCGGCTCCTTCGACCGCCTGTTGCAGGACTTGCAGGTCGGCGTAGCCGAAAGGCGGCAGATTGAAGCCGAGCGGATCGACGCCTTCGGCGCCGGCATGCGCCTGATACTTGGCGAGAAATTCCGCCGCGCCGGCAAACATCATGGTTTTCGTCGGCAGCCAGGATTCGTAGTTGACGACGCCGTTGAGCAACGGCCCGAGCTGGGTCTTGATGGCGGTGCTTTGCAAGCCGACCATCGCCCCACCCAGTATTTTCGGCGTGAAGCCGACTTCGCTGATCGCGCGCAGCATGCTCACCGTGCCGACGGGATAGGTGCAGATCACCAGCACGTCCGGGTTGGTCGCGGCAATGGCGCGAACGATCGGGCTCAAATCCGTCATCGGCGGCGGATAGGTACGGTCATAGACGATCGTCATTCCCGCCGTCTTGGCGTTCTCGCGCGCGCCTTCGCCGGCGTTGCGGCCGAATTCCGCTTCGGCGGCGATGATCGCCACAGTCTGCGGCTTTGGACTTTGCGCCGCCGCCACCTCGAACAAGCCGGCGGACACGGCGCGCTTGGCGTCCGGCCCGTTGGCGTTCATGAAGAAATAACGGGGATAGTGGAACTCTTCGTTCACCGCAGTGCCGAACAGACCGAGAAACAGCCTGTTGCGTTGAATCGCCACGACCAGCGCGGGCGCGATCATGTTGGTCGCGTAGCCGCTGACGATCAGATCGACTTTGTCGATGTCGAGCAGCTTCGTGTAGATGCCGGGCACATTCGCCGGATTGCTCTGATCGTCGTAATAGACGAGCTTGACCGGGCGGCCGAGCAGGCCGCCCGTGGCATTGACGTCCTCTTCCCAGATTTTCATGCCGACCAGCGCGGCCTTGCCGTTGGCCGCGAGTTGACCCGATAGCGCGATTCCGAGCCCGATTTTTATGGGCTCCGCCGCAAATCCGGCGCCGCCATCGACGACGGCGCAGGCGAATAGCACAATTGCCCCGAGCCATTTCGGCAGCCAGGCCGCGTGTGCCGAGGGAGACCTCCGGGTGAACGTGGTGACGATCATACGCTAACGAGTCGCACGGCTTTTCTCATCGGACCGGGAAATCGAAATAGGTGTCGGGAAACGGCTCGTGCGACAAGGTGAAATGCCACCATTCCCGGTCGTAAGGGCGGAAGCCGCGGTGCCGCATCGCCGAAGCCAGCAAAGCGCGATTGGCTTTCGCTTCATCGCTGACGCTCCCGGCGGCGGGCCACGAGCGCGGGCTGAAGAAATCGAACGGCGTGCCCATGTCGAGTTCGTGGCCGTCGGCGCGCGCGAGCGTCAGATCGATCGTCGAGCCGCGCGAATGGCCCGAGCGCGCGGAAATATATCCGTCGGCAAACAGCGTGCGCTTGTCGACATCGGGATAAAACTCCCGTTTGGCCGCGGTATCCCCGATATCGCGCGCCCAACGCACGAAATTCGCGACCGCCCGCGCCGGCCGGTAGCAGTCGAACACCTTGAGTACGAGTCCGCGCGGGACGAGGTCGCGCGCTACGTCAGCCAGCGCCGCGGCGGCGGCATCGCTAAGAAGGCAGCGCGCCGCTTCATAGCCGTCGATCGGCCGACCGACGAAGTTGTGCGCGCCGGCGTAACGCATGTCGACGATCAGCCCGGGAACGATCGCGGCGGCCTCGACGAATTGCGCCGGCCTCTCTTGCGCCGGTGCGGCCTGCGCGCCGATACCTGAAATCAGTGCAGAGACGAGCGAATAGCGAATGACGAGTGGCAAATAGCCAGCTTTGCGTCTTGCTCCGCTGCTGCAGCGCATTCGCCATTCCCTATTCGCCACCCCTACCTGCACTCCGAGACCCACTGGCCCTCGATGATATCCTGAGAGTCGATCATGGTTTTCCCGGACACAGCCGCCCGCGTCTGCATCGTCGCCGTATAATGGCGCGGGGAGTCGAAGGTAAATTCGCCGGTCTGCTCCATATCGGTCTGGCCTCTGCACGTCATCCGCCAGGTGAGCTTTTGGCCGCTCAGGGTATGCTCGACCGGCGCGCAACTGGAATTCGCCGCGCCGGCAGGCGGCGCGAAAGTCGCCGCCACATCCTGAGCCTCTTCGGCCGTAATACAGCGCGAACTCTCGTGCGGCGGACCGATCACGCCGCCGGTCTCGGTGCGGCTGATGATGCGCCACAGGCCTGGCACGATGTCCTCGGCCAAAGCCGCCGAAGCGGCAAGCCCAAACCCGCCGGCAAAAACGGCGACAAGCAAAGCAGCGCGAAACATCCCGGACATCGTTCCTTGTGATCCCTCTTGAGCCCCTCGAACCCCTTGGCCGCCGCGGGAACGTCCCCTCGACGCAACTCGCGTTGCCCCCTAACCACCATAGACCCGGCACGTTTTGCCGGGGGAGGCACGTGCGCGCGTCGCGGCCCCCATACCGGCGGTAGTAAGGCGGAACCCAGAGCCGGGTTCACCCGTTATCACGGTTGTTCAAGCCTCAGTGAAGCGTGTTTCGAAGCCGATCGCTCGCACGTAGTTAATTGAACGAAGCTGGATCCGTTGCCCGGCCGCCGATCGCGGCGAAACCCGGGAGGAAATGAAGGTAACCATGAATCATTCGATGTACAGCGCGGATCGCCGCACTCATCTGAAGATCGTGGTCATTGGCCTCCTCTGCGCCATCGTGGTCGCGGCGGTGGGCATTTTCGCCCGTGTCAGCGATGTCGATTTGGGCACGGCGCCGCTGGTCAAGGCCGGTCAGCCCACGGCCGTCAGCGGGCACTTGCCGGCAATCCGCTAATCCAGCGTGTCACGTCTTTGGCGTTGCTGGCTTCGGCGGCGTTGTCGGCAACGTTTCGACCGCTTTGCCGGTAAACAGGACCGGTCCGGTCGGCGCGCCGCTATTTGAACCGCCGGCGGGCTCGAGCGACACCGCGTAGGTCGCGCCCCGCAGCGTATTGACGTCGTAATTCGCCGGCAGCGCACGCTGGGTGAATTCATCGCTGCCGATGATTCCAAGCGAGCGTGGCGCGCCAAGGCCGCTCGCAATCAGCCACAATTCGTAGCTTTTGCCCGCTTCCGGCGTCGCCGAGACCCGGCGCACGAACAAGGTCCGGCGTTGGGTGTCGAGCGTGAGCAGGAAGGCCGGCGCCGTGGGCCCTTGCTGCAGCACGGCAACCAGCTGATCCTGCTGCATGCGCGCCGGACCTTCCGACCGCGCCATCATGGTTGAGCCGGCCGGCCGCAGTTGCGCCGGAATAAGATCAGGCGCGGCTTGCCAGAGCGCGACGTAAAGCGCCAGCAGCGCGGCCAGCGCGCCGAAAGCGACGGTCATGGTGCGCCAGCGCTTCACCCGGTCCGCGAGATAAATCACATCGGCGCTGCGCTCGATCGTCCTTGCCTCGGGCGTCGGCGATGGGGAGAGCGCCGCCGCAACGGCAGGCGTCTCGGCGGCCGTTTCGGCCTGAGGAATCGGCGCTGCCGTGGACTCGATGATCACGAAATCAGAGGCGAGCGCAGTAGCGGAGGAAGGTTCGTCCAAATCGCGCGGCGATGCAGTCTCGCCGGCCGCTGCGGGTGTCGTAACCTCGGCCGTGATTTTCTCCCAGACCTGCGGCGGCGGCTCGACCGCCTCCACCATGACGTTGAGCTCGCCAAGCCGGCGCTCCCATTGGCGCACGGCCGCCTCGAAGCCCGGATCGAACGAACGCAACGCCTCGGCGTGCTCGCGCTCCTCGGCCGAGAGCGTGCCGAGCACATATTCGGCGGCTAGCGTGTCCTGGTCCTCGTCAAACATGGCTGCCAAGCATCCTCCTTCACACTCCCATACATTCGCGGATCTCGATCAGGCTGCGACGCAACCAAGTCTTGATTGTGTTCACGGGAATGTCGAGCTTCCTGGACAGTTGATCGCGGCTCCAGCCGCTGTAATAGGCGAGCAGTACGATGCGCTGCTTTTCCGGGTCGAGCTTGCCGAGGCAAGAGAGCAGCCGTTTCAGCTCCTCCGTCATCTCGCGGCGCGCCAGCGGCGCCGGTGCCTCGGCCGCCACCTCCATCGCCTCCGGCTCGTCCTCGATCGAGGCTTCGCCCTTCTTGCGCACGATGTCGATGGCCCGATTGCGCGCGATCGCCACCATCCAGGTGATGGGGCTGGCGACGGCGGGATCGAACTTATCGGCCATCTTCCATACCCTGAGGTAGGTTTCCTGCATGACCTCATCGGCCAATTCGGGCCTGCCCAAGATACGCAAGAGCACCCCGTACAGTTTCGCGCGGGTGGCCGCATAGAGTTGTTCAAATGCGGCAACGTCGCCCTTGGCGACGGCTGCAAGGAGCCCAACCAGCTCCGCTTGCATCAACATCACGGCCCCCGGCCCTGGGTTTCCACGGGTATTCCCTCGGGACCCTTACGCGGCAGCCGATTATCGCCGCGGAAGCGGGCGCTCGTCGAGAGCGAAAGGAGCGGCTTTTCGTCATTCCGGGGCGCCGCGACCCGCCTTCGCTCGCTGAGTCCGCCGAAGCGCGGAGCGCGAAGGCGGAAGCGGCGAGCCCGGAATCCATAGCCCCAGCACTGGGACTATGGATTCCGGATTCCGCGCTACGCGCGGCTCCGGAATGACGGGTTAAGAATTATGCCGCCGGGCCTGCCCCGGACGCGCGTCAGGCGATGGCGTCGAGCTCGGTCTGCCCGGCCGGGCTTTCGGCCTCGCGGTCGCGCATCTGGTCGCGTTCGTCGAGCAATTCGACCTTCTTAAGCTCGTCGAAGGCGTCGTCGAGCGCCAGTTTGCCGTCTTCGAGTTGGGTGCGTAATTCGTCGGCCGAACGATTGAGGTTCTCGCGGCGGGCGATCGCGGCCTTGGCGTAGGTCGGATAGGCAAAATGGGCCGGATCGTGAATGCCGGCGCGATCCTGCTCGACCCGGATTTCCCGCTCCAGATCGGCGGCCATGCGTTCGAACTCGGTGATCATGGTCTCGATTTGCGCGACCTTGCGCCGTTTCTCTTCGACCTGAAACTTCTTCAAGCGAATGAGCGTCTCACGGGACTTCATCTACTGCTACTCCCCGAAGCCACGGCACCATGGCGCCGGTCGAAACCCGCCGCACGACGCCCCGGAATGCGATTGTGCCCCGATAACGTTAGCGTTCGGTTTCCGAGCCGGCCGAAATCGGCAGTCAACCGCCGATAAAATCGTCCCGCCGCGTCGAATTCGCCGATCAGCTCGGCCCGCGCCTTCACGGCGGGGCGTTTTCGCCGTGGGCGATGGTTACCTCCTATGGGCTCGTCTTAACGGTGTATTTACCCGGGACGTTAATCATTGCGTCGTCCTTGGGAAAAGGCGGCTCACCCGGCGGGTCATCAAGGGGCGAGTCTAAAGAGTCGGTTAGCGCCGAAACTTAACCTGAAATGCGAGCGCCTGCGTGGCAAAAAAATCACTCTCCGGCAATATCTTATGCCGATTCCTTGGTTATCGTTTAGGGAATGCTTGCGCAAGCGAATCAGGTTTTGTTAACCATACCGCGTTTACAGTCTCGAATCAGTTTGTCCCAAGGCGTTTGTCGGGGGCTGCCCAGGGGCGCGCCGACCTAAGGCCCGCGCGGCGAAGAAGGGGACTGGCATGCGCGTATTGCTAATCGAAGACGATAGCGCCACGGCGCAATCTATCGAGTTGATGCTCAAGTCCGAGAGCTTCAACGTCTACACGACCGATCTCGGCGAGGAAGGGATCGATCTCGGCAAGATTTACGATTACGACATCATCCTCCTCGACCTCAATCTTCCGGACATGTCGGGCTTCGAAGTGCTCCGGAGCCTGCGGGTGTCGAAGGTCAAGACGCCGATCCTGATCCTGACCGGCCTCGCCGGCATCGAGGACAAGGTCAGGGGTCTCGGCTTCGGTGCCGACGATTATATGACCAAGCCGTTTCACAAGGACGAGCTGGTGGCGCGCATCCACGCCATCGTGCGGCGCTCCAAAGGCCACGCCCAATCGGTCATCAACACCGGCGATCTCGTGGTCAACCTCGACACCAAGACGGTGGAGGTCAGCTCGGCGCGCGTGCATCTGACCGGCAAGGAATATCAGATGCTGGAGCTGCTTTCGCTGCGCAAAGGCACGACACTGACCAAGGAAATGTTCCTCAACCACCTCTATGGCGGCATGGACGAGCCGGAGCTGAAGATCATCGACGTCTTCATCTGCAAGCTGCGGAAAAAACTCGCCAACGCTTCCAACGGCAAGAACTACATCGAAACCGTCTGGGGCCGCGGCTATGTGCTGCGCGAGCCGACCGAGGACGAGGCGAAAATCTCCGCCTGACCGACATCACGGTTGCAGAAATCAAAACCCCAGCCAATGGCCGGGGTTTTTGTTTGCGCCGGAAATCGCGCTTTCAGCGCGTGCCGTTGACCGCAACCAGGCGCGGCGCGGGCGTTACCGCCGTCGTCACGCGGCGCGCATTTGGTGCATAGAAGCCCCGCATCTCCGGCACCGTCTTGAAGCCGTCGGCGAGCCCCACCACCGTCTCCGAGGCGCCAAGCACAAGGTAACCGTCGCGGGCGATGAGCGGCCGCAGGCGATTGAGCAGGCCGATCTTCGTTTCCTGATCGAAATAAATCAGCACGTTGCGGCAGAAGACCAGATCGAACACGCCGAGGTGTGAGAAATCGGCGAGCAGATTGAGCTGCTGAAATCTGACCTTGGCGCGGATTTCCGGCGCGATCTGCCACATTTCACCGATTTGGCTGAAATACTTGATCAAGAGCTGGATCGGCAGCCCGCGTTGCACTTCGAACTGGCTGTAGATTCCCTGTCGCGCCTTTTCCAGCACCTCATGGGAGAGGTCGGTGGCGATCAAATCGATGCGCCAGCCGGCGACGGCACCGGCCATTTCCTTCAGCGCGATGGCGAGCGAATAAGGCTCCTGGCCGGTCGAGGCGGCCGCGCACCAAATGCGAATATTGCGCGAGGCATGCCGCGCCGCCAGCAAAGCCGGCAATACCGTCGAGCGGAAGTTATCGAACGGCGTCTTGTCGCGAAAGAAATACGTTTCGTTGGTGGCCATGGCCTCGACGACCATGGTCATCAGCGGGCCGGCATTGCCGTTCTTGAGCGCCGCCACGAGCTCGCCGAGGCTGCCCAGCCCCATCTTGCGCGCAACCGGCAACAAGCGGCTTTCCACCAGATATTGCTTGTCGGCAGAAAGCACGAGACCGGAACGCTCCTTGAGGCATTTGCGGATGAAATCGTAGTCGAGCGGAGTCATGCGTGATCTCCGGCGAACAACCGATTGATCTTGGCGGCCATGTCCCCGAGCGGGAGCACCGCCGAGCAGAGACCGGCCTGAGCGACCGCGCGCGGCATGCCCCACACCACGCTGGTGGCTTCGTCCTGCGCGATCACGCTGCCGCCGGCGGCCGCGATATCGGCGGCGCCGCGCGTGCCGTCGGAGCCCATACCGGTGAGAACGAGCGCGAGAGCCCCCGAGCCCCAGACCGCCGCCGCCGAGGACAAGAACGGATCCACCGAGGGTTTACAAAAGTTGATCGGCGGGTCGTCGCCGAGCGCGATCGTGGGAGCGCCGTCGCGGCCGCGCACGACGCGCATATGCCGCCCCCCCGGCGCCAGATAAACGCCGCCGGCAACGACCGCTTCGTCGTGCTCGGCTTCACGCACATGATGTCCACTGACGCGTGCCAGATGCTCGGCCAAAACCGTAGTGAAGGTCGGCGGCATGTGCTGGGTGATCAATATCGGCGCCCGTTCGACGGTCGTGCCGACTTCTCCGATCAAGGACGTCAGCGCCTGCGGCCCGCCGGTCGAAGCTCCGATCAGCAGCGCCCGCGGTAGCGACCGTGCGAACGGCCGCAGCCTGGGTATTACGTCCTCGTTGTGCGGTGGCGCGCCGCCGAACCAGCCGGCGGCCGGGAATGGCTCGCGCGCGGATGCAATTGCGGCGTCTCGGCCCGGTAAGCGCCCGCGGCGGCCGAGGCCGCGGATCTTGTCGATCAGCTCGCTGTGGAACGCCGCCGACATCGCGGCATCCGGCGCGGCTTCGGGCTTGGGAACATAATCGGCGGCGCCGAGCGACAGCGCACGCAAGCTCACTTCCGCGCTCCTGCGGGTGAGCGTCGAGGCCATGATCACGACCAGATCGCGCTTCTTATGCAGCAAGAGCGGCAGCGCCGAAATGCCATCAAGCTCCGGCATGTCGACATCGAGGACAACGACGTCGGGATCGCACGTTGCGACCTGATCGACCGCCTCGCGCCCGGTGCGCAAGCACGCCGCCAGCATCATGTCGGGCTCGGCGCCGATCCAGCGCGACAGCAGGCGGCGCACCACAACCGCATCGTCGACGACCATGACCCGGATCGGCCGCTCGACAGCGGTCGTCGGGCTCGCGGCGGCAAGGACTTTATTCAAGGACGCTACTCATCGACGGTACTCTTGGACGCCACTTTTGCACGCAACACTTCGTACGCATCGCTTCGGCGCAAACGCCATTCGCCCGACCGCGGCGTGTTAAACCTCAGATCAGGCCGACTTCCTGGAATTTGGCCTCGACGATGTCCTTGTCGAACGGCTTCATGATGTATTCGTTGGCGCCGGCATGCAGCGCCCGCGCGATGTGCGCGACGTCGTTCTCGGTGGTGCAGAACACCACTTTCGGCTTGTCGCCGCCGGGAAGGCGGCGCAGCGCCCGCAGGAAATCGTAGCCGTCCATTTTCGGCATGTTCCAGTCAAGCAGGATGGCGTCCGGAATTTCCACGCGACAGGCTTCGATGGCCTCCTCGCCGTTCTCCGCTTCCGCGATCTTAAACTCCAGTCCCTCAAGAATCCTCCGCGCGACCTTGCGGATGACGCTCGAATCATCGACGACCAAACACGTTTTCATTTTGTCCTCGCTTTACGGTTTGCGGGCAAAGCCCGCTTCGATTTTCCGCAGTTTCCAATTCCACGTAGCGGCTTCTGTTCCTTGCTCATGCCGCTTGAGCCGCTTCAGCGCGCAGGTCGAGCACCCGATCGATATCGAGAGCCACAAGAAGTTGACCATCGAGCCGGTAAACGCCGGCCGCCAGCGCGGCGAGCTTGCGGTCGAGATTAATCGGGTTGGGCTCGCGGTCCGTTTCCGGCAGCTTGAGCACCTCGCCGACCGTATCGACCAGAAGGCCAAAAGATTCGCCCTTGGCTTCGATGCCGATCGCCATGGGCGCATCGCCGGCTTCACGGTGCTTTACTTCGAGGCGGTAGCGCATATCGATCACCGTCACGATGCGGCCGCGTAAATTGAGCACGCCGGCGATCTGGGCGCCGGCGAGCGGCACGTGCGTGATGCGTTCCGGCTTGAACACGTCCTGCACGCGCGCGATCGGCAGGCCGAATATCTGGCCGGCGATCGTGAAGGTGACGAATTCGGTGAAATCGGCATCGTCCTGCATGTTGTCCAGCTTTCCCGCTTAGGCTGCCTGGTGCAGATCGTCGCTCTGCTCCTTGATCGCCGCGATGAGCCCGGTGCGGTCGAACTTGGCGACAAAATCGTGCAAGCCCGCGTCGCGGCCGCGCTCGATCGTTTCGGCGGAAACCATGGCTGAAAGCGCGATGATCGGAATGGCGGCGGTGCCGGGATTCTCGCGCAACGCCGCCGCCAGCTCGAAACCGTCCATGTCCGGCATTTCGACGTCGGTGACGACGATATCGACGCGCGCGCCGGACTTGACCGCCGCGAGCGCTTGCGCCGCCGACGCGACTGCAACCACCTGATAGCCCGCGGCCTTGATCAGGGGCGCGAGCATGTCGCGGAAAAATGCCGAATCGTCGACTAGCAGGACCCGGCGCGCCGGCGGCGCCGACCGTCCATCGCGCCGGCGGAACCAGTCCGCATAGGCCTGCGGCAGGAAATGGCCGATGTCGATGATCTCGGTGGCGCTGCCCTTGACCACGGCATAGCCGAGCACGCCCGGACGTTCGCTCGCCACTTCGATGTCGAGCCGTTGCTCGACGATATCGACGATCTCGTCGACGACGAGGCCCATGGAACGGCCGTGATCGGAAAACACCAGGATCGGTTGGGCGCCGTCCTGCTTGATGCCGGTCTGCGCGTCGATGCGCAGCAGCGGCATGAGCTGATCGCGGTATTGCACCAAATGGTGGCCGTCGGAGGTTTCGATCCGGCGGCAGTCGATCTCTTCCAGACGCGAGACTAGCGAAAGCAGCACGGCCTTGGGCTGCTGCGAACCGGCGCGGAATACCAAGAGCGGCGTCAGGTCCTCATGGACGGCATCCTCGCCGGCGTCGAGCTCGGTTTTGCCGGCTTGCGCCATCGGCGTGGCGCGGCCGAGCGCCTGCGCGACGCCGTTCGGGTCGATGATCATGATCACCGTGCCGTCGCCGAGGATCGTAGTGCCGGAAAAGGCCGCGACGTGACGCAGCTTCGACGACATCGGCTTGATCACGATTTCTTCCGTGTGGAAGACGCCGTCGACAACGACGCCGAAGACCTGGCTTCCGACCTGTGTCACCACCACGAAGCCGTCGTCGCTTTGATCGGCGCCGAGCTGGAGGATTTCCTTGAGCCGGACGAGCGGCAACAGCTTGTTGCGCAGCCGCAGCACCGGTGTGTCCTTGATCCGCTCGATGCGGTGTTCGCCGCCGGCGGAGGCGCGCACCAGCTCCAGGACGGAAAGTTGCGGCATGGCGAAGCGTTCGCCGCCCGCTTCGACGATCAGCGCCGAGACGATCGCCAGCGTCAATGGAATCTTGATCGTAAAGGTCGTTCCGACGCCGGGTACCGACTTCAAATCGACGGTCCCGCCGATCTCTTCCATATTGGCGCGCACCACGTCCATGCCGACACCGCGGCCGGAGATGCTGGTCACGCGGCTCGCCGTAGAGAAGCCCGGCATGAAGATCAGATTGCAGATTTCCGCTTCGGATTTCTCGGCGATCTCCGCCTCGCTCAAAAAGCCGTGCTCGATGGCCTTGGCGCGGATGCGCTCAACGTCGAGGCCGCGGCCGTCGTCGGCGATCTCGATGATGATGTAGCCGCCTTGATGGAAGGCGGAGAGCCGGATCGCCCCCTTCTGCGGCTTGCCCGCGGCGAGCCGCTCGGCAGCGGATTCGATGCCGTGATCGGCGCAGTTGCGGACCAGATGCGTGAGCGGGTCTTTGACCAGTTCGAGCACTTGCCGGTCGAGTTCGGTCTCGGCGCCATGCATTTCGAGTTCGATCTGCTTGCCGAGTTCGGCGGACAAATCGCGCACGATGCGCGGCAGTTTCTGCCAGGCATTGCCGATCGGCTGCATGCGGGTCTTCATCACCCCTTCCTGCAACTCGGCGGTGACGCTCGACAGCCGCTGCAGCGGCACTTTGAAATCGGAATCGTCGTGGCGGCGGACGATCTCAAGCAGCTGGTTGCGGGTGAGAACGAGCTCGGAGACCGTGGTCATCAGCGAATCGAGCGTGTCCACATGCACGCGGATCGAATGACCGGCGTGTCGTTCGCCGCGATCTTCCTCGAGCCGCTCGGCTGCGGGGCGCTCGCGTGCGGCCGGCAATTTCGGCTCTTCCCGCGCGGCAGACGCAGGTTGCGGCTTTGCCGGCGCTTCGACGCGAGCGGCCGGCTGGGGCTTTGCGGCCTCATAATGCATTAGGCGATTCAGCTGCGCGATGAGGTCGCCGTCGTCGCCCGCAAGTTCGCGCTCATTCGTTTCGATTTCGTCGAGGATGGTCTTGATGCGGTCGATGGTGGACAGCACGAGCGTGACGGCTTCGGTGGTGACCGGCGCGCCGTCGCGGAATTTGCCCATCAAGGACTCGGCGGCGTGCGCCAGCGCCTCCAGCCGGGGCAAGCCGAGGAAACCGCAAGTGCCTTTGATGGTATGGACGAGGCGAAAAATGTTGCCGAGGATATTGCCGTTGTTCGGCTCCTGCTCGAAGCGCACGAGTTCGGCGTCGACTCGCCCGAGACTCTCATTGGTCTCGGTCAGGAACTCCCGGAGCAGGTCGTCCATACGCAACGCCTCGTCAGCACGCACGCCACTGGCCCGGGGCGTTCCGCGCCCCGGCGCCTGCCAGCACGCAGGACGCCTGCTATCGCTGCCAGGCGCGGCGCGCCTGATCGGGGTCAGTGTGTTGCCAAAGCGTTTAATTTCGGTTGCGGGCGTCTGCCGCAGTCGCCGGAAACAGCCGTTTGCCGCAGAAAAGCGCCGATTAGCGGGCGGTCAGGACGACTGTGCCCACTTCGCCCCCGGCCGAAAGTACAAGCCCGCAATCCCGGGCCAGGATACCGGCATAGAGCGGTTGGATGGCATGGGCGTCGACCGGTTGAGCCGGGCTGCCGGCAAGCAGATCGGCCGTCGCCGGACTCAACCTTGCGTTGAGACCCGACGCAGTGACCACAAAGCCCGAAACCGCTTCCCCGCCGGGGACCGCCTCGACCGTCAGCGTGCCTCCACGCGAGATCGTCCCGGCGGCGATCAGCACCATGTTGAGCAGGAGCTTCACCCGGTTCTTCACCAGCAATTGCCGCGGCAGGTTCCAGACCAGCGTGGTCTTGTTATCGGCAAATAGCCCGAACACGACGTTCTGCGCATCGCCAAGGTCGAGCTGGGCGCCGGCCGATCCGGCCGCGCCGAAAGCCAGCCGGCAGAATTGCAGCTTGGCCGAGGCCTGCCGCGCGCTCCTTTTGATCAGGTCGAGCGCGAAAGTCTTGGTCTCTTCGTCCTTATCCTCCTCCATGACCTCGATGCCGTTGACGATGGCGCCGACCGGGCTGATCAGGTCGTGGCAAACGCGCGAACACAGGAGGGCCGCAAGATCGAGGGCACCGATGGCGATGGGACCGGAAACGGGGGCGGACATGACTGGCTCCGCAGGTGGAATCGGCCTCGTCCGTGTCACAGCGCACGCGATTCGGCAATCGTGCCGTTTCCGCCGCCCTGTGCTACAGGGCATCCCTTTGCCCCGCGCGCATAATTTCGAAATATCAAGGAGCATCAATGGCCGCTTTCGACCCCCGCGCCGGCGCCGGCATGATCGATGCGCTGACCGCCATCAGCATGTCCGCGGCGGCGGCTATCCGGCGATCGGGCCGGGAAAGCGGTTTGCACATTAAGCCCGACGGTTCGCCGGTAACCGCGGCCGATGAAACCGCCGAAGGCGTCATCCGCGAGGGCCTCGCGCAGCTTGCTCCGGATTTGCCGATCGTCTCCGAGGAGCATGCAAGCCGCGAGAAAACGACGATCAAGGCTCCAAGCTATTTTCTTGTCGATCCGCTGGACGGGACGCGGGAATTCATTGCCGGGCGCGATGAATACACCGTCAACATTGCCGTCGTTGCCGATGGCGCGCCGATCCTCGGCGTCATCGCTGCGCCGGCGCTCGGCCTGATGTGGCGCGGCATCGTCGGCCGCGGCGCCGAGCGCCTGAAATTTTCCGAAGACAAGGCCTCCGGTCCGGAAGCGATCCACACACGCGCGCGGCCCGCGGGAGAGCTCGTTGTCATGGTCAGCCGCTCACACCTGGACGCACCGACGCAGGCCTATTTGAACGGCCTGCCGCATACGCAACTCATCGGCTGCGGCTCGTCGGTGAAGTTCTGCCGTTTGGCCGAGGGCGCCGCCGACCATTATCCGCGGCTCGGTCCGACGCGGGATTGGGACGTGGCTGCGGGGCATGCGCTGCTCGTGGCGGCGGGCGGAAGCGTGATCGGGCCCGATGGCACGGCCCTCGCCTATGGTACCCCGGAGCTGCGCATTCCCGCGTTTTTCGCCTGGGGCGGCCCGGCGCCCACCAAAGGGGCGCTCAAGGGCGGTTACTGACCGCCGTCACGGGCTTCCGCATCGCAGCACTTCCGGCCCATGGCGTCGGGCCGACGCGAGTATCGCTTCCGTTGGCCGCGCTGCGGTCATAGTTTCGGCGAAACATCGGCTGATTCGGCTTTAGGGACGCTCATGAATCTCGCCTTGCGGTTCGCCATCGTCGCCCTGACGCTTGCCGGCCTTGCAGCGCTGCCGGCCGGCGCGCAGACCGTACCGCCCTCGCCTCCCGCCGCCGTTGCACCTCCGCCGCCGGTGCCGGCACAGCCGCCGGCGACCAACCAGTTCTCACCGAACGAGATTATCGAGGCCGGCCATCATTTCTTCGGCGGCGTTTCGCGCGGATTGGCGGCGATCGTCGAGAAGGCCGTGAGCCAGTGGGGGCTGCCGAACGGCTACGTTCTCGGCGAAGAAGCCGGCGGCGCCTTTATCGGCGGCCTGCGCTACGGCGACGGCACGCTCTATACCAAGAATGCCGGCGACGTCCGCGTCTACTGGCAGGGGCCGTCGCTTGGCTTCGACGCCGGCGCCGATGGCGCCCGTACCATGATGCTGGTCTACAACCTGCCGCGCACCGAGGCGATTTTCGAACGCTTCGGCGGCGTCGACGGCTCGGCTTATTTTGTCGGCGGCTTCGGCATGACCGCGCTGACCGCCAACGACATCGTGGTGGTGCCGATCCGGTCCGGGGTTGGACTGCGACTCGGGGCCAATCTCGGCTATCTCAAATTCACGACGCGCCCGACGTGGAATCCGTTCTGATCGCCGCGCTTTTCGGTTTTTCGACATTCGAACGAACCCGCGCTGTCACAGGCCTTTCGCCCAAAGCCTGTCATTAAAGGCCCTGTCGTCTTTTCTGGCGCCGCGGCCGTTCTCGGTTTAGGTTAACGCTTCGTGAAGATGGTGCAGCCCCGCCCTGGCGTGGCAAGGTACCGCCGGACGGCAGTGCGGATTAAAGAGTGGTGTCATGATCGAACCGGTCATGTATTTCGGGATCGGCTTCCTCGTTGCGGCGCTGCTCGGACTTTTATTCATCCCCCTTGTGCATGGGCGCGCCGTGCGGCTGACGATGCGGCGGCTCGAGGCCGCCACGCCGCTGTCGATCGCCGAAATTCGCGCCGACAAGGATCAGCTGCGCGCCGAATTCGCCATGTCGACCCGGCGGCTCGAATTGAGCGTCGAGCAGATGAAGGCGAAGACCACGAACCAGCTCGCCGAGCTCGGCAAGAAGACCGACGCCATCAACCAGCTCAAGAAGGAACTCGGCGAAAAGACCGCGACGATCTTTGCGCTGGAAACGCGCGATAAGAATCTGCGCGACCAGCTGCGCGCCACCGAGGAGGAGTTCGACCACAAGTCGGGCGCCCTGCACGGAGCCGAGCGTGCGCTTGCCGACAAGCAGGCCGATCTCGCCAAACTCGTCGCCGAACTCGGCGAGCGATCGATCATGGCCGACAGCCAACGCGTCGAAGTAGCGGCATTGCGCACCCAGGTCGAGGCGATGAAGGTGAGCGTCGCCGACTACGAGCGCGCGGTCAGGGCGACGGAAGAGCGCCTGGCGCGCGAGCGCAGCGAGGCCGAAACGGCAACCGCCGTATCGAACGAAGTGCGCGGCAAGCTCGACGAGTTCGCGGCGCGCACCAGCGACCTCGAGCGCGAGCTTCTGGTGCAGACCACGGAAACCCAGGTCGTCGGCCGCCGCATGCAGGAATTGGAAACGCGGCTCGCCGATCAGGGCCGCCTTCTCGCCGAGCGCGAATTCGAGATCGGCCGGCTGCGCAGCGACCTGGAAGCCGCGGCCAAAGTGGAAACCGAGTTGCGCGATGAGCTGGAAAATGCCGGCGGTCGCTCGAGCAGCGCCGCCGACAAGTTCCGCGCCGACATCGGCCAGCTCGAAGCGCAGCTTGCCGCCGCGATCGAGGAGCGCGGCAAGCTGCAGCGCGAGGTCGCGATGATGAAGCGCGATGCGGAATCGACGTGGGCCACCGAACGCATCGAGAATGCGCTGTTGCGCGAGCGCATCAACGACGTCGCCGCCGAAGTGGCCCGCCTCACCGCGGTGCTCGAAGGCCCCGGTTCGCCGATCGAGTCGATGCTCGCCGATGCGGTCCCGATGCGTAATCAAGCGGGCGACCGCTCCGCCGCCGCCAACGGCGGCCCGAGCGGCTCAGCCGCTCCCGCCGCCATCGATTCCCCGCAGCAGGGCAAGGGCACGCTCGCCGACCGCATCCGCGCCTTGCAGACGACCGCGTCGCGGGCCGCTTCGAATTGAACGTCGCTTGACACTCTGCCGAGGCGTTCCTTAAATCCCGCGCCGATCGGATCGGGCGCTTAGCTCAGCGGGAGAGCGTTCCCTTCACACGGGAGAGGTCGTAGGTTCAATCCCTACAGCGCCCACCAGCCTTCGCTCGCGTAGCGAGAGAAGGCTGCCGCGCCGAAGCCAAAAGCGAAGGCGGGCGACTTGCCGCTTGCTACGGCTTGGCGAGCCAAGGCATCAAAGCTCGATCTTCGAGTAGATCGTGGCCATCAGGCCTACTTTTTCGTTGGAAACGGTCACCGCAGCTGTGAGCGTCTCGCGGCCCTGAAGTTGGCCGCTGGCTATCGCCGCGCGCAGCACGCGCTCCAGCTCCTGTTGCGCGGCGAAACTCACTTTTTTGACGAACCGCTCGACCGCCGCCGTTATCGCCTCGTCGCTCATGGTGCCTCTCCGCTTGCCCGTCGATACAGGGCGCCGGCGAAGCCGCGCCAGCGCAAAGGAAGAAGTTAGTTAATGGCGGCGGCGGCGGCCGCGTTATCGATGTCTTGCAGTTTTGCTTTTCTCCACGCGAAGTCCAGTTTACCCCTCGAAGCGAGCACGATCGACGCTCGCGGGCGTCGGCAAGATCTTGGCGTCAAGGTCCAGGCGTCAAGGTCCAGGCGTCAAGACAGGAGGGGACATTGGCATACTTTTCTCAACCGAAAGCGGACGACAAAAGCGGCCTCGACAAAACCCCGGTTACCGGCAAGCGCATCGAGGCTACGCCGGTTGCGAAAAATTTGACCGCCACGGTTTCCACGTTCGGTCCTGGCACGCTCATCACCGGCAATATCGTTTGTGAAGGCTCGGCGCAGATTTTCGGCCGCGTGATCGGCGACGTACAGGCCGTGGAGATCACCATCAGCGAGGGCGCGCAGGTCGAGGGCAATATTATCGCGCATGACGTCGGCATCAACGGCACTTTCAGGGGCACCATTCGCGGCCATAACGTCCGCCTCAAGGGCGTCGCCATGATCGACGGCGAGGTCTTCAGCAAATCGCTGACGGTCGAGGAAAACGTGCAGTTTGAAGGTCTCTCCCGGCGGCTCGACAAGCCGATCGAGTTGCCGACCTGCGCGCAGGCCGTCGGCGGGACAAAGCCGGCGACGGCTTCGGCCGCGCCCGGCTCGATCTCCGAGGCGTCGGTCTAAAGGCACGCAGCGCGGCGGGCTCACCGCAGCGCCGCCGCTAATTCCTTCGCTCCCGGTTTTTTCACTTCTTCGTCCATGCGCGCGTCGGTCGCGGCGATCAGCTTGCCGGCGACGTTATTCCTTTGCGCGACCGGATTGTCCCGATAGCCGCTCCTTTGAAAGAAGTTGGCGGTCGGCACCTTGTCGCGCCAGACCGGCGGCAGGGTGATCATATCGAGGCCGTTGCCGTCGCCAGTGAGGTTCATCATTTCCAGCTCGGCGGCGCTGAGCGTCGCCGCGATGCCCTTGCGGCGTGCGAACACGACCGAATCCATGAGCTTTTGCGTTTGCAGGAACGGCCCGACGTCGAGATCGAGATTCATCGCGTGGATGCCAAGACCCTTTGCCGTCTTCGCCAGCGCCTGATGCTGGTTCCAGTCATCCGCAACGCTGCGCGCAAAGCCGGTCATCTTGCGAAGGACGGCGATCTTGCCGTCCAGCGGCACGCGCTCGCCGTCCGGCAAGGCTGCGGCCCGCGCCGCCAGGCTTTTGCTGAATTGATTGCCGCTCTCGGCAATGATTTCGACGGTGTTCGTCGCCAGCAACTGGTTGTAGCCCAGCGCCGTCGTGATCGCGCGCGCCCGCTTGTTGTATTCAAGCCCCGCTTGCACGTCGTAGTCGCCGTTGCCGCTGGCCTCGAAGCCATAGATGCGCACGATTTGCTCTTTGGTCAGCCCGGCCGCTAAAGCGACCTTGGCGTAAGCGCGTTTGAACTCGCTCTCGCTCCGCGGCAGGAGCGGAACAAATTTGAACTCGCGCTCGGCAGCGGCGAGAAAATCCGCCACCACCGGCACGTAAGGCGCGGGCGGCGGCGCTTCCACTTGCGGCTTCGACGGGTCGCGCGGTTTCGGCGGTCCGCCATAGACCGGCGGTTGCGTGAGCACATAGTCGTCGAGCGAGACCGGTTCGCTGCGCGCGCGTTTAGCCGCCCGCGAATGCCGCTTTGCGGCAATCGAGCTCCAATACGCCTCGGCCACGGCTGCGTAGCTCGCTTGCGCCGCGAGATATTCGGCAAGCGCGCGGCGGTATTGCACCATCGCGGCCGCGAGCGTCGGCGATGCAGATGCGGATGGTGGCTTGTCGCCCTCGGCCGCTTGCGCGCGAAGCGCCGGTGGCGTCAAAGCCATCGCTGCCGCGAGCAAAAATCCAAGGCCGCGAGCGATCAGGCCAAAGCGCAAACGGCCCTCCCCCACCATGGGCGGCTAATGCCTTTGTCCCCGGCCCGGATGGCGACCTGACCCACCGCGCTCGCAGCGGGCCCATTGGCGACAGGCGGAGTTTGAGCGTGGGCCGGCAACGGCCACAGAAAAGGCAGCGGCCAGGCGGCGGCGCCGCCGAAAAGCATTATGAATTCGCGGCGTTTCATGTCCCGCCTTTTCAAGCATCAAGGGCCGGCAACCCCCGGCTCCGAATCAGGGGCGGAGCAAACCGCGCCCTTGCGGCTATTTGTTGATGCCGGAGCGCCCGCCGTAAAGCGTGGGCGCGGCCCCCAAAAGCGGACGGCCTCGGTCCCGAGGGAGTAGGGATCAAGGCCGTCCTCGTGTCGGCAGGCGCCCCATCGCACGCCCCTCCCCGACACTGCCGGGGATGATAGCAACCCGAGGTTGACTGATCGTTACGGGCGGCGCGGCCGCGGAACGTTGGCGGGCCGGAAGCGTTGCATCAGACGGTCGCATCTCATCGCGGAGAGAAGCGGTGCCTGACGACACGATTTCCGACGGAGCGACGCCCAATCCCTTGCCGCCACGGCAATTCGGCAACAGCATCGGCTGGGGTTTTGCCGTCTTGGCGGGGGGTCATTCTGATGATCATTGTCAGCTGGGGCTAGGGCGGCGGGGGCCGCGGCTGGGGCCGCAACAATCAGCCGGCGCATATGATGCCGCCAGCGGTCGGCGCCACCAATGGGCCGGCAACGCGCTCGGGCCTGGCCGGTGCAGTAACGAACGGGCGCTGAGCGCGCCGTAATTTCCCAGCGTCAACGTGCCGGCGGGTCGCGCGACAGATTTTTTTCTTTCAGCTCGCCGAGGTAGTCGCGCCAATAATTGTCGCGATTGCGGCCGAGCTCGAACAGATAATCCCAGGTGAAAATCCCGGTCGAATGCGTATCGTCGAAGACGAGCCGCACCGCATAATTGCCGACCGGATGCAGCTCCAAAATCCGCACCTCGCGCTTGCCGCCGACGACGCGGCGCTCGGCCGGCGAATGACCTTGGACCTCGGCGCTCGGGCTGCGCACGCGCAAATATTCCGCCGGCAACTCGAAGCTCGCGCCGTCGTCAAAGGCAATTGTGAGCGCTTTGCGGTCCTTGTGCAGGCGCAATTCCGTCGGCCACGGCTCGCTCATCTACTCCGCCGCCTGCGCGGCACCGCCATGCGCCTTCGACCAGCCAGCCGGGTCTTTCATGAATTTTTCGGCTTCCCGCAGCCTGCCCTTGTCGAATGTGCCGCTCTTCTTCGCCACTTCGAGCACGTCCCACCACGTGGCCAGCGCGTGCAAGGTGATATCGAGATCTTTGAGGATTTTTTTGCCCTCGGGGAAAATGTCGTAATAAAAGAACACGAAGCAATGTTCGACGGTGGCGCCGGCGCCGCGCAACGCCTTGCAGAAATTCACCTTGCTGCGGCCGTCGGTGGTCATGTCCTCGACCAGGAGCACGCGGTCGCCCGGCTCGATCTGTCCTTCGATCTGGGCGTTGCGGCCGAAACCCTTCGGCTTCTTGCGCACATATTGCATCGGCAGCATCAGCCGATCCGCCATCCATGCGGCGAACGGAATACCCGCGGTTTCCCCGCCGGCGACGCCGTCAAACTGCTCGAAGCCGATCTCGCGCTCGACCGTCGTCACGGCAAAATCGATCAGCGTGCGGCGCACGCGGGGAAACGAGATCAGCCGCCGGCAATCCGTATAGACCGGGCTCGCCCAGCCGGAGGTGAAGATGAAAGGCTTGTCGGTCATGAAGCGGACCGCATCCACTTCAATGAGCATCTTCGCCGTCAGCGTGGCGATCGTGTCTTTGTCGGGGAAGCCGGTCATTTATCGATCCATCTTACAGCCCATAGTACAGATTCACTCCACCACCTTCCACTCGATGGTCTCGCCGCCGCGATAGACGAGCGTGCGCTCGTCAGCACCCGCGACTTTGATCTCGACCGGCGCCGTCCAGGGCGACTTTTCCAGGACGATTTTGTCCTCGTTCGGCGGCAGGCGATAATGCTTCGGGCCGTTGAGCGATGTAAAGGCCTCAAGCTTGTCGAGCGCGCCTTCCTCCTCGAACACCTTGGCATAGGTGGCAAGCGCCACCGGCGCATTGAAGATACCGGGCACGCCGTTGATCGCAATCTTGCGCGCGAACGGATGCGGGGCGGAATCGGTGCCGAGGAAATAGCAGGCGGCGCCGGAAGTGGCGGCCTTGCGCAAGGCCTCGCGGTCGCACGCGGTTTTGATCACCGGCATGGCATACATCATCGGCTTGAGGCCGGCGCCGAGCCAGTCGGTGCGCGTGAGATTGAGATGATAGGGCGTGATGGTGCCGCCGACTTGCGGCGCCGCGCTCTTGACGAAGTCGGCGCCGTCCTTCGAGGACAGGTGCTCCAGCACCATGTGCAGACCGGGGAATTCCTTCACCCATTTCGACAGCCGGCGCTCGATGAACACCTTTTCGCGATCGAAAATGTCGATATCGGCGCCGACCTCCTCGCCGTGCATGAGGAACGGCATGCCGATCTTTTCCAGCCGCTCCAGCACGCGCGTGATCTTGCGGTAATCGCTGACGCCGGCCGCCGAGTTGGTCGTGGCGTTCGCCGGATAAAGCTTCACCGCGGTGAAGACGCCGTCGCGGAAACCGCGTTCGACGTCGTCGGGGTCGGTTTCGTCGGTGAGGTAGCAGGCGAGCAGCGGCGTAAAGCGCGACCCCGCGGGCAGCGCCGCCATGACGCGCGCACGATAAGCGACCGCATCCTCCCGCGTGCGGACCGGCGGAACGAGGTTTGGCATCAGGATGGCGCGGCCGAACTCCTTTGCCGTATAGGGCAGCACGGCCTTGAGCATTTCGCCGTCGCGGACATGCAGATGCCAGTCGTCGGGCCGGCGGATGGTGATGCGCGTGGTCATCGCGCCGCCCAATAATCACCGAATGCGCCGGCGGGCAATGCCGGGCGCCCGCGATGCACAGTCGGATTTAGTCCGAGCCGTCGTCCTCGGCTGCCGGGCGGCGCTTGCCGCCGTCGGGCCCGGAGGCGCCCAGCGATTCCTCGACCAAACCGTCGCCATCGACCGCCGCCATGCGCGGGAAAGCGGCTGCGGTACCGACCAGCGCCATGGCGCAGCCGAGCAGCATGTCGATCACCCGTTCCGGCAGGAGTTTGGCGATACCCTCGGTGTTGAGCTCGGCCAGATCGTAGGCCAGCAGCACCAACAGCGCGATCAGCGCCGTATGCAGCCAATAGCGGTTGGCAAGATGATGGGGGATAAGCGGGGCCACCAGCAGGATGAAGACGCAAATGGCCGGCGCCGTGTGAAAGCCGCGCGTGATCATCCAGGCGACGAACACGCCGGCGAAAGTGCCGGCGATGCGCTCGACGATGCGCCGATAACTCGCGCGCGCATCGGCCTGCATCATCACAAGCGTCGTGGTGACGACCCAGATGGTGTGGATCGGGTCAAGCGTGCCACCGAGCCACAGGGCCGCGGTCGCGGCGCCGGCAAAGGCGACGGCGAAGCGGAGCCAGCCGCCGCGCCCGGCCGGCATTTGTAGCGGCGTAACCGGCTGTCGCGGCAGCGGCCCGGCAATCAGGTAATCGGCCGTGCGTGTCGCCGCGGCGAGCAGCATGACGCCGGCGAGGTAGTAGAATCCCAGGAGATCGACCGTCGGGATCGCCGCGGCCACCGTGAACGCCATGATGGCGTGCCGCCCGGCCAGCAGCAGCTCGCGGCCCGCCCGCGGCGCCATGCCCACGGCCAATGCCATCGCCACGAAGGCCGGCCAAAGCAAGGCGGCGTTGTCGCGCGAAACATAGCCGATGAGGCCGCCGGCCACGATGCAGCCCGCATCCAAAATCAAGAACCGCAATCGGCTTATCAGCGGGCCGGAATTATCGGCAAAGCCCAACAACATGCCGACGACGACGGCAGCAAGCGCCGCCTGCGATTCGCCGCGCGCCACGCCGACCACAAGCGGCACGCCGATATTGACCAGGAAGATCGCCCCGCGCCGGATCTTCGGGGCATCGATGGAAACGCGGCCGATCACGAGCGCGGAACGGCTTTGCCGGGCGGTGTCAGTTTTGTCGATAGCCATGTCGTCAGGATTGCCTGGTCGCCACGATCAGCTCGCGCGGGCGGCCGGTTGCTGTCGCTGCCGGGCTATATCGTCGGTGATCAGCAGCGCCTCTCTCGATATCTCGCGCAACAGCCCGGTCGTGGAATTCCGCAATCCTGTGAAATAGATTCCCGAACGCCGGCTGGCTTCGCTTATCGGCTCGTCGCCGGGCACTAAGGCAGCGCCATCCGCTTGCAGAAAATCCGGATAATTGGCCCGGTACCCGGTGGCGAAAATAATGGCGTCGAACGCGATTTTGCGTCCGTCGGTAAAGACCGCGCCATCCGCCGTCACTTCGGTTATGTCGGGCGCGATCCTGATGGCGTTCTCCTGGATTTTTTTCACCGTGCCGACATCGATGACCGGAATCCTGGCGCGGCCGTTGGTCATTTGGGTAATCGGCCCCGGCGGCCGCTTGATGCCATGGCTCGTCAGGTCGCCAAGCGCCCGATCTATAAGGCGCAGCATCAGCGGCGAGTTGCCCCCGCCTGGAAGATATCGGGAGACAATCGAAAGCCTCTGCATCGGAATGCCGAACAACTCGCGCGGAACGATATGCACGCCGCCGCGGACCGAGATGGTCGGCCGCGCGCCGTTCTCGGCGAGGTCGAGGGCGATCTCGGCGCCGGTGTTGCCCATGCCGATTACCAGCACGGATTGCCCGGCGAAGGGCTTGGCGTTGGCGTAGTCTCTGGCGTGGATGATCTTGCCCTTGAATTTCTCGATCCCGGGAAACGACGGCTTCACCGGCTCGGCGTTGTAGCCGGACGCGATCACGACATAGGGGGCGCGTATCGACGATGAGGTACTTTCCACCAGCCATTCGCCGCCGTCGCGGTGGATCGAGCGCACCGTCTCGCCAAAGCGCGGTTGCAAAGCAAATGTCTTCGCGTAGGAATCCAGATATTCGACCACGAGCTTGCGCTGCACGTAACGCGGATAATCCTTCGGCAAGGGCAGGTACGGCAATGAGGAGTACTTCTTGACCGTATGCAGATGCAGGCGCTCGTAGTGCCGGCGCCAGGAGGAGCCGACCTGCTGTTCCCTTTCGAGGATGATGAAATCGAGACCCGCCTTGCGCAGGCAGGCGGCGACCGCCAGCCCCGCCGGACCTGCGCCGACAACGACGACGCCCGTGGTTTCGGTCACTTGTCCGTCTCCGCTCCGGCAACCGAATGGTGAGCGCCGCGAAGCTTCAAACTAACTGTAAAGCCTCCGCGTCGTGCCGCTTCGTTCCACCTCGCGCGCGGCCTTGTAGGTGCGGCCGACGAAATCCATCGACGGATTGGAGACGCCGAACCAGAATTTCTCACTGATGAAATGATGGCGCAGATGATACTGCTTGATCCAGCGCCCGATGCGGGTGTGCGGCTGATACGGGATGTGAGCGACGTAATGCACCCATTCGTAATGGAAGATCGCGAGCGTCACGCCGAACATCGCCGAGGCGACCGCCGCCCAGCCGAAGATGAGCGCGAAGGCGAGCGCGGTTATCGCGAGGTTGGGGACGAGAAACCAGACCGGCAGGAACAAAAGATCGAGCCGATCGGGCTCGGAATGATGATCGTAATGCAGCCGGTGCTGCATCTTGCGCACGAAGGCAAAGCGGGACGGCTCGGCATGGAAGCCGAAGCGATGAAAGCCGTATTCGCTGACATAGAAGGTCAGCGCGCCGATCACCACCCAGAACAGCGAAAACGGCAAGATACCCGCGAGGAAGCCTCCGCCGAGCGCGATAAGCCCGAGCGCGAGCCAGATATTGGAGCCATGCCGGAAAAAGGTGACGATCATTGGCCGCTCCCTCATTCGGTTTGCTTTTGCGAAACGATACCGCCAAAAGCGCGCGACAAAAAGCCGATGCTGGTCTTTATTTTCGCGCCTGCCGCGCCGCGAGCCACACTTTCATATAGCGATAGAAGCTGCCCTGGGCGTTGGCGACCGCGAGCAGGAAGCCCTCGGGGCCGTCGAGGAAGCCCGCGCGCAAGACATAAGTCCGCAAGAATGCAAATAGCCCGTGGCCGATGCCGGTGAAGAACGAAACGCGCCGCCCCGAGGCGAGGATCGCTTGCGCGCTCGCGGTTGAATAACGGTCCATGCGCGACAGCGCGTCTTCGAGCTTGCGCACCGGGTAATGCAGAAGCGGCGGATGGAGCCGCTTCACCTTTCCCGCATAGATCACGCGCTCATGGACGATGACGTCGTCGAAGGACGCTATGCCGCGCCGGAACAGCCGCAGCACGTAATCGGGGTACCAGCCGGAATGCCGCATTTGGCGGCCGCAAAAGCTCGACAGCCGGGGAAACTCGAAGGCGTCGGCGCCGCCTTCGGCAATCGCGCCCTTGATCGCGGCGGCAAGATCGTCCGAAACGCGCTCGTCAGCATCGAGCGAGAGCACCCAAATGCCGGTGGCGAGCGAAAGCGCATAGTTCTTTTGCAGGCCGAAACCGCGCCATTCGTGGAATTCGACCCGGGCGCCCTTCTGCCGCGCGATCTCGACCGTCGCATCGGTGCTGCCGCAATCGACCACGATACGCTCGTCGCAGAATGCGAGGCTGTCGAGGCAGGCGCCGATATTCGCCGCCTCGTTGCGGGTGATCACGATGGCGCTGAGCTGCGGCATATTCCAGGCCCCCGCGGCGGTTTGCGCGCGCGGCACGTTCTGCATCATGCCACGCGGGGTCGCAAGAGTGGGTGGAGGGTAGTTACAAGAGCGGTTGCCGGCACGCGCGCGAGCTTCCGATCATTGACAGCGGCGGCCCGCTTGCCATGCTCAAATCAATGGTGGAGTAAAGCTGCGCGATGCGGACGGTTTTCCCCGATGTGGCGGAGGAGCGGCTCAAGGCCGAATTCTTCAGCGCCTTGCCGCGCGGCTTCTTTGTCGAAGTCGGCGCCAACGAGCCGCAGCATGGCTCGCAGAGCTGGCAATTCGAGCAAGCCGGCTGGACCGGCATTCTGGTGGAACCGCAGCCCGCACTTGCCGAGCGCCTGCGGCAGACCCGACGCGCGCGCGTCGTCGCCGCCGCCTGCTCGTCGCCGGGCAATGCCGGCGCGATGATGACGCTTTACCTGTCCGGGCCGCATTCCTCGCTCAAGCCCGAGCTTGCCGTCGCCGGCGTGGCGCCGGAGGCGACGATCAGGGTGCCGACGCGCACGCTCGACGACATCCTCGCGGAAGCCGGCGCGCCCGCGCCGCTCGATTTCGTATCCATCGACGTGGAAACCCACGAGCTCGACGTGCTGCGCGGCTTCGATCTTGCGCGCTGGCGCCCACGGCTCCTGCTGATCGAAGATCATGTAACCAGCCTCGCCACGCATCGTTACCTCACGCGCGCCGGCTATCGCCTGATCCGCCGTACCGGCTTGAACGGCTGGTACGTGCCGCAGGCGGACGCGCCGCGCATCGGGCTGTTCGGCTCCTGGCAGTTCGCCCGCAAATATTATCTGGCTCTGCCGTTCCGAATCCTGCGCGAGCGGAAAAGGCGCTTGCGGGATCGCCTGCGCCGGCCGCAGGCGCCGGGCGGCGGCGGCCATCTGATCTCGCTCATCGTCACCACCTATGACCGCCCCGACGCGCTCGACGCGGCGTTGCGCGCGCTGTCGCGCCAAACGGACCGCAATTTCGAGATCGTCGTCGCCGACGACGGATCGGGGCCGGCGACCGCGCGCGTCATCGAAAGCTGGGCGGCTCGGCTCCCGGTCCCGCTCAAGCATGTGCGTCACGAGCATGATGGCTTCCGCGGCGGCGAGATCCGCAATCGCGGCATCCGCGCCAGCGCCGGTACATATTGCATCTTCCTCGACGGCGATTGCCTCGCCGCCGCCGATTTCGTCGCCACCCACCGCGGGCTCGCCGAACCGGGATATTTCGTCACCGGCAACCGCATCCTGCTGGCGCCCAAATTCACCGAGCGCGTGCTCACCGAGCAAATAAACCTGGAAACCTGGAGCTTCGCCGCATTGTTGGACGAGCGCCTGCGCGGCGGCGTCAATCGTCTGCTTCCGGCCATGCGGCTGCCGCTCGGGCCGCTGCGAAAGCTTCACCGGCGCGCCTGGGAGGGCGCGCAGACCTGCAATCTCGCGGTGGCGCGCAGCGACCTCGATCGCGTCGATGGTTTCGACGCCAGCTACACCGGCTGGGGGCTGGAGGATTCCGATCTCATCGTGCGCCTCCTGCATGCCGGTGTGCGGCGCAAGGACGGCCGCTCTGCCACCGGCGTGTTGCATCTTTGGCATCCGCGCAATGACCGCACCCCGCTTCCCGCCAATCAGCAAAGACTCGACGAAGTGATCGGGAGCGACCGCGTCCGCGCCTTGCGCGGTTTATCTACGCTCGCCGGCGAGGCTCGAACGAAATCTGCTTGATGTGAGGAGAATGGTCGGAGTGGCAGGATTTGAACCTGCGACCCCCACGTCCCGAACGTGGTGCGCTACCAGACTGCGCTACACTCCGACATAAGGCGGCGCTTATACAAGCCGCATGCGGGGCCCGCAAGCCGCCGCCATTTTGCGGCCATTGCCGCCGTCATTGCGAGGAGCGAAGCGAAGCGACGAAGCAATCCAGTACTTCGCCGTCCCCCTGGATTGCTTCGCTACGCTCGCAATGACGGGTCAATCTGACGGATTACCCCGCGGAAAGCGCGTCCGCCCGCTCATTGCAGCCCCTTGCTCCGCTTATATTCAGCCCGGCGCGTATGCAGGATCGGCTCGGTGTAGCCGTTCGGCTGCGCGGTGCCTTTGAAAACGAGATCGCAGGCCGCGGCGAAGGCGATGGATTTGTCGAAATTCGGCGCCATCGGCTGGTAGTGCGGATCGCCGGCATTCTGCTGGTCGACCACGGCCGCCATGCGCTTGAGCGTTTCCATCACCTGGCGCTCGGTGGTGATGCCGTGGCGGAGCCAGTTGGCGATGTGCTGGCTGGAAATCCGCAGCGTGGCGCGATCCTCCATCAGCGCGACGTTGTTGATGTCGGGAACCTTCGAGCAGCCGATGCCCTGGTCGATCCAGCGCACCACGTAGCCGAGGATGCCTTGTGTGTTGTTGTCGAGCTCCTGTTGCACTTCCTCGGGCGACCAGTTCACGCCGCGGGCGATCGGGATGGTGAGGATGTCGTCGAGGCTCGCGCGCGGGCGCGACGCCAGCTCGTGCTGCCGCTGGAAGACATTGACTTTGTGATAGTGCGTCGCATGCAAGGTCGCCGCTATCGGCGACGGCACCCAGGCGGTGTTGGCGCCCGCTTGCGGCTGGGCGATTTTCTGTTCGAGCATCGCCCCCATCAGATCGGCCATCGTCCACATACCCTTGCCGATCTGGGCATGACCGGGAAGCCCGCAGGCGAGGCCGATATCGACATTCCAGTCTTCGTAAGCCTTGAGCCAGGGCTGCGCCCGCATGTCGCCCTTGCGCACCATCGGGCCCGCTTCCATGGCGGTGTGGATCTCGTCGCCGGTGCGATCGAGGAAACCGGTATTGATGAAGAACACGCGCGATTTCACTTTGCGGATGCATTCCTTCAGGTTGACGGTGGTGCGCCGCTCCTCGTCCATGAGGCCGAGCTTGATGGTGTTGCGCGCAAGACCGAGCAGGTCTTCGATCGCCACGAACAAATCGTTGGCGAACGCAACCTCGTCTGGTCCGTGCATCTTCGGCTTGACGATATAGATCGAGCCGGTGCGGCTGTTGCGCAGTGCATTGGGGCCGTTGAGATCGTGCTGCGCGATCAGGCTGGTGATGACGCCATCGAGAACGCCCTCGGGCGTGGGCTGGCCGTCGCGGTCGAGCACGCCTTCGTCCATCATCAGGTGCCCGACGTTGCGGATCAGCATGAGGCTGCGGCCGGACAGGACCAGCGTGCCGCCGCCGGGCGTCGTGTAGCTCCGATCCGCGGCGAGGCGGCGCGTGACCGGCTTGCCGTCCTTTTGGAATTCCTCGACGAGCGTCGTGCGGCAAAGACCGAGCCAGTTGCGATAGGCCGCGACTTTATCCGCCGGATCGACGGCGGAGATCGAGTCCTCCAGATCCATGATGGTGGTCAGCGCCGCCTCGATCACTACATCGGCGATGCCGGCGGCATCGCTGCGGCCGACCGGATTCGCGCGGTCGATCACGATCTCGATATGCAGGCCGTTATGCACGAGAAGGATCGCCTCGGGCGCGTCCGGCTTGCCGCGATAGCCGCGCAACTGCCTGGCGTCCTTCAGTCCGGCCGTGGCGCCGCTCTCGAGCGCCGCCAAGAGCGCGCCGGCCTTGATCGCATAGGCGCGAACATCGGCATGGGAGCCCGAGGCGAGCGGCACGCTGTCGTCGAGGAACCGCCGCACCCAGGCGATGACCTTCTTGCCGCGTTCGGCATCGTAGCCGCGGCTTTGGGCACCCGGATCGCGCGGGATGGCGTCGGAGCCGTAGAGCGCGTCGTAGAGCGAGCCCCATCGCGCGTTGGCGGCGTTGAGCGCGTAACGCGCGTTGCTGATCGGCACCACGAGCTGGGGGCCCGCGACCGCGGCAACTTCGTCGTCGACGTTGGCGGTATCGACCGCGAAGGCCGGCCCTTCCGGCACGAGATAGCCGATCTGCTCGAGGAACGCGCGGTCGGCGGCTTCGTCGAATTCGCGTCCCCGCCGCCCGCGATACCAGTCGTCGATCTGCGCCCGCAGCGCATCTCGCCGCTGCAACAGCGCGCGATTGATCGGGGCAAAGCGGTGAAGGATGCGATCGAGCCCCTGCCAGAACGCCGCGGCCTCGATCCCGGTGCCGGGAAGAACCTCGCTGACGACAAAATCGTGGAGGATTTTGGCAACCTTCAGGCCGGCAACGGATACGCGCTCGACGTCGGACATACGAACACACCAAGTTGGTATCGGCCTGAAGGGTTATGCCTCAACTACAGCCGGCAGGCTATCGGACCAAGGGAGGATGCAAGAGAGGATGCGTGTGCGCCGGCACGCATTAAGCGCTACAAGCGCCGGTGATTTCGTTATCCAGGATGCCGGAAGATCAATGACAGCCCTCTTGGCGACACGCGTAATGCGGGCCGACACGGCTTCGGTCGCGGAAGCGGCGCGCATTCTTACCGCCGGCGGCCTGGTCGCATTCCCGACCGAGACCGTCTACGGCCTCGGCGCCGACGCCAGCAACGGGCGGGCCGTAGCGCGCCTCTACGAAGCCAAGGGCCGGCCGGCGTTCAATCCGCTCATCGCCCACGTCCTCGATCTGCAAGCGGCGCGCGCGCTGGCGCGTTTCGATGCCGATGCGGAGCGGCTCGCCGCGGCGTTCTGGCCGGGGCCGCTCACGCTCGTTCTTCCCCGGTCAGGGCAATGCCCGGTGGCGGAGCTCGCGACCGCCGGCCTCGATACCATCGCCGTGCGGGTCCCCAATCACAAGGTGGCGCGCGAAATCCTCGGCGCTTTCGGCAAGCCCGTGGTGGCGCCGTCGGCCAACATTTCCGGCCACGTCTCGCCGACGAATGCCGCGCATGTCCTCGCCGATCTGGGCGGCCGCATCGATCTCATCGTCGATGGCGGCCCGACCCCGGTCGGCATCGAGTCGACGATCGTCGCCTGTGTCGGCAAGCCGGTCCTGTTGCGACCGGGCGGCCTGCCGCGCGCGGCGATCGAGCAAACGCTGAAACACGTACTTGCCGACGCCCCGGCCCCCACGGCCGGCGCGGCGGACGCGCCGGTCGCGCCGGGCATGCTCGCCGCGCATTATGCGCCGCGCACGCGGCTTCGCCTCGACGTGCGCCGCATCGAACCCGGCGAAGCTTTGCTCGCCTTCGGGCCTGAGCTGCCGGAACACGCCAAGGCCGCCAAATTGGCGCTGAACCTTTCCGCGCGCGGCGATCTGATCGAGGCTGCGGCCAATCTGTTTTCGCATCTACGTGCGCTCGACGCCACCAGCGCCGCGGCTATCGCGGTCATGCCGGTCCCCGGCGACGGCCTTGGCGAGGCGATCAACGACCGCCTCCGCCGCGCCGCGGGCGGCGATAGGTGATGCGCCGGCGGGCAATCTGGCTTATTTAATGGAAGACCCTGTTGGATTTAATGGAAGACCCTGTTGGAAACGCCTTGATGCTCGACAAGCCGCCAGCTGCCATCGATCAAACGCTGCTCGCGCGTTTTGCCGCGATCGTCGGCGAGAAATACGCCATCACTGATCCGGCGATGCAGGCGCCCTATGTCGTCGAGATGCGCGACATGTTTCCCGGACACACGCCGATGGTGCTGCGGCCCGCCACCGTCGCCGAGGTGGCCGATATCCTCAAGCTTGCCAACGCGACCGCGACGCCGATCGTACCGCAAGGCGGCAATACCGGCCTGGTCGGCGGGCAGACACCGCTCAACAACGAGATCGTCTTGTCGCTGAACCGGCTCGACCGCATCCGCGAAGTCGACCCGGTTTCCAACACCATGACCTGCGAGGCCGGCGTCACCTTGCAGCGGGCGCGCGAGGCCGCCGCCGCCGTCAATCGTCTCTATCCGCAATTGCTGCCGTCGGAAGGCACCTGCACCATCGGCGGCAATCTCTCCACCAATGCCGGCGGCACCGCGGCGATCGCTTACGGCGTCTCCCGCTCGCACGTGCTCGGCATCGAGGTGGTTCTGGCCGACGGACGTATCCTCAAGGACCTCAACAAGCTCAAGAAGGACAATACCGGCTACGACCTGAAAAACCTGTTCATCGGCGCCGAAGGCACTTTGGGCGTGATTACGGCGGCGGTGCTGCGGCTCGTGCCGCGGCCGCGCTCGATCGAGACCGCCTTTGTCGGCCTGCCTTCGCCGGCGGCGGCACTGGCGCTGCTCACGCTCGTCGCGGACGCCGCCGGCGGCAACGTCACCAGCTATGAATTGATGACGCGCAGCGCTTTGGAGCTGGCGCTTCGCCACGCCGCCGGCTGCCGCGACCCGCTGGCGGCGCCGCATCCCTGGTATGTGCTCATCGAGCTATCGTCGCAGGCGAAAAGCGGGCCGCGCGACGTCATCGAAGACCTGCTGGCGCAGGGGCTCAAGCGCGGCCTCGTCGCCGATGCGACAATCGCCGACAGTCTCGATCAGGCGAAGATGTTCTGGCGCATCCGCGAAATGCTAGGCGAAGCGCAGCGCCACGCCGGCGGTTCGATCAAACACGATGTCTCGGTCCCGGTGGCGGCGGTGCCGGAATTCCTCAAGGAAGCGGACGCCGCGGCGACCGGGCTTATTCCCGGCGCTCGGCCGATGCCGTTCGGCCATCTCGGCGACGGCAATATCCACTACAACGTCATCCAGCCGGAAGGCGCCGACAAGGCCGAGTTTCTCAAGCGCTGGGACGATATGAATGCCGCGATCTTTGCGGTGGTAAAAAAATACGGCGGATCGATTTCCGCCGAGCACGGCGTCGGCGCGCTCAAGCGCGACCTGTTGCCGTCGGTCAAGGACCCGGTCTCGTTCGAACTGATGAAGAGTCTCAAGCGCATGCTCGATCCCAAAAATATTCTCAATCCCGGAAAAATGCTGGCGCCTTAGATCGCCGCGGCAGCATTTTTTGCGCGCGTTTCTTTTGTGTCATGCCCGCGCAACGTTTCATCCGATTGCCCAACATGTCGGCACGAAATTTGTGCGATCTGCACAGCTTTCGTCATTATTTTGTCCGAGTGTTTGTTGTATAGGAGAGTCAAGTTTCGCTTCACCGCGAGCTTTGAAGTTCCAATAAAATCAAGCCTCGGCCCAGCGTAGAAAACGGGTCGCACCAAAACGTCACCTGGGGAAGGATCGCCCTGGACCGTCTTTTTGGAGCGCGCCACCATGTCGCATTATCTTCACAGCCACTCGCTCGCCGGTCTCAGCGCGCGCCGGTCGATCCCGTGGCGCGCGTTCTTCAACCGCGCTGTCGACATGGTGCGGATGTGGGCGCGGCGGCAGCGGCGACGCCATGAACTTCTCGACTTTATGGCGATCGATCACCGCGCGGCCGCCGACATCGGGGTGACCGGCAACGATGCGCGCGAGTGGGCGCAGCGGCCGTTCTGGCGCGCCTAGGGCGTGTACTCATAAATCGGGAGGCTTGCCTCGATGTCTGCTTTTACCCCGATAACGACAGAATAGCGGGCGTGCCGGGATTTCAGCTTTGGGCGAAATTGACCGGGACCTGATCCGCGGAGAGCATTATGGCCAGCGGTCATGTGAACCGCACTCAAAGGCCGAACACATGGGACCGGAATCCGCAACTAGTTTCGCGACGCCAGACCTCCGCGCGAAAAATTTCCGCCGGCTCCCATTTTTGCTGGCGGGCGAGCGTTCACTATCTGTTAAGACGCTCCGCCGTCGCGGGCGAACGCTGCTGGGGCGGAGGTAAATCCAGTTTGGCACGGATTTTCCAGCACTCCTCAATAAAGGCCTCGATCCGGTCGGTCTGCATAAGCGACAACAGTGGCTGCAGCTGCTCTTTGTCAAGTTCCCACCAGCGCAGCTTCAGCATTTGCGCAATTGTTTCATCGCAAAAGCGCAGCCGAACCGGCTTCGCCGGATTGCCGACGACGATGCAGTAGGGGTCAACGTCGCGGCTGACGACAGCGTGCGCGCCGATTACCGCGCCATGGCCGATGGTCACGCCGGACAGCAGGGTCGCGGCCGCGCCAATCCAGACATCAGAGCCCACAACGATGTCGCCACGCGACCAAGTAGCGTCGGCCACCTGTGGTGTACAAAACAGCATGGACATCGGGAATGTCGTCACCCGCTCGACGCGATGGTTGCCGCCAAGAATGAACTCTGCATCGGCGCCGATACTGCAATAACGGCCGACAATAAGACGTGAGTTCCGATCCCATTGCCGGATGATCGGCGCGCCGTACGAGTACTCGCCGATCTCGAAACCGCAACGCGCGACGTAATAAGCGAGGTGGCGGCGCAGGCCATGCTCCCTGCTAATGCCCCGTCGATAACACCGGACCCTGTGCTTTCGCCAGAACTGAGAAAAGACCGACAGGCAATAACCCCTTTCGCGATCCGGATCTGCTCTCCGTGTTCGCGACGCCCTTTTGATGATAGTACACCATACGATCAATTGTGCATTACAGCAAAACGGAAGCGCATTGGCGGTAATGGGTCATGTGTGGACGGCTCCGAGTTGGCAAGGACTTTCTTCACGAGTGCAGCATTGGTCGGTGCAGCCATGTGTTCGGCCTTTGAATGCGGTTCACATGACCGCAGGCCATAATGCCCTCCACGGATCAGGTCCCGATCAAAAGCGCGCATTCGACAATGCTCTGGCCCAAGTGGGTTGTCCTGATCGCCGGATCGACCGGCTCTGCATTACGTGCTGTTCGCCCTTCCCAACTTTCACATCATGCCGGATGCCCGACGTGATCTCGTTCAAGCCGCGAGCGCGGCCGGTTCTTTGTAGCGTTCGCCCTTTGCCATGATCGCCCACGCCATCCTGGCGATCTTGTTGGCAAGCGCGA
>JARLIY010000057.1 GCA_031291475.1 Xanthobacteraceae bacterium
CACGACATGCGGGCCGCCCGCGCCCGGCAACGGCCAGGAAAAGCCCGGATGGACGCCGCAGGCGAAGGGCAACGGCCTGCTGCCCTCGTTCATAACCTCAAGAACAATAGATATCTTATTATTATCAATCGTATATTCGATTTCAAATGTGAATTCAAAGGGGTACAGCGCGCGGGTCTGCTCGTTGGCGGCGAGTCGCAGCCGAACACGGTCGGCAGCCTGTTCCGCCACGACAAAATCCTCGCTGCGCGCGAAGCCATGCAGGCCGAGCGGGTAGCGCGTTCCGTCCACGAGGATGCCGTTGCGGGTCCAGCCGACAATCGGAAACAGGACCGGCGCCGAATCCGCCCAGAATGTGTCGTCGCCCGGCCAGATCAGTTCGTTTTCGCCCACGCGCCAGCTTTTCAGCTCCGCGCCGCGCCGCGCGATGCGCGCCGACGACTCGCCGGAGGCGATTTCAACCCGATCGTCCATCATCCCCCGCTTTGGCCGCCGTGTGCTTTGCTATAGGCTGCCGCCATCCCCGCGAAGAAGGCCGGAGCCGCCCGCATGACAGAAGCCGCGATTCGCATGATCGGCGTCAACAAATGGTACGGCGAATTCCACGTGTTGCGCGATATCGATCTCGACGTGGCGGCGGGCGAGAAGATCGTGCTGTGCGGCCCCTCCGGGTCCGGCAAATCGACGCTGATCCGCTGCGTCAACCGGCTGGAGGCGCACCAGGCCGGGCAGATCATCGTGGACGGCGTCGAGCTGACCGACAATTTGCGCAGCGTCGAGGAAGTGCGGCGCGAGGTCGGCATGGTCTTCCAGCATTTCAACCTGTTCCCGCATCTGACCGTGCTGGAGAACTGCACGCTCGCGCCGATCAATGTTCGAAAGGCTGCAAAACCGGATGCGGACGCGCAGGCGCTGCAGATTCTGGAAAAGGTCCGCATCGCCGAACAGGCGGCCAAATATCCGGGACAGCTTTCGGGCGGCCAGCAGCAACGCGTCGCCATCGCCCGCGCCCTTATCAACAACCCGGCCGTGCTCCTTGCCGATGAGCCGACCGGCAATCTCGATACGCGCAACTCCCATGACATCATGGACACGCTGCAATTGCTGAACCGCGAGCGCGGCGTCACCTTCATCCTTGTCACCCACGAGCCCGATATCGCTGCTTATGCAGATCGCGTGGTAACCATGCGCGACGGCAAGATCGTATCCGACGAACGAACGCGCAAAGCGAAGCCACCGCCGCGCGTTGCCGGCAACAACCTTGTCGCGGTCCACGGCGAATCCGTCCCGCCTCAGCGAGAAGCGGCTCGTCCAATCCTAGCGCTATCCGGCGCGTTCTGGGCGTTCGGATCGATGATCGCAGCCGCCGCGATGGAGGCGATCCTCCGTAACAAGATGCGCTCCGCGCTCACCATGCTCGGCGTCTTTATCGGCGTCGCCGCGCTCATCGTGATGGTTGCCGTCGGTCAGGGCGCAAACGAAGCGGTGCTCAAGAAGATCGAGAGCCTCGGTACCAATCTGGTGGTCGTCGTTCCCGGCGCCACCACGATGGGCGGCATACGCGGCGGATCGGGAAGCGCCTCCACGCTCACGGTTACCGACGCCGAAGTTCTGCGCCGCGAGGCATCCGCCGTCGTCAGCGTCAGTTACCTCATCCGGCAGACGGGGCAAGTTCAATATGCCAATCAGAATTGGACGACGAGCATTCAGGGAGTCAGTCCGAATTATCCGCCGGTCACTAACTGGCAAATCGCCGGCGGACGCGGGATTTCGCGCGATGAC
>JARLIY010000003.1 GCA_031291475.1 Xanthobacteraceae bacterium
GTGCACCGGATGCTTCTTTCATTCACAGTTTGTTCTTGCTTTGTACCAAAAAATCCGATGTATGATAGTTGGTCGCGTTTGGGGTTCACATGATCAGGTTTGGTTTTGCACCCGCGTTAGCGGCGTTGCTGTTATTCGCCGCTTTGCCGCAAGCGCCGGCGCAGGACGCGCGGCAAAATGCGCCCGGGCAATTCGATTTCTACGTCCTGTCGCTGTCCTGGTCGCCGTCCTTCTGCGCGGCCGCAGTCGAGCGCGACAGCAGCCGGGGGCCGACGCTCCAATGCGGCGCGCGGCCCTATTCATTCGTCGTCCACGGGCTGTGGCCGCAATACGATCGGGGATTTCCGGAATATTGCCAGGTGCCCGCGCCGCGCCTCGATCGCAGCATCGTATCCTCCATGCTCGATCTGATGCCGGCGCCGCATCTGGTGTTCAACGAATGGGACAAGCACGGCACCTGCTCGGGGCTTCCGGCGCGCGCCTATTTCGAAGTCGTGCGCAAAGCGCGCGCGGTGGTGAAAATCCCGCCCGAATATGTCGATCTGGAAGAACCGCTGAACGTCACGCCGGTCGCGGCCGAGGAGGCTTTCGTCAAAGCCAATCCGGAGCTGTCGCGCAACGGCATGGCGATCGGTTGCGACAAGAAGCGGTTGACCGAGGTGAGAATCTGCCTTTCCAAGGAGCTTAAGTTCCACGATTGCGCCGAGATTGCCCGGCGCAGCTGCACGCGGGACCAATTGCTCATGCCGCCGCAGCGCGGCGGCTAAGCTTCGCGGCGCCCCATCATTGAAGGCAGGCCTGCGACGTTGTTAGTTCTGAGGCGATGAATTATCGCCACGCCTTCCACGCCGGCAATTTCGCCGATGTTCACAAGCACAGCGTGTTGGCGCGCATCCTTGTTTATCTGCGCGCCAAGCCCGCGCCCTTTCGGGTCATCGATACGCATGCCGGCTCGGGCCGCTACGACCTGTTGGCGCCGGAGGCGAGCCGCGGCGGCGAGTGGCAGGCGGGGATCGGCCGGGTTTGGCAGGCGGCGAGGGAGGGAGCAACGCCGCCGCTTCTTTCGCCCTATCTCGAGGCGGTCGCCGCGCTCAATCCCGACGGCAGGCTGCGGGCCTATCCCGGCTCACCGCTCATTGCGCAACATCTGCTGCGGCCGCAGGACCGCCTCATCGCCTGCGAACTCGAGCCGCGCGCCGGCGCTGCGCTCGCCAACGCGCTGCGCGGTGACGCTCGCGCCAAGGCGATTTCGATCGACGGCTGGACCGCGCTCGGGGCCAATGTGCCGCCCAAAGAGCGCCGCGGTCTTGTCCTCATCGACCCGCCCTTCGAGGACACGGCTGATTTCGCGCTTTTGTCGAACGCGCTTGCCGCCGCCTACCGGAAATGGCCAAACGGCATCTATCTGTTGTGGTACCCGATCAAGGAGCGGGAGGCGCCGGACGCGCTGGCACAGCGGCTCAAGCGGCTCGGCATACCCGATCTGCTCCGCTCCGAGCTGACGCTTGGCCTCCCGCGCGCCGGCGCAGGCCTGGTCGGCTCCGGCCTGATCGCGGTCAATCCGCCCTTCACGCTGGAGCGGGATTTGCGAAGCTTCATGCCCGCGCTGGCCCGCATATTGTCGCCGGAGGTCGTGGTGCGGACCGACCGGCTGGCCGGCGAACGCCGGGCCGGCGGCGCCCCGGCGGACCGCCGGTAGCCGACCACTTTTCCACACGCAAAAATTGGTCTAATTGACTCTTGCTGGCTTAGACGTTCCGCCTCCTGTGGGGGGCCGGCGGAGTGACTGAGGCCGCCGTATGCGGCTGAAGCCTTGCCCGTGTGGATGTCCGGCCAAACCGTCGCGCCGTGGGGGCCGGCGGTGAAGCAAGTACGGGGAAGGAGTTGCCCTATGGCAATGACCGGTACGGTCAAATTTTTCAATGGCGAGCGCGGATACGGGTTTATCAAGCCCGACGATGGGGGGCGTGATGTGTTCGTGCACATCACCGCGGTCGAACGCGCCGGGCTGAAGTCGCTGATCGAGGGGCAGCGCATCAGCTTCGATGTCGAACCCGACAAGAAGGGCAAGGGTCCGAAGGCGGTCAATCTGGTCGTCACCGGCTAGGTGCATGATCCGGGAAACGGGACCCGGATTTCCGAAAACGGTCATGCTCCACTAAGAACGATGATGCGAACGGCGTTGCAAAGGCGCAGCGCCGGAAGTTCCAGCATTGCGGCTATGAACCGCGCAACCGGCGATTTTGTCATGATGATCCTGCGTTCCGCTTTGCCCTCTCCATTCGGCCGCAAGGTAGCGATCGCCTTGTCCGTGCTCGGCGTCGGCGACGTCAAGATCGAGCCCGCCGACACGATGGATCCGCGCGACACCGTGCGCGGGCAAAATCCGCTCGGCAAGATTCCCGTGCTGATCACCGACGACGTCGGCGCGCTTTACGATTCGCGGGTGATCCTCGAATACCTCGACCATTACGCCGGCGGCGGCAAAATCATCCCGCGCGAAGCTCGACACCGCTTCGCCGCGTTGCGCTTGCAGGCGCTGTGCGACGGCATTCTCGATGCCTCGATCCTGACGATCTATGAAGGTCGCTGGCGGCCGTCCGAAAAGCACGAGACGAAATGGCTCGATCACCAGGCCGGCAAAGTCGAGCGTGCGCTGGCTGCGCTGGAAGCGGTGCCGCCGGCGCTCGATCCCGCTCCCGGCCTGCCCCATGTCGGGCAGATCGCGCTCGCCTGCGCGCTCGGCTATCGCGATTTCCGCTTCGGCGGCGCTTGGCGCGGCGATCATCCACGGCTTGTCGCCTGGCTCGATGGGTTTGCCGCACGCGTTCCGGCATTTGCCGCGACCGCTCCGAAGGCGTAGGGCGCGCGGCTGTTGCCGCCGCCGCTCCAACCTCTTGCAGTAACAAAAAGCCCCGGGCGATTAGGCCCGGGGCGTTTTGCAACGTGTCTGCGCGACGGCAAGAATCTTGGAAGCTAGTCCTAGAAACGATAGTTGAAGCCGCCGCGGATCAGGCTGGTGTTGAACGAGACATTGTCGGTCGCGGCGCCGCAGCCGATGCCGCAATTGAACTTGCCAAGATCGACGTAAAGATATTCGGCCTTGGCCGTCCAGTTGCCGGCGATGGCGAATTCAAGGCCGGCGCCCAGCGTCCAGCCGGGGTTGGTGATGCTGCCGCCGCCGCCCGGTGTCGAGGCGTTGATGTTGCCGAACGCGCCGCCGCCGGTGATGTAGGGCATGAACCGGCCGGCTGCATAACCGACGCGCCCGCGCAGCGTTGAGAGCCACGAGTCGTTGGTGGTGCAGCCCGCAGGGCAGCCGGCGGTCGTGGTCGATCCGCGGATGCTGCTCCAGTCGATGTCGCCTTCGAGACCGAAGACCGCCTGGCCGTATTGGTAATTGTAGCCGGCGGTGCCGCCGACGAGGCCGCCGGTCAAATTGTAGCTGCCGGCGGTATCCCAGGTTGACTGTCCGAATGCTCCGCCGCCATTCACGTCGACATAGAAGCCGGTCCAGCTATAGGGCGGCGGCACAAAGGCCGGCGCCTTATAGTAATTGCCCGGAGCGGGGGGCAGATCGGCCGCTATTGCCGCGCCCGCCAACGCGATCAAGCCGAGCCCCGCAAGCACGAAACGCTTCATCACTAGACCTCCATTGCGATTAGGTCCTCGGATAGTATTCGCGATGGATTTTTGGTCTAGTGCAGGAAGGCCACACGGCATTTCTCTTTCAGGACAATATTGTGGCGAGAAATGACTTAGCTCCGTCACGTTTATAGTCAATTATGTCTTAAGGCAGACGCAAAGATGGTTAAACGATCTATAATTTTGGCAAAATCAAAGTATAGGAACTTCGGCCGCAACCGATCTCCCGCCGGGCGCCGCGCCGCCGATGATCGCTCAGAAGCGGTAGTTGACCCCGAAGCGCAGCAGATTGGCGCTCAAGCCGTTGTTGACGCCCGTCGCCGCGTAATTGCTGCCGGCAAGATCGAGATAGAGCCACTCGGCCTTGGCCGACCAGTGTTGGGTAAAGCCGACTTCGACGCCGGCGCCGGCTACCAGGCCGAGGTTGGCGTGAGATTCGTTCAAGCCTGTATAGGCGCGCAGGTCGCCGTAACCGAGGCCGGCGGTGCCAAAGATGAGGACGTTGCCGAAGGTGACGCCGCCGCGTCCTCGCATTGTGGCGAACCATGGACTGGAGAATTCAATCGGCCCGACCGTCGCGTCCGCGGCGGACAAATTGACATCCGCCTCGGCGCCGAAAACGAACTGGCCGCGCTGCCAATTGTAGCCGCCCTCGATTCCTCCGGCGAGGCCGGAGGGCTGCGGCGCAGCGTTGCTGACCCAGCCCCATTCGTAGGCCGCATTCGCCCCGATATAGGGACCGATCCAGCTGTAGGGACCGAGCGGCGAAGGCGCATAATATTCGGCGGCCGCAACGGCGCCCGTCATCGTCAGCAGGATCGCCAAACCCAGAACTGGTCTCATACCGGCTTTCCAAAGGTCGGACGGGAAGCGCGGCAAAGAAAGGAGCGCGCCCGGTCGAGGACAGGGCCCGTCCCGGTCAGGGATTTATCGCGATTTCGAAGTTAACCGTTGGTGAAATGCTAAGGATACCAAGCTGTTATCCTTAAAAGATTCTGTAGAAACGGCGCCCCACGGCATGGCACTACCGCCGTCACCCCGCCCGTTCGGGGCAGGCTCATCTGCGCTCCGCCGCCCGGGCCCGCTCTGGCCCTGTGCCGCCGCAAACCCTACGTTCCGCTCGCGCGCCGCGTCCTTTGCCGGAAATCTTCCGGTAGCCGCCGCAGATTTTTCCGCAAGCCGGTCAACATGAGCGTTCCGAAGAAAGACATCGAGCCCGAGATTGAGATCGTCGAGGAGGACGAGGAGGCAAGCCTTTTGCCCACCGACGAAGCCGAGGGCGAAGATCGAGCGGATCAGGCGGAGAGTTCGCTTGCCGCCGGCCGCGCGGCCATTCTCGGTGCCGTCAAGCACGCGCCGTCGCAGCCCGGTGTCTATCGCATGATCGATGCGCGCGGTGACGTGCTCTATGTCGGCAAAGCCAAGAACATCAAGAAACGCGTTGCCGCCTATGCCCGTTCGACCGGCCTCGACACCCGCATCGAGCGCATGCTGGCCTCGACGCGCGCGCTCGAATTCGTCGTCACCCGCACCGAGACCGAGGCGCTGCTGCTCGAGGCCAATCTGATCAAGCGCCTGCGGCCGCGCTTCAACGTGCTGCTGCGCGACGATAAATCGTTCCCCTACATCCTCATCACCTCGGACCACTGGGCGCCGCAAATCCTCAAGCATCGCGGCGCGCGCACGCGGCCGGGGCATTATTACGGGCCGTTCGCTTCAGTCTGGGCGGTCAACCGCACCATCAACGCGCTGCAGCGGGCGTTTCTGCTGCGGTCGTGCAGCAATCCGTTCTTCGAGAGCCGCACCCGGCCCTGCCTGCTCTATCAAATCAAGCGCTGCTCGGCGCCTTGCACCAACGAGATCGATTTCAACGAATATGCGGCACTGGTGCGCGAAGCGAACGCATTCCTCTCCGGGCGCAGCAAGGCAGTCAAGGATGAGCTGGCCGGCGCGATGGAGCAGGCGTCTCGCGCGCTCGATTTCGAGCGCGCCGCCGTCTATCGCGATCGCCTGGCGGCGCTGTCGGCGATCCAGTCGCATCAAGGCGTCAATCCGCGCGGCGTGGAGGAAGCCGACGTGTTTGCCCTGCATCAGCAGGGCGGCTTTGCCTGCGTGGAGGTGTTCTTCTTCCGCACCGGGCAGAACTGGGGTAACCGCGCTTATTTCCCCAGAGCCGACCAGTCGATATCGCCCGGCGAAATCCTCGGCGCATTCCTCGCCCAGTTCTACGACGACAAGCCATGCCCGCGGCTGGTCCTTATTTCCCATGACATCGACGACCGCGGGCTCTTGGCCGAGGCGCTCGCCACCAAGAGCGGACACAAAATCGAGGTGGTGGTGCCGCGCCGCGGCGAAAAGAAAGATTTGATCGAGCACGCGCTCGCCAATGCGCGTGAGGCGCTCGGCCGCAAGCTTGCCGAGACGTCTTCCCAGCAGCGCCTCTTGCGCCAACTCGCCGAAACCTTCGGCCTCAAGCAGGTGCCCCGGCGCATCGAAGTCTACGACAACAGCCACATCCAAGGCTCTAATGCGGTCGGTGCCATGATCGTCGCCGGCGCGGAGGGTTTCCGCAAACGTGACTATCGCAAGTTCAACATTCGCTCGGCGGAGCTTACGCCCGGCGACGATTTTGCCATGATGCGCGAAGTGCTCACGCGCCGGTTCAAACGGCTGCTCGCCGAAACGCCGCGTGACGCGCCCTCTCCCCTTGTCGGAAAGGGTGGCGAGCCGCAAAGCGGCGAGCCGGGTGAGGGGGCTGCGCCGCTGGACCTGGAAGATGGCGAATCGCCGTGGCCGGATCTCGTGCTGATCGACGGCGGGCAGGGCCAGCTCAATGCGGCGCGGGACGTCTTTGCCCAGCTCGGCATCGAGGTTCCGCTCGCCGCCATCGCCAAGGGGCCGGACCGCGATGCCGGCCGGGAGACGTTCTTTATTCCGGGTCGCGACTCGTTCAAGCTGCCGCCGCGCGACCCGGTGCTTTACTTCGTCGAGCGGTTGCGCGACGAGGCGCATCGCTTCGCGATCGGATCGCATCGGACGCGCCGCAAGCGAGATCTGCGCGAATCGGGCCTGCAGGAGATCGCCGGTATCGGGCCGACGCGAAAGCGCGCGTTGCTCCACCACTTCGGCACGCTCAAGGCGATCGAGCGCGCCTCGGTCACGGATCTGATGCATGTCGATGGTATCAGCGCCGAAACGGCGCGGCGCATCTACGAATTCTTCCACGAGGGAACTACGTGATCGAACCTCAGTGTCATCGGCGGGCAGGGGCTTTTGACGCGGATGCCGCGCGGCAGGCATGCGACGTTAGCCCCTGTCAGGCGAGGCTTCGCGGCGTTATGGTAACAGCATGAACGCAACGACCACGGGCACCGGCCGGCTGCGCGCGCATCCGCTCGCGCTTCCCAACATCCTGACCTATGGCCGCATCGTCGCCATACCGATCGTCGTCAGCTGCATGTTCTGGCAAAACATCCTGCATGGCGATCTCTGGCTGCGCTGGGTGGCGCTTGCCGTTTTTATCGCTGCAGGTGTGTCCGATTTTCTCGACGGCTATTTTGCCCGCATCTGGGCCCAGCAATCTTCGCTGGGCCGCATGCTCGACCCGATCGCCGACAAGCTGCTGGTCGCATCCTGTCTGTTGATGCTGGCCGCCGAGAAGACCATCCACGGCTGGGCGTTGTTTGCCGCCGTCGTCATCCTCTGCCGCGAGATCCTGGTCTCGGGCCTGCGCGAATATCTGGCGGAGCTGCGTGTCAGCGTGCCGGTGACGCGGCTCGCCAAATGGAAGACGACTTTGCAGCTCGTCGCCGTCGGCTTTCTCATCGCCGGCGAAGCCGGCGACGCCGTCGTCCCGGTGATCACCAAGATAGGCATCATGCTGTTATGGCTATCGGCATTGCTGACGCTTTACACCGGGTGGGACTATCTACAGGCGGGGCTGCACCACCTGACCCGGGAGGATGCGTGAAGCTTCTCTACTTCGCCTGGGTGCGCGAGCGCGTGGGCAAAACGGAAGAGCGAATCGATCCGCCGGCCGGTATTGCGACCGTCGGCGACCTCATGGCCTGGCTGGCGCGCCGCGACGAACAATATGCCCACGCGTTCGAGAACGCCAAGGTGATCCGCGCGGCCATCGACCACCGCCATGTGCAGCCGGACGCGGCGATCGCCGGCGCAAGCGAGATCGCGTTCTTTCCACCCATGACCGGCGGTTGAGGGCGCGATGCCGATGACCACGCTCATTCGTCTTCAGCGCGAGCCCTTCGACGTCGCTGCCGAAGCGGCGCAGATGGCACACGGCCGCACCGATATCGGCGCGCTCGTCACCTTCACCGGCATTTGTCGCGCCGACGAGGGCGGCGAGCCGATCGGGGCGCTGACGCTGGAACATTATCCGGGCATGGCGGAAGCGGAAATCGCCCGCCACGTCGAGGAAGCGAGTGCACGCTGGCCGCTTTTGGGCGTGACGGTCATTCATCGCTGTGGGCGCATTCTGCCGGGCGAGGTCATCGTGTTGGTGGCGACGGCGTCGCGCCATCGCGAGGCGGCATTCGCCGCGGCTTCGTTTCTCATAGATTATCTGAAGACCCGCGCGCCGTTCTGGAAGCAGGTGCAAACCCGCACGGGAACCTCGTGGATCGATGCCAAGGCCATCGATGAAGCCGCGGTCCAGCGCTGGGCCGGGCGGCCGCCCGAGCGCGAAGCCGCGAAGTAACTCAGTTCGCGAGCTTTTCCAGCCACACCTTGTTGTCATGGAATGCGGCGCCGCCGAACGGCGCGATCGGGTCGGCGCCGGTCAGCGTGTTGATGCCGCGGCCGTCGGCATAAGCGGAATTGGGCCACAGCGATTCAGCGATCAGGACGCCACGGCGCACGCCTTCGAACAACCGCGCATGCAGCCGCACCGCGCCGCGCCGGTTGCCGAGCCTGACCTCTTCACCGTTGGTGACGGCGAGCGCGGCGGCATCTTCGGGATGGATCATCACCTCGGGACGCTTTTCGCTGGCGCGCGAGGTCGGCGTTTCAGTGAAACTTGAATTGAGGAAGCCGCGCGCCGGCGAGGTCGCCAGACGGAATGGATGCTCGGTGTCGGCTTCCTCGATCACCTCCCAATGGTCGGGTAATTGCGGCACGGAAGGCGCCTTATGATTCCGGTGCCAGCGGCGGAACGGCACATTCGGCCAGTCCGGCTTGAAGCGGAACTTGCCGTCCGGATAGGCGAAACCGTTGAGATAATGCGCCGCGGCAAAATCCGGCTGGCAATCGATCCAGCGCTTTGCCTCGAGCTCGGCCAGCGTGCCCCAGCCGGATCTTTGCAATGTCGCGTCGATCAGTTCGCGCGGCGACATGGCGAAGCCGGGATGCCTGGCGCCAAGCCGCCCGGCGAGCGCGCAGATCACCTGGTGGTTCGACCGGCATTCGCCGGGCGGTTCGATCAGCTTCGCCCCAAGCAGAATATATTGGCTGCCGCCGGCGGTGTAGAAATCGTCGTGTTCGACGAACATCGTTGCCGGCAGGACCACGTCCGCCATCTTGGCCGTGTCGGTCATGAACTGCTCGTGGACGCAAACGAACAGATCGTCGCGGGCGAAGCCGCGCTTGACCGTCTCCTGATCGGGCGCGACCGAAACCGGATTGGTGTTCTGGATGAGCATCGCGGTGACCGGCGGGCCGCCGCGCAGCGCATCTTCGTCGCCGGTCAGCACGGCGCCGATGCGCGACTGGTCGAGCATGCGGACGGACGGATCGCGCAGGTCGGTGCCTTCGATCAAGTTGGAGTCCAGGTGGAAGATGCCGCCGTTGTTATGGAAAGCGCCGCCGCCTTCGTAGCGCCACGCCCCGGTGACGGCCGCAATGCAGCTTGCCGCGTGCATGTTGATCGCGCCGTTGCGCGAGCGCGAAAATCCGTAGCCGAGCCGGAAGTAGGTGCGCTTGTTCTCGCCGACCAGACGGGCAAAAGCCTCGATGGTCTCGACCGGGCAGCCGGCGATCCGCGACGCCCATTGGGGATCGCGCGTGCGCACGTGCTCGGCGAGCTCGCGCGGCGCGTCGGTGTACCGATCGAGATAGTCCCAGTCGGCGTTGCCGTCGCGGAACAGGCAATGCATCACCGCGCAAGCCAGCGCGCCGTCGGTGCCGGGGCGGATGAGCACCGGAAGGTCCGCTTGGCGCATCGTTCCGTTCATGTAGATGTCGACGGCAACGATCTTGGCGCCGCGCTCCTTGCGGGCGTGCGTCGCGTGCGTCATCACATTGACCTGGGTGTTCACGGCGTTCGTGCCCCAAATCACAACCAGGTCCGATTTCGCCATTTCGCGCGGATCGGCGCCGGCGAGTTTGCCGGTGCCGGCAATGAAACCGGTCCACGCCGGATTGACGCAGATGGTGGAGAAGAAGCCGGAATATTTTTTGGCGTGCCGCAGGCGATGGATTCCGTCGCGCATGACGTAGCCCATCGTGCCAGCGTAGAGATAAGGCCAAACCGCCTCGGGCCCGTGCGCCTGTTCGGCGCGGATAAACCCTTCGGCGACGATATCGAGCGCATCGTCCCAGGACACCGGAGCGAATTGACCGCTTCCCTTGGCGCCGATGCGTCGTAGCGGCTGCTTCAGCCGGTCGGGATGATGCACGCGCTCGGCATAGCGCGCGACCTTGGCGCAGATGACGCCCGCCGTATAGGCATTGTCGTGCGCGCCGCGTACGCGGCCAATACTGCGGTCGCCGAAAATCTCGATTTCGAGCGCGCAGGTCGACGGACAGTCGTGCGGACAGGCGGAAGCGGCGATGCGCGGGCGGACGGTCTGATTCATTGCGACCGCATCTTACCGCGTTCCTCTCGCCGCGAACACCGCCGATGCGGCGCGGCAGGGTGATCGAGCGATATCGAACCGACCGCGCCTACGCGGCCGCGGCTTTGCTCTTCGGCTGCACCTCGGCGGTATAATCGTGCATCAGTTGCTGGGTGATGCGGCCGGGGGTGAAGGTCCAGTCGGCGATCTGCGAAACGGCGGTCACCTCGGCGGCGGTGCCGGTGATGAAGCACTCGGAAAATCCGGCAAGCTCGTCCGGCATGATGCGGCGCTCGATCACCTCGATGTTGTGCCGGCGCGCCAGCGCGATCGCCGTTGCGCGCGTGATGCCGGAGAGGAAGCAATCGGCGATCGGCGTGTGGATTTTGCCGTCCTTGACGAAAAAGATATTGGCGCCGGTGCATTCGGCGACGCGTCCTTGCCAGTCCAGCATCATCGCGTCGGCGAAGCCGCGCCGCTCGGCGCGATGCTTGGAGATGGTGCAGATCGCGTAGAGGCATGACGCCTTGGCCAGCGCCGGTGCCGTTTTTGGATCGGGACGGCGGTAGTCGGCGAGATCGAGCCGAATGCCCTTCAGCCGTTGCGCGGGATCGAAATAGCTCGGCCATTCCCAGGTGGCGATGGCGAGATGGATCTTGTTGTTCTGCGCCGAGACGCCGAGCTGCTGCGAGCCGCGCCAGGCGATGGGGCGCACGTAGGCGTCTTTCTGATTGTTCTTCTCCAGGACCAGGCGCTTGGCGGCATCGATCTCGGCGACGCTGTAGGGAATTTCGAAGTCCATCAGCACAGCCGAGCGCTTGAGCCGTTCGGAATGCTCGGTGCCCTTGAAAATCTCGCCGCCATAGGCGCGCTCGCCCTCGAACACGGCGCTGGCGTAATGCAGACCGTGGGTGAGCACGTTGATCTTGCAGTCGGCGGTGGGAATGAGCTTGCCGTCGAACCAGACCAGGTCGGGACGTTGGTCGAAGGGCACCGCCATGACATTGCCTCCGTGGGCATGGACGGCCCGCTCCGTGCCGAATTTTTGCCGCGCGTTCGCTGGGCCTTTTGCGCTCGGCCGCGGGCTTTTGCGTCGGGAGACGACTCCCGGTATGGTCGCTACTGCCCTATGAAAGCGCCTTTCGGCGCCCGGGCAACCTCGCGCGATGGGCGAACCAGGCACGATGTTGCCGTGACATCGACTACCGTGACATTGCGCTTTTGGGGTAACAATCAAAGCGAAATATGTCAATATAGCTGACATAATGGCCGACATCAGTCTGACAACGCCGAACAAGGTCCGCTCCGTCGCCGCCGCGGTCGAAACCGCAGCCGAGGCGCGGGAGCCTTACTGGGATCTCATCGAGCTTCTGTTCTTCGCTTACCGCGACTTCGTCGGCGATCCGGACCAGGTGCTGGACCGGCTCGGCTTCGGCCGCGCCCATCATCGCGTGCTGCATTTCGTCAACCGCAACCCCGGCATGAAGGTCGCCGAGCTGCTGGATGTTCTAAAAATCACCAAACAGTCGCTCGGCCGCGTGCTCAAGCAGCTGATCGATGAAGGCTACGTCATACAAAAAGAGGGCGCCGACGATCGCCGCCAGCGGCTCCTTTATGTAAGCCCGGCGGGGCAGGCGCTGGCGCTGAAACTCGCAGCGCTGCAGACCGCGCGCATCGGGCGCGTGCTTGACGAGCTCGGGCCCGGCGCCCGCGAAACGGCACGGCGCTTTCTCGCCGGTATGATCGATGCCGACGACCGCGAACGGGTGCTCGATCTGATTACCCGCTCCGATCGCGTGCAGTCGAACGGCCGAGATTAAGCGTCATGACGACGCTCGCCGCGAAACCGGCCGATGACGCGCCCCACTTGCTCGTCGTCGATGACGATCGCCGCATCCGCGCGCTGCTGCTGCGTTTCCTCGTCGCCGAGGGCTACCGCGTCACCACCGCCGATACCGCGCGCGAGGCGCGCGCCAAACTCGAAGGCCTCAACTTCGATCTTCTCATTCTCGATGTGATGATGCCGGGCGAGAACGGGTTTGAATTGGCCCGCGCCATCCGCGCCGCGTCGGCGGTGCCGATCTTGATGCTGACGGCGCGTGACGAGAAGGAGAGCCGCATCAAAGGCCTGGAAATCGGCGCGGATGATTACCTGGCGAAGCCTTTCGAGCCGCGCGAACTCTCGCTGCGCGTCGGCAGCATCCTGCGGCGCGCGCGGCCGCCAAGCGCGCCGCCGGCTGAATCCGTCCGCTTCGGCGCTTTCGTGTTTCACCTCGCGCGCGGCGAATTGCGCCGCGGCGAAGAGACCATTCGGCTTACCGATCGCGAGCGCGAGATGCTGCGCGTGCTTGCCGCAAGCGTCGGTGAGGCGGTCCCGCGACAGGCGCTGGCCGGCAACGGCGAGAGCGTCAGCGAACGCACCGTGGACGTGCAGGTCAACCGGTTGCGCCGCAAGATCGAACGCGACCCGGCCAATCCGCTGATCGTGCAGACCGTGCGCGGCCTCGGCTATCGGCTGGTGGCGTCGCAATGAGGCACGGTGGGGCGCCATGACCAGCCTTGACGAAGGTGTCGGACGGTTGCGCAACGCCGCGAGCCACTTGCTGACCGCCGCCAACGCCGCCGCTACGGCCGCCGGCTCGATCACTGCGCCCATTTCCGGTCGCTGGGGCCGCTTCACGCTGTGGCTCAAGACGGTGCTGCCGAAAGGGCTCTATGCGCGCGCGCTGCTCATCGTCATCGTGCCCATGGTGGTGCTGCAATCGCTGGTCGCATTCATGTTCGTGGAGCGGCAGTGGAGCCTGGTCAATTATTACCTGTCGTCGGCGGTGACGCGGGAAATCGCGACCCTCATCGACGTCTATAAGAGCTATCCGCAAGGGGCCGATCGCGCCCAGCTCCGCCGCATTGCCCAGGAGCGGCTCGGCCTCGCCGTCGATTTCCTCCCCGAGACCCAATTGCCGCCGCTTGCCCCCAAACCGTTTTTCTCGCAGCTCGACGCGACACTGTCCGACGAAATCCGCAAGCAGATCGGACTGCCGTTCTGGATCGACACGGTCGGACGTTCTTCGATCGTCGAAATCCGCATCAAGCTCCCCGACACGATCATGCGGGTCTTTGCGCGGCGCGCCGACGCCTACGACTTCAATTCATGGATATTCTTGTTGTGGATGGTGGTGACCTCGCTGGTCGTTCTCACCATCGCCATTCTGTTCCTGCGCAACCAGATCCGGCCGATCGTGCGGCTCGCCGACGCCGCCGAGGCCTTCGGCAAGGGCCGGGAGGTGACGAATTTCCGCCCGCGCGGCGCGCGTGAAGTCCGCCGCGCGGCGGCCGCCTTTCTGGAAATGAAGATCCGCATCGAGCGCGCGATCGAGCAACGCACGACCATGCTCGCCGGCGTATCGCACGATCTGCGCACGATCCTCACCCGCTTCAAGCTCGAACTCGCTTTGCTCGGCGACAGTCCGGAAGTGGAAGCGATCAAGAAGGACGTCGACGAAATGGCGGGCATGCTCGAGGCCTACCTCGCCTTTGCGCGCGGCGATCTCGGCGAGCAGCCGGCGCCGACCGATATGGCGGCCATGCTCGAAGAACTGAGGAGTGATTCCGAGCGGCACGGCCATCGGGCGACGGTCGCCTTCCACGGCCAGCCGGAAGTCACCGTGCGGCCGGCGGCGTTCAAACGCTGTCTCGCCAACCTCGTTTCCAATGCCGGCCGGTTTGCCTCGGCCGTCGCCATCACCGGCCATCGGGATCACCGCTGGCTCACGGTGACGGTTGACGACGACGGGCCGGGAATCCCGCCGCCGATGCGCGAGGACGTGTTCAAGCCGTTCCTGCGGCTCGACGACGCGCGCAATCAGGACGAAGGCGGCACCGGGCTTGGGCTTGCCATCGCTCGCGACATCGCGCGCTCCCACGGCGGCGACATCACGCTCGGCGATTCGCCGCTCGGCGGATTGCGGGCCAGTGTCCGCGTTCCGGTCTGACGCGAACTCACTTCCGCTGCAGATCGGCGGCGGCGCGGGCGAGGATTTCCACGAGATGCGCTTCGGCTTCGGCGTCACCTTCAAGGCGCTTGCCGACGGTTTCCCGCAAGTGATCGAAGGCGGCTTGCGTCAACGGCGGCAAGGGGCGGCGGTTGTCGCGCTCGCCGCGTTCGGCACGCCGCCAGCGATTGACGCGTTCGCCGAGCGCGCTCAGGCGGGCGAGCACGGCGTCGACCAGATCACGATTGGTCTTGAGATAATCGCGGCCTTCCTCGGTGATGGTGTAGAGCTTCTTTGCGCCGTCAACCGAAGCGGTGACATATCCGGCTTCCTCGAGATAGGTCAGCGTCGGATAGACGATGCCGGGGCTCGGGCTGTACCAGTCGGACGTTTTCTCCTCCAACAGCTTGATGATCTCGTAGCCGTGGCGGGGCTGTTCGGCGATCAGAGCCAGCGCGATGAGCCGCAGGTCGCCATGTGCCAGCATGCGCCCAGCGCGCATGTCATCGGGGTTCATGCCCCCATCGCTGCCCATGCCGTGGCGGCCAAATCGACCGCCAAACCGGCCGCGATGATGTCTGCCCGCGCTCCATCTTTCACCGTAACTCTCGCAATTTCCACGCATTTTTCGTTCTCCGTGTATATAGATATATCTTTAGATAGCTCATACTCCGATGTAACGCAAGATATATCTTTAGTACCGCAAGCCGGCGTATTGCGCGCCCTCGTGCCGCGCTCCATCATTGCGGCTCAGCACGAAGCGAACGGATGCGGCGATGTTTGCGACCTTCTTCCAGGAATTGAAGCAGGCCGGCGTGCCGGTGACGTTGCGCGAATATCTGACGCTGATGGAAGCGATGGAGATGGATCTCGCCGGCCGGCGCATCGAGGAGTTTTATTATCTCTCCCGCTCGACGCTGGTGAAGGACGAGCGCAATCTCGACCGCTTCGACCGTGTTTTCGGCCACGTGTTCAAGGGCCTCGATTTCATCGACGACGCGCTCACCGCGGAAATCCCGCTGGAGTGGCTCAAGAAGCTGACGGAGAAGCATCTCACCGAAGAAGAGAAGAAACAGATCGAGGCGCTGGGCGGCCTCGACAAGCTTCTCGAAACTTTGCGCCGCCGGCTCGCCGAACAGAAGGGCCGTCACCAGGGCGGCAAAAAATGGATCGGTACCGCCGGCACCTCGCCGTTCGGCGCGCACGGCTACAATCCCGAGGGCGTGCGCATCGGCCAAGACGGCAACCGCAATTTCCGCGCGGTGAAGGTTTGGGACAAGCGCGAGTTCAAGGATCTCGCCGGCGACGTCGAGCTTGGCACGCGCAACATCAAGCTCGCGCTGCGCCGGTTGCGCAAATTCGCCCGCACCGGCGCGCCCGACGAGCTCGATCTCGACGGCACCATCAAGGGCACGGCGCACAAGGGCTATCTCGACATCCTGATGCGCCCCGAGCGGCACAACACCATCAAGGTGCTGCTGTTCTTCGACAACGGCGGCTCGATGGACTGGCACGTTAAGGCGACGGAGGAATTGTTCTCCGCCGCCAAGAGCGAGTTCAAGCACATGGTGCATCTCTACTTCCACAATTGCCTCTACGAGAGAGTATGGAAGGAGAATGCGCGGCGCTGGTCGGAGACGACGCCGACCTGGGACGTGCTGCACACCTACCCGCACGATTACAAGGTGATCTTCGTTGGCGACGCATCGATGTCGCCTTACGAGATCGCCGCGCCCGGTGGCTCGGTAGAGCATTTCAACGAAGAAGCCGGCCAGGTGTGGGTGGAGCGCGTCACCGCCACTTATCCGTCCTGCGTCTGGCTCAACCCGGTGCCCGAGCGCGAATGGGAGATGACCGCCTCGATCAAGATGATGCGCCAGCTGCTTGGCGGCCGCATGTATCCGCTGACGCTGGAAGGGCTCGACGCAGCGATGCGGGAGTTGGGGCGGTAAATCCATCCCGGGGAGAGTTTCTTATGATGGCGGAAACGACAACAACCGCGCCCGCGTTCGGCACAGTCGTCGTGCGCGAAACGCGGCGCGGGACGTTCCAGCAGGAGATCGTTGCCGGCGCGCATCATCTGCTTGCGGACGAGCCAAAAAACGTCGGCGGGCTCGACAGCGGGCCGGGTCCCTACGATCTCCTGCTTGCGGCGCTCGGCGCCTGCACGTCGATGACGCTGCGGCTCTATGCCGACCGCAAGAAGCTGCCGCTGACGCGCGTTGAAGTCCGCCTGCGCCATGGGAGCATCTACGCCACCGATTGCGCCGAGTGCGAAACCAAAGAGGGGATGATCGACCGCATCGAGCGCGCCATCACGCTCGAGGGCGACCTCGACGCCGGCCAGCGCGCGCAGCTCATGGACATCGCCGACAAGTGCCCGGTGCACCGCACGTTGAAATCGGAAATCGACATTCGCACGGTGGAAGCGCCGGCTGCCTAAATTGCGGCCTTCTGCACGCGGCTCCTTACTGCCGCGATGACTTCCGGAATGGCGGCGTCGTTGCCCGGCGCCATTATGTGGGCGCCGGCGATGCCGGGGATGGTGGCGAATTCTTCGATCAGTTCGACGCAGATGCGTATGCCCTCCTGCGCCGGGTCGGAAGCTTTTTCCATGCGGGTGATGAGCGCATCGGGGATGATGGTGCCGAACAGGTGGCTCTTCATCCATTGCGCTGATTTGGCCGAGCGCAGTGGATTAACGCCGATCAGAATGGCAAGCTGCTGTGTGACGCCGGCATCCGCCAGCACGCCAGCGTAGCGGCGGACGACGGTCGCATCCAGGCAGAATTGCGTCTGCGTGAACTGAGCGCCGGCGGCGGCTTTTGCGCGCAATCCCGTCGGCTGCCAGCCCGCCGGCGGATCGATCGGCATATCGGCGGCGCCGAGGAAGAACGAAGCCTTGCCCGCCACCTCACGTCCGGTCGGCAGCTTTCCCTCGTCGCGCAGCCGTCGCGCGGTCTCCAATAAAGTCTTCGAATCGACATCGAAAACCGGCTTGGTGTCGGGCTGGTCGCCCGCCTTGGGGTCGTCACCGGTGAGCACCAGGATGTTGCGGATGCCGAGCGCGGCCGCGCCCATTAATTCGCTCTGCAAGGCAATGCGGTTCTTGTCGCGGCAGGTGATCTGCAGGATCGGCTCAATCCCGGCGCCGGCGAGGATTGTGGCGGCGGCGAGCGCGCTCATATGGGCGCGTGCGCCGGCCCCGTCGGTGACGTTGACCGCGTCGGCGAGCCCGCGCAGCGGTGTCGCCTTGCGCAGCAGGTCTTGCGCGTCGCAGGAAACCGGCGGCGCCACCTCGGCGGTCATGACAAGGCGGCCAGCCCGCAGCAGATCGGCGAAGGTGCGGGGGAGGGGAACACTGCCATCGTTCATTGCAAGCTCGTTTGACAGGCGTGAGGGACAAGAGCGCTTATATGGTTTGTGGCCCAACCGCAATCGCGCGTTTGGCTGCGCCATTTCTGGACAGCAAACACCCGCCCCGCTAGAGAGATGCGAAGATGAGCGGCGTCAACGACATCAGGTCGAATTTCCTCGCTTTTTTTAAGCGAGAGGGGCACGAGATCGTGCCCTCGTCGCCGCTCGTACCGCGCAACGATCCCACCCTGATGTTCGCCAATGCCGGCATGGTGCAGTTCAAGAACGTCTTCACCGGCCTGGAAAAGCGTTCCTATACGCGGGCGACCACGACGCAGAAATGCGTGCGCGCCGGCGGCAAGCACAACGATCTCGATAACGTCGGCTACACCGCGCGCCACCACACCTTTTTCGAGATGCTCGGCAATTTCTCGTTCGGCGACTATTTCAAGGAGCGCGCCATCGAGCTTGCCTGGAAGCTGGTCACCAAGGAATACGGCGTCCCCGCCGACAAGTTGCTGGTGACCGTCTATATCGACGACGACGACGCGTTCAAGCTCTGGAAGAAAATCGCCGGGCTGCCGGAGCAGAGGATCCTGCGCATTGCCGGGTCGGATAATTTCTGGGCGATGGGCGATACCGGGCCGTGCGGCCCGTGCTCGGAGATTTTCTACGATCATGGCGCGCACATACCGGGCGGACCGCCGGGCAGCGCCGACGCCGACGGCGACCGCTTTGTCGAAATCTGGAATCTCGTCTTCATGCAATACGAGCAGCTCGCCGGCGGCGGCGGGCGGATCGATTTGCCGCGGCCCTCGATCGATACCGGGATGGGGCTCGAGCGCATGGCCGCCGTGCTCCAGGGCACGCACGACAATTACAAGATCGACCTGTTCGGGGCGCTGATCGAAGCGATCGCCGACCTCACCGGCGTCGATCCCGAAGGCGAACGCAAGGCGTCGCACCGCGTCATCGCCGACCATTTGCGCGCCAGTGAGTTCCTCATCGCCGACGGCGTGCTGCCGTCGAACGAAGGCCGCGGCTATGTGCTCCGCCGCATCATGCGCCGCGCCATGCGGCACGCCGAGCTTCTCGGCGCCAAAGATCCGCTGATGTGGCGGCTCGTGCCGGTGCTCGTGCGCGAGATGGGGCAGGCCTATCCGGAACTGCACCGCGCCGAGGGATTGATCACCGAGACGCTGAAGCTGGAAGAAATCCGCTTCCGCAAGACGCTCGAGCGTGGACTGGCGATCCTCGACGAGGCCAGCAAGACACTGAAGAAAGGTGCGATGTTCGACGGCGTAACCGCGTTCACGCTGTACGACACCTATGGCTTCCCGCTCGATCTGACGCAGGATGCACTGCGGCCACGCGGCATCGGCGTCGATATCGCCGCATTTACCGACGCCATGGAGGAACAGCGCCAGAAGGCGCGCGCCTCATGGGCCGGCTCCGGCGAGGCGGCGGACGAGGCGGTCTGGTTCGCTTTGCGGGAAAAATTCGGCGGTACCGATTTCCTCGGCTACGAAACCGAAACCGCGGCCGGTGTGGTCGTCGCGCTACTGCGCGACGGCAAGGAAGTGGCCGGGCTCGAAAAGGGGCAGAGCGGCGCCGTCGTGCTCAACCAGACGCCGTTCTACGCCGAATCCGGCGGCCAGGTCGGCGACAGCGGCGTGATGTCGGGAGAAGGCGTGCGTTTTGCCGTCACCGACACGCAGAAAAAGGCAGGCGATCTTTTCGTGCATTTCGGCACGGTCGAGCAGGGCACCCTGAAAGCAGACGCCGCGCTCGATCTCAAGGTTGATCACGCGCGCCGCAGCGCCATCCGCAAGAATCATTCGGCGACGCATCTTCTGCATGAGGCGCTGCGTCAGGTGCTGGGTGACCACGTGGCGCAGAAGGGTTCACTGGTCGCGCCCGATCGGCTCCGCTTCGACTTCTCGCATCCGAAGCCGATGAGCAGCGGCGAGATCGAGCGTGTGGAGGATATCGCCAACGATATCGCCTTGCAGAATACGCCGGTGATTACGCGGCTGCTCAGCCGCGACGACGCCATTGCCGCGGGGGCGCGCGCATTGTTCGGCGAAAAATACGGCGACGAGGTCCGCGTGGTTGCCATGGGCGAGGGCGGCGGCAACACCATGGGCTGGTCTGTCGAATTGTGCGGTGGCACGCATGTCAGCCGCACCGGCGACATCGGCCTTATTTCCGTGATCGGCGAATCCGCAGTGGCGTCGGGCGTTCGCCGCATCGAGGCGCTCACCGCGGAGGCGGCGCGCGCCCATGCGAACAGTCTGGGGCGGCTGGCCAAGGCGACTGCCTCCGAGCTTCGCGTGCCGATCGAGGAGGTCCCGGCCCGGGTCGCAGCCCTGCTCGACGAGCGCAAGCGTGTCGAGCGCGAACTGTCGGAGGCGAGGAAAAAGCTCGCCATGGGCGGCGGCGGCAAGGCGGCCGATGGCGACGACGGCGTCGAGACCATTGTTGGCGTTAAGGTCATGGCGAAGACTTTGAACGGCATCGATGCAAAGGATCTGCGAAGCCTCGCCGACGAAGGAAAGAAAAAACTCGGCTCCGGCATCGTCATTCTGATTGCCAGCGATCCCGAAGGCAAAGCGGCACTGGTTGTCGGCGTCACCGGCGATCTGACCGGCGCCAACAATGCGGTGCAGATGGTGCAGGCGGGCGTTGCCGAGCTCGGCGGCAAGGGCGGCGGCGGCCGGCCCGATATGGCGCAAGGCGGCGGCCCCAATGGAAGCGCCGCGCCGGCGGCGCTCGCCGCCATCAAAAAATTAGTGAAACCGGCCGCATCGCCGACGACATAGGCCGCGCGGCTCTTACTCAGATATTGACTATCATCCCATCGGCGGCGGTTTCGAACGGCACCTCGGCGCGGCGCGCCAGCATGTCGTTGCTCATATGCGTGAGAATGAGGCGCTTGGGGCGAATCCGGTCGAGATGGCGCTCGAGCGACGACAGCGCCATGTGCGTCGGCACCGGCTTGTCGCGGGTGAAGGCCTCGCAGATAAACAGGTCGGCCTCGTAGCCGATGTCGATGACGGCATCGGTCCATTCGGTGTCGCCGGAAAAGGCGATGACCTTGCCTTCGGCTTCGAAGCGGAAACCGAGGCAAGGCCCGGCGCGATCGTCGTGCTTGACGTGAAAGGCGGTCACATGCAAGCTGCCCGCCTCGCTTCGTTTGCCGATCTCCAGTTCTCTGAGCTGCAGCGGAAATTTTAGCTCGAGATCTTTGGTGCCGGGAAAGCCGACCTCCATGATTTCGCCGTAGCGCGACTTGAGGCTGGGCGGTCCGACGATGGTCAGCGCCCGATCGCGCTTGAGCACGTAGTTCGCTTCGAGGAGGAAGAACGGCACGCCGCCGACGTGATCGCCGTGGAAATGCGTGATGAATATGGTGCCGATTTCGTTGCGATTGATCGCGAGCCTGTTCATCGACACCAGCGAGGTAGCGCCGCAATCGATCAGGACGTTGATATTGCGTCCGACCAAATGCAGGCAGGTATTGAATCGCCCACCGGAACCGAAGGCATCGCCGCAGCCGACGAATTGCAATTGCATGAAGGGGTCCCCGGGCGTTGACGAGATGGCTTTGCCGGCGCTTTTTTCGAGTTCACATTACTGTGCCGCCGACGGAAGCATCAGTCCGTGACGGAGATCACACGCATGCCGGTTCGGCGAAGCCGCAAATCGCGTCCAAATCCCTGTCGTCTCATCGTTTTTTTACCATTACCCGATTCATTCTATAATCTGCAATGTGGCGGCGGAAAAGAACGAGCTTGGTTTATGCCACGATCGCAACACAAACCGCGGCTTGGTACGGACCGATAGTTTCGAAGGGGACGCCCGGGTGTTTGTTGGACCGAATTGCCGCGCCACGCTCGCCGCTCTGACCGTGGCGGTCGCGCTTTGCGGCTGCGCCAATAACGACTTCGATACCAGCGGCGCCTGGTTTTCCAAGCAGCTCGATCTGTTGGGCAGCAAGGGCGGCTACACCTATTCCAACCTCTCGGAAACCGAGAAACAGACACGTCCGATCACGGCGAACGACCTCGTCGATGCCAACGGCGCATGTCCGGCGGCGGCCGCCGCGGCGCCCGCTGTGCCGGCGCAACCGCCGCCCGTCGCGCCTGCGAAAGCGTCGGCCACGGCCGCCAATGCGGGTGACAATGCCGCGCTGTCGGCGGACATGGTGTCGCTGCTCGGCGGCGGCGTTGCCATTGGCATGAGTGAATGCGAAGTGGTGGCGCGCATGGGTCAGCCGGCCGGCATCAATTTTGAGAAAAATCCCAACGGATATCGGAGCGCGATCCTGACCTACAAGAGCGGCCAGCGACCCGGCGTTTATCGCTTCGAAGGTGGTCGGCTGGCGGAGATGGATCGCATCGAAGTGCCGCCTGCGCCCGAGCCGGCGAAGAAGATTGCAAAGAAAAAGCCGGCGAAGCCCAAAGACGCGGCCAAAGCCGACGACAAGACCTGAGCGGCGTCTTCATCCGCTTGCCGTAGCGGCGAGCGGCGGCTATAAGCCGCGAACTTTCGCCCCGCCTTCGCAATTTCTCAAAGGACGATCTGATGGCGATCGAACGCACCTTTTCGATCATCAAGCCCGATGCGACGATGCGCAATCTCACCGGCACCATCAATGCCATGATCGAGAAGGCGGGACTGCGCATCATCGCGCAGAAGCGCATGGTGATCAGCCGCGAACAGGCTGAAACCTTCTACGGCGTGCATCGGGAGCGGCCGTTCTTTCGCGAGCTTGTCGACTTCATGACGTCGGGCCCGGTCGTGGTGCAGGTTCTCGAAGGCGAGAACGCGATCGCTGCTTATCGCGACCTCATGGGTGCGACCGATCCGGCTAAAGCCGCCGCGGGCACCATCCGCAAGGCCTTCGCGCGCTCGATCGGCGAGAATTCGGTGCATGGCTCCGATGCCGCCGACACGGCGCGGAAGGAGATCGCGCAGTTCTTCTCCGGCAACGAAATCGTCGGCTGAAGGACGCAGCGTCGGCTTGGGCGCGATCGCGCAATATTTGAATCCGGCGCTGTGGGGCGAGGGCATTCGGCCGGGCATCGAAGGCTTCGGCGGCGCGGCGTTCTGGCTCGGCCTGCCGCAGATCGTCCTGATCAACGTGGTGCTCTCCGGCGACACCGCAATGGTCATTGCCATGACCTGTCGCGAACTGCCGCCGCGTCAGCGGCTCGTGGGCGTGGCGGTCGGCTCCGGCACCGCCGCATTACTGCTGATTGTCTTTGCAGTGATCCTCACGCCGCTGTTGCTCTTGCCTTACGTCAAGCTGATCGGCGGCCTTGCGCTGATGTATATCGCCGTCAGACTCCTGGTCCCGGAGGCCGCCGGCGAGGAGGGTGTCGAGGCGGCGACGCATCTGTGGCGCGTCGTGAGAATCGTCGCGCTCGCCGATCTTATTCTCAGCCTCGACAACATCATCGCCATCGCCGCGGTGGCGCAGGGCAATTTCGCCCTGCTCATGACCGGGTTGGCGGTCTCCATACCGATCGTGTTTCTCGGCGCCACGCTTATGATGGTGCTGCTCGCGCGCTTTCCGCTGCTGGTTTGGGCGGGCGCCGCGTTGCTTGGCTGGGTCGCCGGCGAGACGATCGCGACCGATCGCGCGGTAGTGGGATATTTGATCGCCGGTATTGGCGAAGCGGCGGCGCATCGAACTGCGATCGCGGCGGCCGGCGTCGCCACGCTCGCGGTGATTGGCATCGGCGTGGTGCTGCGGCGGCGCCGATGAGCGGCTGCCGAAAGCCACGCTTGCGCCGCATTTATCGGATTTTTCTGCGCGGGCAATCGGATTTTGGCCTTTCGGCCGGTGCTGCTTGGCAACGCGATCGTTTCGGAAAGTTTCCCAAAATCTGACTTGTGGCGCGGAGCACAGTATCTGTTGTGCGTGCGGTGGTGGTTCCGCGTTTTCGTTGATATCTGGACTGATTTAGGAGAGGGACGATGCAAAAGGGCACCGTCAAATGGTTCAACCCGACCAAAGGTTACGGGTTCATCACGCCGGCGAGCGGCGAAAAGGACGTGTTCGTCCACATTTCCGCGGTCGAGCGCGCCGGCTTGCGCACGCTCAATGAGGGTCAGGAGATCGAGTACGAACTCGTGACCAATCGCGGCAGGACTTCCGCGGAAAACCTCAAGGTTGCTTAGCGCGTGCCTTCGTGTTTGCCGGCCGAGGCCAGGCTTGCCCGGCCTTCGGCCACCATGCGCAAAGCGCGTGGATAGATCCGGTGCTCGATCTCGAGAACCCGCGCGGCCAGCGTCTCCTCCGTATCGCCGTCGCCGATCGCGATCGAATCCTGCGCCACGATCGGACCTGCATCCATCTCCGGCACGACGAAATGAACGGTGGCGCCGTGCCGCTTCACGCCGGCCGCCAGCGCCCGCCGGTGCGTGTGCAAACCTTTGAACTGCGGCAATAGTGCCGGATGGATGTTGAGCATCCGGCCGTTCCAGCGCGTGACAAACCAGGGCGTCAACAGACGCATGAAACCGGCGAGGCAGATGAGATCGATCCGGTGCGCGCGAAGCTTGTCGTCGAGGGTGCGTTCGAACGCCTGGCGGTCCCCGCCAAACTGCGCGTGATCGACGATTGCAGTGTTAATGCCCGCGTCGCGGGCGCGCGCAAGCCCCAAGGCTTCGGGTCGGTTGGAGACGACGAGAACGATTTCCGCCGGATAGTCCTTCGCCTTGGCCGCCTCGATCAGCGCCGTCATGTTTGACCCACGGCCGGAAATAAGGACGGCGACGCGCTTCTTGCTCATGCCTCTCACCGGGAAAGGTCAAGCCGTCCGCGATAGTCGACGCGAGCCTCGCCGTCGCCGGCAATCACTTCGCCGAGCGGCACGACGGTTTCGCCGTTGGCCGTGAAAAGCTCGCTCGCGGCGGCGGCCGACCTCGCATCCAGCACGGCCACCATGCCGATGCCGCAATTGAAAGTGCGCAGCATTTCCGCTTCGCTGATCTTCCCCGAAGCCGCGAGCCACTTGAACACGGGAAGAATGGGCACGCGTTCGAGATGCAAGGCGACCGCCAATCCCCGCGGGAGCACGCGGGGAATATTATCGGTGAAGCCGCCGCCGGTGATGTGCGCCAGCGCCTTGACCGCCTTCGTCCCGCGGATCGCGGCGAGACACGACCGCACATAGAGCCGCGTCGGCGTGAGCAAAGCTTCGCCCAAGCTCCGCGCCGGCTCGAATGGAGCCGGTGCGTCCCACGGCAATCCGGCCGCGGCAACAATGCTGCGCACCAGGGAAAATCCGTTGGCGTGCACGCCCGCGGAGGCGAGCCCGATGACCACGTCCCCGGGCGCGATATCGCGTCTCGGCAGCACTTCGTCGCGCTTCACTGCTCCGACCGCAAAGCCGGCCAGATCGTAGTCGCCGTCCCGGTAGATGCCGGGCATTTCCGCGGTCTCGCCGCCGATCAGCGCGCAGCGTGTTTCCCGGCAGGCTGCGGCGATGCCTGCAACCACGGCCGCGCCGACCGCGGAATCGAGTTTGCCACAGGCGAAATAGTCGAGGAAGAACAGCGGCTCGGCGCCTTGCACGACGAGATCATTCACCGACATGGCGACGAGATCGATGCCGATCGTGTCGTGGCGGGAGGTTTCGACGGCGATCTTGACCTTGGTGCCGACGCCGTCAGTGGCTGCGACCAAAATGGCGTCGGAGAAACCGGCCGCCTTGAGATCGAATAGGCCGCCGAAGCCGCCGATCTCCGCGTCCGCGCCCGCTCGCGCGGTTCCGCGCACCAGCGGTTTGATCAATTCCACCATGCGGTTGCCGGCATCGATATCGACGCCGGCGGCCGCGTAGCGTGCCTCTTTCACGGACTCACCAATTGGCAGATCGCTCCTTGCCCGGCGGGAAGGTTTTCCGGCGCCTCCTACGTCGGAATCGCCGGGTGCGCAAGCGCACGGGCGCGGCTATAAAGAGGACACAGGGAGGCGCGCCGCAGCCGGCTGCTCCCGGTTTCCGGGCCTTGTTGCCGAAACCGGGCGGCCGCGTTCGGGACCGGCGCGCCGGGAAAGCCGGGGCACGCGTTTGAGCATCCCAAATCTTATCACCTTGGGGCGCATCATTCTCGTTCCGATTGTGGTCTGGGCGATCACGTCGGGGGAGATGCGGGTCGCTTTCTTCCTCTTTCTGGCGGCTGGAATCAGCGACGCCGTCGACGGCTTCCTCGCCAAACGCTTCCACATGGCGAGCGAACTCGGCGCCTATATCGATCCCCTGGCGGACAAGGCGCTGATCGTATCGATCTATGTCGCGCTCGGCATCGCCGGCAGCCTGCCGATCTCGCTGGTTATCCTCGTGGTCTCGCGCGATATCATGATCATCTCCGGCTTCATGCTGTCCTGGCTGGTGGGCAGGCCGATGCCGGTCAAGCCGTTGCCGGTTTCGAAAGTGAACACCGTGGCGCAAATCTTGCTCGCCACCTTGGTGCTAGCCGAGCACGCGTTCGCGTTTAACGCCGCGCCGGTCACCGAGATCATCATCGGGCTGGTCGCGGTCTTGACCTTGCTCTCGATCGCCTTCTATCTCGCCGAGTGGCTCCGCCACATGAATTCGTTCGGAGCCGGGCACTGATCGGCTGGTGCCGTCAAGGGTGCATGCCATGCGGTTCGAGCGGCAGTTCGTTTTCTGGATCGCCGCCTTCCTTGTGCTTGTCGGGCTGCTATGGCTGTTACGCGAGATTCTCCTGCCGTTCGTCGCCGGCGCCGCGCTCGCCTATTTGCTCGATCCGCTGGCCAACCGGCTCACCAAGCGCGGGCTGAACCGGCTTTTTGCCGCGTTGATCATTCTCACCGGCTTTGTACTGGTATTCGCGGGACTATGCATGCTGATCGTGCCGGTGCTCGCCCATCAGCTTTGGGCCTTCATCAACCACATTCCGGGCTATGTGCAGACCTTGCAGTCTATTCTCAGCGACCCAAACCATCCGTGGCTCAAGGGACTCGTCGGCAGTGCGTCCGGCGACGAGTGGTCCGTCGGCGCGCTGGTCAACAAATCCGTCGGCTATTTGACGCAACTTCTTCCCTCGCTGTTGACCAAGGGTGAGGCGCTCCTCTCCATCTTCTCGCTGTTTGTCATCACGCCCGTCGTTGCCTTTTACCTGCTGTGCGACTGGAACCGCGTGGTGAGTGCGTTCGATCAGTTGATCCCGCTGCCGCAGCGCGAGACGGTGCATGGCCTGGTGCGCGAGATCGATACGGCGATTTCGAGCTATCTGCACGGGCAACTGACCGTTTGTGTGATTCTCGGTTGCTATTACGCGTTCGGCTTGACGCTGGCGGGATTGAGCTACGGATTTCTCATCGGCGCTGTGTCCGGGTTTCTCACCTTCATTCCTTATGTCGGGTCGCTGACCGCGCTGATCATTTCTTTTGGGGTGGCGCTGGCGCAGTTCTTTCCCGACTGGACGCGGATTATCTTCGTTGTCGGCGTCGTCCTCGTCGGCCAGTTTCTCGAGGGCAACGTGCTGGCGCCGAAGCTCGTCGGCGAGAGCGTCGGACTGCATCCGGTTTGGCTGATCTTCGCGCTGCTCGCATTCGGCTATTTGTTCGGCTTTGTCGGCCTCCTGCTCGCCGTGCCGCTGGCCGCCGCGGCCGGCGTGCTGATACGGTTTGCGCTGCAGCGCTACCGGGCAAGTCCGCTCTACACCGGAACCCGGCCGAGCTGAGCCGCGATGTTGGGCCCCATGTCCAATCGCCCGCGCCAGCTTGCGCTCGCGCTCGAACACACCGAAAGCTATGCGCGCGAGGACTTTCTGTCCGGCCCATGCAACGAAGACGCGCTGGCGCTGATCGACGCCTGGCCGGACTGGCCGGCGAACGCCATCGCGCTGGTCGGGCCGGAAGGATCGGGCAAGACGCATCTGGCGGTGATGTGGGCGGCGGCGGCCGGCGCGCGGGTTATTTCGGCGCGCGCTCTCGGCGAAGCCGAGCTTCCCGCGGCGCTGGCGACCGGAGCGCTGGTCGTCGAGGATGCCGCGACCAAGACGGATGAGCGCGCGCTGTTCCACCTCCTCAATCTCGGGCGCGAGGAGAAGGCATTTATCCTCTTCACGGCGCGCGCTGCGCCGGCGGTCTGGCCGGTCGTCATCCCCGATCTCGTTTCCCGGCTGCGCGCTTTGCCGGTGATCACGCTGCACGCGCCGGACGATGCGATGCTGCGCGCCGTCATCGTCAAGCTCGCTGCGGATCGCCAACTCGCGCTTGACGAAAGCGTGGTGGGTTACCTACTGCCCCGCATCGAGCGTTCGTTTGCCGCCGCGCGCGCGGCCGTGAGCGCACTCGACAACGAAGCGCTGCGGCAGGGACGGCCGGCTACGCGCGCGCTCGCCGCCGAGATGTTTCGCGGCTAGCCACTCGCGCCGAAATGTCCAGCGCGGCGGTCACGATCTCGCCCAAAAATCATCGCGATAAGCTATGCTTATCGAAGCCCCAAGCAATACGCATAGACATGATTGCGGTCCGCGCTTACATACCCAGCAACCCCCATTTTCGCGTGAAGTTCGGAGACAAACATGGACGCCAAGACTGACGACAAGAGCGCGGGCAAGTGCCCGTTCCTCCACGCACACACGAACCGCGACTGGTGGCCCAATCAGTTGGACGTCAGCGTTCTCCATAAGAACTCCGATTTGTCCGATCCGATGGGCGAGGCTTTCGACTACGCCAAGGAGTTCAAGAGCCTCGACCTGAACGCCGTGATCAAGGACCTGCATGCCTTGATGAAAGACTCGCAGGACTGGTGGCCGGCCGACTTCGGCCACTACGGCGGGCTAATGATCCGCATGGCATGGCACGCCGCAGGCACCTACCGTATCGCCGATGGGCGCGGCGGCGCCGGGGCCGGTCAGCAGCGTTTCGCGCCCCTCAATAGCTGGCCGGACAACGCCAACCTCGACAAGGCGCGCCGGCTTCTCTGGCCGATCAAGCAGAAATACGGCCGGAAAATTTCCTGGGGCGACCTGATGATTCTCGCCGGCAATGTCGCCCTCGACTCGATGGGCTTCAAGACGTTCGGTTTCGGCGGCGGGCGCAAGGATGTCTGGGAGCCCGAAGAGCTCTACTGGGGTCCCGAGGGGACGTGGCTGGGGGACGAACGCTACAGCGGCGAACGCGAGCTTCAGAATCCTCTCGCCGCCGTGCAGATGGGCCTGATCTACGTCAATCCCGAAGGGCCGAACGGTAAGCCGGACCCGGTCGCAGCGGCCAAGGACATCCGCGAGACGTTCTTCCGCATGGCGATGAACGACGAGGAGACCGTCGCGTTGATTGCCGGCGGCCATACCTTCGGCAAGACCCACGGCGCCGGCGATCCGTCGCTGGTCGGCCCGGCGCCAGAAGGCGGGGCAATCGAAGATCAGGGCCTCGGCTGGAAGAGCAAGTTTGGCACGGGCTTCGGGTCCGACGCCATCACCGGCGGCCCGGAAGTCACCTGGTCGCAGACGCCGACGACGTGGAGCAACCACTTCTTCGACAATCTGTTCAAATACGAATGGGAACTGACCAAGAGCCCGGCCGGCGCCTATCAGTGGAAGGCGAAAGGCGTCGCCGCCACGGTTCCAGACGCCTTCGACAAGTCGAAAAAGCATGTGCCGACCATGCTGACCACGGACCTCTCGCTGCGGATGGACCCTGCCTACGAGAAGATTTCGCGGCGCTTCTACGAGCATCCGGATCAGTTCGCGGACGCGTTTGCCCGGGCGTGGTTCAAGCTCACGCACCGCGACATGGGGCCGATTCATCGTTACCTCGGCCCGCTCGTCCCGAAGGAGATTCTGATCTGGCAAGACCCGATCCCTGCGGTGGATCACCCGCTGATCGGGGAGCAGGACATTACGGCGCTGAAGGCGAAGATTCTCGCATCCGGCCTGTCGGTGTCGCAGCTGGTCGCGACCGCTTGGGCGTCGGCGTCGACATTCCGTGGCTCCGACAAGCGCGGCGGAGCCAACGGCGCGCGCATCCGTCTTGCGCCGCAGAAGGATTGGGAAGTCAACCAGCCGAAGCAGCTCGCGACGGTGCTCGCGAAGCTCGAAGGGATTCAGAAAGAGTTCGGCAAGAAGGTCTCGCTTGCCGACCTGATCGTTCTCGGCGGCAATGCCGCGATCGAGAAGGCAGCGAAGGCCGCGGGGCACGACGTGAAGGTTCCCTTCACGCCGGGGCGCATGGACTCCTCGCAGGAGCAGACTGATGTCCACTCCTTCGCGCCGCTCGAACCGGTCGCTGACGGCTTCCGCAACTATTACCGCAGCCAGCACCTCATGGCGCCCGAGGAGGCGTTGGTCGACAAGGCGCAGTTACTGACGCTGACCGCTCCGGAAATGACGGTTCTCGTCGGCGGCCTGCGCGTGCTCGGCGCAAACGCCGGCCAGTCCAAGCACGGCGTCTTCACCAAGCGGTCCGGGACGCTGACGAACGACTTCTTCGTCAACCTGCTCGACATGAGCACGCAATGGCAGCCTGTCGGCTCCGATGGCGTGTACGAGGGTCGCGACCGGAAGACGAACGAGACCAGGTGGACCGGCACCCGTGTCGATTTGATCTTCGGTTCGCACTCCCAGCTGCGCGCGCTCGCGGAAGTCTATGCGTGCGCGGACTCGAAGGAGAAGTTGGTGAAAGACTTCGTTGCGGCGTGGACCAAGGTGATGAACCTGGACCGCTTCGACCTCGCCTGATTTTGGCGCGGAAAGACGGCCGGGTAAATTCCCGGCCGTTTTGCTTTGGTGGGCGCCTTATGATCCGGACTTCGGCAGCTTTTCGGCGATGCCGAGGCGGTCGGCGCGGCGGCGCATTTCGGCCCACACGTCCTCGGAGCCGATACCGGCGCGATGCCACAGGACCGCGAGGTGATAAAGCAGGTCGGCGCTTTCGCGCACGATGTTGCGATTGTTGTGCTTGACGGCCGCAAGCGCGACTTCGCCCGCTTCCTCGATGACCTTTTGCGCCACCTTGCGGCTGCTCGACGAAAGAAGCTTCGCCGTGCGCGGATGGTCTTCCGCCGTGACGGCCGCCAACGCAGCGTAGAGGCGGTCGAGCTCGTTGCCGACCGGCTCCGGGCCGGCCCCGAGATCGGAGGGCGCGATGCGCACCGCGGATTCATCCGCCGCCCAAAGCTCGTCGAGCGCTTCGTGGATCGCGGCAGCCGGCGCCGCGTGCTGGCGCTCGTGAGCCGAATGTTTTGCAGATTTTGAAGCTGTCAGTCTTGCGACCATCGCTCACCTCCTCACCGCACCGGCGGCTTCGGCATGAGCGTTGGCAAGAGATCATCGTCGCGATCGCTTGCCATCGCGCAGCCGTCGATGCCGCGCACGGTCTCCGTCATGGGCGGTGCGATCCACGAAAGCCTTCGTGCCGACCGCGCCGGGGTTGCGCCTGTCCATGGCTTGCCTTGCCGTGGTGCGAAATCGGCGGAACATCATTTTCCGGCCGACCGGGGGCACATAGGCTTCCTTGCTCAAGCCGTCAAGCATTAATCGCCCGTAACCCTTTGATCTCTCAGGGCCGGAAGGCGCGCTCGCGTCCGGCCACCCGATGGCTGGAGGGGGAGGCTTGACGGGGCGACACCCCGCCGCCTTATCTCAGTATCCTGAAGTCATCGAATCGTTACCGAGGACGGCGAGGGTGAGGCTCGGAGAACAAGGAGCAGCCATGGTCGAGCGCGGCCAAGCGACTGTCGTCGCAGTCGAAACCGGCCAGGCGCGGCGTCTCGACACCCCGGTGCGGCTTGCGGAGCCTGCGGAACGGCACGCAGCCTCGGCGCTGGCCTCGAGCCCCGAGCGCTTCATCAACCGCGAATTATCGTGGCTCAATTTCAACCGTCGCGTGCTCGAAGAATCCGCCAACCGCGGACATCCGCTGTTTGAGCGACTCAAGTTTTTGTCGATCTCGGCGAGCAACCTCGACGAGTTCTTCATGGTCCGCGTCGCCGGTCTGCGCGCGCAGGTGCGCGCCGGGATCGGCACCAAGAGCCCGGAAGGGCTTACGCCCGCCGAGCAGCTGGTGCGCATCGCCGAAGCCGTGCTGCTCCTCGTGGAGGACCAGCAGGCGCAATGGCGCGAGCTGCGCGCCGCGCTCTCCCAGGCAGGCATCATGCTTGTGGACGGTCCCGACATCGCCAAGTCGGAAAAGCCCTGGCTCGAAGACTACTTTCTGTCGCACATCTTTCCGCTGCTGACGCCGCTCGCCGTCGATCCGGCGCATCCGTTCCCGTTCATTCCCAATCTCGGTTTCTCGATCGCCTTGCAGCTTGCGCGCGCCAAGGATGGCAAGGCGATGAATGCGCTCATTCGCATGCCCAACCGCATCGAGCGGTTCGTGCGCCTGCCGCAGGCCGGCGAAGGCGGGGAAGTGCGCCTGATCTCCGTCGAAGGCGCGACCAGCCTTTTCATCGGCAAGCTGTTCCCCGGCTATGCGGTCAAGGGTGTGGGTGCGTTTCGCGTCATCCGCGACTCGGAGCTGGAAATCCTCGAAGAGGCCGAAGACCTGGTGCGGCTGTTCGAGACCGCGCTCAAGCGCCGCCGCCGCGGTTCGGTGATCAGGCTCGACATCGAGGCGAATATGCCGACGGAGCTGCAGCGCTTCGTGCAGCGCGCCCTCGACGCCGTCGACGACGGCGTGTTCAAAATCGACGGCGTGCTGGCGCTCAATGAGATGGCGCAGCTCGCCGGCCATGACCGGCCGGACCTCGAATTCGTGCCCTATACACCTCGCTATCCCGAGCGCATCCGCGACCATGGCGGCGATTGTTTTGCCGCGATCCGGCAGAAGGATCTCATCGTTCATCATCCGTATGAGTCCTTCGACGTCGTGGTGGACTTTCTGCATCAGGCTACGCGCGATCCGAACGTGGTCGCCATCAAACAGACGCTGTACCGCACGTCGGCGGACTCGCCGATCGTCAAGACGCTGGCCGAGGCCGCCGAAGCCGGCAAATCGGTCACCGCGGTCGTCGAGCTCAAGGCGCGCTTCGACGAGGAGGCTAATATCCGCTGGGCGCGCGACCTCGAACGCGCCGGCGTGCAGGTGGTTTACGGATTCATCGAGCTCAAGACCCATGCCAAGCTTTCGCTGGTCGTGCGCCGCGAGGGCGACGCGCTGGTTTCCTACGTGCATGTCGGCACCGGCAATTATCATCCGGTGACGGCGCGCGTTTATACCGATCTGTCGTTCTTCACCGCCGATCCGGTGATCGCCCGCGATGTCGCCCGCGTGTTCAATTATGTAACCGGCTATGCGGAGCCCGCCGAGCTCGAGCGGATGGCGGTGTCGCCGATGACTTTACGCAAGCGCATGGTCGACCATATCGACCAGGAGATCGCGCACGCAAAGGCCGGCCGTCCGGCGGCGATCTGGATGAAAATGAACTCGCTGGTCGACCCCGACATCATCGACGCGCTGTATCGCGCTTCCAGCGCCGGCGTGGCGATTGAGCTCGTGGTGCGCGGCATCTGCTGCCTGCGGCCCGGTGTTCCCGGCCTGTCCGAAAACATCTCGGTCAAGTCGATCGTCGGCCGCTTCCTCGAACACGGCCGCATCTATTGCTTCGGCTCCGGTCACCATCTGCCGCACCCGAAGGCGGCGGTTTACATCTCCTCCGCCGACATGATGCCGCGCAACCTCGACCGGCGCGTCGAGGTGTTGTGCCCAATCCTCAATCCGACCGTGCATGAGCAGGTCCTCGACCAGATCATGGTGGCTAACCTCAAGGACAACGAGCAGAGTTGGCACCTGTTGGCCGACGGTTCCTCGTCCCGTGTCAAACCCGGCGCGCAGGAAGAAAAATTCAACGTCCATACCTACTTCATGACCAATCCAAGCTTGTCGGGTCGCGGCAAGTCGCCGAAGGATTCCATTCCCCGCTTGCCGCACCGCTCCGATCGGGCGTAAGCGGAAAGCCGACCGCCCACTTTGGCCTTGTGCTGATTCCGACAGATGAGCCGCGCCACGATCGACGCTCCCGGACGCCTCGACCATGGCCCGCCGCTTGCCGTCGTCGACATCGGCTCGAACTCGGTGCGCCTCGTGGTCTACGAGGGGCTGTCGCGCAGCCCAACCGCGCTGTTCAACGAGAAAGTGCTGTGCGGGCTGGGCCGCGAGGTGCAGACGACCGGACTTCTCGCCGCCGATGCGGTCGAGCAGGCGCTGTCCTCGCTCAAACGTTACCGGGCGCTGTGCACCACCATGGGCGTGAAGCGAATTCTTGCGATTGCCACCGCCGCCTGCCGCGACGCCAAGAACGGCCGTGCCTTCATCAAGCTCGCCGAGCGCATCATCAGGACCGACATCGAGGTGCTCTCGGGACCGCGCGAGGCGGAGCTGACCGCGCTTGGCGTGATTTCCGGCGTCTATCAGGGCGACGGTGTGGTCGGCGATCTTGGCGGCGGTTCGCTGGAGCTGGTCGACATTCATGGCACCCGCACGCGGCGCGGCCTGACCCGGCCGCTCGGCGGTTTGGCGTTGGCCGACATTTCCTCGAAGTCGCTCAAAAAGGCGGAGAAATACGTCAAGAAAACTCTCGGCTCGTTGCCGGTGCTCAAGGGGTGCGAGGACCGCACCTTCTACGCCGTCGGCGGCACCTGGCGCGCGCTGGCGCGGCTGCACATGTGGCAGACCGGTTATCCGCTGCACGTGATGCACGGTTACACCATTCCGGCGGACGACGCGCTGGAGTTCGCCCGGCTCGTGCATCGCGTCGATGTCGACACGCTGGCCAATATCGAGGTGGTGAACAACGCACGCCGCCCGCTGCTCGCTTACGCGGCGCTGGTGCTGGAATACGTCTTGCGTATCGGCAAGCCGCGCCAGGTCACGTTTTCCGCGCTCGGTGTGCGCGAGGGTCTTCTCTACTCGCTGTTGCGGCAACGCGACAAGGAGAAGGATGCGTTGATCGAGGCGGCGCGCGATCTCAATCAGTTGCGCTCGCGCTCGCCGCTGCACGGCGAAGAGCTGATCGACTGGACCGACCGCTTCATGGCGTCTTCCGGCCTCGACGAGCCCGGCGAGGAGCGCCGGCTTCGCCACGCCGCGTGCCTTCTGGCCGACATGGGCTGGCGGGCGCATCCCGACTATCGCGGCGAGCAATCGCTCAACATCATCGCCCATGGCGGCTTCACCGCGATCGACCATCCGGGCCGCGCCTATCTGGCGCTGGCGGTGTTCTACCGCCACGTCGGTTTGGTCGCGGACGACGAGCTGTCGCCGCGACTGCGCGAGCTTGCCTCGACACGAATGATCGACCGCGCGCGCGTGCTCGGCGCGGCGCTGCGACTCGCTTACGTCATCTCCGCGGCGATGCCCGGCGTGCTGCCGAAAACCCGGCTCGGCGTGGAGCGGCACCGTCTGGCGCTGCGCCTTCCCGGCGAATATGCGGCGCTCGGCGGCGAACGCGTGCTCAGCCGGCTGCGGTCGCTGTCCCGCCTGATCGGACGCGAGCCGGTATTGTTGATGGGTTGAGCGCGCAGCGCACACGCGTGCATTGCCCAGGCTGGAATGATAGATTGAATAGCCACGAGAAATGGGGGAGGGGAATCATATGGAAAATCTTAAGCGCTTCCTGGCGGTCATCGCGGTGATTTCGGTTCTGAATGGCATCGGGCTCGTTCTGACCCCGGCCGTCGTGCTCGCCACCTATGGCATCGAACCCTCTGCCGGTGCGATGTTGGGCTTCCGGTTGCTGGGCCTGACATTGATCGAGTTCGGTCTGATCAACTGGTTCGTCCGGAAATCCCACGATTGGACGGCGTTGCGCGGGCTCTTGATCGGCGGCACGGTCGGCTACGTTCTCGGTTTCGTGGTCTCTCTCTGGGCCACGCTGACCCACGTCATGAACCCGGCAGGCTGGGTGCTTGTCGTGACTTACGCCGTGCTGCTGCTGGGCTACGTGTACTCGCTGTGGGCCGGGTCGCAGAAATTCACCGCCAGTTGAGCTTAGCCTTGTGAGCTGAAGCGGCGCGCGCTGCGACGAGCGCGCGGGCAAAATCACCGGCGCTCGACCGCGGCCACCCGGCCTTTCTCGATCGCGAGCGCGAGATTGCCGTGCTTGAGCGCCAGCGCCTTCTCCCCGAACAGCTCGCGGCGCCAGCCGGCAAGCGCGGGAACGTCGGCTTCGTCGTCGGCGGCGATGCGCTCGAGGTCGTCGACCGTGGCGATCACCTTGGCGGCGACGTGATGGCGTTCCGCGATCATGCGCAGCAGCACCTAGAGCAGCTCGACCACGGCGGTGGCGTTGGCGGAGGGCGGCAGGCGCGAGAGGTGCGGCAACGTTTTCATGTCGCGCTCGAGCCCGCGGGTCACCGCCGCGACGATAGCCTCGCCCCAGCGCGAGCGTTCGAAGCCCTTGGGCAGCGAGCGCAAGTGCTTGAGCCGCTCGATCGTCGTCGGCGCCTGCACCGCGAGGTCGGCGATCACTTCGTCCTTGAGCACCCGCGAGCGCGGCACGTCGCGCGACTGCGCCTCGCGCTCGCGCCAGGCCGCGACCTCGATCAGCACCGCGAGTTCCTTGGGTTTGCGCACCCGCGTTTTCAGCCGCTGCCAGGCGTTTTCCGGATCCATGCGGTAGGTGTCGGCTGACGTCAGCACCTGCATCTCCTCCTGCACCCAGTCGGCGCGGCCGCGGCGGCCGAGATCGTCAAGCAGCGCCAGATAGACGTCGCGCAGATGCGTCACGTCGGAGACGGCGTAGGAAAGCTGCGCCTCGGATAGCGGACGGCGCGTCCAGTCGGTGAAGCGGTGCGACTTGTCGAGGCTATCGCCGGTGATCCGTTGCACCAGCTGGTCGTAGGAGATCGAATCGCCGTAGCCGAGCACCATGGCGGCGACCTGGGTATCGAAGATCGGATGCGGAATAAGCTCGGCGCGATGCCATACGATTTCGATGTCCTGGCGTGCGGCGTGAAAGACCTTCATCACCTTCTCGTCCGCCATCAGCGAGAAGAAGGGCGAAAGATCGATGCCCGGCGCCAGCGCATCGACGACCACGGCCTCCTCGGCCGTGGCCATTTGCGCCACGCAGAGCAGCGGATAATAGGTGGTTTCGCGCAGGAACTCGGTGTCGACGGTCACGAAGGGGTGGGCGGCCATCCGCCGGCACGTGGCGGCAAGCTCCGACGTCGTCGTAATCGGCTGCATCGCGAACTTGGTACCGGAATCCAACATCATTGTCGCCGCTTAGTGTCGTTCCGATACCGCACGGGTGGCAAGGGCGGCGCGCAAATGTCAGGACGCGCGGACATAGTCTACTCCGGCATGGCTAACGGCCGCGCACCCGGCCCATGAGGATGAATTCCCACGGGCTCGGCATGGCGCCGACCGGCACTTCGATGAGGCTCGGTGCGTCGCGCCGCGAAAACGCCTCGCGCAAAGCCCGGCGCAATTCGGCCGGACCGTGGGCGCGGGTGGCCGCGGCGCCGAAGCTTTCGGCAAAGGCGACGAAATCCGGATTGGCGAGATCGCCGGCGATGAAGCGATTGCCGTAACGCTCCTGTTGGATGCGGCGGACGTTGCCGAAAGCGCCGTCATTGAACACGATTGTCACCAGCGGGATGCGGTGACGCATAGCGGTCGCAAGCTCGGTCGCCGTGAACAGGAAGCCGCCGTCGCCGGTGATCGAAACCACCGGCAGGTCCGGCCGGGCATGCTGCGCGCCAAGCGCCGTGGCAAAACCGTAGCCGAGATTGTCCTGGTAGCCAGGCGAGAGATAGGTGCGCGGTCTGTGCACTGGAAACGCTAGGCGCGAGGCGAAGCCGACTTGCGTCACCTCATCGACGAAGATGCCGTCTTCGGGCAATTCGGCGCGGATCGCCGCGAGATAGGAGAGTTGCGGCTGGAGCTTCGCCAGCCGCTTGTTCATGCGCGCGTGGCGCTCGTGCATTTCGTCATTGCGCGAGGCTCGCCGTGCATTGTGCTTGGGCAGCACGTCGAGCAGGTGGCGCAAGATCGGCGTTGCCGGACCGGTCAGCGCCACTTTCGGCTTGGCGATACGGGCATGCGCCTTCGGATCGGCATCGACACGGATGATCGCCAGATCGCGGTCGTATCCCCAATGCAGTAGCGGGTAATGCAGATGCGTGCCGATGGCGAGCACCACGTCGGCTTCCGCCCACAATTCGCGGCCGAGCGGCAGATTGACCGAGAGCGGGTCGCGGTCGTCGATCACGCCGCGGCCGCGCCGGTAGGAGATGACAGGCGCTTGCAGGAGATGCGCGAGCCGCGTTACCTCGGCTGAGGCATCGAGCGCGCCGCCGCCGGCGACGATCAGCGGTCGTTTGGCGGCGCCGAGGTGCTTGGCGGCGGCTTTGATGGCGTCTTCGTCGATCGGCGGCACAGGCACGGGCAGCGGCGGCAGCGGGCGAACCTCGCCCGCGCGTCCCCACACGTCGATGGCGCATTCGAGCGCGGCCGGGCCGGGCCGGCCGGTGAACATGGACCGCATCGCTTCGGCGATCAGCCGCGGCGCCTCGTTCGGCGCGCGGATGCGGGCGGAATGATCGACGAGCCGCGCGACGATGCCGGCCTGGTCGAGGATTTCGTGAAGATGCCCGAAGCCTCTGCCGATCGCGTCCTGCGGGATCTGGCCAAACAGCGCGAGCACGGGGGCATTCATGCCGTAGGCGGTGAGCAGCGCCGCGGAGGAATTCAGGAGCCCGGGTCCGGGGACGACGCAATAGGCTTGCGGCTTAGCCGTCGCCAGCGCGGCGCCGAGCGCCATGTAAGCGGCGCCTTGCTCGTGGCGGGTATGGATGGTGCGGATTTTCGCGGCGTTCTTCGCCAACGCATCGAAGAAGTCGTCGTTGTGGATACCCGGCAGTACGTAAATCGCATCGAGGCCGTGGGCGACAAGCGCGCCGACGACCGCCTCGCCCGTGGTCATGCGGGCCGTGCCGGGCCTGGTCTTTTTGGTTCGTGCTTTGGTCATTTCCGCGCGGCAGCATGCGTCGGGTGGCCGTGGCGGGCAATGAAGAAGTAAAGTCGCCCTCGCCTTGACAAAGCCGCCCTCGCATGCGCTTTCCGCGTTCCGGCGCAAGCTTCGACGAGAGAACGCAAGAGACAATGCACCGCTATCGCAGCCATACCTGCGGCGCGCTCCGCGCAACCGACATCGGCGGCGAGGTGCGCCTGTCCGGCTGGTGCCATCGCATCCGCGATCATGGCGGCGTGCTGTTCATCGATCTGCGCGACCATTACGGGCTGACGCAAGTGGTGGCCGATCCCGACAGCCCGGCGTTCAAGGTGGCGGAGACGCTCCGTTCCGAATGGGTGGTGCGCATCGACGGCAAGGTGCGCCGCCGCCCCGGTGGCACCGAAAATCCCGAGCTGCCAACGGGCGAAATCGAGGTCTACATCAGCGAAATCGAGGTTCTGGGCCGCGCCGGCGAATTGCCCATGCCGGTGTTCGGCGAGCAGGATTATCCCGAGGACATCCGGCTCAAATACCGCTTCCTCGATCTGCGCCGCGAGCACCTCCACCGCAACATCATGAAGCGCGGCGAAATCATCGATTCGCTGCGGCGGCGGATGAAGGCGCAAGGCTTCTTCGAATTCCAGACGCCGATCCTCACCGCCTCCTCGCCGGAAGGCGCGCGCGACTATCTCGTGCCCTCGCGGCTGCATCCGGGAAAATTCTACGCGCTGCCGCAGGCGCCGCAGCAGTTCAAGCAGCTGATCATGATTTCCGGCTTCGACCGCTATTTCCAGATTGCGCCGTGCTTTCGCGACGAGGACGCGCGTGCCGATCGCTCGCCCGGCGAGTTCTATCAGCTCGATCTGGAGATGAGCTTCGTCACCCAGGAGGACGTGTTCGATGCGGTCGAGCCGGTCATCCGCGGCGTGTTCGAGGAATTTTCCGCGGGCAAGGATGTGACGGCGAAATTTCCGCGCATTGCCTATGCCGACGCGCTGGCCAAATACGGCACCGACAAGCCGGATCTGCGCAACCCGATCGTCATACAGGACGTCTCGGAGATTTTCCGCGGCTCCGGCTTCAAGATTTTCGCCCGCATTCTGGAAAGCAGCGCCAAGGCGGCGGTGTGGACTATTCCCGCGCCCAAGGGCGGCTCGCGCGCCTTCTGCGACCGAATGAACTCCTGGGCGCAAGGCGAGGGCCAGCCGGGGCTGGGCTATATCTTTTTCGCCACTGACGCCGGCTCGGTCGTCGGCCGCGGCCCGGTCGCCAACAATCTCGGGGCGGAGCGGACGGAGAGGTTACGGGCGCAGCTCGGGCTGAATGACGGCGACGCGGTGTTCTTTGCCGCCGGTGAGCCCGCGGCTTTCGTGAAGTTTGCGGGCCTCGCGCGCACCAAGATCGGCGAAGACCTCGGCCTGATCGACAAGGATCGGTTCGAGCTGTGTTGGATCGTCGACTTCCCTATGTATGAGTGGAACGAGGAGGAGAAGAAGATCGATTTCTCCCACAACCCGTTCTCAATGCCGAACATGCCAGCCGAGGAATTTCTCGCGCTCGACGGCGCCGATCGCGACAAGGCGCTAGCTCTCCGGGCTATCCAATACGACATCGTCTGCAATGGCGTGGAATTGTCCTCCGGCGCCATCCGCAACCATCGTCCCGACGTGATGAAGAAGGCGTTCGCCATCGCCGGCTATGACGAAAGCGTGCTCGAGCAGAAATTCGGCGGCATGCTGCACGCGCTGTCGCTCGGCGCGCCGCCGCATGGCGGTATCGCGCCTGGCATCGACCGCATCGTCATGCTGCTGTGCGGGGAGGAAAATCTGCGCGAGGTCGTGCTGTTCCCGATGAATCAGCGCGCCGAGGACTTGATGATGGGCGCGCCGTCGGAAGCGACGCCGAAGCAATTGCGCGAGCTTCATATCCGCGTGGTCAAGCCCGGGCCGGCCTGAGCCGAGCGCTGCCGTTTTCATTCCGCCGGCCGCGGCGAACGAGGTGGCGCTTAAGGCGGCCACGATCAATTCATAGTCACCCTGCATGCGCTTTCTCCGCAGCAGCCGCAGGATGAGGCGGAGCTCGCGCAAGACCTCGAGCGAAAGCCGGCTGGCGCAGCCGAGTGCGGCGGCGATGGCAAAGGCTTTGCGCTCCTCCTGCCACTAGCGCTCGACGGCGATAACCGCATCATCGAATTTGCGGCCGCGCAGCATATGCGCGCGCGCCGAAGCGGGCGCGCAAGGCGGGATGATTCGGATCGAGTTGGATCAGCCGCTCGATCCTGATCTTGAAGGTGTTGATGCTTGCGGCTTCGTCGAAGGCCGTGCCGATTTGCGCAAGCGCGACCGCCATGGCCGGTCTCGCTCTGGCGCGTGCCGCCGCGGAAGCGCGGCGGATGCGGGCAAGTTCGCGCTGCCGGCGCGGTACGGGTGCGCCGGGCCGGGAGTCTGTAAGCGGCATGGGGATCGGATCTGGCGTCTGCCGCGCTTCACGGGAGCTCGGGCGCATAATGTAACTGAAATAGGGACACTTGTCAAGTTATTTTTTCAAAATCGGTGACGAGAGGGAGCGACAAAAGCGACGGTGCCGAATCGGGCTCGGCCCCGGCCGGGGCTGGCGCGGCGGCGCCGCCATGCATTCGTTCGCGGGAAAAAGGGACGGACGCCCGGCTCAAATCAGCTTGAGGCAGCACAGTACCTTGCCGACGACCTCGATCTCGCCGAGCGCGATTTCCTCACTCGGATGATTCGGGTTGTCGGAAATCACCTTGACGCGCGTCGGGCGCGACGAGCGCACCACCTGCAAGCGCTTGACGACGATGCATTGGAAGGTGTCGCGGATCGCGTAAAGCCCGTCGGGCGTCGGCGTCTTGTGGCTGGTATCGACGATCACGCGTTCGCCCGACACGATGGTCGGCGCCATGCTGTCGCCGGTGGTGTCGAGGACGAGCAGACGGCCCGGCAAGGTGTGCAGCTGCTCACGCACGAAACCTGCCGGAAACAGCCATCCTTCGGGCTTTAATGGGTCGGCGTGACGGCCGTCCTTGCGCACTTCGCGGGCCGGTAGGCCGCCGCCTAGACCGGCGCGGGTGTCGAGCTCGGGCACTCGCCCGGGCGATGGGCCGAGCGGCTCGTCATGCGCGGCCTCCTCGCGCAGCACATCGCTTGATTCGACATGGCTGCCGCCGGTGCCGGGGTAACGCCCCCACAACAGAATTTGCTCGGGCGTGTAGCCGAGATGCGGGGCGAACGGCTTGAGGTGATCGAGGCGAAGCCTGATCTGACCGTTCTCCAGGCGGGACAATTGTTGCTTGGAAATCCCCGACATTCGCACCAGCTCGGAGCGCGAAATGCCGCGCTGCACGCGGGCGTAATAAAGCCCCGTCCATTGCTTCGCCGGTTGTCGATTTCGCCGCGCCATGCGGGGATTGTCACCAATTCGGTTCTACACCGCTAGCATCCAAAACAGTGACTTTGATTGTCACCGTTGATGGGACAATTAGTCGCAAACGGTGACGCTTTCCAGGCGCCGCCGCTCATCCCGAAACCTCCGCCGCGCCAACGCGGCGCCCGCCCGGAGTCGCGCGAATGCACGGCGAGATGCGAAGCGATCATGTTCCGCTTTTTGGACCGGCGAACGCGTCGAGCTTTTGAAACGACTGTGGAGCGAGGGGGCAACGGCTCTCGCCCGGCCGCCGCGAATGTCTTTGCAGCACGCGGCTGGCTGCGGCGGCGGCGCGCAGGCGCATGTGCGCCGCCCCGCCGGTGGCGGTCTCGCAGCACAAGTCGCTGATCGAGCTGACCAACATCACTTGCCGCTGGGCCTCGATTGGCTTTGCCGGCTTTGTGGTGTTCGGCTGGATCGTCGAGGCAACCGTCAAATGGTTGGTGACATGGACCTGGTCACACCTTCAGTGAAGGCGCCGACGCCGACTCAATACGCTGAGATCATCTCATCGGAAACGCTCACCACGCCAGGCACGCCTTCGGCCAAGGCGAGCAAGGCTTTGTGCTCCTCCGGCGAGCCGACCAGGCCCCACAGGTGGACGACGCCGCCGCTGACGATCACGTTGCGCTCGCCGAAATCGGTCCAGTCTTGATTGTCGAGCCGATCCAGGAGCTCCAAGCGGATCTTGCGGTCGGAGTCGCCGCCTGATGCGGCCCCGGATTGAGCGCGTGACGACGACGCCAGCGCCTGAATGAGGTTCGAGCGGCTGACGATGCCGACCAGTTTGCCGCCACGCAGGATCGGCACGCGTTTGATGCGATGCCGTTCAAGCAATGTGGCGATCTCGCCGAGCGCTGTGTCTTCGGAGGCGGAAACAACGTCCGTCGACATAACTTCTTCAACGCGGCGGCCGTGCGACTTGGCGAATTCGCCAGCCAGCGTCGAAGCCGGGGTCACGGCTTCGAGCCACCACGGGCGCTGCTTGTCGGTGCCGATCTCCTGGCGATGGATGAGGTCGGCTTCGCTGATCACGCCGACGACGTTTTCGTCGTCGTCGACCACAGGCAGGGCGCTGACATCATGCTCGGCGAGAAGGCGCACCGCCTCAGCGACTTGGTCGTCCGGCTTGACGGTGACGACGTCGCGAACCATGATATCCACGGCCTTCATGTTGCGCTCCTATCCCGCCAGCGGTCTTCCTTTGCTGCCACCGCGCGCTGCGCGGCGTCCACGCCGGCTCCCGCTAAAACCCAATCAGCAAAGACTTCTTGCATTGCATCTGTGTGACGGCGTTGCCCGGAACCAGCGCTGATGCGGCCCATGGCCGGCGCCCGGCAGGAGTGCCCAAGTTTCAAGCGCGATTGCCGCAATGCTTGGCATCGGGTCTGGGTCATCAGGAAAATCGCCAGATCAATCAACTTGATAGCCTATGCCGCGAATCGCCGCGCGGCCCGGTTACCGTGCATGAGCGGGCCTGGAGGCCGGATGACATCAAGGGCGCCGCTATCGCGGTCGGGGCGTTTGCCGAGGATGCGGATGCAAGCGCGTTCGCCGAGGCGGCGCCCGCCGCCGGTGTCCCGGTCAACGTCATCGACAAGCGGGCCTTCTGCGATTTTGGCTTTGGCGCCATTGTCAACCGCTCGCCGCTGGTGATCGGGATATCAACCGACGGCGCGGCGCCGATTTTCGCGCAGGCTATCCGGGCCAAACTCGAGAGACTGCTGCCGAGAGGTTTCGCGATCTGGGCGGCGGCGGCGCAAGGCTGGCGATTCGCGGTCAGCGCATCGGGATTGAGCTTCGCCGGCCGGCGCGAATTCTGGCAGCTTTTCGCCGCGCATGCCGTGGTCCATGCGAGAGCGAGCCGGGTCAGGAGGATTTCGATCGTTTGCTGGCGGGAGTCCGAGGGCAGGGGGCCGCAATCGAGAGTGGGTCGGTGACGTTCGTGGACGCCGGGCCGGGCGATCCCGAGTTGCTGACATTGCGCGCGGTGCGCGCGCTGCAGTCCGCCGACATCATTTTGTTCGACGATCGCGTCTCCCGAGAGGTTCTCGACTTTGCCCGCCGCGAAGCGCGCAAGCTTTTGGTCGCTAGCGCCGGCAACGAAGCCGACATCGATGCGCTGATGGCGGGTCTTGCGCGGCGCGGCGGAAAGCGCGTGGTGCGGCTTCGCGGCGGCGATGGCGCTGCCGCCGGATCGGTGCGTACATTCGAAGGGCCGGAACTGGCCAATATCAGTTCGGTCGCCGCTCCAAATGCATCTTCAGTCCGTAGCGGGGCCGCAGCGTAATCAGGCCTTGCGGATCGACGGGATGGCCGGGCTTGAGCCGCAGTCGATAGCGTTGCGCGATCGAGGCGAGAATCAGCATCGCCTCCGTCATCGCAAACGCCGCCCCGATGCAGATGCGCGCACCCGCGCCGAATGGAATGTAGGCAAAGCGCGGCCGCGCCGCCGAGCGTTCGGGTGAAAATCGCTCGGGATCGAAGCGGTCGGGATTCTCCCACAGCGACGGCTTGCGGTGCAGCAGCCAAGGCATGATCAAGACTTCGGCGCCGGCCGGGATGCGGTGGCCGAGAATCTCGTCGGCGGCGATGGGCTGGCGTCCGAAGGTGTGCGCCGGCGGATAGAGCCGCATCGATTCTTCGATCACCATGCGCGTATAGCGAAGGTTGGCGACGTCTTCGTAATTCGGCGTGCGGCCTTCCAGGACGGACGCCAGCTCCGCATGGAGCTTGGCTTCGATCGCCGGATGTTGCGACAGCAGATACCAGGTCCACGACAGCGCCTGCGAGGTGGTCTCGTGCCCGGCCATGAAGATCGTCACCACCTGATCGCGGACCTCTTCCGGCGTCATGCCGCCGCCGGTCTCGGTGTCGCGCGCGGCGATCAGTCGGGCCAACAGGTCCTTCGGCTCGGCGTCGGGTTGCCGGCCGCGCTCGGTCAATAGGCGATCGACCTTTTCGTCGAATTCGTTGAAAATTCCCTCCGTAGGCTGCGGCGCAAGCAGCCGCGAAAGCCATAACGGAACGTGCAACAGATCGGGCAGGCTCGGCCGCACCGTCGTCTGATACCTGTTGACGCCGCTTTCGACGACGTCGACGATTTCGTCGGAGTCCGAGGAGAACATTGCGCGCGAGATGATGTGCAGGGTGGCGTGCATCATCGCCGCCGCCACATCCAGTTCACGCGGCTCCGTCAGTGCGTCCCATTTCGCCAGCAGCTCTTCGGTGACCTTGGTCATGATCGGCGCGTAGCCGGCGACGCTGCGCGGATCGAACGACGGCGCCATGATGCGGCGATGGCGTCGCCACGTTTCTCCTTCGCTGGTCAAAAGGCCGCGGCCCAGGCCGGGCTCCAGCAGCCGGCGGCCGACCTCGGACTTGGTGTAATTCGCGGCGTTATCGAGGACGACGTATTTGATGGCGTTCGGTTCATTGATGATGAACATGCGGCGCCACAAGATGCGCTGCGTGATGATATCGGCCGCGAAATTTTCCGGGTCGTGAGCGGATAGCGCATTCTCGCGCATGGCGCGGAGCGCCTCCCGCATATTGGTGCGGCCTTGCGGCCGGCGCGGCGCGGCCAAAGCCGGAAATTCGTTGCTGTCGATGGCGCTCATGGCCGCCTCGGGGCTCGTCGTGTGGGCCGAATGCGTATGTCACTATAGCAGACTGAAGGCGCAGCAAATCCCCGGCTCACCGGATTGCGCATTAGCACAATATCCCAAGGAGTTATGAGCAGGGCGCGGCATTCACCCTGCCGCGCCGCCGGCCTTGAGATCGACACGATGCGATTGCTATAAGTGTGCGATGGGGATGCAGGGGTCCAGTCGCGCAATCGCGCGCGGTGAAGCCGCCGGTCAAAGCTGGCACACGCGTTTTGCTTATATAATGTGTCCCCTTGTGCTGGGGACGCTCCTTGCCGCCTGTTCCTCTCTCGCCGCCCTGTTCCCCGGACCTAACCAACCGGTCACCGTTTCCCAGACGGCGGGGGCTTCGGCTCAACCCGTCTCGATGACTCCCGCCCCCATCGCGAAGGATCAAGCGGCTTCCGTCGGTCCATATCCCACCCAATCCCTCGTCGACTATTTCCGAGAAGATTCCGCACCAGCTTCTCCGGCGCCCGCCATTCGCTCCGTTGCTACGGCGCCGCCGTCTGCCGGTGCGGCGCCTTCCGTCGGTCCGTATCCGCAGCAGTCGCTCTCCGATTATTTCCGCGGCTCAACTTCGTCGACGCAGACCGCGAATGTGCCGCATCCGCCGAGCACATATACGCCTGCGGGCCAGCCTTACGTTCCGCCGTCCGGTCAGCTGAATTACGTGGTGCCCCAACCGCCGGTGCAACCCGCACCCGCCACTCAAGCCGCCGCCGCGCCACCGCCGCCGCCGGCCCCGACCGGCCCGTATCCCTCGCAGTCCATCTTCGACATTTTCTCAAACAATTCCGGCTCGCAATAAGATCGCGCGACCCATCCAAGCTTGCCATTGTGCGGCCGCTTGGCTTCAACCCAAATTTATTTCTCGGCAGGGGTTCGAGCGCCGCTCGCTGTGGCGTAACTGGCTGGGGAACTAGGATTCGAACCTAGATTCTCGGAGTCAGAGTCCCCAAGCCCACGCTGATTTCTAAAAGCTTTTCTCCCAACTGAGGAGAAAGGCGGCCATGCAACATCAATGTGTTGCATTCGATTTTCCAACCAGTTCCGAGACGCCGACTGACTCGGCGACAAACGCAATAGCGGAGCAGTCGCTAAGCAGGGTCGGGCGTGCAATCCACGAGGCCGTCAACGCATGTAGAGACCCGGATCAGCTCGACGAAATGAGCCGTCGACTCTGGAAGCACTACGGCGACGGCGGCATCGGTGACGGCGAGGCTACGTACCTTTCCGCCATCATCGAAAGGCGACGCCCTCTGAGACGCGGCACCGCCACTGGGGATACCAAGCCGCTTAGCAGATTTGCAGGTCGACTATGTGGCCGCTTTACTTCCCGACAACGCCAGCGATCGCCCGATCGAAAGGCGTCAAGGGATCGACGCCGTAAGCTCGGTGGGTCGAGCGCGTTGCCCGCCAATCTCAGACATTATTTCACAGAGGGTCAGCGGTCGGTCCTGTGCATCGTGGCCGGTGAGGTTAAGTGCCACGGCATCTGCGACCTGCCGATCGACAAGATCGCAGCGCTCGCTGGTGTGTGCCGGACGACAGTCCAGACCACCATGCATGAAGCGCGCATGCGCGGTCTCATAAAGATCACGGAGCGCCCACAACCTGGCCGCAAGAGTCTCCGCAACCTGGTCGAGATCATCTCCTCCGAATGGCGCTCCTGGACACGGCGAGGCCCATCTGTAGCGCGCCGGATAGGGTCCAATTCCTTGAAATTGGTGAGCACCACGAAGAACACAGATTTAAGAAAGAAAGGGGCGGCCGATAAAAAAGAGCCAGCGTGCGACGTTGGTGATCGGCGATGAGGCGAGGCTCGATCTCAACCCGCCGGATGCTTAACGGTGGCTGAGCGCGTCGGTCGAGGATCGCTGACCGGGTGGTGGGAACCTCGGCCGGGAGCCTGCCCAAACATCCGCGGCGGGATCACAATCGAGCGCGATCTCTCGACCGGAACCAAGCTTTGGCTATCAGGTTGGACTAAGCCGATCACTGGGGGCGACTTTGTGTCACTCCTGGTGGAGATCGCCGACCA
>JARLIY010000058.1 GCA_031291475.1 Xanthobacteraceae bacterium
AAGGTGGCGCAAATCATCACTTTCGGTTCGTTTCTCGCCCGCGGCGTCATGCGCAATGTCGGGCGCGTGCTTGAAATGCCGCTCGGCCAGGTCGACAAGCTCGCCAAGCTCGTGCCGCAAAATCCGGCGGCGCCGGTCTCGCTGAAACAAGCGATCGAATCCGAGCCGCGATTGCGCGAAGCTGCGGAGGCCGAGCCGCGTGTCGCGCGGATGCTGAAGATCGCCGAGACGCTCGAAGGGCTTTATTCCAATGCCTCGACCCATGCGGCGGGCATCGTCATCGGCGACCGGCCGCTCGAAGAGCTGGTGCCGCTTTATCGCGATCCGAAATCGGATATGCCGGCGACGCAGTTCAATATGAAATGGGTCGAGCCGGCGGGGCTCGTCAAATTCGACTTCCTCGGTCTCAAGACGCTGACGGTGCTCGACAAGACCGTGCGGCTCCTGGCGCAACGCGGCATTATCGTCGATCTCGCCGAAATTCCGCTCGACGATCTGAAGACTTACGAAATGCTCCGGCGCGGCGAAACGGTCGGCGTGTTCCAGGTGGAAAGCGCCGGCATGCGCAAGGCGCTCGTCGAAATGCGCGCCGACCGTTTCGAGGATCTGATCGCGCTGGTCGCTCTCTACCGGCCGGGGCCGATGGCCAATATCCCGACCTATTGCGCGGTGAAGCTCGGCGACGAGCCGGCCGATTATATTCACCCCAAGCTCGAGCCGATTTTGAAGGAGACGTTCGGCGTCATCATCTACCAAGAGCAGGTGATGCAGATCGCCCAATTGCTCTCCGGCTATTCGCTCGGCGAGGCCGATCTCTTGCGCCGCGCGATGGGCAAGAAGATCAAGGCCGAGATGGATGCGCAGCGCAGCCGCTTCGTCAGCGGTGCCGTCGAGCGCGGCCTGCCGAAGGCGCGCACCGACGAGATTTTCGATCTGCTCGCGAAATTCGCCGATTACGGCTTCAACAAAAGCCACGCCGCCGCTTACGCGCTGCTCGCCTATCAGACCGCCTATTTCAAGGCCAATTATCCGGTCGAGTTTCTCGCCGCCTCGATGACTCTGGACAAGGGCTCGACCGACAAGCTGTCGGAATTCTGCAACGAGGCGCGTCATCTCGGCATCAAGATTGAGCCGCCCTCTGTCAACCGTTCGGGCGTCGATTTCGAAGTCGCCGCCAGTGCCGACGGCAACCTGTCCATCCTTTATGCGCTCTCGGCGATCAAGGGCGTCGGCGACGGTCAGGCCGCGGCTCTGGAGGTGGCGCGGGGCGGGCGGCCGTTCGCCGATCTCGGCGATTTCGCCGAGCGGATTTCCGCCCGCGATCTCAATAAGCGCATGCTCGAAAGTCTCGCGGCGGCGGGCGCCTTCGATGCCCTTGAAGCCGATCGGGCGCGCGTGATCGCCGCGATCGAGCCGATCTTGGCGCTTGCGCACCGGCGCGAGGACGAGCGCAGCGCCGGCCAGTCCGGTCTCTTCGATGCCGAGCGGGCTGATCCGCTCGCCGGCGTCAAGGTGGAGAGCTGGTCGCTGGCGGAGCGGCTGCAGCGGGAGTTCGAATCCGTCGGCTTCTTCCTCTCCGGCCATCCGCTCGATGCGTATGGCGCCGTGCTCCAGCGGTTGCGCGTGCGGCGCTGGAGCGATTTTGCCCGAGCGGTGAAGCAGGGGGCCTCGGCCGATCGGCTTGCCGCCGTCGTGCTCGACCGGCAGGAGCGGCGCACGAAAGCCGGCAGCAAGATGGGCATCGTGCACTTGTCGGATCAGTCCGGCCAATATGAAGCCATCCTGTTTCAGGAAGGGCTCAACCAATATCGCGAGCTTTTGGAGAAGGGCGCGGCTGTTCTCGTCGCGCTGCAGGCAAATGTCGAAGGCGAGGACGTGCGTGCGCGCATCATCTCCGTCGAGCCGCTCGATCAGGCGGCGAGCCGCCGGCAGAAGGGGTTGCGCGTATTTCTCCGCGATTCCGCGCCGTTGCCCGCGATCGCGCGCGGCCTTGCCGGGCGGGGCGATGGCGAGGTTTCGCTGGTCCTGATGACGGGCGGCGGCGAAGTCGAGGTGAAATTGCCCGGCAGATATCCGGCGAACGCCAATGTCGCCTCGTCGTTGAAGACGATTCCGGGCATCCTCAATGTCGAATATGTGTGAGCCCGTGATCGCCAAGGCGCAGGTTGCCGCGCCGTCAGCGTCCGGCTAGTTTGACGCGGTTTTGGGGGCGTAGCCGTGCTTGGTTGTGTGCTGGCGCTTGTCTTCGGTTATTTTTGCGGCTCGATTCCGTTTGGCCTGCTGCTGACGCGCATCGCCGGAACGGCTGATCTGCGCAGCATCGGCTCCGGCAATATCGGCGCGACCAATGTGTTGCGCACCGGGCGCAAGGATCTCGCCGCCGCCACGTTGCTCCTCGATGCGCTGAAAGGGCTCGCGGCGGTGCTGATCGTCGCATCGCTCGCACCTGGCTTGCCGCCGCTCTTCGCCGCGGCGGGGGCTTTTCTCGGCCATGTTTTTCCGGTCTGGCTCGGCTTCCGTGGCGGCAAGGGGGTCGCGACGTTTCTCGGCTGTCTTTTCGGCCTCGATTGGCATGTGGCGATGGTCTTCGTCGCTCTCTGGCTCGCGGTGGCCGTGACGACACGCTATTCGTCGGCCGGCGCGCTTGTCGCCAGCGCAGCAACGCCGGTTGCTTTGGTCATCGATGGACGTCGCGACGCCGCGATCCTTTACGGCCTTCTGGCGGTACTGCTGTGGGTTCTGCATCGGGCCAATATCGCGCGCCTTCTCGCCGGCACAGAATCGAAGATCGGCGGCTCGAAAGCGGCGGGCGAAAAGGCATGAGCGCTGGCGCGGCGGAGAGCATCAGACTTTCCGACGCGCAGCGGTTCGATTGGCTGCGGCTCTGGCGCAGCGAGAACATCGGCCCGCGCACCTTTCACGCGCTCATCCATCGCTATGGCGGCGCGCGTGGGGCGCTGGAGGCGCTGCCCCGGCTGATGCCGCGCGGCCGCACTGTGAAGATTGCAAAAGTCGAGGACATCGCGCGCGAATTCGAGGCCGCGGCGCGCTGTGGCGCTACCTTCGCCGCTTTCGGCGAAGCCGATTATCCGGCGCGTCTCTCCAGAATCGACGCGGCGCCGCCGCTTGTCGCCGTGCGCGGTCACTTGCCGGCGTTTGGGCGTCCGGCTGTCGCGATCGTTGGCTCGCGCAATGCTTCGGCCGCGGGTCTCGCCTTCACCGAGCGGCTGGCGCGCGGGCTGGCCGAGGCTGGCTTCGTCATCGTCTCTGGCCTTGCCCGCGGCATCGACCAGCGGGCGCATCGGACAAGTTGCGCAAGCGGTTCCGTCGCGGTTCTGGCTGGCGGCCTCGATAAAATCTATCCGGCCGAGCATATGCCCCTGCTCGAGGCGCTATTGGAGAAGGGCGCTGCGATCAGCGAAATGCCGTTCGGCTGGGAGGCGCGCGGCCGCGATTTCCCGCGCCGCAACCGCATCATCTCGGGTCTTGCGGATGGCGTCGTGATCGTCGAGGCGGCGCACCGCTCTGGCTCGCTCATCACCGCGCGGTTCGCAAACGAGCAGGGGCGCGAGGTCTTCGCCGTGCCCGGTTCGCCGCTCGATCCGCGCGCCGAGGGCACCAATCAATTGATTCGCGAGGGAGCGACTCTCTGCACATCGATCGAAGACGTGATCGAGGGTCTGGCGCGGCAAATTGCGGATGTGTCGCCGCGCCCTGGTTTGTCGGAAGGCGCGATCGCCGCTCCGCTCGTTGAGCCCCTATGGGATGAGCTCGATCTGCCGGAGGTCGCGGCCGCGCCCAGCGCTCGGGGAGAGAGCGGCCTGCTGCGGGATTTTCCGCCAGACGGTGGTTTGGCACGCGATGCAGCGGAAATAGCCGGCGAGCAGACGCCACAGGCGCGGCTCGTCACTTTGCTTGGTCCCTCACCCGTCTCGATCGATGAACTCGCGCGCAGCGCAAATTTATCGACCGGCGAAACGCGCGCGATTCTTCTCGAACTTGAATTATCGGGAAAGCTTGTGCGTAGCGGTGGCGGTCTTGTCAGCTTGACGGCTGGCTGAGCTCCGGCACGTGCGACTCCGCTTCGATTTGCGCCAAATGCAAGAGGTAGCTCAGAGTGTCGAGCCGCGCTCCATCGGCGAGGATCGCAAGTTCGGCTGACATTTGGGCGATATATTCGGCGACGCTCGCGACCGTTTCGTGCGGGTGCTGGGGGGAAGCTGGTGAATCCTCTGGTTTCTTTTGACGCGTTTTCGGTAGTGGTCTGCGCAACGGCGAAGGCCTGTCACTAGACATATTGGCTCCGGGGAGCTGGTTAATTGGCGATACACGTATTAGTTGTACGGAACGAATAGTCGTGTCAACGCTTCTATGTTTTCATACGGATAAATACGTACTATTTGCCAAGTAAATATGTGCCCTGCCGGGCAAATAGCCCGGCGAGAGAAAATATATTTCTTTATGAGATAGTGGTTCAGCAGCTTCCAGAGGAAACTTTCCCGTTAGGGTTGCGAATGGGGCCGCCTGATGCGGCTGAGGTATGTCCGCTTCCGCCGGTGCGATCGCTCGTGCCGCTCGTTGCAATGAGCAGCGCGGGCTGGCCAGTCGGCCGAGGTGGCAGGTATGTGCCGTCAAAGCGCGAGGTTGGCGGCGAGCCTCTGCCCCGCGCGCAGGAATCGTTCCGGATCGACAGGCTCGCCATCGATCCGCACTTCGTAATGCAGATGCGGGCCGGTGGCGCGGCCAGTCTCGCCGATATGACCAATAATAATGCCGGCCGCGACACTCTCACCCTGCGTAACGTCGATGCTGGAGAGATGCGCATAACGCGTCGTCAAGCCGTTGCCGTTGTCGATCTCGACAAGATTGCCGTAGCCGCCCATCGAGCCCGCGAAAGTCACACGCCCGGGCGCCGTGGCGTGGACAGAATCGCCATAAGCGCCGCGCAAATCGACGCCGGTATGCAGCGCCGCGCGGCCGAAGAAGGGATCGATGCGCGGGCCGAAGGGCGATGTCACCTCAAGCTCGCCGGGCAGCGGTGCTTTCAACGGAATATGCGGCAAGACGGCTTCGAGGTCTTCCGCCGTCGCGAGGGCGTTTTGCAGCCGCGCCGCGGCGCCCGCAAAGCCCGAGCCGTCGGAGAGGATTGGCAGCGGCACGAACGGACCGCCGACGCCGCCCGCGGCACTGTCATGCGGTGCGTCGTTGCCCGTATGGAAGCGGCCGGCCGAGAGCCCGATAGCGGAGAGGGTCTCGTGGACACGGCGGGTCAGGCGATCGGCCGGACGCTCAAGCGCCGAGAGCAGGGCAAGATCGGTCGCATCGGTGCGCTTGTAGCGGGCGGCAAGATCATCCGCGAGGCTTGTCGGCGATTGCATCGCATCGTCGCTGGCGGGCGCCGCGTCGCTGGTGCTGAAAGGCCGCGGTGTTGGATGGCTGCCGTCCTGGAGCCTCAGGTCGAAGCCGGCCGGATGCGGCTTGCCGTCAAACGGCGGGTTCGGCGCCGCAAAACCCGCCGCTGCGGCGGCTGGCGCGGGCGGAACAGATGCTGTCGGGGTCGGCTCGATTGCCGGGGCCGGCGCGTCCGTGTCGGCGGGGAGGTGCATTTGCTTCACTTCGGTGGCGAAGGTGGCGAGGAGGGCAGTGCGGCTTTCGACCTGGTCTTGGCGCTGCGAGAGGCCGCGCAGGCGCTCGGCGAAATCGGCGGCATCGCCCGCAGCCCGCTGATTGGCGTTCTCGACATCGCGCTTCAGCGCCGCGATACGGTCCTCATAAGCGTATTGCATGTCGGCCTGGTGCTGCATCAGCCCTGCGAGCACGTCATCATGGAAAATCAGATAGCAGGTCGCCGCAAGATAGATCACCGCGGCAACAGGGATCAGCAGGAACACGACAAAGGCGGCGAAGCGCGGGATCGCCAAAGTGCGGGCGTGCGCGCGATAGGCAAAGGTCAAAAGGAGACGGTGGCTGTGAGGCGTATGGCCAGCTTGAGCGTGACGGGCGTGCATCAACAGACCCAACCAACTTCGAGAGAGAATGCCTCCTGACAAGACCGCGTTAAGGTTAATTTTCCCTGAAAAAGACTTTTAACTCAGGCAAGGGCCTGTGCGGCCGCGAGCACCGCCGCCGCATGGCCCGGTACTTTCACCTTATGCCAGGCCTGGTCGATCCTTCCGTCGGGCGTGATCAGGAAGGTCGTGCGCTCGACGCCCATATATTTGCGTCCGTAGAGGCTCTTCTCCGTCCAGACGCCATAGGCTTCGAGCATTGCCTTTGATTCATCGGCGAGCAGTTCGAGATCGAGATCGTGCTTGCTCTTGAATTTGGCGTGGCTTGCGGCTGAGTCCGGTGAGATGCCGACGACACTAGTCCCGGCTTTCGCGAAGGCGTTTTTGAGCCCGCTGAAATCGATCGCTTCGCGGGTGCAGCCCGTGGTGTTGTCCTTGGGATAGAAATAGAGGACGAGCTTTTTGCCGGCGAAAGATTTGAGTGTGCGCACCGTGCCGGAATCG
>JARLIY010000059.1 GCA_031291475.1 Xanthobacteraceae bacterium
GGGATTGTGCTGCGCGTGGTGCGAGGCGGCGACCTTGATCCAGGCGAGCTGCTCGCCGGTGGTGCCGTATTGGTGCATGTGGCGCATGGCGCACATGGCGTAGCCGTTGGCGGTGGTCAGCCCATAGGGAAATTCCCACGGCGCTTCCGGCTGGTTCGGATCGCGCAACCGCGGCGTGGTGCCGGTCGCCTGGCCTTCGCTACGCGGCCGCCCGGCGAGTGTGATAAGCGCCACGTCGCATTTGCCGAGCGCGATCGCCTGCGCCGCGTGCGCGGCCAGGAGCGTGTAGGACGCGCCGCCGATCTCGGTGGAATCGACGTGGCGCAGCTTCAGATTCATATACTCCGCCATGGAGGCGGGGCCGGGCCCGGGCGCGTCGCCGGAGCAGAAATAGCCGTCCACGTCGTCGCGCGTCAGGCCGGCATCGGCAAGCGCCCCGAGCGCCACCTCGGCATGGAGCTGCGCCACGCTCTTGTCCGGCGCGAGCCGCGTCGGATGCTCGTACGCGCCGGCGATATAGGCCTTGTCGTTGACGGTCATCCCGGAAAATCCTCCCCGCGCGGCAACATATCGGTGCCGCGCCCGGCCGCCAACAGCGGCGGGCGCGGGCATGCGGCTATCGGACGGCATGGCTCTTGCGCTAAAAACAAAGCGGAGTCCGAGCATGAAACGCGCGCGCGAGGTCAGGGCCGCCGGCCATTGGGACGATGGAAGCGCCATCGATTCCATCACGCTCGACGCGCATGAGCGCCACCGCCGGCGCGTCGTGCTCAGCGCCGAGCGCGGCACAAGGTTTCTCCTCGATCTGCCGCAGGCGACCGCACTGCACGACGGCGATGGCCTCGTGCTCGACGACGGCGGCATCGTGCGCATCGTCGGCCGTCCGGAGCCGCTGGTCGAGATGGCGGCGGCCGACGCCCACGCGCTGGCGCGGCTCGCCTGGCATATCGGCAACCGCCACATCGACGTGGAGATCAGGGGCGACCGGCTGCGCATCCGCCGCGATCACGTGATCGAGGAGATGCTGCGCGGGCTCGGCGCGCGGCTGTCGCCGGTCGAGGCGCCGTTCAATCCCGAGCCCGGCGCCTACGATCACCACGAACACAGCCACGGGCACGGCCATCACCATCATGACCACGACGATGGCTCGTAGAAAGTCCAAGCAGTTGTCGCGTGCCTCCTCTCACCTCTCCCCGAGGGGGAGAGGTCGACCGCGCGAAGCGCTGGCGGGTGAGGGGGATCAGAACCCGATTGGCAACTCGGTACCCCCTCACCCCAACCCTCTCCCCGCTGGGGAGAGGGAGTGCGCCGTGCAACGTTCGGACGCCGCGTTCAACGTCGAAGCCGCGGCGCTCTATCGTCTCATGGCCTGGCTGTCACCGGCTTATCCGGTCGGCGCCTTCTCTTATTCCAGTGGCATCGAATGGGCGGTCGAGAGGGGCGACATCACCAATGCCGCGACCTTGCAGGGCTGGCTCGCCGTCATGCTCGGCGAAGGCGGCGGCTTTTGCGACGCGGTGTTGTTCGCGCATGCTTATCGCGCGATCGCCGCGCAAGACGCCGCCGCCTTGCGCGCCGTCGCCGAACTTGCCGCCGCTTTCGTGCCGTCCAAGGAGCGCTTTCTGGAGACGACGGCGCAAGGCCGCGCTTTCCTCGACGCGATACGCGCCGCCTGGCCCTGTCCGGCGGCCACGCGCCTCGATGCCGCGTGGGACGGTGCGGTGGCGCTGCCGGTCGCCGTCGGCGTCGCCTGCGCCGGGCATGGCATCGCCTGCGAGACCGCGCTGCATGCGTTTCTCCATGCGCTCGCGGCCAACTGGATCTCGGCCGGCGTGCGGCTCATCCCGCTCGGCCAGACCGACGGCCAACGCGTTCTTGCCGCGCTCGAAGCCGATGTTGGTGCCGCGGCGGCGCGCGCGCTGAAGACCCAGCTCGAAGACCTTGGCAGCGCCGCTTTCCGAGCCGACATCGCCGGCATGCGCCACGAGACGCAATACACGCGGCTTTTCAGGAGTTAAGAGAACGACGATGACCCATTCAAACGGTCCCTTACACGGTCCCTTGCGCGTCGGTGTCGGCGGCCCGGTCGGTTCGGGCAAGACCGCGCTGATGGATGCGTTGTGCAAGCGGTTGCGCGACCGCTACGAGATCGCCGCCATCACCAACGACATCTACACCAAGTGGGACGCCGAATACCTGGTGCGCTCGGGCGCGCTCGTTGCCGACCGCATCGCCGGCGTCGAGACCGGCGGCTGCCCGCACACGGCCATTCGCGAAGACGCTTCCGCCAATCTCGCGGCAATAGCCGACATGCGGCGGAAATTCCCCGGCCTCGATCTCGTGCTGATCGAATCCGGCGGCGATAATCTCGCCGCGACATTTTCGCCGGAGCTTGCGGATCTCACCATCTACGTCATCGACGTCGCCGCCGGCGACAAGATCCCGTCGAAAGGCGGGCCAAGCATCACCCGCTCGGATTTACTGGTGATCAACAAGGTCGATCTTGCGCCCCACGTCGGCGCCTCACTTGAAACCATGGAGCGTGAATCGAAACGGATGCGCGGCGCCCGGCCCTTCGTCTTCACCAATCTGCGCGCCGGCAAGGGCGTCGAGGAGATCGCGTCCTTCATCGAGGAGAAAGGCGGGCTGGGGGTCCCCTGAATCGTCGTTGCCGGGCTTGACCCGGCAATCCATGGGGCGTTGCGGCTGCATGCATGCCCGGGTCAAGCCCGGCAATGACGGACATTCAAAACTTAAACCCGCCCCGTATGCTTGCGCGCCGCTTCGAGGTGGCCGAAGCCCTGCACCGGCGCGCACATCAGGAAGCGGTAGCCTTCCTTGATAATGCGTTCGGCGTTGCCCGCCTCGACGTGCGGGTGGCCGACCACGACGTTGTGCTTCTTGCAGGTATCGACCACGCGCTTCATCCATTCGAGCACGATCTTGTGTTCGTATTGCCGCGGATAGCCGAGCTCCTGCGATAGGTCGCCTTCGCCGATCAGGATGGCGCCGATGCCCGGCACGTTTTTGAGCATGTCGTCGAGGTTCTCCACGCCGCGCGTATCCTCGATCTGCAGGATGCAGAAGATTTCGCCCTGCGGGTTGAGCGGCCAGACGTCGGCCTTTTGGTAATAGTCCTGCTGCGTCAGGCCCCAATAGCGCGCCGCCGTGGTCGGGCCATCGCCGCGGATGCCGGCGGGCGCGTAATGGGCGGCGCTCTTGAGCCGCGGATAACGGCAGGCGCCGACCGCGTTGGCGGCTTCCTCGACCGTGGAAATGTGTGGGAACACGACGCCGTAGCAGCCCATGTCGAGCGCCTGCTTGGCCTGCCATTGCGCCATCTCGACGCCGTTCACCGGTATGCGCGCCATCGGCGTGACGCCCGGAACGACGGAGCCGGCCTTGGCGATCTGCGCGCGGTTGAGCATGTATTGCAGGCAATCGCGCAGGAGCCGGCCGTCCCACGGCTGATGCTCCATCTCGAACACGCAGCCGTCGAATTTCGACGCGCTGATGGCGACGGCGCCGGTGATCTCCGCGGGCGTGAAGCAGGTCAGCGCGTGCTGGTCAGCTTCGAGCGCGCGGATGACGCCGTTCAATCGTGGCAATTCAGCCATTCCTCAAACCTCCCTGACGCGGGCGGCATCCTAGACTATCCGCCAGCCGCGCGGCGAGCCCCCGGAGATAAATGCCGCGCGGACGGCAATGTGCTAGCGTCGCGCGGTCCAGACATCATGCGAGGAACTCTCGCGGTCTCGATGGGCACAAGCTCAAGCAAATCGGACGAAGCTGGTGAAAATTCTCCTCGTCGTGCCGGCGTGTATCGGCGGCCTGTTCGTGCTGGGCTTGATCGCCGCATTTGTCCTGGTCGGCTCCTCGCCTCCGCCAATGGGGGAGTCGCGCGACGTATTCGATTTCACGTCGATGCGGAAAGCGCCGACGGAGATCGATCCGCCGAGCCTACGGCGTTATCCGACGCGCGACGGCGAGCAATTGGCTTACCGCTATTACGATTCTAGCGCCGATCGCATACTGATCTTCATCCACGGTTCGTCCTATCACGGCGGCGGCTATCACGCGCTCGCCTCAGCCTTAAGTCTCGGCGGCGTGGCAAAGGTCGTGCTGCCCAATCTGCGCGGGCACTACCAATCGGGACAGCGCCGCGGCGACGTCGATTACATTGGCCAGTATGAGGACGACCTCGCCGACCTGATCTCTTTCCTGCGCGCTGAGCACCACGACGGTCCGATCACGCTCGGCGGCCATTCCAGCGGCGGCGGACTTGCGATCCGATTTGCCGGCGGCGCGCATGCCAAGGCCGTATCGAGCTATCTGCTGCTCACTCCGATCATTCCGCGGGCGCCGTCCGTGCGCGGCGGGACGGCGGGCGGATGGGCTGTCGTGCATTGGCGACGCCTCTACGGCCTGCTTGCGCTCAACGCGATCGGCATTCACGGTTTCGACGGCCTGCCGCTCGTTGAATTCAACAAGCCGGCGAAGTTCTGGGATGGAACGGAGACCTTGTCCTATTCCTATCGGTTGAACGCCTCCTATCATCCCCGCTCCAGCTACCAGAACGACATCCGTGCCCTTGGCGGCGCCACCCTCGTGCTGGTGGGCGCGGACGACGAGGCGAACGACGCGGACAAGCTGCGCGCGGTCTTTGCGGCCGACGATCCGCAGGCCAAGACGATGATCTTCCCGCACGTCAACCATTTCGGAATATTCAGCGATCCGGCGGTGATCGAGGTGATGGCCGCCTGGATGCGAACCCTGCCGGACGGCGCCGGCCAATAATGCCGTACCTGCAATGCCGTATCCGCAAGGCGGTTTGACAATGCCGCCGCGCGCCGTAGCATCGCTGCGGCAACCCCTCTGGCGAAATTGTCATGATCATCGATTGTCACGGCCACTACACCACCGAGCCCGCCGACCTCAAGCGCTTCCGCGCGGAGCAGACCAAGGCGGTCGAGAAGAAGACGCCGCCGCCGTTGCGCGGATCGCTGAAAATCTCCGACGACGAGATCAGGGACAGCCTCGAAGGCGCGCAGCTCAAGCTGCAACGCGAGCGCGGCACCGATGTCACGATCTTTTCGCCGCGCGCGTCGGGCATGGGCCATCACATCGGCGACGAGAGCGTGAGCCTGGAATGGTCGCAAATCTGCAACGATTTGATCCACCGCGTCTGCACGCTCTACCCGCAGAATTTCATCGGTGTGTGCCAGTTGCCGCAATCACAGGGCGTGCCGCCGAAAAACTCCGCCGCCGAGCTGGAGCGCTGCGTCAACGAGCTCGGCTTCGTCGGCTGCAATCTCAATCCCGATCCGTCCGGCGGTTATTTCAACTCACCGCCGCTCACCGACAAATGGTGGTATCCGTTCTTCGAGAAGATGGTCGAGCTCGACGTGCCGGCGATGATCCACGTCTCCGGCTGCTGCAATCCGGCGATGCACACCACCGGCTCGTATTATCTGAACGCCGACACCACGGCGTTCATGCAGCTCATCCTTTCTGATCTGTTCAAGGATTTTCCGACGCTCAAGCTGATCATCCCGCATGGCGGCGGCGCGGTGCCGTTCCATTGGGGCCGCTTCCGCGGGCTGGCGCTCAACGCCGGGCGGCCCGAGCTGGTCGAGATCATCAACAACAATATTTTCTTCGACACTTGCGTCTATCACCAGCCGGGCATCAACCTGCTCACCGAAGTAGTGCCGGTTGACAACATCCTGTTCGCCTCCGAGATGGTCGGCGCCGTCAAGGGCGTCGATCCGAAGACCGGATTTAATTTCGACGACACCAAGCGCTACGTCGATCACGCGCCAAGGCTGAGCGAGGCCGACCGGCACAAGATTTTCGAAGGCAACGCCCGCCGGGTCTTCAGCCGTCTCAAGACCAAGGCGGTGATGAAGGCGGCGGTTTAGGGCGTCATCGCATTGGCCAAGGCTCGACGAAAGCGATCGCAGCGTCGATCCCAGCTCATCAGATTCGGTCATCGCGAGATCGAGACGCTCGGCTTGCGTCAGGGATTCTGGACCGATCTCTATCACCGTTCGATGACCGTTTACTGGCCGGTGTTTTTCGGCACGGCCGCCGCGGTCTTTGTCCTTCTCAACGCGATATTTGCTTTCTTCTATTCCCTCGGCAACCAGCCGATCGCCAACGTCACCGGCGAGAACCTGCTGGAATACTTTTACTTCTCGATCGAGACGTTGGCGACGGTCGGCTATGGTGATATGCACCCGCAGACCGATTTCGGGCATTTCATCGCCACCATCGAAATCTTCACCGGCATGTGTTTCCTCGCGGTGATGACCGGGTTGATCTTCGCCCGCTTCTCGCATCCGCGCGCCCGTTTCGTCTTTGCCGATCATCCGGTGGTGACCGAGCATGACGGACGATCCACCCTGATGATCCGCATGGCCAACGCGCGGCACAACACGATCTCCCGGGCGAATGCGCGGCTATGGCTCATTCGCGCGGAACGTACCAAGGAAGGCGATCAGCTGCGCCGCTTCTATGAACTTGAACTCGATCGCCGCGACCATCCGATGTTCGTTTTGAGCTGGATGCTGTTTCATCCCATCGACAAGAACAGCCCGTTATATGGAATGACCGCCTCCGACCTCGCCGACGGCGATGCCCTGCTGGTGCTCAATGTCGGCGGCGTCGACGACAGTTCCGCGCAGCAACTGTACGCCCGCCGCGTTTATTCCTATCGGGATATCCGCTGGGGACATCGCTACAGCGACATCACCAGCGTCTCGCCGCAGGGCCGGTTCCTGCTCGACTACACCAGATTTCACGATACGGTGCCGGATGGGCCGTAATCACCGGCGGGCCTGGTAACGCCGGTAACAAGGGTGTGCCTTCTTGCCGCTTGGCTCCACGGCCCCAATCTATCCGACGAGGGAGGCCCCAATCTATCCGACGAGGGAGGTCAGCCATGTCCATTCGACCGGTTAAGCGCATCGTTTCCTCGAAGCCAACGATCGAGGGCGCCGGCGTGCACCTTCGCCGCGCTTTCGGCTTCGGCGACACCACCGAATTCGATCCGTTCCTGCTGCTCGACGATTTCCGCAACGGCCAGCCGGACGAGTATCGCGCCGGATTCCCCTGGCATCCGCACCGCGGCATCGAGACGATTACCTATGTGCTGGCCGGCAACGTCGAGCACGGCGACAGCCTGGGCAATCGCGGCAATCTCGGCTCGGGCGACGTGCAATGGATGACGGCCGGGCGCGGCATTTTGCATCAGGAGATGCCGCAGGGCGACGCACAGGGCCGCATGCACGGCTTCCAGCTCTGGGCCAACTTGCCGTCGTCGCTGAAGATGACGGCGCCGCGTTATCAGGACATCAAGGCCGGTGAAATTCCCGAAATCGACGACGACGACGGCACCCGCGTGCGGATCGTCTGCGGCGATTTCCGGGGCAAGCGCGGCCCGGTCGAAGGCGTCGCCGCCGATCCGCGTTATCTCGATATTTCGGTGCCGCCGGGCAAGCGCAAGACGCTGGCGGTCGAGCTCGAGCGCCACGCCTTCGCCTATGTGTTCGAGGGCTCCGGTAATTTCCGCGCGGCGTCGCAGCCATTCGGCGTCCTCACCGAGAAGACCGACGGCGAGAACGAGATTCTGGTTCGCGAGCAGACCGGCAATCGCTCGCTGGTGCTCTTCGACTCGGGCGACGAGGTTACCGTGCAGGCCGGCGACGAAGGCATCCGCTTCTTGCTGGTCTCCGGCAAGCCGCTCAAGGAGCCGGTCGCCTGGTACGGCCCGATCGTGATGAACACGCAGGCCGAATTGCAGCAGGCGGTTTCCGAGCTGCGCCGCGGTACGTTTATCCGCTGACCGTCACGCCGCCGGCGCCGGCGCGGCGCGGCGAATGAGGCCGCGCTGCGGGTCGTAGCCGATCACCGCCAGCAGGAAGAAAACGAGCGTGGCGGCGCCGACCGCCAGCGCCGCGACCGGCGCGAATTCGCCGTACAGCGCAAAGCGGATCAATTCCACCGTGTAGGTGAAGGGATTGGCGAGCGAGACGTCATAGAGAAGCTCGGAGCCGCCTTCGCGCAGCCGCCATAGCGGATAGAGCGCCGAGGAAAAGAAGAACATCGGAAACATCACGAAATTCATCGCGCCGGCGAAGTTCTCCACCTGGCGGATATAGACCGACAGGAACAGCCACAGCGCGCCGAGCATGAGGCCGCTGAGAACGAGCGCGGGAAGAACGGCGAGCCAGCCGAGCGGATCGAAGGTGACGTCGAAGGCGATGCAGACGGCGAGAAACACGTAGCAGGTGATCACCGACAGCGCGGTTCCGGCGACGAGCTTGCAGGCGAGCAGCACCCAGCGCGGCAAGGGCGCGGTGAGCAGGAGCCGCATGACGCCCATCTCGCGGTCGTAAACCATCGACAGCGACGATTGCATGCCGTGGAACAGAAGGATCATGCCGAGCAGGCCGGGCACGATATAGACCTGGTAGGTGACGTAGGTCTTGTAAGGTGGGATGATCGAGACGCCGAACACGTTGTAGAAGCCGGCGGCAAACACGGCGAACCAGATCAGCGGCCGCACCACCGCGGCAAGAAGCCGGCCGCGCTGCTGCACGAATTTCGTCATTTCCCGCACGGTGATCGCGCGCAGCGCGCGCAGCATGTGGGTGAGTTGCATGGACGAATCTCACTTATCCAAATGGCACGCCGATTCCGGCGCGTCGTCGCCGAGCGTATCGAGTTCGTTTGTCTGGTGCAAAAAGCCTTCGATCGGGGCGTCGGCGACGACCTCGAAGGGCGCGGCGAGCAGGATCGCCTGCCGCAGCTGATGGTCCCAGGCCCGCACGCTCATCGCCAGACCCTTGTCGCCGTCGAATGTGCCCGGGCCGAGGATAAAGCCGCGCTGTTTGGCGAAATCGGCGGAGCCAATGCGCAGCGCCGATTGCACGATCATCTTGACCGCGACCCAGGCGGCCCAGTCGGGGCCTTCCATGTGCCGGCCGCCGGACTTCCTGTCGAAACGCGAATTGACCTGCGGCGCGCCGTTGCGCTCCCAGGTCCAATGCCACGCCACCGACTCGAGGTCGATGCTGCCGATCACGGGTCGCGGGCGCGCCAGCCGATAGGGAACGGTGCGGGCGAAATCGAAGGCGTCATCGGCGACAAAGGCCGCGTCGAAATCGCGGCCGGCGGACAGCAGCGCCGGGTCGTTCTGCTCGCGCTCGCGCGGATCGGTGCCGGACTTGAAATGCGCCTCGGCGACGATGCGCGCGCCGAATTTCTGCGCCGAATGGGTGAATGCTGCCGTCATTGCCGCGTCGGTGGTCGAGGGGCCGGCGAACACCAAAAGGTCGCGCCATTTGCGCGAGACCGCGTATTGGACGAGACCATCCATGAGTTGCGCGCGGCTCGGATAAACGTGGATGAACTCGCGCGCGCACAGCGCGCGGCGCTGCGCGTCGTCCGGCTCGGAAACATTGAACAACAGCACGTCGCGGCCGCGGATGGCGGCGGCCAGCGGCGTGAACGCGTCCGCCGGCGCGTCGATGAGAAAAAAGTGCGTGCCGGCGTCGAGCGCCACAAGCACCGCGGGCGCCACGTCGACCGCCGATTTTGCGGTGATGCGTTCGAGGCTGAAATCGGCGGGCAGCACGCGTGTGAGCGCCGCCGCTTCGTCGAGTCCCACCTCGGCGCCGGCGAACGGATGCGCGCGCGTCTTCAGCACGATCCGCTCATAGGCGCGGATCGGATCGTAGCGCGGGTCGTTCTCGACATCGACAAAGCCGATTTTGACGTGGGCGCGCGGCGGCGCGTCCTGCGCTGAGGCAATTGTTACCGCGCTTGCAACGCACAGCAGCGCAAGCGCCAAGCGGTATATGTTACTCATCGACCACGACACCGTAGGGGACGCGGCCGACCGGTACCGAGATCTTTGCCTTGCGGCTTTTTGTATCGATGACGGTGATGTCGTCGCCGAGCCCGTTGGCGACATAGAGCGTCTTCTCGTCGCGCGACAGCGTGATGCCCCATGAACGCTTGCCCACCAGGATATAGCCGAGCACTTTGCGCGTCGGCACATCGACGACCGCCACGTGCGCCGCGTGGCCGAGCGTCACATAGGCGGTCTTGCCGTCGGCAGTCATGGTAAGCCCGACCGGCGTCACGTCCGCCTTGCGCATGCCAGGCGGCAGGAAGGCGATGCTGCCGGTGACGACAAAGCGGGCGCGATTGACGATGTCGACCTCGCCCGACAGCTCCGCGGTCACCCACAAGTCCTTGCCGTCGGGGGTCGCCGCGAAGCGCCGCGGTCGCAGCCCTACGACCACGTCGCGCACGACCTTGCCACTATCCGCGTCGATCGCGTGCACGAGGTCGCCCGCCTCGGAGGTGACGTAGACGATCTTGCCGTCCTCGCTGACCAGCACGCCTTCCGGCTCGGCGCCGGTCGGCACCTCCCGCACAATGCTGTCGCGCTCCATGTCGACGACGGCGAGCGACGATCCCTCTTCGTCGGAGACGTAGAGGCGCCGCCGCTTTTCGTCGATGGCGAAAGCTTCCGGGCTCGGCCCGGTCTTGAGCTTGCCGATCACCTTGCGCGTCGCCACGTCGAGGACGGCGATCACGTCGTCATCGCCGCAGGCGACGTAGAGCCGCGTGTGGTCGGCGCTGAAATGCATGTCGCGCGGGCGGCGCGGCACCTTGATGTCGTCGACCACCTTGTAGGTCTTGGGATCGATGACGATGAGGTTATTGGTCTTCTCGTTGCTGACGAAAATGAGCCCGGTGTCGTTGGCCCGCGCCGGCGCGCAGGCGAGCGCGACAAGAAACGCAACAGCGAAAACGCGCATTGCCAGACCTTCATTGCATCATCCAAGCTAAGCTTTAATAAGGACGTCGGGCAAGGCAAGAGCCGGGGGACGAATGGCAGTCGGGAAAGGCGCGCCGGCGTTGCGTCTCGACAATGTGGTCAAGACCTACGGCGCGATTCGCGCAATCGACGGGGTCAGCCTGCTGGCGTCGGCCGGCGAGTTCATCGCGTTGCTCGGCCCCAACGGCGCCGGCAAGACCACATTGTTCCAGCTGCTCTCCGGCCTGTTCGTGCCCGATTCCGGCCGCATCGAGATCATGGGTCACGACATGCGGCGCAATCCGGTGCCGGCGCTGGCCGAGCTGGGCGTCGTCTTTCAGCAGCCGACTTTGGACCTCGAACTCACGGTCACCGGCAATCTCCTGTTCCACGCCGGGCTGCACGGCATCCCGCGCTCCATCGCCAAACCGCGCATCGAGAAGGAATTGACGCGGCTCGGGCTTGCCGGACGCGCGCACGACAAGGCGGCGCAACTGAGCGGCGGCAATCGCCGCCGGCTTGAGCTAGCGCGTGCGCTGTTGCACGAGCCGCGCCTCTTGCTGATGGACGAGGCGACGGTCGGCCTCGACCCGGCCAGCCGCGGCGATCTGCTTAAGCTGATCTTGTCGCTGCGCGCGGAACGCGCGGTTGCCGTCTTGTTGGCGACGCATCTGTGCGACGAAGTGCCCAACGCCGACCGAGTCGTCGTGCTCAACCACGGCAAGGTTTTGGCCGACACCACGCCGGCAGAGCTTGTCGATCGCGCCGGCGCCGCGACTATCGAGCAGGCATTCCTGGCGATGACCGGGCCGCAATGACCGAGAGAGACGCATGACCACCAAAGTCCTTATCCTCGACGACCATGCCGAGATTTACCGCGACCGGCTCAAGGCGGAGTTTCCCGCGCTGCAATTCGTGCTGGCGCACCGTCTCTCCGAGCTGCCGAAAGACCTTTCCGGCATCGACGTGCTAATCTCTTTTGCCATCGAGCTGAAAGACGATTTTTACCGGAGCGCCACGCAGCTGAAATGGGTTCAATGCCTGGCGACCGGGGTCGATCATGTGCTGCGGTGTCCGTCGCTCAAGCCGGACACGCTGCTGACCAGCGGGCGTGGCGTCCACGGCGCGCCAATGCGCGAGACCGTGCTCTATCTGATGCTCAACGCGAACCGCGATGTGCGGAGCCTGGTCGAGGAGCAGAAGGCGCATGTCTGGAACCGGCGCTTCTACAGTCTCTTGCTGGGCAAGACCGCCGCAGTAGTCGGCGTCGGCGTGGTGGGCACCGCAATTGCCGAACTCCTTAAGGCCCTCGGCATGCATGTCGTCGGCGTCACCCGCACGGCGCGTGCCGTCGCAGGCTTCGACGAAATGCTCCCGACCGACCGCCTGCACGACGCCGCGCGCCGCGCCGATTTTCTGATCAACGTACTGCCGGCGAACGCCGACAACGCGCTGCTTTTCGACCGGGCGGTGTTCGCCGCGATGAAGCCGACCGCCTATTACATTAGCGCCGGCCGCGGCCAGACGGTCGACGAAGGAGCGCTCATCACCGCGCTCCGCGAACGCTGGATCGCCGGCGCCGGCCTCGACGTGTTCCAGACCGAGCCGCTGCCGGCCGACAGTCCGTTCTGGGACCTGCCGAATGTGTTCATCACCCCGCATCTCGGCGGCTATACCAGCGAATACGAGGACCTGATCATGCCGCTCATTGTCGACAACATGCGCGCCTTCCTCGCCGGGCAGCAAAGCGAGTTGCAGAATATCGTCAAGCATTGAGTGCAACACCACTCGTCATTGCGAGGAGCGAAGCGACGAAGCAATCCGGAACGGTATTGAGGTTGGATTGCTTCGCTTTGCTCGCAATGACGGTTTTTCTACTCCGGCGGCGTGTTGTTGGCCGCGAGCACCTCACCGGCGAGATAGAGCGAGCCGGTGATGAGGATGCGCGGCGCGGGTTCAAGCTCGAGCTGTCCGGCGACCAAAAGCGCGCCTTCGACGTCGTCGCGGGCGATCGTCGGAAAGCCGATGCCGCGGGCGATATCGGCCAGGGCCGGCGCGGGCATCGCCTTGTCCTGATGGATCGGCACGGTGATGACGCGGCGGGCGAGCCCGGTGAAATTGCGCAAAAAGCCCTCGTTGTCCTTGGTCGACATCATGCCGACGATCAGAACGAGCGGCCGAGACACGCGCTCCTCAAGATCGGCAAGTGCCGCGGCGACGGCGCGGCCGCCGTCGGCATTGTGCCCGCCGTCGAGCCAAAGTTCGCTCTCCGCCGGCAACAAGGATGCCAGCCGCCCCTGCGACAGGCGCTGCATGCGCGCCGGCCAGTCGACACGGATCATGCCGGCCTCAAAAGCCGGCGCCGGCAGTTTCAGGCCGCCCGCGCGCAGGGCCGCGATTGCCGCGCCGGCATTCTCGAATTGATGCCGCCCGTAAAGCTTCGGCGCCGGCAAATCGAGCAACCCGTCGTCGTCCTGATAGACCAGCCGCCCATGCTCCTCGGTCGCCGTCCAGTCTTCGCCGGCAATGGCAAGCGGCGCCTTGACGCGTGCGGCCTGCCGCTCGATCACGGCAAGCGCCTCGCGCGGCTGGCTCACCACCACCGCCGGCACGCCAACCTTGAGGATGCCGGCTTTCTCCGCGGCGATCGCTTCGATCGTGTCGCCGAGGAAATCGCGATGATCGATTGAGATGCGGGTGATCACGGTGGCGATCGGCTTTTCCACGACATTGGTGGCGTCGAGGCGCCCGCCGAGACCGACCTCAAGCAAAAGAATATCGGCGGGATGCCGCGCGAACAAAAGGAACGCCGCCGCCGTCTCGATTTCGAACACGGTGATCGGTGCATTGCCGTTGCGGGCCTCGCATTCGCTCAACGCGTCGGCGAGCTCGTCGTCGCCGACAAAGCGGCCGCCGCTCGGCTGCGCGAGGCGGAAACGCTCATTCAGCCGCACCAGATTGGGCGAGGTGTAAACATGCACGCGCTCTCCCGCGGCTTCGAGGATGGCGCGGGCGAAAGCGACGGTCGAGCCCTTGCCGTTGGTCCCGGCGACATGGATCAGCGGCGGTAGACGCCGCTCGGGATGGCCGAGCGCCGCCAGGAGGCGCTCGATGCGCGTAAGCGAAAGGTCGATGCGTCTGGAGTGCAGCGCCAGCAATCGCGCTTGGATGGCGCCGATGGTTCCCGCGCCGGAACGCGGCAGCGTCACGCCGGAGCCGGGAGGCTGAAACGCGCTTTAGCCGGGCCAGCCGGCGCCTTCAGCAAGAGCCGGCAGAGCCGGGCGATGGTGGCGCGCAAATCGTGGCGATGCACCACCATGTCGACCATGCCGTGGTCGCGCAAATATTCCGCGCGCTGAAACCCTTCCGGCAGCTTCTCGCGGATGGTCTGCTCGATGACGCGCGGGCCGGCGAAGCCGATCAGCGCGCCGGGCTCGGCGATGTGCACGTCGCCCAGCATCGCATAAGAGGCGGTGACGCCGCCGGTCGTCGGGTTGGTGAGCACGACGATATAGGGCTTGCGCGTCTCGTGCAGGTTTTGCACGGCGATCGTCGTGCGAGGCATTTGCATGAGCGAAAGGATGCCCTCCTGCATGCGCGCGCCGCCGGAGGCGGCGAAGAGGATGAACGGGCAGCCTTTCTCCACCGCGGTGTCGAGACCCTTGATCACCGCTTCGCCCGCCGCCATGCCGAGCGAGCCGCCCATGAAATCGAAGTCCTGCACGCCGACGACGACCGCCAGACCGTCGAGCTTGCCGTAGCCGAGCTTCACCGCGTCATTGAGGCCGGTCTTGCTGCGCGCGTCCTTCAGCCGATCGAGGTAGCGGCGCTCGTCGCGAAATTTCAGCGGATCGACCGGCACCTCGGGGAGCGCGACATCGAACCAGGTCTCGTTGTCGAACACGGATTTCAGGCGCACGGCGGCGCTCATGCGCATGTGATAATTGGAACTGGGAATGACGAATTGGTTGGCCTCGACGTCCTTGTAGAACACGAGCTGGCCGGTCTCCGGACACTTGATCCAGAGATTCTCCGGCACCTCGCGCCTGAGCATGCCGCGGATTTTCGGCCGCACGACGTTGGAGATCCAGTTCATGGTCTATCTACACACCCGGAAAGCTGCTAATGGCGGGCCTTCTATATCGCATATTGCCGCCATCGAGCTACCTTTACGCTTGCTTGCGCGGCGCGCGTCGCCTGGAACGAGCGGCAAAGTTTGGTATTCTTGTGAACTTACTTCTTTGATTATGTGGGGCGCCGCGGGCCGCGCCCCAAGCAGCGGGTTGGGGAAAAATGCGTAGCGGACGTCTGATAGTCGTGGGGCTTTTGCTGCTCGGGCTTACCGCTTGCGGCCAGGGTCAAAAGGGTGATCCCGGCCCCCAGGGTCCGCCCGGACCGAAGGGCGATGCCGGCCCGGTGGGTCCGCCAGGGCCGGTCGGGCCGCCCGGTCCGCCCGGGCCGCAAGGCGAGCAAGGTCCGCCTAGCCCGACTGTCCGTGTCATCCACCTCGACTGCCTGGTCGGCGGCTGCTCGGCTTCGTGCCGCGGCGATGAGGTGCTGGTGAGCGCCTATTGCGGGCCGGCGCGAAATCCGGCGACGTATATCGGCGAACGCCAAATGTCGTGCGGCGTCGAGGCAAATGCGGCCAATGCGCCGCTGGTCGCGATCTGCGTGGCGTCGCCGCCATGATCGGCGCGGCACTTGTGCGGTAGCGAAACCGTATACAGATTGCGTGCAGGGTATCATGGCTGTCGATTTTCCCGATCTGTCGATCTCCGATGAGAAGCTTTGCTTCATCATCTCCAAGGCGCGCGAATTCGACGTCAAGGACGTCGTCACCGATCCCGACGATGCGTCCAATCCGGCCGACGACGGGAATTTGGCGGTGCTCGAGGATCACAAGGACGATCCCGTCGTGCAGGAGCTGGTCGCCGTTATCGGCTCGATGAGCGTGGACGAGCAGGTCGATCTGGTTGCGCTGACCTGGCTTGGCCGCGGCGATGGAACAATCGAGGACTGGAGCGAATTGCGCGCGGAGGCCTTGCGGGCCCACAATCGGCGCACCGCCGCTTATCTGCTGGGGATACCTTTGCTCGCCGATTATCTCGACGAAGCCATCTCGCTGTTCGGCATTTCCTGCGAGGATGAGACGTAAAAGCCGCCCGGTTCGAGGGTCGCTCGGCTGTAATCATCCATCCTTTAACGCGCCGTATTTGTGAAATGCCCCGGGCCGGGGCCTTCGCGGCGGACGTCAACATATTCGCGCCGCCGCCGCTGGGCGGCCCCCACCGCGACGCATTTTCGCCGCTCTCGCCCATAGAGTACGCACCGGCGCAACGCTGCGACATTCGTTACCGCCGGTAAGCCCGAAGTAACGAAGCCATGCGCAATATCGCTGACGCATTGACTGGTGGCGCCGGCACCAACGGCAGAATCCGAAAGTTGCGGGAATGGGAATGAACAGGCTTTTGGCCGGATGTATTGCGGTGGCAGCGCTCGTCTCGGCGCAATGCGCCGCCGCGGCCGACCTTTCGCTCGAGCCGCTCTACAAGGCGCCGCCGTCGCAGGTCACGCAGGCTTACAACTGGACCGGCTTCTATTTCGGCGCCAATGGCGGCGGCGGTTGGGGCCATTCCTTCTGGAGCGCCAACACCACCGGCATCGGTCTCGCCGGCGGCCAGGTCGGCGGCACGCTCGGCTACAACCGGCAATTCGGCAACGTGGTTTTCGGCGTCGAAGGCGATATCGACTGGTCCGCCCTCAACGGCGGCCGCACGACGGCCGGATGCCCGACCGGTTGCAGCACCAGCGACAGCTGGCTCTCGACCGTGCGCGGACGCGCCGGCTATTCGTTCGGCCGGTTCATGCCGTTCATCTCGGGCGGGCTCGCCGTCGGCGACATCCGTGCCGCCGCGCCGGGCTTCGCCGGCGGCGAGGCCACCAATGCCGGGTGGACGCTCGGCGGCGGCCTCGAAGTGGCGCTGCCCGGCAACTGGACCGCCAAGGCCGAGTATTTGCGCGTCGATCTCGGCAGCTTCAATTGCACTGGCTGCGCCGCGTTGCCCCCCGACAATGTGTCGATGCAGCAGAATGTCTTTCGCGCCGGCGTGAATTATCACTTCGGCTGGGGCAAATAGGTCTCTCACCGTCATCCTGAGATGCCCGAGCCAACGCCCTTCGAGGATCGCTCCGCTCGCGCCTCAGGGTAACGGTGAACGGCCGCAATCGATTCAAATTTTACCTAAAGCGGCAATTGGACCTCAGGAGCGGGCTGGTAGTAACACGTAGTCCGCCCGGGGGACCGCAGTGCCGACTGTCGCCGCTTCACATTTCGTCGTCGACTTGCCGACCTTGTTCGCGGTGACGGTCTTTCTTTCGCTGACCGGCGGCATGCTGCTGATCTTCGCCTGGCTGCAGAACCGCAACACGCCGGCGCTCGCGTACTGGGGCGGCGGTTATCTGATCGGTGCCGGCGCGGCGGCTTTGCTGGGATCGCCCGGCCTGCTTCCCGGGGCCTGGTCGGGCGGCCTCGCCAACGCGCTCGCCTGTGCCGCTTATGGAATGATGTGGGGCGGTGCGCGCAGCTTCGAGGGCCGCCGGGTCCGGGTTTCGCTACTGGCCGCGGGCTCGGTGGTCTGGCTCGTGGCCTTCCAGTTCGATGGCTTTGTGCAATCCTTGCAGGCGCGCGTCGCGCTCCTCTCCGTCATCACCGCCACCTATGCGCTGCTGAGCGCCTGCGAGCTCTGGCATGCGCGCGATCGCGAGCTGATCTCGCGCTGGCCGACGCTGGCGCTGGTGGTCACGCATGCGGGATTTCTGCTGGCGCGCGTTCCCTTTGCGCAGACGCTGGCGCTTTCGTTGACCACCGGCCAACCGCACGGCGCAATCGTGCCGGTGCTGGCTTTTCAGATGCTGTTCACCACAGTTTGCCTGCCGTTCCTGCGCGTCGCCATGTCGAAGGAGCGCGCGGAGCTGGAGCAGCGCCGGGCGGCGCTCACCGATTCGCTGACCGGCATCGCCAACCGCCGCGCCTTTTTCGACCGCGGCATCCGGCTTCTCGACTGGGCGATGGCCGATCGCCGGCCGGCCGCGCTGTTGTTGTTTGATCTCGACCGCTTCAAGGAGGTCAACGACACCGCCGGACATCAGGCCGGCGACCGCGTGCTGCAGGCGTTCTGCGATCTGGTGGGGACGTCGCTGCGTGCGGGCGATCTGTTCGGTCGGCTCGGCGGCGAGGAATTCGCCTGCCTGCTGGCGAACGCGTCGATGGCTCAGGCCCTGCACGTTGCCGAGCGCTTGTGCCGCGAATTCGCCGCCATGCGCCTGCCGGGGCTCGACGTGCGCGCCACGGTGAGCGTCGGCGTCGCCATGGCGAGCGAAGCCGGCCGCGACTTGCCCACGCTGCTTGCGCTCGCCGACCGGGCGCTCTACCGCGCCAAGGCGGATGGGCGCAATCGCGTCGCGCCGGCGCCGCTGGTCCTGGTCGACATGAACGGCGGCGAGACGTCGCGCCGGACGATGGAACGCTCCGCCGCGATGGCGGCGCCTGCGGCCGGGTAAGGTCTCGTCCTGCCCCCGAAGCGGGGAAGGGGGATCACCCCGAAGGGGTGGTGGAAGGGGCGCGCGGCACGCCGAAAAGCGTGAACGATTAGCCCACCCCATTGCCCGCTTGCGCGTCGTCACCCTTGCTTTTTGCAGGTCCCCAGTGCCGACGAGCGATCACTAGAATGCGGAAGATCGTCGTAAATGAAAGGTGAAGTGTCCCCAGAACGTGATGTAAACGTGATGAAATGCCCTCGGAAACGGCGGGCCGATCGTCGGTTGCAGTCCCGCCGTGGGCCTAAAACCGCTGGTCCTGCCGTGACTTAATTCGGTAGTGTATGACCCAATGCGGGGGACGCGGATGACCCTGAATGAGCGCCCGAGCGCGCTGCTGACCGATCTCTACCAGATCAACATGATCCAGGCTTACCTGGACCAGGCCAAGACCGAAACCGCGGTCTTCGAATTCTTCGTCCGGAGCCTTCCGGGCCGCCGCGGCTTTCTCGTCGCCGCGGGCCTCGAACAGGCGCTCGATTATCTCGAGAATCTTCGCTTTCCCGCAGCCGAGATCGCGTGGCTCAGGAGCACCGGCCGGTTCAGCCAGAATCTGCTGGATTATCTTGCCGCGCTCCGCTTCACCGGCGACGTGCATGCCATGCGCGAGGGCACGGTCTTCTTCGCCAACGAGCCGATCCTGCGCATTACCGCGCCACTGCCGCAGGCGCAGCTCGTGGAGTCTCGTCTGATCAATATCCTGCAATTCCAGACGCTGATCGCGGCGAAAGCCGCCCGCATGGTGCTCGCCGCGCCGGACAAGCTGCTGGTCGATTTCGGCTTCCGCCGCGCCCACGGCGCCGAGGCCGGATTGATGGCGGCGCGCGCGAGCTACATCATGGGTTTTGCCGGCAGCGCCACCGTCCTTGCCGGCAAGGAATTCGGCATCCCGATCTACGGCACCATGGCGCACTCTTTCATCGAGACGTTCGACGATGAGAGCGCCGCCTTCGCCGCCTTCGCCCGCGCGCGGCCCGACAATCTGGTGCTGCTGATCGATACCTACGACACCGAGGCCGCGGCGCGGAAAGTCGTGGCGCTGGCGCCGCGTCTGAAAGCGGCCGGGATCACGATCCGCGGCGTTCGCCTCGATTCCGGCGATCTGGTTGTTCTTTCGCGAAAAGTGCGCGGCATTCTCGACGCGGGGGGGTTGCGCGACGTGACCATCTTCGCCAGCGGCGGCCTCGATGAGGATCAGCTTGCCGTGTTCGCGCAGCAGGCCGCGCCGATCGACGGGCTCGGCGTCGGCACCAGCCTGACCACCTCCTCCGACGCGCCGGTGCTCGATTGCGTTTACAAATTGCAGGAATATGCCGGCATCGCGCGGCGCAAGCGCTCGGCGAACAAGGCGACCTGGCCCGGGCGCAAGCAGGTGTGGCGGCGCTATGACGCCGAGGGCCGCATGGCCGGAGATATCCTTTCAGTCGAAAGCCCCACCCTTCCCTCCCCCGCAAGTGGGGGAGGGAAGGGTGGGGGCGGTGAGAAGCTGATCCGGCTGGTCATGCAAGGCGGGAAACGCGTGTCGCCGCCGTCTTCGCTCGACGAGATCAGGCGCTACGCCAGGCGCGAGCTTGAGCGTTTGCCGCTGGCCTTGCGTCCGTTGGTGCCGGGCATGACCTATCCGGTCGAGGTCGCCGACGAGCTCAAAGCTCTGGCGGCCGAAGTCGATCAGCGCATCGCGATGCAAGGCGCGCACGCACCTTCATCGGCGTCAACGCGATCATGAGCGAAAGCGCGACCATCGGCGGCAACGACGTCCTCGTTGTCGTCGACGTGCAGAACGATTTTTGTCCCGGCGGCGCGCTCGCCGTGCCGCGCGGCGACGAAATCGTGCCGATCGCCAATCGTCTCGCCGCGCGGTTCCGCAACGTCGTGCTGACGCAGGATTGGCATCCGCCCGGGCATTTCTCCTTTGCCTCGACGCATCCGGACAAAAAGCCGTTCGAGACCATCGCCGCGCCCTATGGTCCGCAAGTGCTCTGGCCGGATCATTGCGTGCAGGGCACGCCGGGCGCCGCGTTTCATTCGCAGCTCCACATTCCCCACGCCGCGCTGGTGCTGCGCAAAGGCATGGCGCCGGCGATCGATTCCTATTCGGCGTTCTACGAGAACGATCGCACCACACCGACCGGCCTGGTCGGTTATTTGCGCGACCGCGGGCTTTCGCGGGTATTTCTCGCTGGTCTCGCCTTCGATTTTTGCGTCCGCTACTCCGCCGAGGATGCCCGCCGCGAAGGTTTTGAGGTTTTCGTCGTCGAGGATGCGTGTCGCGGCATCGATGTGGACGGCTCGGTGCCGGCAACCCGCGAAAGCCTCGCGGCGCTGGGCGTCGCCTCTATCACCGCTTTGGCGGCGGCCTGACCGGCCATACCGCGGCTCACAGGCGGCCGGCGGCGGGCCGGAAAGTTCCTAAAAGACGATTCATACCAGATACTTATGGCGACGCAGCGCCTCCTGTGTGCAACGCACAAAATCATTGACTCAAGGGCAAAGAGGGCGGAGATTACCAAAGTGTGAACAGCCGGTAACCAGATGCGGCATCCACAAACGGCCATACCACCGTCAAGCCTGCCCTCGCTGATGATGCCCTGCCCGATTTGCGCGGGCCGTATGGTCTACCAGGCGCGCCGCCCGGTCTCCTCCGAACTCGAAGACACTATCTATGCCTGCCGCCGTTGCGGCGCTGAGTTAATCCGGACCTCGGTGTGTGCGGCACCGCAGAAGGGTCGCGGCGCCGAAGCCGCTTGAACCCGTCGCGCCATCGCCTGCCCAAGCAAAAATCTTACGCCAATCCCATCTGCCGCAGCCGGGCGCGGCCGACCACGCCATAGGGATTGGCCAAAGTCTCGAACATTTCGAAATGATTGTAGTGCTCGCCGACTATGAGCTCGGCGGACTTTCCCACTTCCTGGAGCGCGGCGAAGAAGTCGCGCGTCTGCCGCTGGAATTCCGGCGTCTCGCAGGTGCCGTAAGCGAGAACGAGCGGCGTTGTGATGTCGCCGATATGCCGCTGCGGACTTAGATCTTGGGCCGCCGCATCGGAAATTTTGACGTAAGCCGACCGCTTCGACAGCCGCACCGGCTCAAGATCGTACATGCCGCCGCAAAGCAGCGCGCCTTTGCAAAAATCCGCCGGCAGACCCTCCTTGCGCCAGCCGCGCGTGAGCGCGCAGGCGGCGAGATGGGCCCCCGACGATGCGGCCGAGAGATAAAGCCGGTTGCGGTCGCCGCCGAAGCTTTCGGCGTTGCGCCAAACGAAGGCGAGCGCCCGGCTCACCTGCCGGTAGAGCGGCACAAGATCGCCGCCGGTTTGCCCGACACTGACGAAGTCGATGATGACGGCATGCACGCCGGCACGCACGAGCGGCTCGGCGTGAAGTGCGTTGTCCGCGGCGCTACCTTGCAGCCACGCGCCGCCGTGGACGAAGACATTGATCGGTGCTCCCCCTCCTTTTCCTCCCCCGCTTGCGGGGGAGGATGAGGAGGGGGTCGCGCGGTAGATGTCGAGGCGCTCTGGCTCGCTCGGCCCGTAAGCGACGCGGGTGGCGGGCAAGATGCTGCGCGCTCGCGCGCTCGCCGCCGCGATGCGCGCCAACACGTGATCGCGGTTCGGCGCATAGACCAGCTGATCGTAGGCGTCGTCGAGCGCCTTTTGGTCCATGTCGCGCCAGATGAGGGAGGCGTGTTCGGCAAGTTGTTGCATGAAAGCTCTCTCAATTGTCCGCCCCTGCGAAGCGGGGAAGGGGACCATGCGAAGCATGGTGGAGGGGGCGTACGGCAGCGATTGAGTCTCAAGCGATCATGCAAGCCTCGGCGCCAACGCCCCTTCCACCGCCCTTCGGGCGGTCCCCCTTCCCCGCTTCGCGGGGCAGGATGACATTACCCCAAATTCAATTCCTTGAAGAAGTCATTGCCCTTGTCGTCGATGACGATGAAAGCGGGGAAATCGATCACCTCGATGCGCCAGATCGCTTCCATGCCGAGCTCGGGATATTCGAGGCACTCGACCTTCTTGATGCAATGCTCGGCGAGGTTCGCCGCGGTGCCGCCGATCGAGGCGAGATAGAAGCCGCCGTGCTTCTTGCAGGTCTCGCGCACCGTGGCCGCGCGGTTGCCCTTGGCCAGCATCACCATCGCGCCGCCGGCGGCCTGGAAATCGGCGACGAAAGAATCCATGCGCCCGGCGGTGGTCGGCCCGAACGCGCCCGAAGCATAGCCTTCCGGCGTCTTCGCCGGTCCGGCGTAATACACCGGGTGGTTCTTGAAGTAATCGGGTAGGGGCTCGCCGCGCTCCAGCCGTTCGCGCAATTTGGCGTGCGCCAGATCGCGCGCCACGATCATTGGGCCTGACAGCGACAGCCGCGTCTTGATCGGATGCCGCGAAAGCTGCGCCAGAATTTCCTTCATCGGCCGATTGAGGTCGATCTGCACCACCGCGCCGCCGAGTTTTTCCGCGTCCACCTCCGGCAGATATTTCGCCGGGTTGTGCTCGAGCTCTTCGAGGAACACGCCGTCGCGCGTGATCTTGCCCAGCGCCTGGCGGTCGGCCGAGCACGACACGCCAAGCCCGATCGGCAGCGAGGCGCCGTGGCGCGGCAGCCGGATCACGCGCACGTCGTGGCAGAAATACTTGCCGCCAAACTGCGCGCCGACGCCGAGCGCTTGCGTCATTGTCTGGATCTCCCGCTCCATCTCCTTGTCGCGGAA
>JARLIY010000060.1 GCA_031291475.1 Xanthobacteraceae bacterium
AGTCGAATACGATCGGCTACATCGTCTCGTTCCCGATCCCCGAGGTCGTCTCTGGCATCAATGCGTTCGAGCGTGGGCTGCAGACCACCAACCCGAACGCCAAGATCAAGATCGTCTGGGTCAACACCTGGTTCGATCCTGGCAAGGAGGCGGACGCGGCCAAGGCGCTGATCGCCCAGGGCGCCGACATCCTCACCCAGCACACCGACTCGGCCGCGCCGTTGCAGGAAGCGGAGAAGGCGGGCAAGCTCGGCTTCGGCCAGTCGTCCGACATGGCGCGCTTCGCCCCCAAGGCGCAGCTGACCGCCAACACCGACAATTGGGGCCCCTATTACACCCAGCGAATCAAGGCGGTGATCGACGGAACCTGGAAGTCGGAAGACACCTGGGACGGCATCGGCAAGGGCATGGTCGTGCTGCCGCCGTTCGCCAACATGCCCGACAACGTCAAGGCCATGGCGGAGAATACCACCGCCGCCATCGCTTCGGGCGCGCTGCACCCGTTCGCCTGCCCGGTCCTCGACCAGGACGGCAAGGATCGCTGCAAGCCCGGCGACAAGGCGCTGGGCGATGGCGACATCCTGTCAATGAATTGGTACGTCAAGGGAATCGACGACAAAGTTCCGCAATAAGGGATTGACGACGAGGCGCCGCAAGAGGCCTCTGGCGCGCCGCCCCCTGCCCAAACAGGGGGCGGCGGCCCGCCGCAAACGCAAAATTGCCGCGCTCGCGCCCTTTTGTCGTCGGGGCGAACGCTTAGCTGAGTTCCGCCGCTTGGCGCGCCGGAAGCGGGCTTGTATAGGAGGCGCGGGAAGCACCGCGGCTCAAGGCCGTCGACGAGGCTCGAGCGATCCATGAGCGAACCGAACGCCCTCAAACGCCCGATCCAGGCGTCCGCCGGCAAGGCGGCCAAGGAAGAGGGCTGGTGGGAAACCGTCAAGATTGTCGTCGAGGCGCTGATCATCGCGCTCGTCGTGCGCACGCTGCTGTTCCAGCCGTTCAACATTCCGTCGGGCTCGCTGACCCCGACCTTGCTGATCGGCGACTATCTCTTCGTTTCGAAATACGCCTACGGCTATTCGCACTTTTCGCTGCCGGGGTTCCTCGATCTCGCGCCGGCGGCGATGCCCGGCCGCGTCTTCGCTTCGCCGCCCAAGCGCGGCGACGTCATCGTCTTCAAGCTGCCGCGCGACGGCGAAACCGACTACATCAAGCGGCTGATCGGCCTGCCCGGCGATCGCATCCAGATGATCAACAACCGGCTCTACATCAACGGCCAGATCGTCGACCGCCAGCCGCTGCCGCCCTATGGGACGTCTGGCCGCTTCGGCGAGCCGGTGCAGGTGCCGCATTACCTCGAGACGCTGCCGGGCGGCGTGAAGCACGAGATCATCCAGCTCGAGGGCGACAATAATCCGATGCCCTACACGGCCAACACCGACGTCTACGTCGTGCCGCCGGACCATTATTTCTTCATGGGCGACAATCGCGACAACTCGAGCGACTCGCGTGTGCCGCCTGATCGCGGCGGCGTCGGTTACGTGCCGTTCGAGAACCTGATCGGCCGCGCCGAGGTGATTTTCTTCTCGGTTGACGGCGCGCCGGCTTGGGAAGTGTGGCAATGGCCGTGGACGGTGCG
>JARLIY010000004.1 GCA_031291475.1 Xanthobacteraceae bacterium
CGGGCGCCAATCCGGGCCTCGAACCGGGTCTCGCGCATACGCTGCTGAACGAAACGCAGAAGGCGATGACGCGTCAGCAAAACCTCGGGTTGTCGCCGGTGCTGCTGGTGCAGCATGCGTTGCGGCCGATGCTCGCGCGCTTCCTGCGCCGCAGCCTGCCGCAGTTGAAGGTGCTGTCTTATGCCGAAGTACCCGATACGCGCAATATCAAGGTGGTGAATCTGATCGGGGCACATGGCTAAACCCCGTGCGGCTGAGCCTGATAGTTAGCCGCAGCCGTTCCAGACCGATGGTTTCCGCCGGCGCTCCTCGAGCGCCGGTTTTCATTTCCGCGCCTAACTTTTCGCCCTGCAAGCGGCCGGCGGAGGTCATGCTGCGTCCGCGAAAGCGCCGCCGTACGCCGCCGGAAAGCCTGTTTCAAACCGCCGCGCGTGTGAATTGAGGTGCGTTTCCATCGCCCGAATTGCCCGCCTTTAACGGTCTTTATCCATCGATCGTCACTCGACGGGTTTCGCAATAATGATCTCAATGGGAAGCGGTATGTTGCCAATCCGTTAGTCAGTAAGTCCGTATACCTCATCGGGGGTCCAGCTTGAACATTCGTAAATTTGTCGGTGCTACCAGTCGCGATGCTCTGCGTCTCGTGCGCGAAGCCTTGGGCCCGGATGCCGTCGTTTTGTCCAACCGCACGATGGAAGACGGCAGCGTCGAGATCGTCGCCCTGGCCGATAGCGACCTCGCCGCGATTACGCCGAAAGCGCCGCGCGGTAGCGCAGGCGCACCGCTGGCCGCGCCGATGAATGCCATGGCCGGACAACAGCCCGCGCTCGCCGCACCGCGCGCCAATCCGATGATGCAAGCGAATCCGTATGCGAGCGGCATGCCCGACGTGTTCTCTTCGGTGTTCGGCGCAAGCCCGGAAGCGGGCGCTGAGAATATGACGCCGAACGTCGTTGGCACCGTCAACGCTGCTTCGGGGGCAGCCGCGAAGTCCGCCGCCGTCCCCGCCGCGCCGAAGGCCACGCTGCCGAACGCGCCCAAAGCGGCGGTGGCCGCACCCGCTGCCGCGTCGCTGCCGCACGCGGTCAACGCCGAGCAACCGAGCGCCCGCGCTGCGGTGACGCGTCTCACCGAAGACATCCGCGCCGATCTGCTCAAAGCCGCCGAAGCTCAAGCGCCGCGCACGATGGCCGAATCGAATCCCTGGCTGATCGACCACGCTCGCCGCATCGCCGCCGAACAGCAACAGGAAGGCGCGTACAGCGCACGCCCCGCCGCGATGACACCCGCTGCTGCCATGGCCAAGGGCCTCGGCGCCGCAGTGGAAGCCGGCCAACAGGCCTCGAAACCCGCCGCGCAGCAAGTTACCGATACGCCCGAGTGGGCCCGTGAAGGCGCGCAACTCGCCGCGCGCCGCGCCGCGCAGAAAGTGGCCGCATCGATGCCTGCCGCCGACGACGCCCGCTCGCCCGCTTCGGTCGCCGAGGCGATCAAGACGCGCATGGAGCAGGTCGTCAACGACACCGTGATGAGCGAGCTGTCGTCGATGCGCGGGATGATGGAAGAACACTTCGCCGGCCTGTTGTGGGGCGATCGTCAGCGCCGCAGCCCGGCGCGCGCCGCGCTCACCAAGCACCTGTTCGCCGCCGGCTTCTCCGCGCAGCTCGTGCAGATGATGGTCGACAACCTGCCCGACGACGTCGACAACATGGAAGGCGGCATGGAGTGGGTGCGTTCGGTGCTCGAATCGAACCTGCCGGTGATGGAAGACGAAGACGCGCTGATGGAGCGCGGCGGTGTGTTCGCGTTGATGGGCCCGACGGGTGTCGGCAAGACCACCACCACCGCCAAGCTCGCCGCGCGCTGCGTGATGCGCTTCGGCGCCAGCAAGGTGGCGCTCCTCACCACCGACAGCTACCGGATCGGCGGCCACGAACAACTGCGCATCTTCGGCAAGATTCTCGGCGTCTCGGTTCACGCGGTGAAAGACGGCGGCGATCTGCAACTCGCGCTCTCCGAATTGCGCAACAAGCACATCGTGCTGATCGACACGATCGGCATGAGCCAGCGCGACCGTCTGGTCTCCGACCAGATCGCGATGCTGTGCCGCGCCGGTCAGCCGGTGCAGCGTCTCCTGCTGCTGAACGCGACGAGCCATGGCGATACGCTGAACGAAGTCGTGCAGGCCTATCAGCGCGCGCCGGATCAACAGCCGCTCGCCGGCTGCATTCTGACCAAGCTCGACGAAGCCACCAATCTGGGCGGCGTGCTCGATACGGTGATCCGCTACAAGCTGCCGGTGCACTA
>JARLIY010000061.1 GCA_031291475.1 Xanthobacteraceae bacterium
CGCAATAGCGCGCCGGAATATTGACGCAACGGCAAAGCGCGATCGCGAGATGCGCGAAGTCGCGGCACACCCCAACGCCCTCGTGGAGGGAATCGCTGGCGCAGCGGGTCGCGCGCGCGTCCGCGTAGCTGAAGCGAATTTGCGCATGGACGTAATCGCAGATCGCCTGAACGCGGCGGTAGCCGCCGGTAATGGCGCCGAATTTCGACCATGCGAAATCCGTAAGCCTGTCGCTGTCGCAATAGCTGCTCGAGACAAGAAAGAGCAGCACATCGTCGGGCAGACCCGCGACCGGCGTGAACTCGGTGTCCGGCGGAGTTTCTTCCGGCCGGCCGGAATCATGAATGACGAAGCGGTTCCTGAACGCGACCAGGCCGGGCGGGACGACAAGCCGCGTGACGCGATTGCCGTAGAGGTCGAGATAGGCGCTCGTCGCAAGCGGAGGAGAGGAAACGATCATGTCGGGCGAACGCAGATAGCTCTCGCGCGACGGATGAACGTTGAGCTGAAGCAACATCGGCGTCGGCGCCGGACATTGAAACGCAATCTCGAAGCCTGCCTCGATCAGCATAGGCGCCTCACGTGTTGGCGCTGTCGTGGGCGCTGCACTTTCCGACATCTGAAAAACAGACTGGCGCGCTGCTGGTTCCGGACGCACGTTTGCGTCCGTTTGCAAACACACGTCGCGGCTCTCGGCTGGAACTATCGCGAGATTCCGGCGTTGCGCAACATTCCCGCGTCAAGGCGAAATCCGAATCAAGCGAGGCTCGATGCCTATGACAGACCCCACGGTCAACCGGCGCCGTTTTCTCGAAGTCTCCGCTGCGGCGCCGCTGGCGCGGCTCGGCATGGGACGCGCCTCCGCAGAGACTTCGGCCAGGTCCTCGTCCACTGCGCCGGACGCCAGCGCTCCGCCTTCGACACTCCCGGTGTCGCTGGTGGTCAATCATCAACGGCGCCAGCTGGAGCTCGATCCGCGCACCACCTTGCTCGATGCGCTGCGCGAAAAGCTCGGCCTCGTCGGCGCGAAAAAAGGGTGCGATCACGGCCAGTGCGGGGCCTGCACAGTCCATGTCGGCGACAGGAGAGTCCTGTCCTGCCTGACGCTCGCGGCGTCGGTGACCGAGCCTGTCAGCACGATCGAAGGACTCGCCTCCGAAAGCGGGGTCTTGCATCCGATGCAACAGGCTTTCATCGATCATGACGGGTTCCAGTGCGGCTATTGCACGCCGGGACAGATCATGTCGGCCATCGCCTGCGTTCGCGAGGGCCATGCCGACGACGACGACGAAATCCGCGAATACATGAGCGGAAACCTGTGCCGCTGCGCCGCCTATCCCAATATCGTCGCCGCGATCCGGCAGGCCCGGTCGGCCGGCGCCTTCGATCAGGACAGGAGCAAGGGCTGATGCGTCCGTTCGCTTTCGAAAGGCCGGACGATCCGGCCGCGGCCGTGCAGTCCTGGCGGCCCGGCTCGCATTATCTGGCGGGCGGCACGACCTTGCTCGACCTGATGAAACTCGACGTCATGCGGCCGTCGAAGCTGATCGACATCAACGCACTCGCAGGCGAGCACGCCGAAATCGTGCATGTCCCCGGCGGGCTGCGACTGGGCGCGCTGGCGCGGATGGCGGATGTCGCGGCGGACCCTGGCGTGCGCCGCGACTATCCGGTCATCGCCCAGTCGCTCGAACTCGCCGCCAGTCCGCAATTGCGCAACATGGCCACGCTGGGCGGCAATGTCCTGCAACGAACCCGCTGCTCCTATTTTCGCGATCCGAGCTGGGCCAATTGCAACAAGCGCAACCCCGGCAGCGGCTGCGCGGCGTTGAACGGACTCAACCGCAAGCACGCGATCCTCGGCGTCAGCGACCAGTGCATCGCTGCCTATCCGGGCGATTTCGCGCAGGCCTTGATCGCGCTCGGCGCCATCGTGCGCGTGCTCGGGCCTGACGGCGCGCGAACGCTGCGCTTTTCTGCGCTTCACGTCCCGCCGGGCGGCCAGCCGGACATCGAAACGAGCTTGCGGC
>JARLIY010000062.1 GCA_031291475.1 Xanthobacteraceae bacterium
ACAAAATCGAAAATTACTTCTGCCGCATCAAAGACTGGCGCCGCATCGCTACCCGCTACGACAAACTCGCCCGAAACTTCCTCGCCGCCGCGGCTTTGGTCGGCGCACTCTATTGGATCAAGTTGTGAGTCCAGACCCTAGACCATGATCCGATTCAACTTGATCGGATCATGGTGTAGCCGTCAGAACGGCAACCCGATGTGCGCGTTCTGGATGGTGTTGAGCAGCGTGTTGATGAAGTTCAGATCCGACCCGGCGGTCGGCGTGGTGCGGCTGATGAAATCGAAGACCTTGCCATCCTTGATGCCATAGGCGGCAACCCGTGCGACGCGGCGGTCCTTGTCGAAGTAGATCGCGATCACGCGCTGGTCGATGATCGTGGTCGGCATGAACGAAACAGCGCGCTCGGCGCGTTGCGAGATGTAGTAGAACGCTTCACCCGAGACCGTAGCCACCGTTGAAGGCGTGCCGAGCACGATCAGCACCTGCTCCTGCGAAGCACCCAACCGGATTTGCTCGAGCGCGCCATCGGGCAGCACGTAGCCGCGCTGGAACGTTTCGCCGAAGCAGCCGCCGAGCGGCAGCGCCAGCGCGACAATCAGCGCATAGGTCGCCGCGCGCCTTCTTCCACTTTGCCCCGAACCGCCCTGCATTTCCGCCAATCCAGCTTGTGCCCGACAGCCGCCTGCCGTACCCCGAAACATGAACTTGGCAATTCGCCGGAGCCGGACGGGGTATGCCGGCGGGCTTTAAATAAGTAAGCTATCTCTATGATCTTACCGGCGTTTCGGCGCGGTGACCACGACCGCAACATCCATGCGCTCTATGGCGCCATCGTGGCGCAGGCGCGAAAACCTTTATTTTACACCGCTTACGGGGTTCCGGACACCGTCGAGGGCCGCTTCGAGCTGATTGTGCTGCATCTCGTGCTCGTGCTCGCCCGCCTTGGCCGGCCGCACGCGGCCGCGCCGAGCCGCGGGGGCGAGCCGGCACGCACCATTGGGCAGCGGCTGTTCGACGTGTTTTGCCGCGACCTCGACGACAACCTGCGCGAGATGGGCGTCGGCGATCTCGCGGTGCCGCGCGAGATGCGGCGTTTTGGCGAGGCATTCTACGGCCGGCAGGCGTCCTATACCGCAGCGCTGGCCGCCGCCGACAACGTGGAGCTTGAGAGGGCGTTCGCGCGCAATATCTTTGCAGTCGGCGGAGTCGACGCCAGAGAGGAGCGGCTGGCGCGCTATGCGCGCGGGGCGGCGGCTCGGCTCGACACCGAGGAGGAGGGCGCCCTCGTCGCCGGCAAGGTCGTCTTCCCCGGCCCGGAGGGCTTCGCGCATGGCTGAACGCCGATCCGAGAAACACGCGCCGTTACCCTGGCGCTTTGCGGTCGCGGTCGAAGACGTCGCCGAGACCGGCGAACGCTTTGAGCTCGTCGCCGACGCGGAGATCTGCGCCGCATTGGCGCGGATCGCGGGGCTGCGCGAGCTGCTGCGGCTGCAAGCAAATTTCGACGTGACTCGACATGGCGACGCGGGCCTGCGTGTCGTCGGACGTGTTTGCGCCATCGTCGGTCAGGCTTGCGTGGTTACGCTCGAGCCGCTGGTCAACGAGGTCGCCGAGGAGATCGATCTTTTGTTCGTGCCGCCCGCGGCGGCCGAGCCGGAAGGCACGGAGACCGCCGCACCCGGCGAGGATAACGAAGAAGCCGAGCCGCTGATCGGCGGATCGATCGATCTCGGCGCGCTCGCCGCCGAATTCCTTCTGCTGGGGATCAATCCCTATCCGCGCAAACCCGGCGCGGTGTTTGCGCCGCCGCCCGACGCAAGGCCCAACGAAGGACCTTTCGCCGCGCTCGCCGCGCTGAAGAAGGGTCGCGATGGGCGTTGATCGCAGTTGTTTCCCGGCGCCGAACCGCTATTGTCGCCCCGGCCTTGCCTCCCCCTTGATTCCGAAGCGTGCAAGCCGGCTTCCCGTCGTCGCAAAGCCCGCTTCGGCGGGCGAAAGAAGGTCGGAGAAAACCACGCGTATGCGAAATAATCCGCGGCACGGTTTCATCGGGTTGCAGCGGATCATGATGTAGGACCGCGGTCATTCGATGTCGCAAATGGTCCGCATTGCTCTCGACGCGATGGGAGGAGATCACGGCCCGGCCGTGGTCGTCGCCGGCGCGGAGCTGGCGTTGGCGCGCCACCCGGAGAGCGAATTTCTCTTCTTTGGCAACGCCGCGGTGGTCGGCCCGATCCTTGCCCGGCACCCGGCGCTGAAATCGGCCTCGCGCCTCGTTCACGCCGAGGTGGCGGTGCGCATGGAAGACAAGCCGAGCCAGGCGCTGCGTCGCGGCCGCCGCAAATCCTCGATGTGGCTCGCCATCGAAGCGGTCAAGAAGAAGGAAGCCGATATCGTCGTATCGGCCGGCAACACTGGGGCGCTGATGGCGATGTCGAAATTCGAGCTTAAGACGCTCGCCGGGATCGAGCGGCCGGCAATCGCTGCTTTATGGCCGACTTTGCGCGGTGAATCGATCGTGCTCGACGTCGGCGCCTCGATCGGCGCCGACGCCGAGCATCTCGTCGATCTCGCGGTGATGGGCGCGGCAACCGCGCGCATCCTGTTCGGTGTCGATTGCCCCACGGTCGGTTTACTCAATATCGGCGTCGAGGAAGTCAAAGGTCTCGAGCCCGTGCGCGAGGCCGGCCGCATCCTGCGCGAGAGACAACCGTCCGGCCTCGAATATCTCGGCTTCGTGGAGGGCGACGACATCGGCATGGGCAAGGTCGACGTCGTGGTCACCGAAGGCTTCGCCGGCAACATCGCGCTCAAGACCGCCGAAGGCACCGCGCGCCAGTTGGCCGAATATCTGCGCAGCGCCATGAGCCGCTCGCTCGGCGCGCGCATCGGCTATTTGTTCGCGCGTTCGGCGTTCCGCGAGGTGCGCGAACGCATGGACCCGCGGCGGGTCAATGGCGGCGTCTTCCTCGGCCTCAACGGCATCGTCATCAAGAGCCATGGCGGCACCGACGCTGAAGGCTTCGCCGCCGCCATCGAACTCGGCTATGGCGTCGTGCGCGACGAGCTTTTGGCCAGGATCACGGCGGCGCTGGGGCGGCCGGGCAAGGAGCCGCAAGCCGCGCTACGCGGAGCCGCATCGTGACCGTGCGCCGTTCCGTGGTGCTCGGCTGCGGCAGCTATCTGCCGAACCGGGTGCTGACCAACGCCGAACTTGCGGGCAAGGTTGACACGTCCGACGAATGGATCGTGCAGCGCACCGGCATCCATGAACGCCGCATCGCGGCGCCCGGCGAAACCACCGGCAGCATGGCAACGCAAGCCGCCCGTAGCGCGCTCGCCCATGCGCACATCGATGCGCAGGCGATCGACCTCATCGTGCTGGCAACCTCGACGCCGGATAACACTTTTCCAGCGACCGCCGTCGCCGTGCAGGCCGATCTCGGCATCACCCACGGCGCCGCTTTCGACGTCCAGGCGGTTTGCTCCGGCTTCGTTTACGCGCTGGCGACCGCGGACGCACTGCTCAAAACGGGTGCGTTTTCCCGCGCGCTGGTGATCGGGTCGGAGACTTTCTCGCGGCTGCTCGACTGGACCGATCGCGCAACCTGCGTGCTGTTTGGCGACGGGGCTGGCGCCGTCGTGCTCGAAGCGCAGGAGCTGCCGGGCAAACGCGAAGACCGCGGCGTGCTCACGGTGAGGCTGCGTTCCGACGGCCGTCATAAATCGAAGCTCTATGTGGACGGCGGGCCTTCATCGACCGGCACCGTCGGCCATCTGCGCATGGAGGGCCGCGAAGTATTTCGCCACGCCGTGGCGATGATCACTGACGTGGTCGACGATGCGTTCAAGGCGACCGGCATGACGGTGGCCGATATCGACTGGTTTGTCCCGCACCAGGCCAACAAGCGGATCATCGACGGCTCGGCGCACAAGCTCGGCATTCCGCCGAACAAGATCGTGGTCACGGTCGACCGCCACGGCAACACCTCGGCGGCCTCCATACCGCTCGCTCTGGCCGACGCCGTCGCCGACCGCCGCATCAAGCGCGGCGATCTGTTGCTTCTCGAGGCGATGGGCGGCGGTTTTACCTGGGCGGCCGCGCTGCTGCGCTGGTGAGGAAGCTTCCGGAAGGCCGTTGACCGCTCGGCGAGAAGTGAATATCGTTGATAATTCAGTACGATACGATGATCGATTGGTATCGATCGCCGAGAGCGGGGCTGGCGATGACGAGGAAGACGATCACGCGTGCGGATTTGTGCGAAGCTGTTTATCAGAAGGTGGGGCTCTCGCGCACCGAATCCGCCACGCTCGTCGAGTTGGTTCTTAAAGAAATCACCGATTGCCTGGAGCGCGGCGAAACGGTGAAGCTGTCGTCGTTCGGCTCATTTGTGGTGCGCAAGAAAGGCCAGCGTATTGGCCGCAATCCCAAGACCGGCAAGGAAGTTCCGATCTCGCCGCGCCGTGTCATGGTGTTCAAACCCTCGGCGATCCTCAAACACCGCATCAATTCCGGGCCGGACGGCGCCGACGGCAAGTAAAGCGTAGGATACTCAGATCCACCGCAACAGCGGGGAGCAGGCCTTGGAAAAGGCGCCCGACGCATTCCGCACGATCAGCGAAGTCGCCGAGGAGATCAACGTTCCTCAGCACGTGCTGCGCTTCTGGGAGAGCCGCTTCGTGCAGATCCGGCCGCTCAAGCGCGGCGGCGGGAGGCGCTATTATCGGCCCGACGACGTGGATTTGCTGCGCGGCGTGCGCTACCTGCTCTACGGCGAGGGTTACACCATCCGCGGCGTGCAGCGCATCCTGCGCGAAGAGGGGCTTTCCTTCGTGCAGAACGTCTGGCGTCCCGGCGCCGAACCGCCGCCGCCCGAGCCGGAAGAGGCCGAAGCGGCGGAAGGCGATGACCGCGCGACTTTAGCTGCGCACGACGAGCCGTCCTTTTTTGCCGTGTCGTCGCCATCGTCCGAGCCTGCCGGCGGACGTACAAGCGCGCGCCAGGAACCGACGATCGTGCCGCCGGCACCACGGCCCGGCCTCGATGGCGATGATCGGCGGAAACTACGGGCGGCGCTCGATGAGCTGATCGCCTGCCGCCGCCTGATCGAGGCGGCGTTGGCGGATACGTGATGGCGGCACTATTGCGGCAACACGCCTCGTGCAGTCCGCAGCCTGCTCCTGGGAATTCCACGTCGGCAAATGAGAAATCTGGGCGGAAATTCCGTTAGCGTCGCCCCCGGACACGATGCCCCGTCGGGCCATTATTGGCTTAATCTGGGTGGCCGACTCAGAAGTAACTAATCAGCTATACTGCAAGGCGTGGTTGCAGGCGCGCAAATGGCGAGGCGAAGGTCGCCGAGAGGGCTTCCATGCGAGATACAACCGACACGCAAATACCGGACAATTGCAGGCTCTTCATCGGAGAAGGGGTCACCGTCAAGGGGGAGATATCCGTCCCGGAGACCTTGGTGGTGTGCGGCACGCTCGAAGGTGATGTATCGGCCGGCAATTTGGTCGTCTGCGAAACGGGCGTGATCCGCGGCAAGATTGCCGTCGCCAACAACGCCGAGATTTTCGGCCAGGTTTTCGAGAAGTTCGACGTCAAACATCTGTTGATCCTGCGCTCGGGCAGTCGCGTCGACGGCAATGTCAGCTATGGAACGCTGCAAATTGAACAAGGCGCCGACCTCGCGGGCGCAATCGCCTCCAACAATCTCGGGCGCGAGAAGAAACGCGCCAAGGAAGACGCGCCGCAAAAGCAGGAGCAGAAGCCGCTTCGGCACGATGCTTCTTCAGGCAACGGCCGTAGCGTGACCCAACTCGAGCCGATCGGTTTCAGCACTCCGCCGTCTGCTCCGACGACGCCGTCCGCGCATTGACGCAGATGTCGCCTTGGGCGGCGGCTTGGAGTCTTTATCGGCAGAGGCTTTTGGTCGGAGCGGCGAGATTTGAACTCGCGACCCCCAGTCCCCCAGATGAAACGAGGTGTGTTGCAGATCGTTTCAGTATCCACCGGTATCGCGGATACCGCTTGCTGCACGGGGCTTTTTGCGCTCTGATCCCTTCAGTTGATTTCGGCGCGTTGCGTGATTTTTGGACCCACTGTGGACCCACAGATGGCGCGACGTACAGCCCTCTCGAAACTGACGCCGGCGCGGCTGCAACACCTGAAGCCGCCAGTGTCGGGAATCGTCGAGCTGCGCGACAAACTTGCCCGCGGGCTATCGCTTCGAGTTTTTGCGAGTGGCCGCGCGAGCTGGAGCTTTCGCTATCGCCCGAAAAACGGCGGCGCGCGCCGACGCATCGGCCTCGGTGAGTATCCGTCCGTCGGTCTGGCCGCCGCACGCCAGCGGGCCGATCGCCTTCGCGGCATCGTTTCAGGGGGAGGCGATCCACAAGGCGAGCTGCATGTGGAGCGTGAGGCACCCACGCTTGCCAAGCTGATCGACCGATACCTTGCAGAGGCAGTTCGGCCAAAAAAGAAACCGCGCACCGTCGCGCTATACACTCACTATTTGCGCAACGCGATAGGGCCGCGCATTCGTACAAAAAAAGCGCACGAGGTAACCGTTGCAGATGTCGAACGGCTACATAGAAGGCTGGGGGCCGCTGGCAAACGTGTCACTGCCAATCGGGCCGTCGTGGCGCTCTCTGGCGTCTACACGTTCGCGGTACGCCGGCGGATGATCGAGGAAATGCCGAATCCGGCCCGCGGCGTCGAAAAGTTCCGCGAGGAGAAACGCGAGCGGTATCTTTCGACGGAAGAACTCAGCCGGCTCGGACAAACGCTACGGCTTGGTGAGACGAAGGGGTTACCCTGGCCAAGTGTGCCTTCCAGCAAGCACGATCGAAAGCCGCAAAACAGAAAGACACTGCTGGGGCCGCATGTCGCCGCTGCATTCCGATTGCTACTATTTACCGGCTGTCGTCTCCGAGAGATCCTGGAGCTCCGTTGGAGCGAAGTCGATTTTGAACGCGGCCTGCTGCTGTTGCCGGACAGTAAAACCGGACGCAAGACGGTCGTGCTCAATGCGCCGGCGCTGCAAGTGCTCGTAGACATTCCGCGGATCCGCGGATGCGAGTTTGTGATCTTGGGCGACGATCCGAAGAAACCCCGCGCAGATCTTCATAAACCCTGGGACCTAGTACGCCACCATAGTGGCCTCGATGGCGTACGCTTGCACGACCTCCGACACACGCATGCCAGTGTCGGCGCGGGCGCAGGCCTTGGCTTGCCTATCATTGGCAACCTTCTGGGTCACAAGCACGCGGACACCACCGCTCGCTACGCGCATCTCGGCGACGATCCACTGCGGCGCGCATCCGATCGGATTGGCAGCGAGATCGCCGCAGCGCTCGGCGAACGGCTGTCGGCTAACGATGAACTTGGCACGGTCATTGTGGCGCCGATGATCGAAAAACAAGCATCGGCGACTGAGATTTCTAGCGTGGCAGCAGCGCACCGGCGGGAGAAGGCGAGGCGATGATTTCGAACGGGGAAATGCTCTGGGGGGCGGCGAAGGCGCCCGCGGAGGAGACGCTCCTTCCTGCGTGGAAGAGGATCGTCTGGGCGCATGGGATAATGGGAAGTGCAGACTGGGCTGGCACAGAGGAGAAGTACCTTGCGGCGCAACTTGCGGCGCAACTGGGCAAACTAATTACCCTCGCGGAGGCAGTGCTGCTCGATGAGCCTCCGCGTGCGGTCTGGTCAGAGCTGCAGGAGATATTGGCAAGTGTAGACTGGTCTGACGCAGACGAGAAGCACTTCGCAGCGGAGCTGAGCGAATTGATTGCCCGGACAAAGCCGGCGCTTCTGCTAGTCAAGTCGTTGCGCGTGCGCGATCTGATGGGTCAGATGCTCGCGTACCTGCCGTGTTGGCTCCCCTTGTCGGACGAAGAATGGCAAAAGGCGACCACATTCGTCGAGGATGCACTCGATGAGTTTCCGTATGCCGTCTGGTCAGAGCTCCTGTGGTGCTTTGCAATTTCTGGAATTCGGCCGCGCGCAAGAGGCCGGAAGCCGAAATGGGTCACCTCGGACGGATGGGTCACCTCGGACGCCATTTTCTTTGCGGACGACGTTGAGCTTCTACTGAAAGCGAAAGGTCTGAATCGGAGCCGCGAAAAAGGCCTCCGACAGATCATCAACATCCTCCGGGAGCGGGCGCCGCGGCGCTACGGCAAATATTCTGAGGAGAGGTTGCGCAAGGCTTACTATGAGGTCGTACGCCATATCCCGAATCCGCCCGATCCGCCGGGCGCCCAGTCCGAAAAATCGGCGAGATAACCGGACCCGGTTTTCTTTGAAATTCTTTGAAGTCAACTGCAGGGTGTCGTCATCCGATTCCTGGAGGCGACGGCGATGGCAGCAAGGCAGAGTTCGAAGGCGACGCGTGCCAACCGTCGTGGTTTGCGAGATACCAAGCGGCCAGGGCTTCCGCTTTCTCCCGTGAAAGAGCTGCTCCTTCTCGACGAAGTGACCGACCGCGCGCGCCTCAGCGACACGACGCTGTGGCGCCTCGAGAAAGTCGGTCGATTCCCGAAGCGGGTAAAGATCGGCTTTAAGCGTGTGGCGTGGCGCGCAGCCGAGATCGATGCATGGATCGCGATCGGCGCCGACGCATGGGCGGCAAGCCATTCGACTGCGTGAACTAAGTTAGACCCAGCGCTCGGCGTGCCGTTAGACCCCGCGCTCGGCGCGCCGAGCTCTGCTCTTAACGTCGAGATCAATCTGTCGGTGCGTACTCGATCGATCGAGGCGGCAACGGCATGAACACTAACGACGACATTCCTCTAGCGATCCACGATGGGATCGCGAGCTGGCGTAGGGTTTTAAACGCTACTCGGGAGCAAGTCGTTCGGTCGCTGCTGTGAGACGCGCCGCATGACCCGATGGAGACGTCGGCCGAGAGACGGCGGTCAATGGACCGCGCGTCCGATAGAGATGCTCGAATCGCCGGCCTACCGGATGCTGAGCAAAACCGGGCTGCGTGTGCTGGCTCTCCTCGAGGTTGAGCTCGCGCGTAGGGGAGGCGAAGGCAACGGACGCCTGGTGCTGACCTACAAGGATTGTGTCGGCTCTGGGATCGACCGGCACGCCATTCACCCAGCGCTGCTCGAAGTTCAGGCGCTCGGCTTTGTCGAGTGCACCGAGAAAGGCCACAGCGCCGAAAGCGCCGAACGCCGGCGCCCGAGCCGCTATCGCCTCACTTACGCGCGCTTTGTGGAACCGCCATTTACGGACGAGTGGCGCGGCATCAAGACATCTGCGCACGCTGCGAAGATTGCTGCGGAAGCCCGCAAAGGAGCTCGCGCCCGCGAGGCGGCAAAGCGCGCGAGCAACAAAAAACGCCTCAGTGGGGGTTTCGCCACTATTTCGGTGGGGGAAACCCCCACCGAAAGCGGGCTGGTTTCGGTGGGGAAAACCCCCACTACAGCGATGGTGGGGAAACCCCCACTACTATCTAAATCTGGGGTACGGGGCGGCGAGCGAAGCGCGCCCCACAGCGCCGTAGCGAGCTCGTCGCCCCTTGTAGCCGATCAAGATCAAAGCGCGCGGGAGGGAGAGCTCACTCAAGTCGAACTGAACGCGTTAGCGACCTTGAGAGGCCTCAGCCGATGAAATGTGGCGGGCTCGATCGGCTGGCGATGTCGCCGTCGCTGTGGCTGGGCAATCCCGCCGACGGATATGGGCCCGCGATAACAACATCTTATATCTGTATTCTGATAGAACAGATCATCAATGAAAGGACCCTCGGCCGCCAGGTGTGGCTGCCGTTGGGCCGTACTGCCCGGCAGGTACCGCGCACGGTAGGCCAAAGTCATCACTGCCACCCGCGCGATGGACATTCGAGCGTGAGGACGTATCGATGAGCGCGAAAAAACCAGGTGCCGAGGACGCGTTCAAGCGTGAGGACTTATCGATGAGCGCAAAGAAGCCGGATGCCGACGACAAGAAAGCTACAACGGTCGTCGCCAATGGTCTCGATGGCCCGAAGGGCGCTCTGAAGCACATCGGCGGTTCGCAAAATGACGACTGGAACAAGACCCTCGTTAATCAGACGGGCCGAACGCTTTGGCTTAAGAATTCCGACAATGATACCCGCGACCAACAATACGATGCGACGATTGCTGGACTCATCGGGATCGGCCCGAAAGACGAGATCGAGGGTATGATCGCGGCCCAGCTGCTTGGCGCACACAACGCCGCGATGGAATGCTACTGCCGCGCCATGAATGGCGAACAGACCTTCCGACGACTCCAATCCGCCTGCTTCGAGGCCCAAAGCAGGCTCATCCGATTGCTCATATTCTTTCGGAAGTATCCGCAGCGTCTTGACTAGATGGTGGTGATCATAAGTGCCATAGGACACTCCTAAGTGGTAGGAGTCACGTAAGAGGTAATCCATCCTATCAGCGCCGAGCGCGTCGCCGATGATGATTTCGGCCAAAACGGTTTCCCACGTACTAAGTTCTAGCGGCTCCGCTCGCTTAGGCCCTACTGCGAGCTTTACGATGTGGTCTGCTTTGAGAGGCGGGGTCATCGCGTCCCAAATTTCCTCCATCTCAGCACTGTAAATAATATCTTTGGTCAGCCGTTCGTGATCGTAGCCTTCAGGCAAAAGCTCTTTCTCCGCCGCGTGGGAAAACGGCAGATGTCCGAGGTCGTGACAGAGTGCTGCCATCCGCAATACTGATTTCCAATAGCTCCTAGCCTGTTCGTCGGGGATGATATTTCTGACGCTGTCGAAAAAAACGTTCGCGGGCGCTGTCACTACGTCATAGATACGCGACGCCGTACGCGATCAATCCAGGATTACCTTGGTCGCAGGAACATCCAGCATACCGTTCGCTACACCGAGCTCTCGCCAACGCGATTTAAGGATTTCTGGCGCGACTAGCGCATACTGTGCGCTCCCTCCCGAGCGGCTCAACAACGTCAGACATCCAAACCCGCGCCGTGCTTTCTGAGCCATTCTTTGCGTTCCCGGTAGTTGGGTAGAACTTTATCTACCTCGTTCCAGAATGCCCGCGTGTGGTCCAAGTGGTGGACGTGGCAGAGTTCGTGAACAACGATGTAGTCAATGATGGTCAACGGCGCATCATGCACTTCCAGTGAAAGGCGACCTTTCCTTTGGGAGAGCAAGAAGCCCATCGATTTCCGAGATCGCGCACTGCGACGTGCCGCGCGGTAACTCCAACTTTCGGCGCATAGTAGGCAACCCGCTGCCCAATACGTTCTAGTCCACGCGCGATGTAGTAGTCGCGGAAAGCGGACTTAGTCGCTTCGACAGCCCCACGGTCAACCAAGTCCCGTCGAAGACAAAATGCGCCATTCCCTGAGAAGGAGAAGCTCCTCTTGCCCCGCCACAAGTTGGAGCCGATAAGACCGGCCAAGGTAGAGAAATCCCTCGCCATTTCTGTATTCGCGCAAAACCCGTGTCGCGTTTAGATCGCGCCATTCCGCCAGATTTTTATAAATCCAGTAGCGCTTTGACTCTACGATATGTTCGATTCGCTCGTCAGGAATGGAGTGAGGCGCCCGGACAAGGTTCTTAAGTGGCTCGTGGCAATCCTTGGGAACTTGCTCGTTCTCAAAAGCCAGTTGCACCACGTAGTCATAGAAGGTGGTTGCTTCCTTGGTCAGGCCCTCAATGATATCGGTGCGGCCTGACATAGCTTCGTTGCGAAGCTTCCGCACCACGTCAGCTGGCGTATAGAATTCACCCGCCTTCTTGCCGGCGGAGTCTGCGAAAAACGCTGCGTGAACTGAGTTAGATCCCGTGCTCGGCGCGCCGAGCATCATCTTGTCGGTGCGTACTCGATCAATCGAGAAGGCAACGGCATGAACACTAACGACCACATTCCCACAACGATCCATGACGGGTTCACGAGCTGGGGTAGGGTTTTAAACGCTACTCGGGAGCAGGACGTTCGGGTGCTGCTGGGGCCTGCCGCATGATCCGATGTAGACGTCCGCGGAGAGACGGCGGTCAATGGACCGCGCGTCCGATAGAGATGCTCGAGTCGCCGGCCTACCGGGTGCTGAGCAAAACCGGGCATCGTTTGCTCGCTCTCCTCGAGGCTGAGCTCGCGCGCAGGGGAGGGGAAGGCAACGGACACTTGGTGCTGACCTACAAGGATTGTGTCGGCTCTGGGATCGACCGGCACGCCATTCACCCGGCGCTGCTCGAGGTTCAGGCCCTCGGCTTCGTCGAGTAAGACAATTAATCAGTTACTTATGTGAAGAAATTACATTAACTTCGGAGGAATACAAGAAAGGAGTCGGGCGCTAACGGGTCGTGGCTCAATCTTGATTTCACAGCAGAATTTTTGATTTTTAGCAGAGGAAATCAAAAAATGCCGCGAGGTTGTGCTCGACCTGGAGCTGGTCGACCGGCAGGTAGCCACGGGGAAACGGCAAAGATCATTCAGCAAGCTGCCGAAGACGGCGTGCTGCCTCTCAAGATCATGCTCGACAACGTGCGTTTCTACACCAAGAAGGCGGACGCGCTGATCGCGCGGCTCATGACCGAAGGCGCGCCGGCGTTGCCGCGCGGACCTGGTGAAGCCGGCGACACCGACGAGGCCGCCGATCCGAACGCGGCCGTCATCGAGGCGATCGGCCAGGTGCTCGGGCTCCGCAAGCTCGCCGGCCAGGAGGCCGAGCGTGCTGCTCCCTACTGTCATCCGCGCATGGGCGTGCTCGGCGAGGAAGGCGGCACCGGCGAGATCGAAGTGCCGCTGGCCGAGCGGCTCAAGGAATATACGCGGCGCGACAGGATCGAGGCCGCCGACGGTAAGGTGATTAAGTTGAACCCCGAGAGCGATCAGTGAGCTCCTGGGAACGGTGCGACAACGTGCAAGGCAGGCGACTCCCGTAGTGCGCTGAGGCGTCGCGCGGAACATGGGCAGTTGAGTCAAGCATGGTCTGAGTGCTCAAAGCACCTGTTCGCCTTCGGCGTCCCACTCAATTCCATCATGATCGGAATTATCTTCCGCATCAACTTGACCTTCCGAGGCAATACGATCTGCACATTCCAGCCATTCATCGATGTCGCCGCTGTACCAGCCTCCTCCCGCCTGGGTTTCAAATACCGTTCTGCTCTGCGTGTCGCCACCAATGGACGGATCATAGAAGTGCTCGCCGCTCGCTAGACGAAATTCCTGCTCGTCAATGTGGATGTCGACCCATCCGTAATTCCCATCAGTATTAGGCAATGAGAAGCCGAATGTTACATCTACACAGGCGGTTGTAGCTGGCAGCCGCTCGAGCGCGATTAAGACGACAGCGGCTGTTCGGAGATCGCCCGGATGCATAATCGGGAGCTTGTTGCGCATCAATTGAATCACCTTTTTAACTTTCATCATGTGATCGATCGAAAGGGGAAAGCGCTCTTCAGTGGGTTCAGGATCAGTTTTCATCATCTTCCTTCATCTACAAGCTCCCACGTTTGGAGGCGAGCAGGTCTCCTCCCGCGCTAGTGTCAATTAGTCGGCCGGTGAAAAATCCTCACTGCCTTATCTTCACATGCAAATTTCGCGCGCTCCACACAAATACGCGGCAGCCTCTATGAAACGAGCAAACGCTATCTGGCGCAAGACGAAACTCGGAACGATCGTTCCTGGAAATATCGTTCGGGTCATGTTTGCCATTCCTTCCATGGACTTAAAGCGGGCCATGGCGACAAACGTGCGGCGCACCCGCCATGAAAAAGAGCTTTCCCAGGAGGAGTTAGCTGACCGCGCGGGACTAAGCGCGCGTTATCTCGGCTCGATCGAACGCGCTACGGTCTCGGCCAGCGTCACAGTGTTGGGGCGGCTCGCCCAGGCGCTACATGTCGACGCCTGCGAACTAATACGTATCCCACAGCGCCGTAGGTAACTGCTCGTTTTTCGGTGACCACCTCGACCTGCCCCAGGTCAGATTTGTTCGCCATTTTCCGGCAACCAGGCGACCATCACTGCTCGTACAAGAATCGATCTACGAGCAGTACGCAACCCCGCGGTGCTGCTGATGAGCTTGCAGCCGCGGCACGATGAGCTAATGCCCACCCACGACATCAGCGCCGCCCCAACTCGGCCGCTGGATCGTCGCGCCCTTGTGGCCGCAGGGTGGTGCACCGGGCAGAACGCCGCAGCTTGTCGCTTGACGTTTCGGCGCCCCACCGGATCACCATGACGGCGCATGCGAGCGGCGATGAATGGGAACACTTTTCGCAATAGAGCCACAGCCAAGACGTTGCGCGGTGTAGGTCGCCGAGCGTCGTGCGTGCGGCATAGTGCTTCATGGCTCGGCATTGGAGCCCCGCCGGCCGCGCCGATCCAGCCACTACCAATTGTGATCGGCTCGGAGACCCACCTGTGCTTGCCCGCAGCGATCGGCCGGATACGATGTCGCATCACAAAATTGCAAAGACGAAAATGCCAGCCGCCCGGCCAATGTCCGTTATCGGAAAAACCGGACGTGACGCGGACCTCGGGAAATCGACGCTCCTGACCCTGAGGCGACATGAGCGGCCAAATTGCCGCCCTGCGGGAACGTGATAACCTCAAGGGGCCCGATCAAGCCTCGGTACGGGAGAAACCTATGAGGCGGCGCGAGTTCGTCACGTTTGTAACCGGCTCGATCGTCACATGGCCGCTCGCTTCGCTAGCGCAGGAAGCGGGGCGGACTTATCGTTTCGTATCTTAATGCCTTATCCTGACAATGCACCTCCAGCATTGCGACGTAACGACGAACTGCGCCGCCGCGGTTTCATTGAAGGCCAAAACCTCACGATCGATTTCCGCGACTATCGGCTACACTCTGATCTGATTTCGGAATATGCGG
>JARLIY010000063.1 GCA_031291475.1 Xanthobacteraceae bacterium
CGTGCTGGCCGACGTTCAACGCATGCGCGGCGGTCGCGCCGCCGGCCAGCACGATCCAGCCGGGTTTCAGGCCGCCGATGCCGGACGCCGCGCGCGCCGCCGCGACGAGCGAGCGGATCGGATGACCGAGGATCGCGGCCGTCGAGCCGATCTGGACGGCGCGTCCGTCGACTTCGACGACGATGCCGAGATTGGAGAAATCCTGATCGGGACGCGCCCAGTTGCCGACGACGAAGCCCGATGACGACGAATTGTCGGCGATCACATCCGGCAGCGCGAATTTGAAATTCTCATAGCGCGAGTCGATGATTTCCATCGCCGGGGCGATGGCTTCGACCGCGCTCAGGGCTTCCGCCGCCGAGACTTCGCCGGACAATTCGCGCCTCATCAGGAAAGCAAGTTCCGGCTCGATGCGCGGATGGACGTAGCGCTTTTTCGAGAGCGAACCGCCCTCTTCCAGCCGCATCGCGTCGGTGAGCCGACCCCAGATGACTTCATCGACGCCAACCTGGATCATCTTGGCGCGAGAGGTCAGCCCCATCTTGATTCCGACGAGCTTTTCGCCGCGTGCAAAACGACGCTCCAGCGACAGCGCCTGGACGGCATAGGCCTCTTCGATTTCGAGCGGCGCGGAGGTCGTGAACTGCGGAATGGCTTGCGCTGTCCGCGCCGCTTCATCGACGATCTCGGCATATTGGAGGAGAGAACTCATTGCGCCGCCTCCGTCTCACGTGATTTGAGAATGTCGAGCGCGACATCGACGATCATGTCTTCCTGGCCGCCGACCATGCGGCGCTTGCCGAGCTCGGTGAGAATGTCGCGGGTGTCGACGCCATAGAGTTTCGAGGCGTTTTCCGCATGGCGCAGGAAGCTCGAATAGACCCCGGCATAGCCCAGCGACAGGCTCTCGCGATCGACGCGGACAGGGCGGTCCTGCAGGGGCCGCACGAGATCATCCGCCGCGTCCATCAGCATGTGCAGGTCGCAGCCGGTCTCGATGCCCATGCGGTCCAGCACGGCGATCAGCGCCTCGAGCGGCGCGTTGCCCGCGCCCGCGCCCATGCCGGCCAGCGAAGCGTCGACGCGCACCGCGCCGGCTTCGATGCCCGCCACCGCATTGGCCACGCCGAGCGTCAGATTGTGGTGGGTGTGGACGCCGATTTCCGTCTCCGGCTTCAGCGCGCCGCGCACGGCCTTGACCCTTTCGGCATATTGATTGGGCAGAAGCGCGCCCGCCGAATCCGTCACATAGACGCATTCCGCGCCGTAAGACTCCATCAGCAGCGCCTGCTCGACCAGCTTCTCGACCGGGGCCATATGCGCCATCATCAAAAAGCCGACCGTGTCCATGCCGAGCTTGCGGGCCGCCTCGATGTGCTGGCGCGACACGTCGGCCTCGGTGCAATGGGTGGCGACGCGCACGCTGCGCGCGCCAGCCTCCATCACCCGCTTGAGGTCATGCACGGTGCCGATGCCCGGCAGCAGCAGCACCGTCACGCGCGAGAATTTGCATTCATCGGCGACCGCCGCGATCCATTCCGCGTCGTCATGCGCGCCGAAGCCGTAGTTGAAGGTCGAGCCGGTGATGCCGTCGCCGTGGCTGATCTCGATGGCGTCGACATGGGCGCGGTCGAGCGCGCGGGCGACGGCGCGCACAGTGTCGAGGCTGTAGGAATGACGGACGGA
>JARLIY010000064.1 GCA_031291475.1 Xanthobacteraceae bacterium
ACCCGGCGGCCGCCGCCGCCATCGCCGCGCGGGCGAGCGCGTCGTCGCCTTCGCGCACCGCGCCGATCACGCGGCCGTCGATCGGCGAAAGCACGGGGCGCTCGATGCCGGCAAGCGCGATGCCGTCGACCACCGGCGCCGCTTCCGCCGTGACGGTTTCGCCGGCGCGGACCTCGGCAAGCAGCGCATCGAGGCTTTGGCGATCGCCGAACTCGATGCCGGTCGAATTTTGCCGCTCCGGCCGATAGAGATCGCCCGGCAACGGGATTCTGGCATTGCGCGCGTCCTTGGCGCCGGCGATGCGCGCCTGCGGACGGCGCAGGATGTCCGCGATCGGCACGCTTGGGTCGGCGGCGACCGAGACAAACGAGGAATTGGCGCCGTTTTCCAGGAGCCGGCGCACCAGATAGGCCAGGAGATCGCGGTGCCCGCCGACCGGCGCATAAACCCGGCACACCGCCTCGGGCAATTCGGCGAGCAAGGCCTCGTAGAGCGCTTCGCCCATGCCGTGCAGCCGCTGAAACTCGAAACCCTCGGCGCCGCCTGAGTCCTCGATGATGCCGGCGACGGCGAGCGCGTTGTGGGTGGCGAATTGCGGAAAGATGCGCTCGCGCGCGGCGAGCAGTCTTCGCGCACAGGCCATGTAGCAGAGATCGGTCATCGCCTTGCGCGTGAACACCGGATAATCGGCCAGTCCGCGCTCCTGCGCGCGCTTGATTTCGGTGTCCCAATAGGCGCCTTTGACCAGGCGGACGTTCATCCGCGTGCCGAGCGCGGCGGCGGCTTCCTCGACCCAGCCGATCACCGCCGGCGCGCGCTTCTGATAGGCCTGCACCGCAAGCCCGAAACCGTCCCAGCCGCGCAACGAGCCATCGGCGAGCGCGGTGCCGATGACATCGAGCGACAGTTCCAGCCGGTCGGCTTCCTCGGCATCGACGGTGAATTGCAGGTCGCGCGCTTTCGCCAACCGCGCCAGCGCGACGAGACGCGGCGTGAGCTCCGCCAGCACCCGCTCGCGCGCGACCGCTTCGAAGCGCGGATGCAGCGCCGAGAGCTTCACCGAAATTCCCGGGCGCGCCGGCGGCGGCGCATTGCCGGCGCTCGCCCCGATCGCCTCGATCGCCGCCGCGTAGGCTTCGAAATATTTGTTGGCATCCGCTGCGTTGCGCGCGCCTTCGCCGAGCATGTCGAACGAATAGCGGAATTCGCCGTGGCCGCGGGCGCGGGCGAGCGCTTCATCGATGGTTCGGCCGAGCACGAAATGCGAGCCGATGAGCCGCATGGCCTGGCGCGTCGCCGTGCGCAAGGTCGGCAGCCCGAGCCGCCGCACGATATCGTCGAGGATCGTTTCCGGCATCTCGCCGGGATGGATGATGCGGGCGGCGATGCCGAGCGTCCAGGCTGAGGCGGAGACCAAGAGCGCTCTGGATCTGATATCGCCGTCGAGCCAGCTGCCGGCGGCGAGCTTGTCCTCGATCAGGCGGTCGGCGGTGGCGGCATCGGGCACGCGCAGCAGCGCTTCGGCGAGCACCATCAACGCCAGTCCTTCCTTGGTCGACAGCGAATAGGCGTGCAGAAAATCTTCGACGCCGCCAAGCCCGCTGGTCTTGGCGCGGATCGCCTCGACCAGCGCCCGGGCCCGCGCGTCGATGCGGCGCTCGGCGGCGGGCTCGCGGCGGGCAGCGGCAAGGAAGTCGGCTGCCAAATGCTCGTCGGGCGGCGCGAACGGGGCGCGGAATTGCGGCAAGTTTGACGCAGGCCTGTTCATCGTCGGCTCCGCAGCTTCCGCTTGCGCTTTGCAGCGGCATGGCCTTTATCGGTCCGCAGACGAGGAGCGGGGACGCCGGGCATTAACGTTTCGCAACCCAACGAGGAACCGGTATGGCCATCGTCGACCTCATGCGGCTCACCCGGTCGGCCGCGTCTCTCTCTTTATGTATGCCCTCTTTGTGTATGTCGCTCTTGGTGGCGTTCTTCGTTGGCTTCCCGGGGCCGATCGCGGCCCGGGCCGAGACCGCGATCCATTTTACGCTCGATCGCAAGATCGATGGACCGGCGGCGCCTTTCTTCCTCGCTATCGACAAGGGCTACTTCAAGGACGAAGGGCTCGACGTGACCATTGACGCCGCGACCGGCGGCCCGCTTGAAGCCATGAACCGAGTGGCGGCGGGCAGCGACGACATGGGCGTCGCCGACATCAACATGCTCATCAAGGCCCGCGACGCCGCCAATACGTCGATCAAGGCCCTGTTCATCGTATTTGACAAGCCCCCTTACGCCATCATCGCCCGCAAAAGCCGCGGCATCGAAACCCCGCGCAGCCTCGAGGGCAAGAAGCTCGGCGCGCCGGCCGCCGATCCGGCCTTCGCGCAATGGCCGGTCTTCGCCCGGATCAACGGCATCGATACGGCGAAAGTTACGATCGAAAACGTCGGCCTGCCGGTGCGCGAGCCGATGCTGGCATCCGGGGAAGTGGACGCCATCACCGGCTGCGCGTTCACCTCCTATATCGACCTGAAGGCGCGCGGCGTGCCGGCGGACGACCTCGTCGTGCTGGCGATGGCCGATTACGGCCTCGTGCTCTACGGCGACGCCATCATGGTCTCCGACAGTTTCGCGCAGGCAAAGCCCGAGGCCGTCCGGGGCTTTCTGCGCGCTTACCTGCGGGCGCTGAAGGAAACTGTGCGCAACCCGGCGCGCGCCATCGACGCGCTGCTTGCCCACGACGACCGCTTCAGGAAAGACGTTGAGCTTGAGCGCCTGCGCATGGCGCTTGCCGACAATATCCTCACGCCAGCGGTGCGGGCCTACGGCTACGGCGACATCGATCCGCAACGCTTCGCCGCGGCGATCGAGCAGCTGGCGCTCGCCTATCGCTTCAAGGCCAAGGACAAGGCCGCGGCCGCATTCGATCCGTCGTTCCTGCCGCCGGCGGCGGAGCGTGGCACGGGCGGCGCCGCCTCGCGCTGATCGCGCTAGCCCTTCGCCAGATACGCCGCGAGCCGATCGAACGCGCCGCCCCAGGTTGCCTTCATGCCGACGTGGGACATGTCGAAGGTCTTGCGCTCAATGTCGGTCGCGTTGTGCGACGCCCAGCGGGCCGTGAGCTTGGTCTTGCCGCCGGGCTCTTCTTCGAAAGTGATGGTGGTCAGCGTCTCCAGCGGCCAGGTCGGAACGATCGGATGCCGCTTGAGCTCGCCGGCCTCGTTGGAGAACGAATTGACGAAAACGATCCGCTCCTGCGGCGCGATCTCCCGATAAACGAACTTGCCCCACAACTTGTAGCCTTCGTGCGAACGCATACCGCAATGAAAGATACCACCGGGGCTAAAATCCATTTTCATGGCGATCATGGTGAAGGTCTGCGGGGTCCACCACACCTTCATATGTTCTGGCTCGGTCAGCGCTTGCCAGACGCGCTGGCGCGGCGCGTCGAAGACGCGCGAAATGACAAAGTCTGCGCTTTTCGGCTGATCACCCATCATCCCGCCCCCCACCCCGTCAACGTCAGTCTTCAGCGCAACCGCTCCAGGATGCTCACGTAATTGGCCACCGCGGCGCCGCCCATATTGAAGATGCCGCCGAGCCGCGCATCCTTGACCTGCATGTCGCCGGCCTTGCCGGTCAGTTGCATCGAGGCGATGGCGTGCATCGATACGCCGGTGGCGCCGATCGGATGGCCCTTGGCCTTGAGCCCACCGGAAGGATTAATCGGCAGCTTGCCGTCCTTGGCGACAACGCCGTCCGCGATGACGCGCGCGCCCTGTCCCTCCGGCGCAAGCCCCATGGCTTCGTATTCGATCAGCTCGGCGATGGTGAAGCAGTCATGCACCTCGGCGAACGACAGGTCGGACAGCCCGATGCCGGAATCGGCGAAAGCGCGCTGCCAGGCGACCGCGCAGCCTTCGAATTTGAGGATATCGCGCCGCGACATCGGCAAAAAGTCCTGCACATGCTCGGCGGCGCGGAACACGATGGCCTTGCCGAGCTTGAGGGCGGTTTCGACGTCGGCGAGCACCAAAGCGGCGGCGCCGTCGGACACCAGCGAGCAATCGGTGCGTTTGAGCGGTCCGGCGACGCGCGGATTCTTCTCGCTTTCGGTGCGGCAGAATTCGTAGCCAAGATCCTTGCGTATTTGCGCGTAAGGGTTACCGACGCCGTTCATGTGATTTTTGGCGGCGATGCGGGCGAGTGCGTCCGACTGGTCGCCCCAGCGCTGGAAATAAAGTCCGGCGATCTTGCCGAAAAGCCCGGCAAAACCGCCCTCGATATCAGATTCCTCGCGCACATAGGAGGCCTTGAGCAGGTTGCGGCCCACTTCCGCCGACGGCGTCGTCGTCATCTGCTCGACGCCGACCACGAGCACGATGCGCGCCGACCCGGCGGCGATCGCCTTGAGCCCCTGATGCACGGCGGCCGACCCGGTGGCGCAGGCATTCTCCACCCGCGTCGCGCGCTTGAAACGCAGATCGGGGGACGCTTGCAGCACCAGCGAAGCGGTGAAGTCCTGCGCCGAGAAGCCGGCGTTGAAGTGGCCGAGCACGATCTCGTCGACATCCTTCGCGGCGGTGCCGGAATCGGCCAGCGCCTCGGTCGCCACCTTGACGATAAGGCTTTCGACGGTCTCGCCGGCGAGCTTGCCGAATGGCGTATGCGCCCATCCCACGATACAGGCGGTCATGATCGTTCCCTTTGCCGAATTTTGGTCGCTTTTCCTTGGCTAACCAGTGATGCAAACGCCGAACTCGGTGCTACCCGCATGATACCGGGATTTAGCTTTGCGTTCGAGCGTTCCTTGGGTTTAGATAGTTCGTCGCTGGGCTTCGGGAACCTTTCGTGAACCCATCGCGGCCCCTTTGTCGGTACCTTGGGCACGATCCGAGGCGACGCCCCGGGCCCGAGCAACCGAACGGACCGCAACACGTGTATCCATTGCAGTTGCTTCGGGGGCTGACGCTCGGCGTCGCGGTTCTTTTTCTCTTCGCCGCAAATCTCACAGCAACCCCGGCGCGCGCCGAAGCGACGATCCTGGTCGAAGCCGATTCCGGCAAGGTACTGCGCGCCGAGAACGCCACCTATCCGTGGTACCCGGCCTCGGTGACCAAGCTGATGACGCTTTATGTCACGCTGCGCGCCATCAAGGACAATCGCATCACGCTCGACAGCTTGTTCACGGTCTCGCGCAACGCCGCCGCGCAATCGCCGAGCAAGATGGGCTTCCCGCCCGGCACCCAGGTCACGGTCGACAACGCCATTAAAATGCTGATGGTGCATTCGGCCAACGACATGGCCGTCGTATTGGCGGAGGGCGTCGACGGTTCGATCGAGAATTTCGCCGACGGCATGACCAATACCGCGCATCGCCTCGGCATGTCGGAATCGAACTTCGTCAATCCCAACGGCCTGCCGGCCGACGGCCAGATTACCTCGGCGCGCGATCTCGCCATTCTCGCCCGCGCCCTGATCCGGGAATTTCCCGAATACGATTCCTACTGGCATATCGCCGCGATCAAATTCGGCCGCCGCGTGATGCGCAACACCAACTCGCTGATCGGGCGTTATCCCGGGATCGACGGCATGAAGACCGGCTTCATCTGCGCCTCCGGCTTCAATGTTGTCGCCACCGCCACGCGCGGCGGCAAAAGACTGATTGCCGTGGTGCTCGGCGCGCCGTCATCCGGCGCGCGCGCGGTCAAGGCGGCGGAGCTTCTGGAAAGCGGCTTCACGCAAAATCCGCTGGCATGGCTGACACCCGCGCTTGGCTCGGTCGATGCGCTGGCGCCGATCGATGCCGCGCCGCCCAATCTGCACGACAATGTGTGCGGACCGCATCGCAAGCGGCGACCGGCGGAAGACGAAGACGCCGACGCCGACCTCAACGCGATGGAAAATAGCGGGCCGTTCTCGGCGCTGCTGTCGAGCCTCCGCGCGCCGACTCCGCACGGCGCCGCGCTCCTGTCCGATTTCGGCACGGCGACGCCGGTCGTGGTCTATACCGGGCCGACGCGCTCGCCGGCGGATTTGGCCAAGCTCGAAGCGCGCGAGGCGGCGGCGCCTCACCATAAGAAGAAAGCCGGTGAGAAGGCCGCCAAGCATCGCGAGGAGAAAGCCGCGGACGAGGGGGGCAAAGAAGACCGCAAAGCTGCAGACACGAAGGCGGCCGACGCGAAGCCCGCGGCCGAACCGGCGAAAAAGCATCACAAGGCCGACGTCTCGCCCAAGCCCGCCGCGACGCAGTAATTTTCGGAGCGCGAGGTAGAGCAACGTGCCCATTGACCCTCCCCCTCCAGGGGAGGGTAGCGAATATCAATTCGCCAGCCGCAGCGGCGCGTCGGTTACGTCCTGCAGCGCCTCGAAGGTGAGTCCCGGCGCCATATCGCGCACGGCAAAGCCGTCGCCGATGACGTCGAGCACGGCGAGATTGGTGTAAACGCGCTTGACCGCGCCGAGCGCGGTGAGCGGATAGGTGCAGCGGCGCATGAGCCGGCTCTCGCCGCTTTTGGTCGTGTGCTCCATCAAGACCCACACCGCTTTGGCTCCGGCCGCGAGGTCCATGGCGCCGCCGACCGACGGCATGTCGGTGTCCGACATCGACCAGTTGGCGAAATCGCCGTTGGCGGCGACCTGGAAGGCGCCGAGTACGCAGAGATCGAGATGACCGCCGCGGATCATGGCGAAGCTATCGGCGTGGTGCACGTAGGATCCGCCGGGCACAAGCGTGACGTATTTCTTGCTGGCGTTGATCAGCCAGCGGTTGATCTTGTCGTCGGCCGGCGTCGGGCCCATGCCGAGAATGCCATTCTCCGACTGGATGATCACTTCGCGCTCCGGCGGAATGTAGTTCGGCAGCAGAACCGGAATGCCGATGCCGACGTTCACGTACCAGCCTTCCGGGATGTCGCCGGCGGCGCGCGCGGCGATTTCTTCCCGCGTCCACGGTTGGCAGGCGGCCAGGGTCTTCGCAACGGCGTTTGCGTTCACCTTCCATTCTCCTCAGGTCACGACCGGCTCACCGTATGGCACGTGCACCACCCGATCGACGAAAATCCCCGGCGTGGTGACGTGCTCCGGATCAAGTCCACCGAGTTCGACAATGTGCTGGGCCTGCGCGACGGTCAATTTTGCCGCCATCGCCATCACCGGATTGAAGTTCCGCGCCGACGAGCGGTAGGTCAGATTGCCCCAGCGATCCGCCTCCCAGGCCTCGATCAGCGCCACGTCGCCGGCGAACGCTTCCTCCAGCACGTATTTGCGGCCAGAAAATTCCCGCACCTCTTTACCCTCGGCGAGCTTCGTTCCCACCGATGTCGGCGTATAGAAGGCCGGAATGCCGGCGCCGGCGGCGCGCATGCGCTCGGCCATCGTGCCCTGCGGCATGACTTCAAGCTCGATGCGGCCCGCCCGATAAAGCCCCTCGAAGACGACGGGATCCGAGGTCCGCGGGTAGGAGCAAATAATCTTGCGCACGCGGCCGACCTCCATGAGCCGCGCGAGGCCGGTGTGGCCGACACCGGCATTGTTGGCGACCACAGTCAGGTCCCTGGCGCCTTGTTCGATCAGGCCATCGATGAGCGCGTTGGGCTGGCCGATGCTGCCGAAGCCGCCGATCAGCACGATCGAGCCGTCGCGGATTCCCGCCATCGCCTCGGCCATGCTGTGCACGATCTTGTCGATCATCGGCGTCACACCGGCTTGAACATCGGCACCGGCGGGCCGTTCTCGGTGTCCTTGAACACGACGGCGACCGGTTGCCCGATGGCGAGCGCGTCGAAATCGCAATCGACGATATTGGTGAGCATGGTCGGGCCTTCGGCGAGCGTCACGTGGGCGATGGCGTAAGGCTCCTTGACGCGGCGCATGACGCTGAAGGTGTAGAGCGTGCCTTTGCCGGAGGCGGCGCGCCATTCGAGCTTGTCGCTAGCGCAAAACGGGCAGATGGCGCGCGGATACCAGTGCGCTTTGCCGCAGGCCGTGCAGAACGGGACCGTGAGGCGGCCTTCGCGCGCCGCATTCCAGAAGGCTTTCGTTTCGGCGGTGACCACAGGCGGATCGATCTTGCGCGCCATTTTCACTCTCGTTCCATGATCAGGGTGGCGCTGCCGTGACGCGTGCCGAGCTGAAAGCCGGTGCCCTGCGCCAGCGCCAGATCGCAGTTTTTGACCTGCACGGCGGGATGCGCTTCGCCCCGCAGCTGGCGCACCGCCTCGATCACTTTGGTCATGCTGCCGCGATTGGCCGGATGATTGTTGCAAAGCCCGCCGCCGTCGGTGTTGAACGGCAGCTTGCCGACGCCGGAGATCAGGTTGCCGTCGGCGACGAATTTGCCGCCCGCGCCCTTGGCGCAGAAGCCCAGGTCTTCGAGCTGGATGACGACGGTGATAGTGAAGCTGTCGTAGATCGAGGCGTATTTGATGTCGGCGGGCGTGACGCCGGCCTCGGCGAAGGCCATCGGCCCGGCGCGCGCGGCGCCGGACGTGGTGAGATCGAAGGTGCCGCCGGCGAGGTGCTTTACCGCTTCGCCCGCGCCGATGATCTTGACCGGCGGCCGCTTGAGCGTTTTGGCGATCTCCGGGCGCACGATCACCAGCGCGCCGCCGCCGTCGCTGATGACGCAGCAATCGAGCCGGTGCAAAGGATCGGCGATCAGCGGCGAATTCACCACGTCCTCGACGGTCACTACCTCGGGCAGCATGGCGTGCGGGTTATATTGGGCGTGGTGCGAGGCGGCGACCTTGACCCAGGCGAGTTGCGCGCTGGTAGTGCCGTAGTCGTGCATGTGGCGCATCGCGCACATGGCGTAGCCGTTGGCCGTGGTGATGGCGTAGGGCGCTTCGAAGCCGGCCTCGGGCTGGTTCGGATCGCGCGGCCGCGGCGCGGTGCCGGTCGCCATGCCCTCGCTGCGCGGCCGCCCGGCGAGCGTGACCAGCGCGACATCGCATTTGCCGAGCGCGATCGCCTCGGCCGCATGCGCGGCCAACAGCGTGTAGGAGGCGCCGCCGACCTCCGTCGAGTCGACGTGGCGAAGCTTGAGATTCATGTACTCGGCCATCGAGGCGGGTCCGGGACCCGGCGCATCGCCCGAGCAGAAGTAATCGTCGACGTCTGCGCGCGTCAGGCCGGCGTCGGCCAGCGCGCCGAGCGCCACCTCGGCGTGGAGCTGCGCCACCGTCTTGTCCGGCGCGAGCCGGGTCGGGTGCTCGAAGACGCCGGCGATATAAGCCTTACCCTTGATGGTCATGCCGCAAATTCTCCATGCGGGCCGCACCATATCGGGGCCGCGCGTAACCTCCAACATCTACTCTGGCATGCGTGCGGCTATCCGGCGGCATGGTTCTTTGCGCTGCACCATTCCTGCGCTAAAGAACGAACCGAGGATCGCCACCATGAAACGCGCGCGCGCAGTCAAGACCGCCGGCCATTGGGACAACGCCAGCGCCGTCGATTCGATCACGCTCTGCGCGGATGAGCGGCATCGCCGCCGTGTCGTCCTGACCGGCGAGCGCGGGACCAAGTTTTTGCTCGACCTGCCGCAGGCAACCGCTCTGCGCGATGGCGACGGTCTGGTGCTCGACGACGGCGCCATCGTGCGGATCGTCGGCCGGCCGGAGCCGCTGATCGAGATCGCGGCGGCGGATGCCCACGAGCTGGCGCGGGTCGCCTGGCACATCGGCAATCGCCACATCGACGTGCAGATCGTCGGCGAGCGGCTGCGCATCCGCCGCGATCATGTCATCGAGGACATGCTGCGCGGCCTCGGCGCGCGGCTGACCCCGGTGCAAGCGCCGTTCGATCCGGAGCACGGCGCTTACGACCACCACGGCCATGAACATGGCGGCCATCACCATGACCACGATCATGGCTAAGGGGCGTTCCAAAATCCTCCCCCGCGAAGCGGGGGAGGATGCGTCGATCAACGCCGCTGCGCTCTACCGCCTCATGGCCTGGCTGTCGCCGGCCTATCCGGTCGGCGCCTTTTCCTATTCGGGCGGCATCGAGTGGGCGGTCGAGGCCGGCGATATCAAGGATGCCGAGACGTTGCGGCGCTGGCTCGCGGTTATGCTCGGCGAAGGCGGCGGTTTCTGCGACGCGGTGTTCTTCGTTCACGCCCACCGCGCCATTGCCGCCGACGACGATACGGCGTTGCGCGCCGTCGCCGAGCTTGCGGCTGCCTTTGTCCCCTCGAAGGAGCGTTTCCTGGAGACGACGGCGCAAGGCCGCGCGTTTCTCGAAGCGACGCAGGCAGCGTGGCCATCTCCGGCGCTGACGTGGTTTGCTGCTTCGT
>JARLIY010000065.1 GCA_031291475.1 Xanthobacteraceae bacterium
ACCACGCTTTCCATCATGTTGAAGACCGCCTCGTACAGCGCGACGTCGACCACCTGCCCTTTGCCGCCGTTCACCTGCTTGTGGTGCAGCGCCATTAACGCGCCGATCACGCCGTGCAGTGCGGCGATCGAATCGCCGATCGAAATGCCGATGCGCGGCGGCGGCAAATCCGGATAGCCGGTGATATGGCGCAGACCGCCCATCGACTCGGCGATCGCACCGAAACCGGGCCGGTCGCGATACGGTCCGGTCTGGCCATAGCCGGACAGACGCACCATCACGAGGCCGGGGTTTTCCGCGGACAGCACGTCATAGCCGAGCCCGAGTTTCTCGAGCAATCCCGGCCGGAAATTTTCGACGACGATGTCCGCTTCTTTCGCGAGACGCCGAACGATTTCCTTGCCCTCTTCGGCCTTCAGATTGATCGTGATGGATTTCTTGTTGCGCGCCTGCACGGCCCACCACAGCGACGTACCGCCGACTTCCGGATAAAGCTTGCGCCATTTGCGCAGCGGGTCGCCGCCCTTGGGATCTTCAATCTTGATGACCTCGGCGCCGAACTCGCCGAGAAAGCGCGCGGCAAACGGGCCGGCGATCAGCGTGCCGAGTTCCAGCACCTTGACGCCTGCGAGCGGGCCGGCGGGCCCGGGGGTCGCTTGCGCGCCGGGGATGTCTTCGGGCGCGGCGTTCGCGTGGGATTCGGGAGTGGCGCTCATGGGTCTCCTTGGTTCTAGGCTGGGCTACGCGGCGTGCACCGCGACGACCGGACGCGCTGGCGGCGCACGCGTTCGCGACGAAAGCTTTTGCGACGCCGCCGCGCGCGACGCAGCGATGCAGCGGTGACGAGCGTTACATCGAGCGACGGTCGAGCATCGCGCGGGCGATCGTGCCGGCGTCGACGTATTCCAGCTCGCCGCCCACCGGCACGCCACGCGCCAGACGCGTGACGGCGAGGCCGCGCGCCTTGAACGTTTGCCCGAGGTAGTGCGCGGTGGCTTCGCCTTCGTTGGTGAAATTGGTGGCCAGCACGACTTCCTTGACGACGCCGTCCGACGCGCGCCGGACCAGCCGGTCGAAATGAATTTCCTTGGGACCG
>JARLIY010000066.1 GCA_031291475.1 Xanthobacteraceae bacterium
AAGGAAAAGGCACCCGGTGTGGGTCGGGGGGGTTCGCGGCCGCGGGCATGGGGGGGGTCGCCTGGCTTTGGGGGGCCGGGCGGGGCGCGGCCACCGTCGGCGCGCTGCCGCCAGCGCCGAAATTCGCCGATGTCTCCAACATCGTCGCGTCACGATGCAGCATGTGCCACGCCGCCGAACCGGTGTGGGACGGCATCGCCGCCGCGCCCAAAGGCGTGCTGCTCGACACCGACGAGCAAATCCGCCTGCATGCGCCGCTGATCGACATCGTGGCCGTGCGCTCGAACTTCATGCCGCCGGGCAACATCACGGAAATGACCAACGACGAGCGCCTCGTGCTCGCCTCTTGGCTCGCGGCCGGCGCCACGGCCAAATGAAGCTTTCGCGGAGTTGAGTGTGCGTGCGATCCGCGGCCGGCTGCTGACGTTCCTGCGCGCGCCGCGCGGCTTAGGCGACGCGCAATGCTATCGCTACATCGAAGACGGCATCGTGCTGGTGAAGGACGGCCGCATCGAAGCGGTCGGGCCGGTGGCCGAGATGACGGCGCGCGCTCCGGCGGGGACGCCGCTCGAACATCACGCCGGCGCGTTGATCGTGCCCGGCTTCATCGATCCGCATATCCATTATCCGCAAACCCAGGTGATTGCCTCTTACGGGGCGCAGCTGCTCGAATGGCTGGAGAAATACACGTTCGTCGAGGAGCAGAAATTCGCCGATCCCGAGCACGCCGCGCGCAACGCCGAATTCTTCCTCGACGAATTGGCGCGCAACGGCACCACAACCGCCTGCGCCTATTGCACCGCGCATCCAGTCTCGGCCGAAACCTTGTTTTCTGCCGCGCACCGGCGCAACGCCGGCATGATCGCCGGCAACGCGATCATGAACCGCAACGGTCCGCCCGGCCTCTTGGCGCCGGCGGCCACCGCCATTGCCGACAGCCGCGATCTCATCCGCCGCTGGCACGGCATCGGGCGCCAGCGTTACGCGGTGACGCCACGCTTCGCCATCACCTCGACCGACGAGCAGCTCGCGGCCATGGGCAAGCTGCTCGAGGAATTTCCCACGGTCCTCATGCAGACCCATCTCGACGAAAATCACAACGAGATCGCCACGGTCAAACGCCTGTTCCCCGACGATCCGAGCTACACGGCGGTCTATGCCCGCTTCGGCCTCCTCGGCCCGCGCTCGCTCATGGGCCATTGCATCCATCTTGAGGACAGCGAAGTCGCGCTATTGCGCGACACGCAATCGGTGGCGGTGTTCTGCCCGACCTCAAACCTGTTCATCGGCAGCGGGCTGTTCGATTACGCCCGCCTCACCGCCGCCGGCGTGCGCATCGCGCTCGCCACCGATGTCGGCGGCGGCACCTCCTATTCCATGCTGCGCACCGCCGCCGAGGCCTACAAGGTGATGCAGCTGCAAGGCCAGAACCTGCCGGCGCTCGCCGCCTTCGATCTGATGACCCGCGGCAATGCCGCAGCGCTCGGGCTGGAAATCGAAATTGGCAGCATCACGCCCGGCGCTTATGCCGATCTGGTGGTGCTCGATGCGCGGGCGACGCCGGCCATGGCGCATCGCATGGAGACGATCCGCGATCTCGAAGAGGAACTTTTCGTGCTGATGACCATGGGCGACGACCGCGCCGTGCGTCAGACCTACATCGCCGGCCGGCCGGCGCTCTAAGACCCGCCGCCAGGAGGCGTGTTCGCTGCATCACGAGAGGCGACGACGCCAAGACCGACCACCCCTATCAGCGCGCCGACGATGATCCCAATTGGCATGAAGGTGTAAAACACCAACATGCCAGAGTAACCCTCGAAGGAAGTCGTGTGAAAAATCTCAATCCAGACGAACCCGAGCCCAACTCCTATCACACCTCCGGCAATCGCTCCCAAAATCAAACCAAAGCACCCGGCCAATCCGATTTTCATATTGTTCCGCCCTGATTATTTGTCCCACGGCCTCGTTATAAATATGGTCCGCAGATCTGTCGCCGCCGCTCCAACGTTTGCTTCACGTCGACATGCAGCCGCGGAGTCATCTATCGTACTTCACATCCCCGCTATCGTAGTTCATCGGCGGGAGTACACGGCAGCAAAAACAGAGGGATGCAGAACATCGATACTTTAATCAAACGGCTGCCCAAGTGCGAATTGCATATTCACATCGAAGGCAGCCTTGAGCCGGAGCTGATGTTCGCGCTGGCGCGCCGCAACAATATCCGGCTGCCTTATGAGTCGGTGGACGCGGTGCGCCGGGCCTATCGTTTCCGCAACCTCCAGGATTTTCTCGACATCTATTATCAAGGCATGTCGGTCCTGATCACCGAGCAGGATTTCTACGATCTTGCATTCACCTATTTGCAGCGGGCGCGCGCCGACAATGTCCGCCATGTGGAGATGTTCTTCGATCCGCAGGGGCACACCGCGCGCGGCGTCGCCTTCGCCGCCGTGGTCAACGGACTCTCCCGCGCCATCGCCGATGCCGGCCGCGAGTTCGGCGTCGAGGCAAGCCTGATCATGTGCTTTCTGCGCCATCTCGACGAAGCCGACGCGGAGAAGACCTTGGACAGCGCGCTCGCCTTCCGCGACAAGATCGTCGGCGTCGGGCTCGATTCGTCCGAGGCCGGAAACCCGCCGAGCAAGTTCAAGCACGTATTCGCCCGCGCCCGCGACGCCGGCCTCTTCGTCACCGCACATGCCGGCGAGGAAGGGCCGCCGAGCTATGTCTGGGAAGCGCTCGACGTGCTCGGCGTCCGACGCATCGATCACGGCAACCGCTCGCTCGAGGATGCGGCGCTGGTCGGGCGGCTAGCCCGCGAGAAGATGGCGCTGACCGTCTGCCCGCTGTCCAATTTGCGCCTGCGGGTGGTCGACGATCTCAGGCGCCATCCGCTGCGGCGGATGATGGACAAAGGCCTCGTCGTCACCGTCAATTCCGACGATCCGGCGTATTTCGGCGGCTATGTGAACGATAATTACCGCGCCGTTTTCGACGCATTGTCGCTCACGCGCGAGGAGATTGTCGCCATTGTGCGCAACGGCTTCGCGGCTTCGCTGATGACGGCACAAGCGAACGCCGATGCGCTTGCCGAGATCGAGCGCGTGCTCGCTGAGAGCAAATAATTTACGCCGGCTGCGTCGCCGGACTGGTCTGCGGCAGGAGGGCCTGCTCGCGCACCATGAGGAGTTGTGCTGCGAGCGCCGCCGCAATGACGGCCGGCTCCTTGCCTTTGATCTTGGTCAAGCCAATCGGACAAACCAGGCGATCGATCTGGCGCGCTGTCACTCCCATCTGCCGGGCGAGGTTGACGAAGCGCGCGCGCTTGGTCTCCGAGCCAATGAGGCCGACGAAATCGAACGTTCCCCGTTGCAGGGCGGCGACCGTGACGTCGAAGTCGAGCGCGTGCGAGTGAGTCATGACCACGATCATCGCGTCGCGCGGTGCCTCCCGCAATTCGCGGTCGGCGGCGTCGGTGCAGACGGTGACGGTGTTCTGCGGGATGTGCTGTGGAAACTGATCCGGCCGGCCGTCGATCCAGCGCACGGTGAAAGGCAGCGGCGCCAGCGCCAGCACCAGGGCGCGGCCGACGTGACCTGCGCCGAACAGCAGCACCGGATGGGTCACCTCGCCGAAATGCTCGTGAAAGGCCATCGTGGCGAAGGAAGCCGCCACGCCCGCGCGTTCGCCCGCCGCATCCGCCGGCACCGCCGAGCGCGCGATCCGGCCGTCGTCACCGAGACGGCTTGCCGTGGTGAAAGCTCCCACCTGTTCCACTTCTTCGAAGCGCTGCACCGCGGCCAGGTCGCTTGCATCGAACGTTTCGGTGAGCGTTTTGACCATGCCGCCGCAGCACTGGCCGAGATTGGGGCCGAGCGGCCAGTCGCGGAACTGCGCCTTGCCGCGTCCCGCGGCGAGCACCGCGCGCGCCGCGGCAATCGCCTCGTATTCCAGGCGGCCGCCGCCGATCGTGCCGAAAAAGCCGCCGTCGGGCTGCAACACGATACGGGCGCCGCTCTCGCGCGGCACCGAGCCCGCCGAGCCGACTACGCTCACGAGACCGGCACTGCCGTGCCGCTCGATCGTTTCGCGGATGCGGGCCCAAACCTTCGCCATCGTGCTCCACTAAATATTATCGCGGGGCCAGCGCCGCCACCGCATCGACCGGGCCGACCGCCTTGAGTATCGCCTCCGGTGTCGCGGGAGCGTCGAGCGCCACCGGCCGGCCCGGATCGAGCGAGTGTACCGCATCGCCGATAGCCGCCAACACGGAAATCGCCAGCATCAGCGGCGGCTCGCCGACCGCTTTCGAGCGGTAAACCGTTTCCTCGCGATTTGAGCCGTCGAACAGCGCCACGCGGAAATCCGCTGGCACGTCGGAAGACACCGGAATTTTGTAGGTCGAGGGCGCGTGCGTCAGCAGCCGGCCCTTGTCGTCATAAACCAACTCCTCGGTGGTCAGCCAACCCATGCCCTGAACGAACGCCCCCTCGATCTGGCCAATATCGAGGGCCGGATTGATGGAACGGCCGACGTCGTGAAGGATATCGACGCGGCGCACGCTCATCTCGCCGGTGAGGATGTCGATGAGCACTTCGCTGCAGGCCGCGCCGTAGGCGTAGTAGAAGAACGGGCGGCCTTTGCCCTTCTCCCGGTCCCAATGCAGCTTCGGCGTCCGGTAGAAGCCGGCCGCCGACATATGCACCCGGCCGGCATAGGCCTTCTTGGTCAATTCGCCGAACGCAACGCTCTCATTGCCGATGAACACGCGGTCGTCGCGGAAGGAGATGCGGTCCTCGGACACCTTCCAGGTTTCGCTGGCGAAGCGGATCAGCCGCCCCTTGATCTCGCGCACCGCCAGTTGCACCGCCATGCCGTTGAGATCGGTGCCGGCGGAAGCGGCGGTGGCCGACGTGTTCGGCACCTTGTCGGTCGCGGTGGCGGTGATGTGCACGCGCTCGAGCCCGATGCCGAGTTCGTCCGCTGCGACCTGCGCCACTTTCTGAAACAGGCCCTGGCCCATTTCCGTGCCGCCGTGATTGAGATGAACGGAACCGTCCTGATAAACGTGAACAAGCGCGCCGGCCTGATTGAGGTGCGTGAGCGTGAACGAGATTCCGAACTTCACCGGCGTGAGCGCGATCCCCTTCTTGAGAATCGGCGAGCGCGCGTTGAATTGCCGGATCTCGTTTCGTCGCGCGCGGTAATTTGACGTGCGTTCGAGTTGCTCGATCAGCCGCGGCGCCACATCGCAGTCTTCGACGGTTTGACCATAGGGCGTGACATCTCGCCCGGGGCCGTAGAGATTGGCCTTGCGCACGTCGAGCGGATCGACGCCAAGATTCCAGGCGATGGCGTCGATCACGCGCTCGATCGCCAGCATGCCCTGCGGACCGCCGAAGCCGCGGAAGGCCGTGTTCGACACGGTGTTGGTCTTGACCCGCCGCGTGGCGATGTTGAATTCCGGGAGAAAATAGGCGTTGTCGGCGTGGAACATGGCGCGATCGACCACGCCGATGCTGAGATCGGCCGAGCAGCCGCAGCGCGCATCCATGTCGAGGTCGACGGCGCGGATGCGCCCATCGGCCTCATAGCCGACCGTGTAGGCGACCGCGAAATCGTGGCGCTTGCCGGTCATCACCATGTCGGCGTCGCGGTCGAGCCGGAGCTTGCACGGCCGGCCGGTGGCGCGCGCCGCCAAAGCGGCGATCACCGCCCATTGCGTCGCTTGCGTTTCCTTGCCGCCGAACCCGCCGCCCATGCGGCGCACGCGCGTAGTGACGAACGAATCCGGCAGCGCCAGAACGCGGGCGACGATGTGCTGCACCTCGCTCGGATGCTGCGTGGACGAATAGACCAGCATGGCGCCGTCTTCGCCTGGTATTGCGAGCGCCACCTGGCCTTCCAGGTAAAAGTGCTCCTGGCCGCCGATGCGCAACATTCCGCTGGTGCGAAACGGCGCGGCAGCCGCAGCTTTTGCGGCATCGCCGTTGACGAAAGCGTAGTCCGGCAGCACGCGCTCGCCGGACGCTTTGCCCTGTTCGACAGTGACGTTCGGCGTCTCCGCGGCGACTTCGATCTTGCCGCGCAACGCCGCGCGGCGCGCGGCATCGCGCGTCGTGGCGATGACGGCGAACACCGGCTGACTGTGGAAATCAATGCGGTCGTGGGCGAAGACCGGCTCGTCGGCGGTGGCCGGCGAGATGTCGTTTTTGCCCGGGATGTGCGCCGCGGTGATGACGGCGACAACGCCGGGCGGGTTCTGCACGTCGGCGAGATCGATCCGGCGAATGGTCCCGCGCGCGACCGGCGCGCCGCCGACGGCGACGTGCAACGTGCCCGCCGGCTCGGGAATGTCATCGATATATTCGGCGGCGCCCTGCACGTGCTTGGCGCCGCTGTCGTGCGGCAGCGGCTTGTAAACGTGGCGCAGCGGTGCCTCGAGAACGGAGTCATTCGGCGGCATCGGCGACCATCCGTCGATCGGCAAGGCGTGTGACGCCCGAGCTCACACCGGCCATTTCGGCAATCGCCTTGACGACCAGGTTGGCGGCGACGCGGGCGCGGTAGACGGCGCTGGCGCGCAGATCGTTGAGCGGGGTGAAGTCCTTGCCGACCGCGTCGGCGGCCGCGCGCCAGCGTTGCGTGTCGGTCAGCGACAGCCCGCTCAGGCTTGCCTCGACGCTCTTGGCGCGCTTGGGGATTCCCGCCATGCCGCCGAACGCGACCCGGGCATCGACGATGCGGCCGCCGCCGACCTTCAGGCAAAACGCCGCCAGCACGGCGGAGATATCCTCGTCGAAGCGCTTGGTGATCTTGAAGGCGCGAAAATGCGTCGTCGCCGGCAGCCGCGGCACCAGAAGCCGGCGCACGAATTCGCCGCGGGCGCGATCCTGTTTGCCGTAGTCGAGAAAGAAATTCTCCAGCGGCATTTGCCGGATTTTTTCGCCGTGGCGCAATTCCACCGTGGCGCCCAGCGCGATCAGCATCGGCGCGAGATCGCCGATCGGCGAGCCGTTAGCGATGTTGCCGCCGACGGTGCCGCCGGCGCGCACCTGAATCGAGCCGAAGCGACGCAGAACTTCGGCAATGTCCGGATCGATTGATCCCAGGACCGGCGCGGCGCGCGCCAGCGAAACGATCGCGCCGAAGGCATAGCCTTCAAAGGTCTCTTCGATCGTAGAGAGCTCGGCAACACGGCCGACGTGAATGATCTTCTCGATGGGCGTGAGCTTTTTGGTGATCCACAGCCCGACGTCGGTCGCCCCGGCGACGATGGTGGCGTCGGGATGCTGCGCATAGAGCCGCGCCAGCGATTGCTCGCTCGCCGGTGCCGCCAAGAAAGCGCGCTCGTCGCCGACCAGGAGATCGGCCTTGTCGTCGAGCGCGGCGATCGCCCGCCGCCGCGTGGCGGCGTTGCGAGTAAACCGATCGTCGGCGCCGTTGCAGACTTCAAGCGCCGCGTCCACGATCGGCCGGTATCCGGTGCAGCGGCATAGATTCCCCGCCAGCGCGTCGTTGATCCTGTCGCGGGTCGTGGGGCCGTCGCATTCGTGATAGTGAGCAAACAAGCTCATCACGATGCCCGGCGTGCAAAAGCCGCATTGTGAGCCGTGCTCGCGCGCCATGGCTTCCTGCACCGGATGCAGCACGCCATCGTCGGCAAGATCTTCGACGGTGATCAATTCGGCGCCGTCGAGCTGACCGAGCAGCGTGATGCAGGAGTTGAGCGGCTCGTAGTAGAGCCGGCCGTCGCGCTCGCGCACTACCACCACGGCGCAAGCGCCGCAGTCGCCTTCGGCGCAACCTTCCTTGGTGCCCGTCGACCGCTCCTGCAAACGCAGCCAGTCGAGCAATGTCGTGCGCGGCAGAAACTCGCCGATACGTATAGTGCGGCCGCAGCGCTGAAATTGCAGGACGTTTCTTGTCATGGCCTTGCGCGCGATCTGCCTAGGGAAGCGGCATTTGCGCACAACAAATAAACCAAGGCAAGCAACGCCGGTCTTCGCGGTTTTGGTTTTTGGCGCCGGAAATGAGGCCGAAGAAGGCGCGCGCCCGGGCAATCCGGACCGGCCACTTTGGCGCTCGGCGCGGCATAAATTGTGCACCGCCGGACCGCGATGGACCTCAACGGCATCACCGCAATCGCAAGGCCGCGCCGGCGCGCGGAATTGCCCGCCTGGAATGCGGGCGATGCCTGGCTCGCCGGCGGAACCTGGCTGCTCTCGGAGCCGCAGCCGAAAGTCTCGCGGCTGATCGACATCGCCGATCTCGGCTGGCCGGCTTTGGAGGTGACGGGGCAAGGCCTGCGCATCGCCGCGACCTGCAAGATCGCCGAGCTGGAAGGAATGACGTTTCCTGCCAACTGGACCGCGGCGCCGCTGGTCAATCAATGCTGCCGCTCGTTTCTGTCGTCGTTCAAGATCTGGAACATGGCGACGGTCGGCGGCAATCTGTGCATGTCGCTGCCGGCCGGGCCGATGATCTCGCTCACCGCGGCCCTCGACGGCGTGTGCACGATCTGGATTCAGGAGGGCAACGAGCGGCGCGTCGCCGTCGCCGACTTCGTCCTCGGCCCGCAACGCAACGCGCTCAAGCCGGGCGAATTGTTGCGCTCGATCAAGTTGCCGCTGGCGGCGCTGCGCCGCCGCACGGCCTTCCGCCAGATTTCACTGAGCCCGCTCGGCCGTTCCGGCGCGCTGTTGATCGGAACGCTGTCGCCGGACGACCATGCTTTTACCTTGACCGTCACGGCTGCGACGCCGCGTCCGGTCCGCTTGTCGTTTCCCAGCCTGCCTCGGCGCGAGGCTTTGCGTGAAAGGATCGAAGCCGAAATTCCGGCGAAGCATTACTACAACGATCTGCACGGCGCGCCGGCCTGGCGCCGGCACGTGACGCTGCAATTCGCCGAAGAGATCCGCGGCGAGTTCGCCGGCGACGGCGCGGCCAAATCATGAGCGAAGTCGTGAGCGAAATCATGAGCCAGGTCATGACTTTCCTGGTGAACGGCAAAACCTATTCCGCGGCGCCGCGGCCGGGGCAATGCCTGCGCACCTTCCTGCGTGAGCTCGGATGGTTCGGCGTAAAGAAGGGATGCGACGCCGGCGATTGTGGCGCCTGCACCGTGCTGGTCGACGGCGAGCTGGTGCATTCCTGTATCTTTCCCGCCTTTCGCGCCAAAGCGCGCGCGGTGACGACCATTGAAGGCCTGGCGAAGAACGGCGAGCTGCATCCAATGCAGCAGGCCTTTCTGCAGGCGCAGGGCTTCCAGTGCGGCTTCTGCACGCCGGGCATGATCATGACCGCAGCGAGCCTCAACCAGTCGCAGCTGCAGGATCTGCCCTGGGCGTTGAAGGGCAACATCTGCCGCTGCACCGGCTATGGCGCCATCGAAAACGCCATTCGCGGCGTGCGCGCGATCGAGAAGGCCGAAGCCGGCGACGCCTGCGGCCGCAGCGTGCCGGCGCCGGCGGCCCGCGCGGTGATCGGCGGCAGCGCCGGTTACACGCTCGATGTTGCGCCGGCCGGTCTTCTACATCTGAAACTCCTGCGCTCGCCGCACGCCCATGCGCGCATCCAATCGATCGCCAAGGACGCGGCTCTGGCCGTCCCCGGCGTGCGCGCCGTACTCACCTTCGAAGACGTGCCGGCGAAGCTTTATTCGAGCGCCCGGCATGAGGACGAAAGCGGCGACCCCGACGACACCGCGATGCTTGACCGGGTCGTTCGCTTTGTCGGCCAGCGCGTCGCCGCGGTGGTCGCGGACAGCGAGGCGGCGGCCGAAGCCGGCTGCCGCAAGCTCGTCGTCGATTACGAAGTGCTTCCGGCTGTTTTCGATCCGGACGACGCGATGCGGCCCGGCAGGCCGCTGCTCCACGGCGACAAGGGCCCGCAATCGCGCATCGGCAATCCGCAGCGCAACATCGCCGGCGAGGTGCACGGCCATGTGGGCAACGTCGAAGAGGGATTTGCCCAGGCCGACGTCGTGTACGAAGGCACTTATGTCACCCAGCGGGTGCAGCACGCGCATCTGGAGACGCACTGCGCCGTCGGCTGGCTCGACGATGAGCGGCGTCTCAATATCCGCACCAGCTCGCAGACGCCGTTTCTCACCCGGCGGGCTTTGTGCGGGCTGTTCGATCTCGAGCCGGCGAAGGTCCGCGTGTTCTGCGAACGCATGGGCGGCGGTTTCGGCGCCAAGCAGGAAATGCTGGTCGAGGACATCGTCGCGCTCGCCGTGCTCAAGACCGGGCAGCCGGTCAAGCTCGAATTCACCCGCGAGGAGCAGTTCATCGGCTCGACCACGCGGCATCCCATGCGCGTGCGCATCAAGGCCGGAGCAAAACGCGACGGCCGCCTGACAGCCATGAAAATGCATGTCGTTTCCAACACCGGCGCCTACGGCAATCATGGCCCGGGTGTGCTTTTTCACGCCTGCGGCGAATGTTACGGCGTCTATCGCTGCGACAACAAAAAGATCGACGGCTTTGCCGTCTACACCAACACCGTGCCGGCCGGCGCATTCCGCGGTTACGGATTGCCGCAGACGAACTTCGCAGTCGAGTCGGCGATGGACGAACTGGCCCGCAAGATCGGCATGGACCCGATCGAATTCCGCGCGCGCAATGTGGTACAGCCCGGCGACCCGATGATCTCCACCGGCTCCGACGAAGGTCACGACGTCGAGTATGGCAGCTACGGCCTCGATCAATGCCTCACGCTGGTGAAGGACGCGATCGACCGCGGCGGCGGGCTGCCGGCGCCGGAATCCGCCGATTGGCTGGTCGGACAGGGCATCGCGCTCGGCATGATCGACACCGCCCCGCCGGGCGGCCACTTCGCCGATGCCGGCGTGGCGCTGCGCGATGACGGCGCTTATCAGCTCGTGGTCGGAACGGCCGAGTTCGGCAACGGCACCACCACGGTGCATCACCAGGTCGCCGCCACCGTGCTGGGCACGACCACCGACAACATCCACGTGCTGAGTTCCGACACTGACAATGGCGGCCACGACACCGGCGCCTATGGCAGCGCCGGCACCGTCGTCGCCGGGCGCGCCACGCAGCTCGCCTGCGAAGCCTTGCGCGAGGAAATTTTGAATTTTGCCGCCGAGCATGGCGGCGACACCAAGGCTTCGTGGTCGCTCGCTGCCGGTGCCGTCGTCCGCGCCGGACGGCAGATTCCGCTCCCCGAGCTAGCGGCGGCGGCGGCCGCACGCGGACGGCGCCTCGTCGCGACCGGACGGTGCAACGGCACGCCGCGCTCGGTAGCGTTCAACGTCCAGGCCTTCCGCGTCGCCGTCAACAAGCGCACCGGCGCGATCAAGATCCTGCGCAGCGTGCACGCCGCCGATGCCGGCCGCGTCATCACCCCGATGCAGTGCCGCGGCCAGGTCGAAGGCGGCGTCGCCCAATCGCTCGGCGCCGCGCTCTACGAGGAAATGGTGATCGACGCCGCCGGGCGCGTGGTCAACCCCACGTTCCGCAACTACCACCTGCCGCAGTTCGGCGATGTGCCGCGAACCGAGGTATTATTCGCCGACACCTGCGATAGTGTCGGCCCGTTCGGCGCCAAATCGATGAGCGAAAGCCCGTATAATCCGATCAATGCGGCGATCGGCAACGCACTGGCCGACGCCACCGGAATCCGTTTTTGCCAGACGCCATTCAAACCGGATCGCATTTTCGCGGCAATCGTGGAAAAATACGGCACCGCGGCCTGAAAGCGAGTGGAGAGAGGTGATCCTTGGCTTCGCTCGATCACGAGAAGTACCTGCGCCGCAGCTTCGACGTCGCCCGTCGCGCGCGCGGCCACGGCAATCATCCGTTCGGCGCCATCCTGGTGAACGCAGCGGGCGACGTGCTGCTCGAAGTCGAAAACGGTTTTTCGCCGGATCACGACATGACCGGCCACGCCGAGCGACTGCTCGCGACCCAGGCATCCAAGAAAATTGCCGCGAATGTTCTTGCCGGCTGCACGATCTACAGCTCGGCCGAGCCCTGCGCCATGTGCGCCGGCGCGATCTATTGGGTCGGCATCGGCCGCGTCGTTTACGGATTATCCGAGCAGCGGCTCAAGGCGCTAACCGGCAATCACGCCGAGAACCCGACGCTCGATCTGCCCTGCCGCACGGTGTTCGCCGCTGGCCAGCGTCGCGTCGAGGTCGTCGGCCCCCTACTCGAGGATGAAGCCGCCGCGATTCATTTCGGCGCGTGGCACGCCGGCAACGAATAAGCCGGTGCCGCGCGCCGGTTCACGGCTTGGTTGAGGCCAGAAATTCTTCGGCTTCGTCCCGGCTCTTGAACGACTGCGGCTCTGACGGCAACCGTGGGGATTGCAAGCCCGCTGAGCCGTCGTCGCAGACGTTCAGATTGAGGGCGTTGCCAATGTCGAGAATCGGCTTTCCATCGAAATCCGCGGACGGAGCAGATGGCCGCGTCGTCAGGCGAAAAGGCATGGTTCAAGTCCTCCTCCACGCGTAACGCCTAAATCGAGATTAGGTTCGCCGCCTTCCTGCGCGCCGCGATCACCTGGTCGGCGGCGGTAACCCCGCTCTGCCAGGCGCCGTGCGCGGTGGAAAAATCGTTCGGCGAGCAGGCTTCGCCGGCGAAGAACAACCGGTTGTCGACCGGGGCGGCAAGCGTTGCCCGGCAATCCGCGGAACCCGGCAGCGCAAACGAATAAGAACCGAGCGCCAGCGGATCGAGCCCCCAGCGATGGATGCGGATCGGCTTCAGCCGGCGGCCGAATTCGTTGCCGAACACGTCGCGCAGTTCGGAAACGGCAAAGTCGAAGAATGCGTTCTCGCCTTGCGCTTCGAGCTCGGCCGCGCATTTGCCGCCGAAATACGCTTCGATCATCGGCCGCCCGAACGGCCGGAAATGATACGCCGCGGTCGCCGCGCGGTCGGTGTGGCCGAAGACCCGCACATCCTGGTCGAACTCTTCCGCGCGATCGAGCGCGAGAAAGAGTTTGTCGTCGAGCCCCAGCGGCAAGCCCTGCGCGGCCCGCGTTTTCTGCGGCAGCGCTGGCGTGAATGAAGGCCGTTCCGTCGCCAGCAGAGTCGTCGGCACCGCGACCACGGCCTGATCGGCGGCGATTGCGCCCTTGCTCGTCTCGATCCGCAAACGCCTGCCGCGATGATGGACCACGCGCACCTGGCAATCGAGCATGACCGGCAGATTGGCTCCGTAAGCCGCGACGATGGTGCCGAGGCCTTCGACCACGCGCCAGTTCACGCCGCTGTCGGCGTAACGGTCGTAGTCCTTCGCCGAAACCCGGTCCCATTCGGCGCCGCTGATATAGGTGCCGAGCGCGTTGATCAGTCCGTTCCAGCGATTGCCCGGTTCTAGCGCCGCCGCCGCGGCGACGTCGGGCTCGTGCTGCGCCAGACGCTCCAGCCGCTCGAAGAACGACGTCATGGCGTCCTGAAACTCTGTTTGCGCCGGTCGCGGGAAGCCGACCTCGAGCGGCGACCGCGACCATGGCGGCGGCGATTTCTCGAACGTCGCCCCCTGCTTCGTAGCGATGCCGCACCAGGGGTTGCGGTCGGCGGAGTGCAGCCACCCGCAGCCGAGGTCGAGCGCGTGCCCCGATCCGTCGCCGACGGAAAAAGCGCGGCCGCCGAGACGCGAACGCGCTTCAACGAGCAGGCAGCTTATCGCAGCGTCGTGCAGCCGCCGCGCGGCGGCGACACCGGCCGCCCCGCCGCCGATAATAACGACCTCGACATCATCGCTCGCCATGACAAAACAACTCCGATAGGCCTCTGGCGTTCGTTCAGTTCAAGCGTCGACACCGCGCGTCGCGGCGCGGGCAAGAAAATCCGCGAGGCTCGTCGGCGTGCGGCCGAGCAGCCAGGACAAAGTGTTGGGATTTCCGATCAGGCCGTGATCGGCGTAATAGCGGAACATCGCCACGAGCGTCGCGCGCTCATGCGCGCCCATGCCCGCGGCGGCGGCGCGCGCTTCCCACGCTTCCATGCTTTCCGCCTCGGCGCGCACGTTTCGCTTCACTGCCACGCTTATCGCGGCAGCGACGACGCTCTGGCCGAGCGGCTCGGTGCCGACGAGTTCATAGCTCGCGCCGCCGTGCCCGTCTGCGGTGAGCACCAGCGCCGCGGCTTCGGCGACGTCGTCCAGGTCCACGAGGCTCAAGCGGGTCGCGACCGGATAGGGAACGCGGAACACGCCGTCGGCGACGATGTCGCGCCAGGCGCCGAGGAGGTTCTGCATGTAAGCGGTCGGCTGCAGCACGGTCAGATCGAAACCCGCGGCAAACAGCATTTCCTCGACCCGCATTTTCGCCCAATGATGCGGCATCGCCTCGATCTGCGGATGCAGCACCGAGTGAAAGACAAAGCGCTTGATGCCGTTGTCCCGCGCCGCCGCGGCCACCGCGCGCGCATAGCCGACTTCATCAGGACTGACATTTGGGCAGATGTGATAGATCGCCTGCGTGCCGGAAGTGGCGCGCGCCAGCGCGGCGGGATCGTCGAAACCGCCGATGCCGACCTCGGCCGCGCCGAGCGCCTTCAGCGAAGCGGCATGGCCGGGATTGCGCACCAAGGCGCGAACCGGCGCGCCTCGCGCCGCCAGCGCCTTGATCGCGGCTTTGCCGGTCTTGCCGGCGGCGCCGGTGACCAAAATCATTGCGAGTTCATCGCAGCATCATCGCAATCTGGCCGTCAGCTCGAACAGGCGGCCCGGGCTCAATGGAATTTCGTTGAGCTCGATCTTGCGCTCCGGCAATCCGAGCGCGTCCTCGATGGCCTGCGCGAATAACGGTCCGACGGGAATGGCGCCGGCCTCGCCCGCGCCCTTGATGCCGAGCGGGTTGAGCGGCGAGGCGGTCACGGTGTGGGCGACCTCCATGTGCGGCACCTCCAGCGCCGTCGGCAGCAGATAATCAGCCAGCGAAGCGTTGAGCAATTGCCCCTCCTCGTCGAACACCAGCTGCTCGTAGAAGGCATTGCCGACGCCTTGGGCGACGCCGCCATGAATCTGTCCGGCGAGGATCAGCGGGTTGATGACCGTGCCGCAATCGTGCACCACAACGTATTTGAGCACTTCGAGCGTGAAGGTCTGCGGATCGACTTCGACGATCATGGCGTGCACGCCGCTGGCGGTGGCGCCGCTGGGCGGGCCGAAATATTGCGTCGATTCGAGACCCGGCTCCGTCCCGGGCTTGACCGCGCCGCGCATCGGATTGGCTTTGAGCGCCAGCGCGCCGAGCTTCACCGCCTGGCCGGGAATGCCGACCACCGAGACCTGGCCGTCGGCGATTTCAAGGTCCTCCTCGGCGCATTCGAAATGTTCGGCGGCGAGCTTAAGGATTTTCTGGCGCACCGCCTTGCCGGCCTCATTGACGGCATTGCCCGCCACCACCGCGCCGCGGCTGGCGAAGGTGCCGGCGCCCCAATAGAACTGATCGGTATCGCCGGTCGCGACGTCGACATCGGTGACCTCGACGCCGAGTTGGTCGGCGACGATCTGGGCGAAGACGGTGAAATGCCCCTGCCCTTGCGTGCCGATCCCGGTCGCCACGCTGACCTTACCGTTGGCCTGCACCTGCACCTTGGCGCCCTCATACGGGCCGATACCGGTGCCCTCGACATAGCAGGCGATGCCGACGCCAACGTGGCGGCCTTGGGCGCGCAGCCGCGGTTGTTCCTCGGCGAGAAAGCGATCGTAACCGATCATCTCCAGCGCCTTATCGAGGATCGGCTCGTAATTGCCGCTGTCGTAGGAAAGCGGCGCGAAGTCCTGATAGATGATCTCGTTGTTGTAGGGGAACGCGTCGGGCGGAATAAGATTGCGGCGTCGAATTTCCGCGCGGTCGATTCTGAGCTCGTGCGCCGCGAGGTCGAGCAGCCGCTCGATGACGAAGACGCCGTGCTGCCGGCCGGCGCCGCGAAATGGCGTGACGATCGGTTTGTTGGTGAAGATCGCGGTGAACGCGGAGTCGTAGTTGGGGATGACATAGGGCCCGAGCAAAGTGCACTGGCTGTTGATCGGCACGGTCAGGCCATAGGGGTTGTAGGCGCCGGTATCGTGCAGGAACACGTCCTTGACGCCGAGGATGCGGCCGTCAGCGGCGAGCGCGATCTCGGCATCGTGGGTCTGGCCGCGCTCCTGCGTGGTGGCGAAGAAATGTTCGAGCCGATCCTCGATCCATTTGACCGGGCGATTGAGCTTCATCGCCGCCCAGGGGATCACCACCTCTTCGGGATAGAACAGCATGATCTTCGGCCCGAAGCCGCCGCCGACGAACGGCGCGACCACCCGCACCTGCCGCTCGCTCAAGCCGAGCATCGCGGCGAGGCCGTTGCGCAAAAACACCGGCGCCTGGGTCGTATCCCAGATGCTCAGCTGATTGGCCCGCGCGTCCCAACTGGCGACGACGCCGCGCGTTTCGATCGGCGACGAGGCGCCGTGATCGTAGAGAAAGCGGCGGGCAATGACGTGCGCGGCACGGGCGCGGGCGGCGGCGTAGTTGCCGCGGCTTTGCCGCACATGCGCGGCGACATTGCCGCGCACATCCTCGTGCACGCGGCCCGCCGCTTCGGTCTGCGCGCTTTCCAAATCGACGATGGCCGGGAGAGGATCGAGTTCGACGGCAATATCGCCCAGCGCGTCTTCGGCGAGGTAGCGGCTCTCCGCCAGCACCACGGCCAGCGGTTCGCCGACATGGCGCACCTTGCCCTTGGCGAGCGGCACCTGCGTGCGCGCATTGAAGACGATATCCGCGATCGGCGGCGGCGGGACCAGAAGCGGACCCGGAGCCCAGTAATCGCCGAGGTCTTCGGCGGTATAAACGGCGACGACGCCGTCGCGCGCCCGCGCCGCCGACGCGACGATCGAGCGAATGCGCGCATGCGCCACGTTGCTGCGCAGGAAGGCCGCATACAGCATCCCGGGCAATTCCACGTCGTCGATGAACAGCGCCTGGCCGGTGAGCAGCCGCGCATCCTCGTTGCGTCGGATCGGTGCGCCGAACTTTTTCGTGGCCACGACGTTCACCCGCGCAACCGCTCGGCGGCAAGCTGCACCGCCTCGACGATGTGCTGATAGCCGGTGCACCGGCACAAATTGCCGGACAAGGCTTCGCGAATCTGCGTCTCGCTGGGCGCTGGCATTTCGTCGAGAAAGACTTTCATGGTCATGAGGATGCCGGGCGTGCAATAGCCGCATTGCAGTCCGTGGCAGTCGCGCATCGCCTGCTGCAGCGGATGGAGGTGCTCGCGGTCCGGGGCGAGACCTTCGACCGTGGTGATGGCGTGGCCGTCGACCTGCGCCGCGAACATCAGGCAGGAGCGAACCGGCGCCCCGTCGAACAACACCGTGCAAGCGCCGCAGACGCCGTGCTCGCAGCCGACATGCGTTCCGGCGAGTAACAAATCGTGACGCAAGAAGTCGCTCAACAACAACCGCGCCTCGACCTGGCGGCGGTAGGGAGTGCCGTTGACGGTGACGGTGATGTCGTGGGTGTCGGTGGTCACGCCGCCTGCTCCGCCCGTTGGCACGCCGCCGCCAGCGCGCGCGCGGTCAGCACGCCGGCGATGTGGCGCTGGAATTCCTTACTGGCATGGATGCTGCCGCCCGGATCAATCGCGCCCTGCACCAAAGCGGCGGCCTCCTTGATCTCCGGCGCGCCGATCTTGCGGCCGGCAAGCGACTTCCCGGCCTCCGCTGCCAGGACCGGCACCTCGCCGGCATTACACAGGCCGATCCGCGCGTCGGCGCAGCGCCCTTCCCCGTCGAGACGCACCGTCGCAGCCACGCCGACGATGGCGAAATCGCCGCGCCGCCGCGACACCTCCATGAAGCAGGCGCCCGAGCGCGCCGGCGCGGTCGGCAACTCCACTTCCACCAGCATCTCGTCGGGCGCGAGCGCCGTCGACAGCGCGCCGACGAAAAAATCGGCCGCGTCGATCCAGCGTTCGCCCGTTTTCGACCGGGCGTGCAACCTGCCGGCAAGCGCAACGACAATGGCGGGCATTTCCGAAGCCGGGTCGGCATGCGCCAGGTTGCCGCCGATGGTGCCGCGGTTGCGGATTTGCGGGTGGGCGACGTGCGGCAGCGCTTCGTGAATGAGCGGCAGGCGGCGCGCGGTCGCCGGATCGCGCTCAAGATTGCGGTAGCGCGTCAACGCACCGATGCGAACGCGGTCGCCGGCGCCATTCTTGACCCCGGCCAGCTCGGCCAGCAGATTGATGTCGATCAGTATCGCCGGCTGCGTCAGCCGGAAATTCATTGTCGGAACAAGGCTTTGCCCGCCGGCGAGAAATCGCGCCTCATCGCCATATTCGGCCTTCAACTGCAAGGCTTGTTCGATGGTACGGGCGGCGACATACTGAAAGGGCGCGGGCTTCATATCGAGGGCAGAATACCAGAAAAGGCGGCCCTCAAGCCCGGCAAGTATGGAAAAGAACTCGGCAGTCAGTCAAAATATTCTCCCAGCACGGTGCGCCTGAGAAAACCATTGACGCGGAGGCGGTTTGGCGTGCCCAATATTCTGTCAGAGTTGAACAAAGGTTGGGCGCGGATTCCGTGTTGAGGTCTGTCAGTATTTTGCAATGGACCAACGCGTGGCGAGGCGGCCGGGCCCGGCGAAGCAAAGCGTGGCACTCGGCACTTCGCCCACAACATCGATCCGTCCTGTTGAGCGCGTGACACCGCCGGAGACCGCAACCGGCGAAGGGCGCGCCGCAGCCGCGAAGGCATTGACCGTCGACGCGCGCGGCGTCTCGCTCACCTTTCAGACACGCGATGGCGCCGTCGAGGCGCTGGCCAACATCAATCTGCAGATCAGCGACGGCGATTTCGTCTCGTTCATCGGACCGTCCGGCTGCGGCAAGACCACGCTGTTGCGCCTGATCGCCGATCTGCAGAAGCCGACGTCCGGCACCATCCTGGTCAACGGCGTCAGCCCGGAAGAGGCGCGGCTGAAGCGCCAATACGGCTACATTTTCCAGGCGCCCGCGCTTTATCCGTGGCGGACCATCGAGCGCAACGTCGCCTTGCCGCTGGAAATCATGGGCTTCGACGCTAAAGAGCGGCGCGCGCGGGTCGACCGTTATCTCAAGCTCGTCAACCTGTCCGGCTTCGAGCGCAAATTCCCCTGGCAGCTTTCCGGCGGCATGCAACAGCGCGCCTCGATCGCGCGCGCATTGTCGTTCGATCCGGCTCTGCTGTTGATGGATGAGCCGTTCGGCGCGCTCGACGAGATCGTGCGCGATCACCTCAACGAGCAATTGCTCCGGCTTTGGGATCAGACCGGCAAAACCGTCGTCTTCGTCACCCATTCCATTCCCGAGGCGGTTTTTCTGTCCACCAGGATCGTGGTGATGTCGCCGCGGCCGGGACGGATCATCGACATCATCCCGTGCAACTTCCCGCGCAACCGCACGCTGGAAATTCGCGAGACGCCGGAATTCATCAAGATCGCGCAGCGCGTGCGCGCGGGTCTGCGCTCGGGCCATTCGTATGACGAGTAGCGCCCTCGCCTTGCCGCGCGCGGCCTGGAGGCCGGCCTGGGTCACCGAGCGCGCGCCGGTGCTTGCGGTGGTCGCCGTGCTGTTCGTGCTCTGGTATCTCGCCGCCTTCCTAATGAATGCGCCGCAGGTGCGCGACGCGTTCGAGCGCAACGACATCAAATACACCCTCACCGACGTGATCGCCGGAACGATGAACGGCGACCGGCCGGTCGTACCGGCGCCGCATCAGGTCGTGATTGAGCTTTACGACTCGATCTTCGGCTACCCGCTCGATTCCCGCCGAAACCTTGCCTATCACGCCTGGGTGACGCTCTCGGCGACCGCCGTCGGCTTCGCCATCGGCGCCATCTTCGGCATCTTGCTGGCGATTCTGATCGTGCATTTGCGCACGCTCGAAAAGAGTCTGTTGCCGTGGATCATATGCTCGCAAATGGTGCCGATCCTCGCGATCGCGCCGATCATCATCGTCGTGTTTGGCGCCATCGGCATCCGTGGGTTGCTGCCGAAGTCGATCATTTCCGCGTATCTGTGCTTCTTTCCGGTCACCATCGGCATGGTGAAGGGCCTGACTTCGCCGGATCCGATCCAGCTCGATCTGATGCGGACCTGGTCGGCCAATAAGCTGCAAGTGTTCTGGAAGCTGCGCTGGCCGTCGTCGATTCCGTTCCTGTTCACCAGCCTCAAGGTGTCGGTCACGATCTCGCTGGTCGGCGCCATCGTCGCCGAGCTGCCGACCGGCGCGCAGGCCGGCATCGGCGCGCGGCTGTTGACCGGCTCCTATTACGGCCAGACGGTTCAGATCTGGGCCGCGCTGGTCGCAGCCGCTGTCATCGCCACCGTCCTGATCGGCATCATCGACCTGATCGCGAAATGGACTGCCCATCGCATGGGAGCGACGACGTGACGGCGCGCTGGGAGACGATCGGATTCTGGGTCGCCGCCGCCGGCCTGCTTCTGGCTTTGGCGTTTCCGCTGTCGAGCGAGCCTGCTCCCGCCGTCACCGCGCGGACCGACCTGTTACTCGCCATCGTTGCCGCCGCCGCCGCGTTCGCGCTCGCGTCGTGGAGAACCGCATTCTCCGCCCTCTTCGGACTTGTCGGGACGGCGCTCGGCTGCGCGGTGACGATCCTGCTGCTGCGCGACGCCGAGATCGCCGGTTACGCCGACTGGGGCTATTGGCTAATTGTGCTCGCGACCTGGCTCGGCGCGATCCTCACCTCCACCCGGCTGGCGGCGCTGCCGACCGGCGATCAAACCGCGCGCTGGCTGCGCGACCTGGCGGTTCCGCTGTTTTTCGGCGCTTTCCTTATTTACCTCTGGGAGGTGACCGTTCGCGGCTTCGGCGTGTCGCCGGTGCTGATGCCAGCGCCGAGCTCGACGGCAACCCGGCTGGCCGTGTCGCTGCCGGTGCTGAGCGAGGATTTCATGCAGACTTTCGTGCGCAGCGTGCTGGCCGGCTACGCCATCGGCTGCGGCGCGGGATTTCTCGTCGCCATCGTCGCCTATCGCTACAATTTCCTCAAACGCGGCCTGCTTCCGCTCGGCAATTTCGTATCGGCGCTGCCGATCGTCGGGATCGCGCCGATCATGGTGATGTGGTTCGGTTTCGACTGGCAGTCGAAGGCCGCGGTGGTCGCGGTCATGTGCTTCTTCCCGATGCTGGTGAACACCTTGGCCGGGTTGGCGGTCGCCGGGGCGATGGAACGCGACCTGATGCGCTCCTACGCCGCCCGGCCGGTGCAGACGCTCGTGAAGCTGAACCTGCCGGCGGCTATGCCGTTCGTGTTCAACGCCCTGAAAATCAATTCGACGCTGGCGCTGATCGGTGCCATCGTAGCCGAGTTCTTCGGAACCCCGACCCACGGCATCGGCTTCCGCATCTCGATCGAAGTGGCCCGCATGTCGCTCGATATGGTATGGGCTGAGATAGCGCTGGCCGCCGTGGCCGGAATGGCTTTCTACGGGATCGTCGCACTCGCCGAGCGTGCGGTCACATCCTGGCATCCGTCGTATCGGAACTGACTCGGTAGCTTTCAAGCGTGGAGGGACGACACATGTTGAAGAAGTTTGTACTGGTAACGGGGGTCGCTTGCGGCGTATCGCTCGCCAGCGGCGCCTATGCCGCCGACAAGGTCACCGTACAGCTGAAGTGGGTAACCCAGGCGCAATTCGCCGGCTATTACGTCGCCGCGGCGAAGGGCATCTACAAGGACGCCGGTCTCGACGTCACCATCAATCCGGGCGGTCCGGACGTAGCTCCGCCGCAAGTCATCGCCGGCGGCGGCGCTGACGTGGTCATCGACTGGATGCCGTCGGCGCTGGCGTCGCGCGAAAAGGGCGTGCCGCTGGTCAACATCTCGCAGACCTTCAAAAAATCCGGTCTCGAGCTGACCTGTCGCAAGGACACCGGCATCAAGACGCCGGCGGATTTCAAAGGCAAGACCATCGGCGTCTGGTTCGGCGGCAACGAATATCCGTTCCTGGCCTGGATGGCGAAGCTCGGCATCAAGACCGACGGCTCGCCGGGCGGCATCAAGGTGATCAAGCAGGGCTTCAACGTCGATCCGCTGTTGCAGAAGCAAGCCGACTGCATCTCGACCATGACCTACAACGAATACTGGCAGGTCATCGACGCCGGCTACAAGCCGGACCAGCTTGTGGTGTTCAAGTATAGCGACGAGGGCGTGGCCACCCTCGAAGACGGCCTCTATGCGATGGAGCCGAAGCTGAAGGATCCGGCTTTCGTCGCCAAGCTGGCCAAGTTCGTCGGCGCATCCGAGAAGGGCTGGAAGTGGGCCAAGGAGAACGACAAGGAAGCGGCCAAGATCGTGATTGCCGCCGACACCACCGGCGCGCAGACGCTGCATCACCAGGAGCAGATGATGGGCGAAATCGCCAAGCTCCTCGATCCGGGCAACGGCAAGCTCGACCCGAAGGACTATGACCGCACGGTTGCGGAATTGCTCTCGGGCGGCTCCGACCCGGTCATCACCAAGAAGCCGGAAGGCGCCTGGACGCACGCCGTCTACGACGCGATGAAGTAATTCGTCGCGCTACGCACATCCTTGAACTACGGCATGGCCGGCCTCGTGCCGGCCATGTTTTTTTACGGCCGGATAAGTGCAGATCAGCCACGCAGGCGACACGCTTGCTTTCGCCAAACTCGCTGTTGCAAATTCAAGTCAGACAATTCGAAACGTAAGAACCCGATGCGGCAAACGCGTGGGGTCCGGGGAGACACGTGACCAAGGCTTTGGAGAAAACCTACGACGGCATCGTCATCGGCGCCGGTCATCACGGGCTGATCCTCGGCAGCTATCTCGCCAAAGCCGGCTTGCGCATCCTGCTTGTCGACCGCCGCTTGCAATATGGCGGCGGCCTGACGACGAAGGAGGTCACCCTCCCCGGCTTCTATCACAACCTCCATTCCATCAATCACTTCCACATCTCTGAGACGCCGTGGTTTCGGGACTTAGGCCTCGAAGACCGCGTCACCTACATCACGCCGCGATATGAGTTCGGCCAGGCCCATCGCGACGGCACGGCTTTGGTGTTCGGCCGCGACCGCGAGGAGACCATCGCGAATGTCGCGCGCTTCTCCAAACGCGACGCCGAGACGTTTCGCGACTGGAACCGGCGCGCCGAGGAGATCACCGCGCGCATCCTCATTCCCGAACGCTACGCCGAGCCGCTGCCACAAGCCGAGCGCGAGGCCTTGCTGGGCAAGACCGCGATCGGGCGCGACTTCCTCGCCGTCAGCCGCCGTCAGCCGCTCGACGTGGTCGACGAGCTGTTCGAGAACGACCACGTCAAGCTCTTATTCCTGTTCAAGGTCTCGCTGTTCGGCACCTGGCTCACCGATACCCTGTCGAAGACGAGCCCGATGGGTTCGGTCATTCGCGCCTTCGATCTGGAAACCGGTTATCAGCTGTGCCGGGGCGGCTCGTTCAATCTGGCGCGCGGGCTGATGGAAACGTTCATCGCCGCAGGCGGCGTGTTTCAGCCGCAAGTCGCGATCGAGCGCATCCTCGTCGAAGGCGGCCGCGCCGGCGGCATCGTGATGACCGATGGGCGCACGGTGCGCGCCCGCAAATTCGTCGCCAGTACGCTGGACGTGCATCAGACCTTCGAGACCATGATCGGGCGCGCGCAGCTGCCCGCGTCGTTCGCCGCCAAGCTCGATCGTTTCCAGTACACCGGCTGGACATTGTTCGGCCTGCACCTCGCGCTGCACGAGAGCCCGCAATTTTCCGCCGCCGCCTACGATTCGAACATCGACCGCACGCTCAAATGGAGCATCGGCGCCGACAATATGGAGGAGCTGTTCTCGGCGCATGAGGATGTGAAGGCGGGCCGCGTGCCGCGCATCTTGCAATTCGGCTCCGGCCCGCTGAGCGTCATCGATCCGACGCAGGCGCCGCCCGGCAAGCACACCACCTATTGCTGGCATGTGATGCCGCTCAACCCCGAGCTGGGCGATCAAACCTATGAGGATTTCAAACGCGAATTCGCCGAGAAGATCGTCGAGACCTTCGCGCGCTATTGCCCCAACATGACCCGCCGCAACATCATCGGGCAATATGTCTACACGGCGAAGGAGTACACCGCCGAGCTGATCAACATGCGCCAGGGCGACATTTTCATGGGCGCCTTCAATGCCGAGCAGGTGATGTACAACCACTTCGGCTATCGCGCGCCGATTGCCAACCTTTACATGGCGGGCTCGGCGGGACATCCCGGCGGCGCCATCTCCGGCGGCGCGGGTTACATCGCCGCCGGCATCATTGCCCGCGATCTCGGGGTGAAGTTATGGTGGAAACCCGCCGACGCCGCCACGGCGCTGGGCGCGCTGGCGCAGGCGGCGTGAGCAAGCAAGGTGTTTAGTGTCTGAACCGTTTTCAGTAGCTAACAAGGTCGTGATCATCACCGGGGCCGGTCAGGGTATCGGGCGCACCTTCGCCAAGACCTTCGCCTCGGGCGGCGCCAAAGTGGTCATCGCCGAGCGCAACGTTGAAAAAGCGCGCAACGTCGAACGCGAGATCGCGGCCGGCAACGGCCACGCCATGGTCGTCGAGACCGACGTGGCGGACGAGGATTCGGTCAAGCGGCTGGCCGCCAGCGTCGATCGGGCGTTCGGCCGCGCCGATGTTCTGATCAACAACGCGGCGATTTTCTCGACGCTCGAGATGCGTCCGTTCGAGCAAATACCGCTTGCCGAATGGGAACAGGTGCTGCGCGTCAACGTTACCGGGCCGTTTCTCTGCGCCCGCGCGCTGGTTCCGCTGATGCGGCGAAACAAATGGGGCCGTATCGTCAACATGGCGTCCGGCGCGGTGACGCTCGGCAGGCCGAATTATTTGCACTACATCGCCTCCAAATCCGCGCTCGCCGGCATGAGCCACTCCATGGCGCGCGAACTCGGGCCTGACGGCATCACCGTTAACGCCGTGCTGCCGGGTGCGACCTTCACCGAAATCCCGCGCAAGACCGTCACGCCCGAGCAGAAAGAACGCATCATCGGCATGCAATCCATTCCGCGGCCGCAGGTGCCGGAGGATTTGCTCGGCGTCGTGCTGTTTCTCGCTTCCGACGCATCCGCCTTCATGACCGGGCAGGAAATCACCGTCGACGGCGGCGCGACGCATCCCTGATCAGATGGGAGCACGAAAAACAAAAAATGCGCCGCCGGCGATCAATGCGAAGCCGATCACCTGGTTCCAGGTAACGGCTTGATGCAGATAGACTACCGAGAAAACGGCAAAGACCGACAGCGTGATCACCTCCTGTGTCGTTTTCAGTTGCGCGGCCGAATAGACGTAGCTGCCGTAACGGTTCGCCGGCACGGCCAGGCAATATTCGAACAAAGCCAGCCCCCAGCTGATCAGCACCACCTGCCAGAGCGGCACCTCGCGGAACCGCAAATGCCAATACCAAGCCGTTGTCATGAATGTGTTGGAACCGATGAGGAGAAGAATGGTCAGCAGATACGGCGGGATGGGCAGCGCGGGCATGGCGGAATCCATTTGGTAAAAAAACGTCGCGTCGGTCATTAACGCGCGGCGCGCGATTCCGTCGACCGATGTCCGCGGCAATCGGATGGGGATTGTTCCAAGACAAAATCGCGGCCTGCGGCGGGCCGCCGCACCCTTGTCGCAATTCGCTTTTATCCGTTTGCGCCATTGCTGTTTGCGAATTGCAGCCGAAAACCAGCTGGAGAGCATGCGATGCGTCAGCCCATCGTAGCCACCATTCTGATTCTCACCGCCGTCACGCTCTGCGCCGGGATCGGCCTGGCGCAGCAGCCGCAATTGCCGGCGCTGAAGCCGCCGCCGCCGGCGCCGATCAAGCCCTACCCCGCGGTCGCGGTCACCCCTCCGGCCGCGCTCGACGATCCAGGCTTCGTCGCCTTCCGCAAGCAGCTGCGCGACGCCGCTGAGCACAAGGACCGCGCCGCGCTCGCCAAGCTGGTTGTCGCCCAGGGCTTCTTCTGGATGCAGGACAAGGATTTGGCGGACAAGCACAAACCCGGCATCGCCAATCTCACTAGCGCGGTCGCACTTGACGCCCCGGACGGCGGCGGTTGGCGGGTGCTTGCCGCCTTTGCCGACGATCCGTCGGCGGCGGAAGTGCCGCAGCAAAAAGGCGTGTTCTGCGCGCCGGCCGATCCGGCGGTCGATCCGAAGGAAATCGAAACGCTGGCCAAAGAAACCGGGACCGATCCGTTCGAATGGGCGTATCCGACCAAGGCCGGCGCCGAAGTCCATGCCGCGGCACAACCGAGTTCGCCGGTGATCGACAAGCTCGGCATGACTCTCGTGCGCGTATTGTCGGACACCATCCAGCCGGAAAATCCCAGCGAACCGTTCTTCGTGCACATCGCGATGCCCTCGGGAAAAACCGGGTTCGTCAATTCCCAGTCGCTCTCGCCGCTTGCCGGCGAGCAGATCTGCTACGTCAAAGGCGCGGGCGGCTGGAAAATTACCGGAATTATCGGCGGCGCCACCCAATAAACAAATCCCGTCCGGCAAGGGCGGCGCAGAATGCTATTGAACCCGCGCCGGGCGCGGACGAAAATGGCGTCATGGGGCGCGCGGAGGCGGCGAGGAACGTGAGGCGTGCGGCGTGGATCGGCGCCGCGCTGTTTCTTTGCTTGCTGGCCGCGCCCGTCGCGGCGAAATCGCGATTGCAACCGCCGGCCGATTTCCAGCCGACCATGGATGACGTTCCGCCGGGCGTCGATCACGGCAATGCCGACGACGACCTGCCGGAGCAGTTTCAGCGCAGGGCGGTGTTCTATCGCTCCCAGCACCCGGTCGGCACCATCATCATCGAGACCGCAGAGCGTCATCTCTATCTGATCGAAAGCGAAACGCGCGCGCTGCGCTACGGCATCGGCGTCGGTCGCGAGGGCTTCACCCGCGCCGGCTTGTTGCCGATCTCGCGCAAGGTCGAATGGCCGGACTGGAAACCGCCGCCCGATCTGATCGAACGCCAGCCTTACTTGCCGCGCTTCATGGCCGGCGGTCCCGGCAATCCGCTCGGCGCCCGCGCCATGATTCTCGGCAATACCGACTATCGCATCCACGGCACTAACGCGCCGGAGACGATCGGCCAGGCGCTGGCCTACGGATGCTTCCGCCTGGTCAACGACGACGTGATCGATCTCTACGATCGCGTTGCCGTCGGCACGCGCGTCATCCTGCGGCAGAATTAAAGAGGCAGCTCGCCCCACCCTACCAACGTCATGGCCGGGCTTGACCCGGCCATCCACGACTTGAATTTACTTTGCGATGAAGACGTGGACGCGCGCGACATAGGCGAGCGAAGCGACGCCGTTCTTCGAACGGCATGCGCGGGCATGACGATATTACTTCGCCGCCATGCGCTCGATGGACTTTGCGGTCTGGCCGAACAGGATAGCGCGTTCCTCGGCGGTGCGAATGCCGCCGGCGTTCGGATTCACTTCCTTCGCCTTCGCGTAAGCGCGCTTGACGGCGTCGCGCGCGGCGATCGCTTCCAGCCAGCGCTTGAGATGCGGGAAGTCGGCGATGTTCTGCCCCTGCCGCTCCCAGGGAACGACCCAGGGGTAGGACGCCATGTCGGCGATGGAATATTCGCCGGCGAGATAAGCACGATCGGCGAGCCGCTTGTTCATGACGCCGTAGAGCCGATTGACCTCATTGCGGTAGCGGTCGATGGCGTAAGGGATTTTCTCCGGCGCATAATTGCCGAAATGATTGTACTGGCCGGCCATGGGTCCGAGCCCGCCCATTTGCCAGAACAGCCATTGGATGCCTTCGGTGCGGCTGCGCAAATCCTTGCCGATGAACTTGCCGGTCTTGTCCGCGAGATAGAGCAGGATCGCGCCGGACTCGAAGACCGAAATCGGCTTGCCGCCGTCGGCCGGAGCGTGGTCGACGATGGCCGGGATGCGGTTGTTGGGCGCCACCGCAAGAAAGTCCGCCTTGAACTGCTCGCCCTTGCCGATATTGACCGGGAAAATCTTGTATTGCAGTCCGGCTTCTTCCAGAAAAATCGTAACCTTATGGCCGTTCGGCGTCGTCCAATAATGCAAATCAATCATGACACGCCCGCTGATGTTGGTAAGAGTCGCAATCTATACACAGCCTAGCGAAAATTTAACCCCTCATCGCGCATGTCAGTCATGTGCCCACTACCGCGACATCGGCCGCTTCGGGCGAATGGACAATGCCGGCGATCGGCAACCTGCTGGTTGCCGCCGCGATCGTCGGATTTTTCGTGCTGGCCTGCGTCGGCAGCGCCACGCGCGGCAACGTGACGACCGGCTTCGACGAGCCGGCGCATGCTTCCTTTATCGCCCACATCCAGCACACCGGCGATGCCTGGCCGGATTTGAAACGACTCAGCTGCTCGATCCGCACACCTTCGAATTCACCGCCGAACCCAACTACCTCAATCACCTGCCGCTGTTCTACGCGTTGCTCGCCGCGATCGGGCCGAAGCTGGAAGGCCATCCGCGGGCGCTGTTGGACGATCGATTGATCGATGTCGCGCTCGTTGCCGCGGGCTTGACCGCGCTGCTGGCGCTCGGCCTCACGGCGTCGTTTTCGCGTGCGGAGTTTTACGCCTACGCCATGCCGCTGGTGTGGATTCCGGTCCTGGTGCAGCTCGCCGCCACCGTGACCAACGACGATCCAGCGTTTTTCGGCGGCGCGCTGGCGACGCTCGGCGTGTGGCAACTGGCGGCGACCGGTCGCGGGCTCTGGCTCGCTTGCGCGCTCGTCGGCATGGCGGTGGCGGCATGGGCCAAGCTGACCGGCCTGTTGCTCACCGCCTCGATGGTCGGTGCGGCGCTGATCTATTTGCAGTGGCGCGGCCGCATGCGCTCGAGCTGGATGATAGCCGCCGCCGTCGCGCTCGTTCTCGCCGCGGCGCCGTATGGCGTTTACCTCTGGCAGTATGGCAGTCCGACGCCGGAAACGCCGGCGCAGATCGCGCTGCTTGAGGACGGCGCGCGCGCCGCGGGCTGGATCGATTTGCCGCGCAGATCCTTGGCCGCCTATTCCGCGTCCTTCATCGTCGCCTTCATCGCCGACTGGATGCCGGTCTTGGGTGTGCGCAGCACGTTCAATTACGCCATGCTGGCAATTCCCGTGGCGGCATTCGTTTGTGCGCTGGCCGGCGGCGCGCTGTCGCTGCGCCGCGTATGGCTGCGGCAGGAAACGCCGCGCGACGTGGTGGTCATCGCCGGAATGTTTGCGCTCGCCGCAACATTGGCGATCCATATCGGCTCCAGCTATAGCCGCCATCTGGCGACCGGATGGATGCTCGACGCTTATCCGCGTTATTACCTGCCGCTCGCCGCAATCGTGCCGCTTGCCGGCCTGTCGCTTGCCGCCGTGATCGAGGCGCCGCGCTGGCGCGCCGGATTGCTCGCCTTCCTCATTGCCGGTCCCATCCTTTTCCGCATTTTCGGCGCGCCGCTCGGCTAGCGAAGCCCGGATTTCGCCGAGGCTCGATCCGGGCTACGATCGGTTGCAGGAGAAAATCATGATCACCGAAATCGCGCAGATCGAAATCAAGCAGGGCATGGAAGTCGAGTTCGAAACCGGCGTGAAAAATGCCGTGCCGATTTTCCAGCGTGCCAACGGCTGTCACGGCATGGAGCTGCGCCGGTCGATCGAAAAGCCGGGCCGCTATCGTTTGTTCGTCGTCTGGGAAACGGTCGAGCACCACACCGAGCAATGGCGCAACTCGCCCGACTTCCAGGCCTGGCGCAAACTCGTCGGCCATTGCTTCGCTGCGCCGCCCGAAGTCGAGCATGTGCGGCAAATCATGCGCGGATTCTGAGGGCGCGCGGCCGCACTTTTCTCCCCACCGGACTCGGCCCATATTGGGGGCATGGCGAAACGCCCCGGCCGGCAGCGCGACCCGGCAAAGCATTCGAAAAAAGACCCGGCCAGGCCGACCCGCGCCAAAGCGGCGCGTCCGGAAGTGCCGCAACTCGATCCGGCGCTCGCCGATCTGCTCAATCCCGCTATCGGCCAAGGCCGCGCCGGCGTCGGCTCGCAGACCGGCCAAAAAGAGGGAAGCGGGCTTCAACCCCCGCCCGACAATTCCTTCGACCGCCGCGCCGATTTCGCCGGAGCCCATCGCGCGCGCGCCTCGGTCGCGCGCGGCTTCGGCGAGGCGCCGCAGCAGGGCTATGTCGGCAAAACCCCCGTGCCGCCCGGCGAGCTCGATCCCGATCTCGCCCGCGCGCTCGGAATCGACGACCGGGACGAGGATAGCGAAGCCGCAAAGCGCGGGGTGATCACGCCCGACATGGGGCCCGCCCATTTGCGGCTCGCGCGACCGGCATCGGGTGAAGGCGGCGCCTTCGGCAGCGCGGCGAGCCAGCAATCGCTCGACCGATTGCTGCGCGAAGGCCGGCCGGAATTTCACCAGCAATTGTGGACGCCGCACCGGCCGCCGCGGCCGGATAAATCCGAAGGCGGCCGCCGGCTGGTCATCAAATCCGACTTCGATCCGAAGGGCGACCAGCCGCAGGCCATCGCCGAGCTCGTCGAAGGCGTGCGGCGCCGCGACCGCACCCAGGTCCTGCTCGGCGTCACCGGCTCCGGCAAGACCTTCACCATGGCCAAGGTGATCGAGGAGACACAGCGGCCGGCGCTCATCCTCGCCCCCAACAAGACGCTGGCGGCGCAGCTCTACGGCGAGTTCAAGAGTTTCTTTCCCGACAACGCCGTGGAGTATTTCGTCTCCTATTACGATTACTACCAGCCGGAAGCCTATATCCCGCGCACCGACACCTATATCGAGAAGGATTCCTCGATCAACGAGCAGATCGACCGCATGCGCCACTCGGCGACGCGTGCGCTGCTCGAGCGCGACGACGTGATCATCGTCGCTTCGGTGTCCTGCATCTACGGCATCGGCTCGGTGGAGACCTATTCGGCGATGACGTTCTCGCTCAAGCAAGGCGAGCGCATCGACCAGCGGGCGCTGCTCGCCGATCTCGTGGCGCTGCAATACAAGCGCACGGCCGGCGATTTCTACCGCGGCTCGTTCCGGGTACGCGGCGACGTGATCGAGATTTTTCCGGCGCACTACGAGGACCGCGCCTGGCGCGTGTCGCTGTTCGGCGAGGAAGTGGAATCGATCGACGAATTCGATCCGCTCACCGGGCAAAAGACCGACGAGCTGGAATTCGTGAAAATCTACGCCAACTCGCATTACGTGACGCCGCGTCCAACCTTGCTACAGGCGATCGCCGGCATCAAAATCGAACTCAAGCAGCGCCTCGACCAGCTCAACGCCGCCGGCCGCCTGCTCGAAGCGCAACGGCTCGAGCAGCGCACCCTTTACGATCTGGAAATGATGGAGGCGACCGGCGCCTGCGCCGGCATCGAGAATTATTCGCGCTATCTGACCGGACGCAAGCCCGGCGAGCCGCCGCCGACCTTGTTCGAATACGTGCCCGACAACGCGCTGGTCTTCGTCGATGAAAGCCACGTCACCATACCGCAGCTCGGCGGCATGTTTCGCGGCGACTTCCGCCGCAAGGCGACGCTCGCCGAATACGGCTTCCGCCTGCCCTCCTGCATGGACAACCGCCCGCTGCGCTTCGAGGAATGGGACGCGATGCGGCCGCAGACGCTCGCGGTCTCCGCGACGCCCGGCCCGTGGGAGCTCAACGAATCCGGCGGCGTGTTCACCGAGCAGGTGATCCGCCCGACCGGCCTGATCGATCCGCCGGTCGAGGTGCGCCCGGCGCGCACCCAGGTCGACGATCTGGTGGGCGAAGTGCGCGCGGTGGCGCAGAAGGGCTATCGCGCGCTGGTCACCGTGCTGACCAAGCGCATGGCCGAAGACCTCACCGAATTCCTGCACGAGCAGGGCATTCGCGTGCGCTACATGCATTCCGACATCGACACTATCGAGCGCATCGAGATCATCCGCGATTTGCGGCTCGGCGCCTTCGACGCGCTGGTCGGCATCAATCTCCTGCGCGAGGGCCTCGACATTCCCGAATGCGCGCTGGTCGCCATCCTCGACGCCGATAAGGAGGGCTTCCTGCGCAGCGAAACGAGTCTGGTGCAAACCATCGGCCGCGCCGCGCGCAACATCGACGGCCGCGTCATCCTCTATGCCGACGCCGTCACCGGCTCGATGGAGCGGGCGATGGCCGAGACCAATCGCCGGCGCGAGAAGCAGGCGGCCTACAATGCCGAGAATGGCATCACGCCGGAGAGCGTGCGCAAGGGCATCTCCGACATTATGGAGAGCGTCTACGAGCGCGACCACGTGCTCATTGCCACCGGCGCCGGCGGCGGCGGCGAGTTCGAGGAGACCGCTACCATCGGCCACAATTTCGAGACGGTGATCGCCGATCTGGAAACGCGCATGCGCGCCGCCGCGGCCGATCTCGATTTCGAGGAAGCGGCGCGTTTGCGCGACGAGATCAAGCGCCTGCGCTCAACCGAGCTCGCGGTGACCGACGACCCGACGGCGAAAATTTTATCCACTGCCGAGGGCGGCTCGCCGCGCCGAAGCGCACAGCGCAGAGGCGGGAGCAAAGTCCACAAGCCCGATCTCGACGAGATGGGTATCGCTCTCCATCACGAGGTGGCGCCGCATCGGCCGCAAGCGAATGCGCCGACGCGCGGCGGCCCGCGCTCGACGCTTGGCAAACGCGGCATGCGCGGCGGCTGGTAGCCAAGAGGCCGGTAGTTTTCCCGTCACGAGTAGCCATCAGACTGAGCCGAACGCCTGAGGCCGGAGGCTGCGATGGACGTCTTCGTTCCCTATAGCGGATTGCATGCGCTCGCTTTGGTCGTCTGCGCGGCGCTGATCGCCGCGCCAAGTTTGCTCGGCCGGGCCTTGCCGCCGGCCGCTGAAACAGTCTTGCGCAGGATGCTTGCGGCGCTCGCCCATCTGCTACTGGCTCGCCTACAACATTTGGTGGAACTGGCACGGCCTCGATAGGCGCAAGGGCTGCCGCTGCAGATCTGCGACGTCAACGGGCTGATGGCGCCGCTCGCCCGCCTGGCGCTGGACGCGCGCAACCTCGGCGATGATCGTATGCGCGGCCCAGAATGCCCAGAAGACCAGCGAATCCGGTCCGGCCGTGAGCGCCGGCTGAACGAATGCCTGTAGCGTCAGCGCGGCGGTCCAGAAATACCGGCCGCGCCTTGGCCGTCAGCGCGATCTACCTCGCGTGTGTCCGCAGCGCGCGATCATCCTTGCGGCACTGGTGCTCGAAAGCCTTTTCCTGCGCTGGCGATCTCCATTCTTGGAATGACCGCCCCCACGGGAAAACGCGGCGCCCGGCCGCGCCGTTTCGTTACATCGCGTTCATTTGCCGGCACAAACGCCGCGCGGCGCGGTGTCGCGCGGCACCCTCACCAATACCTTCGCCGCCAATACGGTCCGTAATAATAGCCGTATGGATAGTAGGGACCGTAACCGGGCGGGTAATAACCTGGCGGCGGATAATAGCCAGGCGGCGGCGGGTAATAGCCGGGCGGCGGAGGCGGATAGCCCGGCGGTGGTGCTCCGGACGGGCCGGCCGGGACCGGCCCTTGGGCGGTCGCGCCGGGCGGCGGCGGGCCGCCGGGACCAGGTGGTGGACCACCGGCGCCGGGCGGCGGACCTCCAGGCGGCGGGCCTCCGGCACCGGGTGGCGGGCCTCCGGGACCGGGTGGTCCGGCGGCGCCGGGTGCCTCAGGGCCGCCCTGATCGAGGCTGGTGGCGATCGTGTAGCCGGTCTGGCCCTGCCAAACGACAGAACACCACTGACCCTGACAGCCGCTGACCTCGACCGTGCTGCCGCCGGGGATGGTGGTGATGACCGGGAAGTTCGTTCCCGGTCCTTGCCGCAGGTTGACGTTGTTGGTGGCGAGCGCCGGCGCCGCGTGCGCGCAGTGCGCCGACAGCGCCATCACCGCGGCGGCTCCGGCCGCCAGCTGCGCGATTCTCATTGCTGCCCTCCCGCGTTGCACGTTGTGCCGCAGCGGCCTTCTCCCGCCGGCTTAAGGCCAGTCTACGCCAATGCAACTCAATTCGCGGTCAAATTCCAGCCCGGCGGATCGCTCCGGTTGCCGCCGCTCCGGGCAAGCAAATCCTCTACCGCGAAAGCTTTTCCAGCTCGGGGAAAGGCGCATACGTCGCGCCGGCGCACGGTTCGTGCGGCGCCTCATGCCACGGCGCTTGCAATGATGCCTCAGGCGACGGCTCGTGCGATGATCCGTGCGGCGGCTCACGCGCCGCTTCGAAATGGTCGAACCGACCGACCATGAATACGGCGGCGACCTCCTTCGGCCCCGCATAGTCCTTACCGTGTTTCTTGGCGTTGAAGCGCACACAGACGACATAGCGCTTGGCGTTTCCCACGGGCTTGAGCGCCGGCTCGGCGAGGCCGGCGTCGCGGATGCCGGTCGGGTCGTTCAGATAAGCGTGCATGGCGCCGAGAATGTCGGGCTTGTAATTGGCCGGCGGTACATTGACGGGATCGTCGCTGCTGGCGGCCGCATCCTCGCTCGGACGGTGGTCGTGCGAGCAGGCGCCGAGCATCAGCGCCGAACCGAGGATGAGCATCAAGAGCCGCCGGCGAGCGCTAGTGTGCATTGCTTTCCGCCAACCCCTCACCTGCCGCGGCCCCCCGGGCGCAGGTTTAATCGCGAATCGCCAATAAGGCCATCAGCGCCATTTTGGCGTCGTGGGGGGACGGCTATCTGGACTTTAACCGATCCGCTATAAGGATCGCCCACCCGGTGCCCCCGTGCCTCCTTGGTCATGCCTGCTTCGTGTTGTGGTCTTGCCCGCCTTGATGCCCTCAATCGCCCATCTCATTCATGACTACGGCCTTGTCGTGGTCGCCGGCGTCATCGGCCTGGAAAGCGTCGGCTTCCCCTTCCCCGGCGAGTCGGTGCTTATCGCCGCCTCGATTTTTGCCGGCTCCCATCACGAGCTCAACATCATCGAGGTGATACTCACCGCGGCGACCGCGGCCGTCGTCGGGCAGATGGTCGGCTACGTCATCGGCCGCGAATTCGGCTATTGGCTGCTGCTGCGCTACGGCCCCTATCTGCGCATCACCGAAGGCCGCATCAAACTCGGCGAGTATCTGTTCCTGCGCCACGGCGGCAAGATCATCGTCATCGCCCGCTTCGTGCCGCTGCTGCGCGCGCTCGCCGGCATCCTGGCCGGCGCCAACCGCATGCCGTGGCGGCAGTTCCTGCTGGCCAACATCTTCGGCGCCTTCGTCTGGGCGGCCTTTTTTGGCTTCGCCGCTTATATGTTCGGACGCCAGATCGAGCGGCTGGCCGGGCCGCTGGTGATCGTCATCGGTATCGCCACCGTGATCGTCATCGCCATCGGCGCCAACTTCGTCGGCCGCCACGAAGCGCAACTCGTCGCGGAAGCTGAACGCGCGCTGCCCGGGCCGCTGAAGTGGCCATGACGCTGCGCCGCCGCTGCGGCGCCACCCGTCATTCATACGGCGTGCGCACCGACTTGCGGCGATTATCCGGCCACGCCATATAGCTGTCATGCAGTTGGGGCGCCGTCAGGGCCCCGCAAAGTCGCTTGGCAAAGGACTTTGAGACATGACGCGGATATCGTCGCTTTCCAGTCCGTTCCTGCTCGGCTTCGATGAGATCGAGCGGGTGCTCGACCGGGTCGCCAAGGCCGCCGACGGTTATCCGCCCTACAACATCGAACGCATCGCGCGCGACGCCAACGGTCCGGAACGGCTGCGCATTACGCTGGCGGTCGCGGGCTTCACCCGCGATCAGCTCGACGTGACGCTGGAGGAGAGCCAGCTGGTCATTCGCGGCCGGCAACAGGACGACAAAAGCCGGCAATATCTGCACCGCGGCATCGCTGCGCGGCAATTCCAGCGCAGCTTCGTGCTGGCCGAAGGCATGGAAGTGCGCAACGCCGACCTGAAAAACGGATTGCTGTCGATCGACCTGGTCCGGCCGCAGCCGGAACGGGTGGTAAGATCGATCTCGATCAAGGAGTCAGAGTGAGGAAACCAAAGCGGCCTCGGCCGCGTTATCGTCATGCAGGTAAGGAGTTAGCGGCCATGACCTCGGAATTGAGCCGTAGCGAAATGAACCAGATCGACATATCGCCCGAAGCGCTGGCGCAGCTCGGCGACGGCGAGATCGCGTATGTCAAGACGATCCGCTCCGAGGACGTGCACGCTTTGTTTCCGCAAGTGCCGGATATCCAGCCGGGGCTGAAGCTGTTCGCGCTGCATGCCGCCGACGGTACGCCGATCATGCTCACCGACAGCCGCGAGGCGGCGAGCGCCAATGCCGCGAGCCAGCAGCTCGAAATGGTGAGCGTACACTGAATTTCTGACGACGGATGACGGACGACGGAGAACAGAATCTTTCGTCTGTCCTCTGTCGTCCGTTTTTTGTTGTCTGAATTATGCTGCGCTGGCCGATGGCATCGCCAGCACGGCGTAGAGCGCCTCGGCATCCCGCGAGGCGCGCAGCTTGTGGGCGACGGTGGAATCGCGCAACAGCCGCGCCACCCGCGCCAGCGCCTTCAAATGATCGGCGCCGGCGCCCTCTGGCGCCAACAGCAGAAAAATAAGATCGACGGGCTGGCCGTCCAGCGCCTCGAAATCCACCGGCCGGTCGAGTCGCGCGAACAATCCGAACAGCCGGGTGAGATTGGGCATCTTGCCGTGCGGTATGGCGATGCCGTTGCCGACCGCGGTCGAGCCGAGCTTCTCGCGCTGCATGAGGATTTCGAAGATCGCGCGCTCGCTTTGCCCGGTGAGTACCGCGGCGCGCGCGGCAAGTTCCTGCAGCACCTGCTTCTTGCTGTTGACCTTTAGTGCCGGAAGGATCGCGTTCGGGGCGACCAAATCGGTGAGCGGCATGAGTGACGACCTGGGGGCGAGGCCTTGGGCCTGACGCCGAGTCTCTAAAATGACAGCGTGATTCTCTTGCGAAAACCGGTACCTGCGTTTCGGGATCATGCTCGAAGGCGGCGGACCATAGGGGAGCGTAGGCAACCGCGTCAATGGTTATCGGCGGCGTTAGTTCCGGCCCAGGTCGATCATGTCACGGGGTTGAACGGCCGGCGGAGACGTCACCCGCGGTGATCCTTGAGGCGGCGATGATAGCGGCGCAGCTGCTTGGCCACCCGCAGCGCCGCCTGGTCGGCGCTCGCATAGGCGTCCTGCGCCATCCCCTCGGCTTCCAGCGTCACTTTCGAATCGAGGTGCACGGCGCATTCGGTGCGAAAGCCGGAGCCGTCGCGCTCAACCGTGACATGCCCGGAATATCCGCCGTCGAAATATTTGTTCAAGATTTCGCTGATCCGCGTGTTGATGCGCTCGCGCAGCGCCTCGCCGACGTCGAGATTCTTCCCGGAAACGCGAAATGACATGGCAGCCTCCGCGAAATTTCCAGCCATTCTTTCGAGCTAGGTATCGGCGGACGCGGCGTCAATGCGGGCGGATACCGACCGTTCTCCGCCCCGCCCGGCAAGATGGATCAGGTCAGTGCCGCCGCCTGCTTCTCCCGTCGCCGCTGCACCGAGGAGGGAATGCGCATGGCCTCGCGGTATTTCGCGACCGTGCGGCGCGCGATGTCGATGCCGGCTTCGCGCAGCTTGTCGACGATGGTGTCGTCGGACAATACGCCGGTGGCGGTCTCGGCATCGATCAGCTGCTTGATGCGATGACGCACGGCTTCCGCGGAATGCGCCTCGCCGCCGCCGGACGCGGCGATCGCCGACGTGAAGAAATATTTGAGTTCGAAAATGCCGCGGCTGGTCGCCATGTATTTGTTGGCGGTGACGCGCGAGACGGTCGACTCGTGCATGCTGATGGCTTCGGCGACGGTCTTGAGATTGAGCGGGCGCAGATGCTCGACGCCGTGGGCGAAGAAGCCATCCTGCTGGCGCACGATCTCGTTGGCGACTTTGAGAATGGTGCGCGCGCGCTGGTCGAGCGCGCGCACCAGCCAAGTCGCGCTTTGCAGGCATTCGGCAAGATACGACTTCTCGGCGTCGCGCCGCACCGTGGCCGAGACCTCGGCGTAATAGGTCTGATTGACCAATACCTTGGGCAAGGTGTCGGAATTGAGCTCGACAATCCAGCCGCCGTCCGGCCCCGGCCGCACGAAAACATCTGGCACGATAGGCTGCACGACCGCCGAGCCGAAAGCCAGCCCGGGCTTGGGGTTGAGGTGGCGGATTTCCCCGATCATGTCGGCGAGATCCTCCTCGCCGACGCCGCAGATTTTCTTCAATCCCCCGAAATCGCGCTTGGCTAGAAGATCGAGCCGCGAAATCAAGCCCTGCATCGCCGGATCGAAGCGGTCGCGCTCCTTGAGCTGTAGCGTCAGGCATTCGGCGAGATCGCGGGCGCAAATTCCGGGCGGATCGAAGGTCTGCAGGATACCGAGCACCGCTTCGACTTCCTTGACGCTAGTGCCGAGCCGTTCCGCGACCGCGGCCAGATCGCCGCCGAGATATCCGGCCTCGTCGACGAGATCGATCAGATATCGGCCGATCATCCGCCGCGCCGGGTTGGAGATGGCAAGTGTCAGCTGTTCGCGCAGCCAGTCGGCCAGCGTGGTCTCGGCGGGAACGAACGATTCAAGATTGTAGTCGCCGTCATCGCGGCCGCCGGAGCCGACGCTCGCCCATTCCGAATAGGCCGTCGGGCCCTTGGTGGCACGCGCGGGCGCCACTTCGACATGATCGGGGAAACTGTCCTCGACGCGGGTGTCGAGCGAGTCCTCGGCGGCGTTGGCGCTGGGCGCGCTCTCGGCAGCGCTCCAGGTCTCGCCGTCCACGGCCGGCTGGTCGGGGGCTGGCGTGCCGTCCGTCTGGGCCGGCGGCGGCTCCTCTTCCGCGCCGCGGTCGAGCAGCGGATTTTGCTCGAGCTCGGCTTCCACATACGCGACCAGATCGAGATTCGACAGCTGCAAAAGCTTGATCGCCTGCATCAATTGCGGCGTCATCACCAGCGCTTGGCTCTGGCGGATTTGCAGTCTTTGCGACAGCGCCATGAACGAGTTTGCCCGGAACTGGTCCAATTCTTGCTTGTAAGTGTTTGTACACCAGTTCAGCGGCCCTGTCGTCAATCGATTTCGGCGGCGAGGGTTTAAAGCCGGAACTGCTCGCCCAGATAGAGCCGGCGCACGTCAGGGTTGTTGACGATGTCGTCGGCGCGGCCCTCCATCAGCACTTCACCGGAATAAATGATGTAGGCGCGATCGGTCAGACCAAGGGTCTCGCGCACATTGTGGTCGGTGATCAGCACGCCGATGCCGCGATTGGTCAGATGCCGCACCAGCGCCTGGATGTCGCCGACGGCGATCGGATCAATGCCGGCGAACGGCTCGTCGAGCAGCATGTAACTCGGCCGCGTCGCCAGCGAGCGGGCGATCTCGACGCGGCGCCGTTCGCCGCCCGAGAGCGCGATCGCCGGCGTCTTGCGCAACCGCGCGATGTTGAACTCCTCGAGCAGGCCGTCGAGATCGCGCTCCCGCTTTTTGGTGTCGGGCTCGACCACTTCCAGCACCGCGCGGATGTTCTCCTCGACGCTGAGGCCGCGAAAAATCGAGGCCTCCTGCGGCAGATACCCGATGCCGAGGCGCGCGCGCTGGTACATCGGCAGCGGCGTCACGTTGAGGCCGTCGAGCTCGATGCGTCCCTTATCGGCCTTGATGAGGCCGGTCATCATGTAGAACACGGTGGTCTTGCCGGCGCCGTTGGGGCCGAGGAGGCCGACCGCTTCGCCCTTGCGCACGTAGAGGCTCACGCCCTTGACCACCTTGCGGCCGACGAAGCTCTTTTCCACACCGTGGACGGAAAGCAAGCCCTTGCGTTCGGGGGGCGTCGAGCCGTTGCCCTCGGGACGGCGGCGCGGCCGGGGCGGCGGCTGCGTTCCGCTTTCCGGCAGCGGCGGCCGCTGGCGGCGCGGCGGCCGGCTCTGCACTCTCGGTTCCGCCGCCGGCAGGCTCGCAATGTCTAAATAGGTGCCATTAATCGCGCCGCCCATGTTGGCAAGGTCGATGGGCTCATCGCCCGCGGCGATCGGCTGGCGCGACCCCGGACGGCGCCGGCGGAAATATGCGAAAATGTCGAACAAGCCAGCCTCGGAAGGTTCCGACCGAATCGCCGGCGGGTTTCCCCGCTTTGCGGCGGGACTTTATCCGATTTTCCGGGCCAAAACTGCGGCCCCCACGCTTAATTCGGCCGGTTCGGCCCGACCGAAAGGAAGTTCGACGGGCCGCCATTGGCGCCCTTGCCCGGCTGAATGAGCGCACGGACGCGATTCTGGCTGGCCGCGCCCGATTCGATGTGGGCGTTGCCGGTGGTGGTGTCGACCACGACCCGGTCGCCGTGCAGCACGTTCTTGCCTTGGCTGACGACGACGTTCCCGGTCAGCGTGATCGTCTTTTTCTTCAGATCATAGACGCCGAGATCGCCGCTTGCGTTCTGGTCCTTGGAGATGACGGTAACGCCGCCGCGCGCTTCGATCCGGCGGATGTCGTGGGCGCCCTGCGGAACGACCGTTCCCGGCGGAACGTTTGTGCCCGGCGCGGCGCCCACCGCGGGTGCGGTGGCGGCGACCGCCGGGCCGGGGCCGGAACCGTGCTCGGCGCCATAGAACACGACGAGGGATTGGCATTTTATCGTCGTGTCGCCCTGTACGACCTGCACGTCGCCGGAAAATGTCGCCATCTTGTTCTTGTCGTGCACTTCGAGCGTCGCGGCCTCGATCTGAATCGGCTGATCCTGATTCTGCTCCTGTATCGAGCCCGGTCCCTGCCCGTTCGCGGCAGCGCGCGGCGTCTGCGCCGCCGCAATTGACGGCGCCGCCAGCGCCAACATCACAGCCAGGAGGTGAAGCCGCTGCGTCATCGGTCGCCTGCCTGGGTGGGAATCTGATCGGGCTGCACGGTCATCGCCACGCCGCCGCCAAAGCGGATCACCTCGCCGCTGTTGAGCACTTCCAGCCGCTTGGCGTTGATCACGCCATTGACCAGTTTCACCCAAACCGGCTTTTCCGACAGCACGGTCCCCTTATGCACGTCGATCGCCGCCTCGCTCAGCCGCGCCTCATAGCCGGTCGTGGAGACGAGACGGATATTATCGTGAAGGATGAGCATTTCGCTCTTCATGTCGTAGTCCCCGGTGTTGGCGGAGATGTTGACGATGCTCTTGTCCTCCATCTCGATCTTCGCCTGAATCTGATGCAGCTTCATAAAATCGAGCTTGGTGATGTCCTGATCCGCCGACTTCGCGGTGAACTCATAGGGACGGGAATCGAGGGTGAAGCCGGTGAGGCGCGGTTGCTGCATGGTGACCTTGGTGCCGTTGATCACCAGCTTGCCGAGCTCCCCGGGCAGCCGAAGCCCGCCGACCGTCGGCACGTAATTCGCCGCCACCACGATGATCAAAGCGGCCACAATGGCGACCGGCACGCCAAGTCGAAGCCAGCGAACGTGCCGGCTGTGCCGCAGCGCGGCACGATAGATTTGCTCGGCATCGCCGCGCGCGGTCGCCGAAAATCCGCCTCGTCTCGCGCTGTCGGCAGGATAAACGCTGGTCAGCTTTTGCCCCTTCGGACGTTGCCCCGATTCGCCGCGCGGAGCCGTTGTACCGGTTCCGCTTGGGAATTGTCGCCTGCGAATGTGGCCTACACCGGGCAGGAACATCCACGAATTCAGCGTGCCAATGAGCCGCGGCGAAGCGGTCCCGGACGCCGCTCAGGAATGGGCGAAAATATCCTGGTCGGCAAAGCCTGCGAGATCGAGCCGCACCCGGTCGGGCAGGAACCGGAAACAGGCCGCGGCCAAGCCCTCGCGGCCCTCGCGCGCGAGCATGGCGTCGAGCCGCTCCTTGAGCGCGTGCAGGTACAACACGTCGGCGGCGGCGTAGGATATCTGCGCATCGCTCAATTCCGGCGCGCCCCAATCGGATAATTGCTGCTGCTTGGAAAGGTCGTGTCCCAGCACTTCCTTCACCAGATCCTTCAGCCCGTGCTTGTCGGTATAGGTGCGTGCCAAGCGCGAGGCGATTTTGGTGCAATAGACCGGCGCCGGCATCACGCCGAAGGCCTTGGTAAGCATGCCGAGATCGAACCGCGCGAAGTGAAAAATCTTGAGCAGGCGTCCATCGGTGAGGAGCCGCTTCAAATTCGGAGCGTCGGCGCCGTGTGCCGGAATCTGCACCACGTCTGCGGAGCCGTCGCCGGGCGAAAGCTGAACGAGGCAAAGCCGGTCGCGACCAAGAGAGAGCCCCATGGTCTCGGTGTCGATAGCGATCGCGCCGGTGTAGCGTGAAAGGTCCGGCAGATCGCCGCGATGCAGGCGGATGGTCATAAGGCGACGCTGCGGCTGGCTCGGTGTGGCGCCGACGACATAGCGGTCGTCAGCGTGGTCTCCTGATTAACGCAACCGATATGGCGCGTCAAAATCGGCCGCCCCGCCGAAATCGTCCAAAATCGTGCAAAATCGTCAAAGACCGTACGCGCCGATCATGGCACAATTTTCCTTGTCCTGGTCGGGGGGACGGGTCGCCCATGCGGGGGGCTGTGAGCGTTGGTTGCGTCAGTGGATCTGCGGTTTGGGCGGCATTTTGCACCCGGCTCGCGCTGGCCTTGATCGCTGCCGCGATGGCGGCTTGCCCCGCGCTCGCGCAACAGACCACGAGCCCGGGCTCGAACTCCAACGCCGTGCCGCTTCCCGAAATCCGCGTCATCGGCACGACGCCGGTGCCGCCGCCCCGCCCGGCGGCAGCGCCGGCCGCCCCGACCGGCGCCGATACCGCCGCCCGGCCCGCCGAACCCGGCGCGATCGATCGCGACAAGGTGCCGGCCAATGTGCAAACGCTCTCGGCGCCCGACTTCGATCGCGCCACGGCGCCTGATCTGCTCGACGCTTTGGCGCGCAGCCTGCCCGGCGTGGCGCTCGGCGATCAGACCGGAAACCAATTCCAGCTCGACCTCAATTACCGCGGCTTCATTGCGTCGCCGGTGATCGGAACGCCGCAAGGTCTCGCCGTCTATCAGAACGGCGTGCGCATCAACGAAGTGTTCGGTGACATCGTCAACTGGGACTTCATCCCGGAGAATGCCATCAGCCGGATGACGCTCGTTCCCAGCAACCCCGTCTACGGTCTCAACGCCATCGGCGGCGCGCTGTCGTTCGAAATGAAAAACGGCTTTACCTATCACGGCGTCGAAAGCGACGCGACCGGCGGTTCCTTCGGGCGCGCCGGCGCTTCGATACAGGCCGGCGGCCAGGTTGGAAACATTTCCGGCTATATCACCGCCGACGCCATCGACGACGCCGGCTGGCGCCAGGATTCACTCTCGCAGGTGCGCCGGCTTTACGCCGACCTCGGCGCGCGCGCCGACCAGACCGAATTCCATATCACCTTCACCGGCGCCGCCAACAATTTCGGCGCCGCTGCTGCGACGCCCGTGCAGATGCTCGCGCAGAACTGGGCGAGCGTCTACACGCTGCCGCAAACCACCGACAACCAGCTCGCCTTCCTCACCGCCAGCGCGAGCTGGAAGCCGACCGATACGTGGACGTATCAGGCCAATGCCTATTTTCGTTCGTTCCGGCAGAGCCACGTCGACGGCAATGGCACCGACGCGCAGAATACCGGCTGCCCGGACCCGGTCCTTCTCTGCTTTCCCAATCTCGACGGCAGTTTGCACAATCTCATCACCACCACCGGAGCGACGGTACCGAACGCCGGCGCGCTCGGCGCCCCGGCGGTTTTGGGCGAGATCGACCGCACCTGGACGGCGACCAACTCATTCGGCGGCTCGGCGCAGGCGGCGTCCTCGGAAAAATTATTCGGCCACGACAACAATTTCACGGCCGGGTTCAGCGTCGATCGCGGGCTTGTGCAATTTTCAACGACGAGCGAGCTGGGAACGATCAACCCGAACCAGTTTCCGTTTGTCGTCGGCAGCGGTCTCTTTATCGATCAGCCTTCCGGCGACGTGGCGCCGGTCGGTTTGGGCGCCGAGACCCTCTACACCGGGCTTTACACCACCGATACGCTCTACGTGACCCCGCGGCTCTCGGTGACGGCAGGCGCTCGTTTCAACTTCGCCCAGATCGACCTGCAGGACGAATTGGGCAACGATCCCGGGCTCAACGGCAATCACAGTTACGCGCGCTTGAACCCGACCATCGGCGCGACCTACAAGCTCACACCCAACGTCACCGTGTATGGCGGCTATGCGGAAGCGAACCGCGCGCCGACCCCGCTGGAACTCGGCTGCTCTGATCCGCTGCGACCCTGCCTGATCGACAACGCGCTGGCCGGCGACCCCAATCTCAAACAGGTGGTGTCGCATACTTTCGAAGCGGGCTTGCGCGGGCATTTCGATGTCGCAGGCGGGATGTTGAACTGGAGCGCCGGCGCCTATCACGCGCTCAATACCGACGACATCATCGCCGTGGCGAGCCCGATCCCCGGCCATGAATATTTTCAGAACAGCGGAAATACGCTGCGCCAGGGAGTCGAAGCGCAAGCGTCCTATAAATGGGACCGCTGGAATGTCTACGCTAATTTCACCTATGTCGACGCCATCTTCCTCGATCCGTTGACCCTGTCTTCGCCGTTCAATCCCCATGCCAATGCCGCCGGCAACATCTTTGTCGTTCCCGGCGATCATCTGACCGGCATTCCTGATTTCCGCTTCAAGCTCGGCGGTGAGTACCGGATCACCGACCCGTGGAAGCTCGGCGCCGACCTTAACGTCATCGGCAGCCAATATCTCGTCGGCGACGAGTCAAACCAGAACGCGAAGATGCCGGCTTATTGGTTGGTGAACCTGCATTCGTCGTATCAAATATCGAAGAACATCGAACTGTTCGCGCTGGTGAAGAACCTGTTCGACCAGCACTATTACGTCTACGGCACGTTCTTCGACGTCACCTCATTTCCGTATTTGAATCTGACCGACCCGCACACCTTCATCCCGGGCATGCCGTTCGCCGCTTATGTGGGAATAAAGGGGACGCTTTAGTTTGGGAAAGCTAGCGCCGTGACCGGGCGGCGCCTGCGGATTTTTTCGAGGACAAGCCGGTCAATTCAAGGCTGAGCTTTTTCAGCTTTTGACGCGCCTTCGCGTCGTAGGCCTGCTCGGTGGCATGGGCCTCGCTCTGTCCGTTGAAATAAAGTCCGCTGCGGCCCTCCATCGCCGGCGAGATCGCGAGTTGCAGGATGGCGTCGGCGCCCTCTTCGACGGTGCTCATCGGGGTGCCGAACTCGCGCACCATCTTGGTGTCCATGAAAGTCGCCGGATGCAAGGCGTTGACCGTTACACCCGTGCCGGCAAGCTCACGCGCCAGATCGATCGTAAACAAGATCTGCGCGAGCTTGCTCTGGCGGTAGGAGCGCATGCCGCTGTAGTCCTGCGTCAACATCACGTCCGCGAAATCGATCGCCTGTTGTCCGAGTGACGAGACGTTGACGATCCGCGCGGGTGCGCTTTTCCTGATAAGCGGCAGCAGCAGCAGATGGGTGAGCAGGAAGCCGGACAGATAATTCACGGCGAAACGCAGTTCGTAGCCATCGGCGCTGGTCTGCCGAATACCTTGCGGTCCTCCGCTGCCGATGCCGGCATTGTTGATGAGGAGATCGAGGCGTTTGGTCGTTTTCTGCACCGCCTCCGCCAGCCGCTGAACTTCGGCAAGGGCCGACAAATCCGCTTGCAGAAACTCCGCCGCGCCGCCGGCCTTTTTGATCTCGGCGACGACCTCTGCGCCGCGCGCGCGATCCCGGCCATGCACCAAGACCCGCCAGTCGGCCGCCCCCAGTCTTGTCGCCACCATGCGACCGACACCGTCGGTTGAGCCGGTGATCAGAGCGGTTTTACGGTTCGGTTTTGCCATTGGCACACCTCGCTGACGCAGGATTTAGGGTGGCATTACGGCGGAGCGTTATGCCCGCGACAAGCACGGACATAGCGAAGGCGCAGCTGATAAAATTCAAGGCTGGTGCCCAGGAGAGGACTCGAACCTCCACGCCTCGCGGCGCTAGTACCTGAAACTAGTGCGTCTACCAATTCCGCCACCTGGGCATCGCGGCGATTGGTACGAAAGCGGTCATCCCCTTGTCAATCGAACGTCCTCTCTTCGTCATTGCCGGGCTCGACCCGGCAATCCATGCTGACTTGCGGACTGCACGGGCTCGCCGCAACACTTTTGCTTTCAGAAAGTCACCATGGATACGCGGGTCAAGCCCGCGTATGACAGTCAAAGGGTCTATACAGCGCGAAATCGATCCTGTATTTCCGCCGCTAATGGCCTTGAAAAGCAATTTTGACACGCTGGTCACGGTGTTCGGCGGCTCGGGATTTCTCGGCCGCCATGTGGTGCGCGCGCTCGCCATCCGCCAATACCGCATCCGCGTCGCGGTGCGCCGCCCGGAGCTCGCCGGCCATCTGAAGCCGCTCGGCGGCGTCGGGCAGATCGAAACGGTGCAGGCGAATTTGCGCTTTCCGCCGTCGGTCGAGGCGGCGGCGCGCGATGCCGACGTCGTCATCAACCTTGTCGGCATCCTGTTCGAACGCGGCCGCCAGCGCTTCGACGCGGTGCAGGCGCAAGGCGCGGAAGCAGTGGCGCGGGCTGCTGGTGCCGGCGGCGCGCGCCTCATCCACGTCTCGGCCATCGGTGCCGACGAGACCTCGACCTCGCGCTACGCGCGCTCCAAAGCCGCGGGCGAACGGCTGGCGCTGGCGGTGCAGCCCGGCGCGATCATCATCCGTCCGTCAATCGTTTTCGGCCCCGAGGACGACTTCTTCAACCGCTTCGCCGCGCTGGCCCGCATCGCCCCGGCGCTGCCGCTGCCTGGCGGCGGCCATACGCGCTTTCAGCCGGTTTTCGCCGGCGACGTCGGCGAAGCGATCGCCAAGGCGCTCGGCGGCGAAGGAAAGCCAGGCGCAACCTACGAGCTCGGCGGACCGGACGTACGAACGTTCAAGGAACTGATGGAATTCACGCTCGCCACCATCGAGCGCCGCCGGCTGCTCGTGCCGGTGCCGTTCGCGCTGCTCAAGCTGCAAGCGGCGTTCCTGCAATTCCTGCCGAAGCCGCCGATCACGCCCGATCAGGTCGAGCTGCTCAAAAGCGACAACGTCGTCTCCGCCGCCGCGCGCGAGCAAGGCCGCACGCTGGAAGGACTGGGCATCATCCCCAATTCCGTCGCGTCGGTAGTGCCGGATTATCTCTGGCGCTTCCGCAAGACCGGGCAGTTCCGCGGCCGCACGGTTTGAGCGGCCGCGGCCGGATCAAGACCCGTATTTGAACGAGAGCGCGACGCGGGTGCGAAACGCCGTGACCTTTCCGTTATCCACCTTCATGTCCATCTTGGTGACTTCGGCAACACGCAGGTCACGCAGCGAGCCCGCCGCCGTCTGCACCGCGATGCGACCGGCGTCCTCCCACGATTTTTCGCTGACGCCGACAACATCGATAATCCGATAAACGCTATCCGATTGCTTCTTGGCCATTGGATTGCTCCTCCCGGGTTAAAGCGAACGCGCGCGATCACGACCGTCACGGCGGTCGTCTTTAGCTTAGATCAAGCCGCGGCGCCTCGTCGATGACCCTTGGGGCGCTGGACAGCATTGGCCGAAAGGTGGAAGCTTCGACGCGTAACCGCGATCGGACGCGCGGACAAAAGGCGAGCCGCAGATGCCGGGCAAGCGCATACAGCTCGACGAAGAAACCTGGCGGGATCTCGATCTGCTCGGGCGCGACCAGATGAAAGATTTTCAGGAACTCGCCGACGAAGCGTTCCGCGATCTGTTGAAGAAATACGGCCGCCCCGCCGACCTGAAAGACGCGCTGCGGCGAAGCGCGGGCGTATCCGCGACCATCCATCAATTAAAGCCGGACAAAGCCGGCAAACCGCGGCGCAAGTAACGAATAGTCTTAAGTGGCGAAGCGCTCGCGGGCACGCTCGCGCGCTTTCATCGCTTCGAGCTCGCGATTGCGCGCCGGGCTGGCGGTCTCCAGCGATGCCAGGAGGCGGCGGGCTGCTTCCGTCACTTCTTGCACAGCAAGGTTGAAGGCCGCCTCGTTGGCGCGCGAGGGCTTGGCGAAGCCGCTCAGCTTGCGCACGAATTGCAGCGATGAAGCGCGGATTTCGTCCTCCGTCGCCGGCGGCTCGAAATTAAACAGCGTGCGGATGTTACGGCACATATTCTACTCCTGATATAACGGCACGAGGGAGCGTCTGGTGTCAGCTGGTCTCGCCGAGCCTATCACTTTTGCGGTCGATGACGACACTCGCGTTTCCGGCTTGCTGCTGGCGCCGCCGGGTGCACGCGCCTGCTACGTGTTGGCGCATGGCGCCGGCGCCGGGATGAATCATCGCTTCATGGCGGCGGTCGCGGCGGAGCTGGCGCCGCGCGGAATTGCGACCTTGAGCTATCAGTTTCCCTATATGGAGCGCGGCGGCAAGCGGCCCGATCCGCCGCCGCTTGCGCAAGCGACAGTCCGCGCCGCAGCGGCTGTGGCGCAGCGCAGGCTGCCGGGGCTTCCGCTCATTGCCGGCGGCAAATCCTTCGGCGGCCGCATGACGTCGCAAGCGCAGGCGAAGGGGCCGCTGCCCGGCGTACGCGGCCTGGCGTTTCTCGGATTTCCGCTGCACCCCGCCGGCAAGCCGTCGGCGGATCGCGGCAAACATCTGTTCGACGTGCAAGTCCCGATGCTGTTCCTGCAAGGCACGCGCGACACCCTTGCCGCGCTCGATCAGCTCGTGCCGCTTTGCCGGGCGCTCGGCGCCCGCGCCAGCCTGCGGCTGTTCGAGGACGCCGATCACTCCTTTCACGTGCCGGCGCGGAGCGGCCGCAAGGATGCGGACGTGCGCGGCGAGATGCTGGACGCGCTCGCCGCCTGGATCGACGATGTGATCAAAGCCCCAGCGCGAGCGCGATGAGTCCGAGCACGCCGACGGCGAAGCGCCAGCCGACGAACAGCGTGAAGCCGTGGCGCGACACATAGCCGAGAAACGTCTTCACCACGAACCAGGCGCAGATGAAGGATACGACGAAACCGACGCCGACAAGCAACGCATTGCTGTGGCTCATCTGCGCATGGTTCTTGTAGAGATCGTAGGCGAACGCCCCCGCCATGGTCGGCATGGCGAGCCAGAACGAAAATTCCGCGGCGGCGCGGCGATCGGCGCCGAGCAGCATCGCCGCGACGATGGTCGCGCCGGAGCGCGACACGCCCGGAATCATCGACAGGCATTGCGCGACCCCGATGATGAAATACATCGGCAGCGTGAACCGCGTCGCTTCATGATAGCGCGGCTTGAGATCGAGCCGATCCACCCACAGCAGCACCGCACCGCCCACGATCAGCGAACAGCACACGATCCAGGGATTGAACAGCACCTCTTTGATGAATTTATAGGCGGTAGCTCCGATCACCGCCGCCGGCAAAAAGGCGATGAGCACACCGATGATGAAGCGTCTTGCCTGTGGATCGTTGAACATGCCGGTGAACAGCGTCCATAGCCGCGCGGCGTAGATCGACAGCAAGGCCAGGATCGCGCCGAACTGAATCAAGACCGTGAAGCTTTTGCCGAAATCCTCGTCGCTAAAGCCGAAAAATTGCTGCAGCAGCAGGAGATGCCCGGTCGACGAAACCGGAATGAACTCGGTCAGCCCCTCGACCACGCCGAGCACGATCGCCTTGATGAAATCGAAAGTCATGGATGAAGCTCCGCGGCAGGGGGGAAGGCGCGACGTGCGCCCGATACGCAAGGGACGGGCAGGACGATTCGTCGGGGCTTGTGGCTAGCCCATGATCCGCGAAAGTGGAAGCCAGTTTTTGCGAAAAGCCCGCGCGCCGGCAGGGCACACTCTTTCAACAGGCGCGCCGGCTGCAATTTGCCTGCCGGATCGCTTCGCCTATAACAGACCGATTCGGAAAAAGGGCCGCTAATGCCGCGGCTGAGCTCAGTCAGATTATCCTCTCCGCCCCGCGATGGCATGTTGACGCTCTTTCATCATCCCTCCTGCCCGCATTCGCGCTTCGTGCGCCTCGTTCTCGAGGAGTACGGCCTGACGGCGCGGCTGGTGGAGGTGCGGGCCTGGGAGCGGCGCGAGGATTTTCTCATGCTCAATCCGGCGGAGACGACGCCGGTCTTGGTGGAAGAAGGCCTGCCGCCGGTTCCCGGCGCCGCCATCATCGCGGAATACCTCGACGAAACGCGCGGCGCGACGGCCGCGCCGCTCCGGCTGATGCCGGGCGAAACCGGCGAGCGCATCGAGGTTCGCCGCCTCATGAGCTGGTTCAACGACAAGTTTTTCGCCGAAGTCAGCGGCCCGCTGGTGATGGAACGCGTTTACAAGCGCTTTATCCCGGCTGGCAGTGGCGGCGGCCCGCCCGATACCGAGATCATGCGGGCGGCGCGCAGCAATATTAGATACCATCTGACGTATATCGGTTGGCTCGTCCGCAAGCGCGACTGGCTTGCCGGCGACAATCTGAGCTATGCCGATCTCAGCGCGGCGGGGCATTTGTCCGCCGTCGATTATCTGGGCGATGTGCCGTGGGACGAAGACGAGACCGCCAAGGCCTGGTACGCGAGGATCAAATCACGACCCGCGTTCCGCGCGCTGCTCGGCGAGACGCTGCCCGGCCTGCCGCCGTCGCCGAGCTACGCCAACCTCGACTTCTGACGCCGCAACAGGCGGCCGCGCTGAAAACGGCGCTGGCCGCGGCCGCCCGCGCGCAGGGCTTCGACGCCATCGGCATTACGCGGCCGGATTCCATACCGCGCGTGGCCGGACGCTTGCAGGAATTCCTCGCCGCCGGCGCTCAGGGCGACATGGACTGGATGGCGCGCAACGCCGAGCGCCGCGGCGATCCGCGCGCGCTGTGGCCCGACACACGCGCCATCGTCATGCTCGGCGTCAATTACGGCGGAGAGGACGATCCGCTGGCAATCCTGAAAGAGCGCAGGCGCGGCGCCATCTCGGTTTATGCCCGAGCCGACGATTATCACGAGGTGATCAAGCCGCGGCTGAAGGCGCTGGGACGCTGGCTGATCGAGCAAGCCGGGGGCGAGGTCAAAGTCTTCGTCGATACCGCCCCGGTGATGGAAAAGCCCTTGGCCGAGGCCGCTGGCCTCGGCTGGCAGGGCAAGCACACCAACCTGGTGTCCCGCCAGCACGGCTCGTGGCTGTTCCTCGGCGCCATTTTCACCACGCTCGATTTGCCGCCCGATGCGCCGGAGAGCGACCATTGCGGCACCTGCCGCTCCTGCCTCGACATTTGCCCAACGGCGGCCTTCCCCGCGCCCTACCGCCTCGACGCAAGGCGTTGCATCTCCTACCTCACCATCGAGCATAAGGGTCCGATCCCGCGCGCGCTGCGTCCGCTGATCGGCAATCGCATCTATGGCTGCGACGATTGTCTCGCGGTCTGCCCGTGGAACAAATTCGCGCAGGCCGGCCACGAAACGCGGCTTGCCGCGCGAGACGCCTTGCGCACGCCGCCCTTGGCCGAGCTGGCGCAGCTCGACGATAGAGGCTTCCGCGCGCTGTTCACCAAAAGCGCGGTCAAACGCATCGGCCATGCCCGCTTCCTGCGCAATGTGCTGATCGCAATCGGCAATTCCGGCGAGCCGGCGCTGGCAGAAGAGGCCGAGCGCTTGCTCGACGATCCCTCGCCGCTCATTCGCGGCGCCGCCATCTGGGCGCTCGGCCGACTCGATCCCGCGCGGCTCGAAAGCCGGGCGGCGGCACGGAGCGCCGCTGAGTCCGATCCGGATGTCGCCGCGGAATGGCAAGCCGCGCGCGGGTTGAGGCCCCAATGACCACGCTCCTGTGTTTTGGTCTCGGCTATTCGGCGGAAAATTTCATCGGCACGTTCGGTGACGGATTTGAGCACATTGTCGGAACCGTGCGCGGCACCGAGCGCGCCGCCGTACTCAACGCCTATCTTGCCGGACGGCTGAAGGCGCTGGTCTTCAAAGGCGCGGCGACGGCGGAAGTCGAACGCGCGATCACCGAATCCGATTTGCTGCTCGTTTCGGTCCCGCCCGATGAAAGGGGCGATCCCGTCCTCGCCGCTTTCGGCGACGCCCTGGGTCACGCGCCCCGGCTGCGGTCGATCGTTTATCTGTCGACGGTCGGCGTCTATGGCGACCATTGCGGCGCCTGGGTCGACGAGGACACGCCGCCGCGGCCGGCGTCGGCCCGCAGCCGCGCCCGGCTTGCCGCCGAAGCGGCCTGGCAAAAACTCGGCGCGCGCACCGGCGCCGCCGTCGCCATCCTCCGCCTTGCCGGCATTTATGGGCCCGGACAGAACGCGCTCGTCCAGGTCGCGCGCGAGACCGCGCGCCGCATCGTCAAGCCCGGCCAGGTCTTCAACCGCGTCCATGTCGGCGACATCGCGCAGGCGATCGATGCGGCGTTCGCCCGCAAGGCCGCCGGAATTTTCAATGTCGCCGACGACGAACCCGGCTCGCCCGGCGATCCGATTGTATCCGCGGCGCAGCTCCTCGGCCGCGATCCGCCGCCGGAAATCGCGTTCGCCGACGCCGCCTCGTTGCTGTCGCCGATGGCTTTGAGTTTTTGGCAGGAATGCCGGCGCGTGAAGAACGACAAGCTCAAGCGCGAGCTCGGCGTGACCTTGCTCTATCCGACGTACCGGGAAGGTTTATGCGCCCTGCTTGAAGCAAACCAGGGCGTGGGCGAAATGACCCGATTCTGACATCACAGCGAGCCCACGTTTATCTCTTCGGGAGCATTTTTGAACAGTCGCGGCTCCGCGCGAGCACCTTGCTATGCGGACGAATAGGGCGTCAAATGAATGAAGACAGATGGGCGATACCCTCACTGAAGGCTGCCAACAAGACGGCGACGTTCCGAGGTCACCGTTCACTAATCGGCAGCTATTGCCGTTGGTAGGCAAGCAATCAAAATAAAGCAGAGAATCCAGAAGCCCCCTCCTCAATGCAGGCTCGGTCCTTTGAGGAAGCGATCGCGCTCGCTCGACTTGACCCGCAGCTCCATGGTCTCGCCGTCGCGATAGATGGTGATCGGGACTTCGACGCCGGCCTGGCCTTGCGCCCAGATGCGGCGGAACATGCCCGCCAGATCGCGGACCTCGGCCCCGGCGACCGTGAGCACGATGTCGCCGGTGCGCAAATCTGCGCGCTTGGCCGGTCCGCGATCGGCGAGCCCGACGACGACCAACCGATTATCCACCTCGGTCGCGTAGAAACCGAGCCAGGGCCGCGACGGCGCGTTGCGGCGGCCGAATTTGAGCAGGTCCTCGAAGATCGGCTTCAACAGGTCGATGGGCACGATCATGTTGATGTTCTGCGCCGCGCCCTTCTCGACCGAGTGCTGGAGCTGGAGCGAGCCGACGCCGAGCAGATCGCCGCCCGGGCCGACGAGCGCTGTGCCGCCCCAATTCGGATGCGCCGGCGCGGTGAAAATCGCCTCGTCGAGCACGTACTCCCAATAGCCGGCGAACTCCTGCTTGGCGACGATGCGCGCGGCGACCGAATGTTGGCGTCCGCCGGCACCGGCGACGACTACGCGTTCGCCGAGCGACGCGGCCGCCGATTGGCCGAAGGCGAGCGCCGGCATGTCGAGCTTGGCGAGCGCCTGCACCAGGCCGAACCCGGTTTCCTGGTCGTAGCCGAGTACGTGACCGGGCACCGAACGCCCGTCGTTCAAGGTGAGCCAAATCGTGTCCGCTTCGGTAACCAAATAGCCGATGGTGAGGATGAGGCCGTTGCCGCGGATGATGACGCCATTGCCGGCGCGTTCGGTGCCGAGCGTTTCGGCGGTGAACGCGTCCGCCGGCACGGTGGCGCGCAGCGACACCATGCAGGCCAGAACGAGGTCGAGATCGTAGGAATAATCCTCTGGCTTCGGCTGTACCGAGGACGGCACCTTCCAGTCGCTCACGGATGCCATCTGACCATTCCTTCGCTGCGGATTCGCCGCCGGGACGGGGCGACGGTGAAATTCGGTCGGTCGGCGCGCATGCCGCCTATTTGTTGAGCCGACGGCCGCGGATCAAGCCCAATCTGCGACTCGGCGCCGCGGCCCCAAGCATCTAGCCGCAGTCAGTCCTTTTTTGGCGGCGCTTGGTTGTTGGCGTCCATCTGCTCGAGCTGCTTCTCGAGATCCGGGAGGTTCGCCACCAGCGCGCAATTTTCCTTGTCGCCCAGCGCCTGCCTTTTCACCTGCGCCCAGCGGGCGTTGGCGTCCTGCTCGGTCCACGGCCCGCCGCGTTTCCGGGTTATAGGCCTGGGCGCTGGCCAGGTTTTCCAGCGAGCGATGATAGTCTTCGAGCTTGAGCACGCGATTGCGCGGCTCGAAATAGAAGTTCGTGCCGTCGAGCTCGTTGCAGAATCGCAGCCCATTCACGAACATCTTTTCTGCCATGCGGGCGTCGAAAATCTTGGCTTTGAGGTCGTTCACGTTCGGGCTCTGAGCCAGCGCCACGATCGGGGGAATGAGCCAGAGCGCCACCGCGCCGGAGGCCACCCATCCCAAATCTCTCGCCGTTAAGCGTTTCGCTGACCGCACCGTCCTCACCCTTCGTCCCGCTCTTGGCAACAAGGTACCAGCTTGGCGGCGTGAGCCAACAGCGAAGCTTGCGGGCAAGCGCCCCCGGCGTTGTTCATCATTCATTATCCATGAACCGTTACGGCGCCGCCACTATGCGTTATCGCCGTCGTTTTGCCGGTTCCAGCACGGCCTGTCGCCTTTTTCCCGCCCAATCTTCTTTGCAAAACAAAATGCGTTTGCGGGTCGTCGGGGGGACGGTATCGTGCGCGTCGGTGTCAGTCTTGTCGTCGTGGCGTTTGCCGCCGCAGTTTCGCTGAGTGAAGCGTCGGCGCAGACCTATTCCTCATCGCCGGTAGACCGAGCGCCGGTGCCGCCGCTGGATGTCGGCGCGCCGCCGCCCCACAATCAGGGCTATTCCGCGCAATCGACACCGGCACTGGCCCAGCGCATCGCCGCGCAAGCGCCGACCTCAGTCCGCAATGATTCAGTACCGCGGCCGCCGGCCGATATCGGCGGTGGACCGGCATCGGCGGACGTCACCGGCTCGATCCGAACTCCGGACGCGGCAACGATGCCGGCGCCCGACCGCGCAACGGTGATCGCGGCGTTGCCGCCGGAAGAGCAGCCCGAAGCCGGCCCCGCCAAAGAGCTGCCGCCGCAGTACCGCCGCCAGCTCGTCGATTACCCCACCTCCGAGCCGGCCGGCACGGTGATCATCGATACGCCGCACACCTACCTCTATCTGGTGCGCGGCGGCGGCAAAGCGTTGCGCTACGGCATCGGCGTCGGCCGCGAAGGCTTCACCTGGTCGGGCGGCGAACGCATCAGTCGCATGAGCGAGTGGCCGGACTGGCATCCGCCGAAGGAGATGATCGAGCGTCAGCCTTATCTGCCGCGCTTCATGGCCGGCGGCGCGGGAAACCCGCTCGGCGCGCGCGCTCTCTATCTCGGCAGCACGCTCTACCGCATTCACGGCACCAACCAGCCCTCGACCATCGGCCATTTCGTATCGTCGGGCTGCATCCGCCTGAGCAACGAAGATGTCGAGGACCTCTACAGCAGAGTGAATATCGGCACGCGCGTGGTGGTGTTGCCGGGATCGATGCCGACTTCGGCGGCGGCTCAAGGTCCGATTGCGCGCTAGCGCATTGAATCTCAAAACCCGCGCGTTGATCGTTGGCCCCCGCGGATGCCGGCGAAATTTTTAATGTTGGCTTTTCGCCGACTCAAGCTATGGTCGCCGCAGGGTTCGGCGGTGCTTTGCCGCCTATAATCCGGGAATGCGCCGGCCGAAATGTTGGCGGCCGGTGCGAGGCCAACAGCCCCCGCGACGATCTTTCGCCCCCTGTAACGCGTGCTGCTGCGGATCGCGCGCGGGCGTTCAGCGAGGTCGAATGTTTCCCGATATGCGCGTGATGATCGCGGCGACGTTGGCCTCGGTCGTGGCGCTGATCTGCGGATTCGGCATGTTCGCCGCTTTTCAGGTCAGCCACAAACCGCTCGTGCGCCTGCCGTCCGTCTCGGCACCGCTGCAACTTTCCGCTGACAACGTCGCGACGCCCATGGCCTATGCGGCGCCGGAGCCGTTCGATCGCCGCTTCCAACTGCGCGAGACGGGCAATGTCGTCGAGGCGGTCGACGCACTGGCGCGCAAGATCGACCACCGCGAGAGCATTCAACCCGCGCCTTCGCCGGAGCCAAGCGCCCCCGAGATCAAGGCCACGGCCGCCGTCGAGGCGCCGAAGGATATAACGCCCGCGGCGGACGACCCCCTGCCCGCGCCGGACGGCGCCACGGCAGAACCGGCGGCATCGGCGGTGGCGCCGGCGCCGAGTGTCGCCGCCGTGGAGGCGCCCGCGGAGCCTTCACTTTCGCAAGCGCCGCCGCAGCCGGGAAATGAAGCCGCGCCGTCGAGCCTGACCACACCGGCCGTCGATGCGGCAAAGACCGATGCAACGGCGAAAGAACCGCGGCACGCCGCCGCAAGGACGCGCCACCGGCGCAAAGCGGGGAGCGCCCTTACCGCCGAATCCTCCATTTATCGAGAGCAAACGGTTCAGCCGACGGAGGCGCAGCCGCGCCCGGCGCGCATTCGCCATACCAAAATCGCATCGCCGAAGCCCAGGGAGCCGAGCACGGCGACGGGCGGTCCGCTGGTTAGTGCGCCGGGCCAGTAGGCGCCCGGGGTTGACCCGCGAGCCACCGGCACCCACGTTCCCCGCGTGAGCATCGATTTCCGCGCAGAGCCCGCGTGACTCCGCTTTCCGTCCTCGATTTGTCACCCGTCACCACTGCGACGCCGGGATCGGCGGCTTTGCGCAACTCCCTCGACCTGGCGCGGCTTGCCGACCGGCTTGGCTACAAGCGGTATTGGCTCGCCGAGCACCATAATCTCGCGAGCATCGCCAGCTCCGCGCCGGAGATCATGATCGGACAAATCGCGGCGGCGACGACACGAATGCGCGTCGGCTCGGGCGGCGTCATGCTGGTGAACCATGCCCCGCTCATGGTCGCCGAAAGATTCAAAGTGCTGGAGGCGCTGTTTCCCGGCCGCATCGATTTGGGACTCGGCCGCGCACCGGGGACCGACCCGGTGACCTCCTACGCGCTGCGCCGCCGCCAGGACGCGCGCGAAGGCGACGACTTCCTCGAACGCTTTCAGGAATTGCTGCTGCTGGAACGCGGCGGCTTTCCGCAAAATCATCCGTTTCGCGCGGTGCATGCCGTCCCGGCGGACGTTGCGCTGCCGCCGGTCTGGCTGCTCGGCTCGAGCGGTCACAGCGCCGAGCTCGCCGCCGCCGTCGGCATGGGTTTCGCTTTCGCCCACCACTTCGCGGAGCACGACGCGACCGAGGCGATGCTGAGCTACCGCGCGCATTTCAAGCCGTCGGAAACTCTACCTCAACCTTATGCCATCCTCGCCGTGGCCGCGATTGCGGCGGATACCGACGCCAAAGCCGAGCGCATCGCTGCGAGCTCCGACTTGCATTTCGCGCGTCGCGCCAAGGGGGAATTTTTGCCGCTGGAGTCGCCGGAGGTGGCGGCGGCCTATCCCTATGCGGACATCGACCGCGAGCGGATCGCACGGCATCGCCAGCGCCTGATTGTCGGCGGCATCGTCAGTGTCAAAAGCCGGCTGACCGCGCTGGTCGAAACAACCCGCGCCGACGAATTGATGATCACCACCATGGCCTACGATCATGCCGCGCGGCTACATTCGTACGAGCTTTTGGCGGAAGCTTTCGCAATCGCGCCGGGTTCTTGAGGCGGCGTGCGGGCCGCTTCCCGCCGAAGGCGGCGCCCGCACCGCCTTTCAAGACACGTCAGCGCCGGTATATGCTAGGGCGTGCAGGGGCAAGAATTGCCAGTCGAAGGAGGATCGTCTTGGGTAAGCACGTATCACTCGTCGCTTCGGACAGCTTCAAGCTCGGCGCCTATCGCGCCGACCCGAGTGGAGCGGTCAAGGGCGGCATCGTCGTCATTCAGGAAATCTTTGGCGTCAATCATCACATTCGGGCGGTGTGCGATCGTCTCGCCGGGATGGGCTATGCCACGGTCGCGCCGGCGCTGTTCGACCGTCAGCACCCGAATTTCGAGTGCGGCTATTCGCCGGACGAAATCGCCAATGCCCGTAAATTCGTCGCCAATCCGGACTGGGGCGCGATGATGCGGGACGTGCAAGCCGCCATCGACGAGGCGAAGAAAAGCGGCCCGGCGGCCATCATGGGTTTCTGCATGGGCGGAACGCTGGCCTTCCTGGCCGCAGCGAAGCTCAACGGCCTGTCGGCCGCCATCGGCTATTACGGCGGCCAGATTGCCAAGAATGCCGACGAAAAGCCGAAAGTGCCGACGCAGCTGCACTTCGGCGAGAAGGACGCTTCAATTCCGATGAGCGACGTCGAGCTCATCAAGAGCAAACGTGGCGGCGATTGTGAAATCTACGTCTATCCCGACGCGCAGCACGGCTTCCATTGCGACGAGCGCGGCAGCTACAACGAGGCGGCGGCCAAGCTTGCTTGGCAGCGCTCAACGGCGTTCCTGGAAAAACACCTGAAGAAATAATTCGTAGCGATCAAGCCGTTCTGACGACGTCATTGCGGCGAAGCGACGCAATCCGGGCTGGCAACGCCGGTCCGGATTGCTTGTCGCTTTGTCGACGGCAGCGTCGAAGCCATTTGAAAGACTTGGCCATAGGAAAGACTTGGGCGATATGGCACATTCTTCGATCGTATAGCCGGGGCACGCTTTTTGGGGACTGACAAATGCCACAAGACGTTCATCCGGTTGATCAATTCCTGCCTGTTCCCAAGCTTCTAACCCTCGGGCTCCAGCACGTGCTGGTGATGTATGCGGGCGCGGTTGCGGTGCCGCTTATTCTTGGGCGCGCGCTCAAACTGGCGCCGCAGGACGTGGCCTTCCTGATAAGCGCCGACCTCTTCGCCTGCGGACTGGCGACGCTGGTGCAATGTATCGGATTTCCCGGCGTCGGCATCCGCCTGCCGGTGATGATGGGCGTGACCTTCGCTTCGGTCGGCCCGATGCTGTCCATGGCGGCAGCGCCCGACGTCGGCCTGCTCGGAATCTACGGCTCGGTGATCTCGGCCGGCGTGTTCGCCGTGATCGTCGCGCCCTTCATGGGCCGGCTGTTGCCGCTTTTCCCGCCGGTGGTCACCGGGACGATCATCCTGGTGATCGGCATCTCTTTGATGCGCGTCGGCATCAACTGGGCCGGGGGCGGTTTGCCTACCCTGACCAAGGTCGTCGATGGGGCGGCCGGGGCGTTTCCCAATCCCGCTTACGGCCAGCTTGAAGGCTTGGGCATCGCGCTGTTCGTGCTGCTGGTTATCCTCGGCCTGATCCGCTGGTTCACCGGCTTCATCGCCAACGTGGCCGTGCTGCTCGGCATCATCGCCGGCGCAGTGCTGGCGGCGGCGCTCGGCGTCATGCATTTCGACCGAGTGATCTCCGCGGCCTGGGTCGACGTCGTGGTCCCGTTCCGGTTCGGCATGCCGAAATTCCAGATCGTGCCGATCATCACTATGTGCATCGTGATGATCGTCGTCATGATCGAGTCGACCGGAATGTTCCTCGCGCTCGGCGAAATGACCGGGCGCAAGATCGACCAGGCGGCGATCGCGCGCGGTCTGCGCGCCGACGGCGTCGGCACGATTTTGGGCGGGATCTTCAATACCTTCCCCTACACGTCGTTCTCGCAGAACGTCGGCCTGGTGGGCGTGACCGGGGTGCGTTCGAGATGGGTCACCGCCACCGGCGGCGTCATCATGATCGCGCTCGGCCTGCTGCCGAAAATGTCGGCGCTGGTGGAATCGGTGCCGGTCGTGGTTTTGGGCGGCGCCGGCGTCGTGATGTTCGGCATGGTCGCTGCCACCGGAGCCCGCATCCTCACCGGCGTCGATTTCAAGGCCAACCGCTACAACCTGTTCGTCGTCGCGATATCGGTCGGCTTCGGCATGATCCCGCTGGTGGCGCCGAACTTCTTCCGCTACACGCCGGACGTCCTGCATCCGCTGTTGGAATCGGGCATCCTGCTGGCGGCGATCGTCTCCGTCGCGCTCAATCTGTTCTTCAACGGCTTGGGCAGCGTGGAGGCGGCGCAGTCGGAAGCATCGGCAGCCGCCGAGCACGCGTGAGAGTCAGAGTCAGTGATCAGATATCAGTAATCAGGCCACGTACTGATCACTGAATACTGATTCTGATCAGAACCAGCGTTCCTGCACGTTGATCGTGTCGCCGGGACGCAGGGGGAAAGCGAGTGGCACCGCCATGCGTATTGGCCGGCCGTAATAATTGCGATTGAGGATTACGGTCTTGCGCGACGCGCGCGCGGTGAAGCCGCCGGCGATCGCCACCGCCGTCTCCGCCGTCATGTTGGCGACATAGGGATATTGGCCGGGCGCCGCGACTTCACCGAGGATGAAGAACGGCCGGTAGGCTTCGATCTCAACCGCGACATGCGGTTCGCGGATGTATCCGTCGCGCAGCTTGTCGGAAATTCGGCTCGCCAACTGGTCGATCGTCAGGCCCCGCGACGGCACGGAACCGATGAGGGGCATGTCGATGTACCCGCCGGCACCGACCACATAGGAGTTGGTCAGTCCATCCTGGCCGAATACGACGATGCGCAGGCGGTCACCGGAATCGAGCGTGTAGTATCCCTCGCCCGCCGCCGGCGCGTAACCGCCGGCCGCGGGCGCGTAACCGTAGAGGCCGCCATAGGGCGATGCGCCGTATAGTCCGCCCATCGGCGCCGAGGCATAGGGACCGCCGATCGGCGCCGGGGCATAGGGACCGCCCATGCCATAGACCACGCCGTCGATGCCCTGCATCCCCGCTGTCGGATAAGCCATGTAGGCGACAGGCTGCTGCGCACATCCCGCCGCCGCGATCGCCACACCCAGCAACAGGATAAAAGAGCGGATGACCCGCATACGCGCGATCCGGCCCCGTTGGAGCAAACGTTGAGGCCCGATTAACACTTGTTATGGTTAACATTCTCTCACCGCAGCGGCGGCGAAGAAAAATTCGCCTGAGCGGCACCCCCCGGACCCGGGCGCATGTCCCTCTTAAATCAGTGAAATCAAAGCGATATTTCGGATAATCTCGAATCGCGCGCAAACGGCCCGACGCGGCTCATTCGGATTTGTTGTCGTGGCGCCCGAGCCGATCGGAAATCGCGAGCATCACCAGCGAAGCGACGAACATGAGCGGGAACCCGATCGCCCAGGCGAGCTTGGTGGTGTCGGTGATTTTTTCGAGGTCGAGATACCAAGCCAGCGCGTCGACCGCGGCGATGATGGCGATCGAGCCCAGGAGCTTTTGCTTGAGCGCGCCGAAATCGACGTTGGTAAGGCCTTGCGGCCAGGCCGTATTGTCCTCGCGTTCGATTTTGCGGATGAAGTTTTCGTATCCGGAGAAGATCACGATAAGGACCAGATTCGCCGTCAGCGAGACGTCGACAAGGTTGAGCACGGCGACGATCAGGTCGTGCCAAGTCAATGTCGCGAGCGTGCTGGCGACCGCGTAGAAATCGGCGAAGAAGCGGTAGAGCAACAGGATCAGGCAGAAGAAAAGGCCGACCAGGAACGGCGCGAACAGCCACCGGGAAAAGAACAGCGCCGCCTGAAGGCCGCGTTCCACCTGCCGCATGGATCCCCCGTCAAAGCGCGCCCAACTGCAACTTTGCCGTCAATCGGCGCGCCTGGTCAATGCGCGGCGACGCCGGTACCGATCTGGCAGCTCACGCCGGTGCCGCCGAGGCCGCAATAACCGTGCGGATTCTTCGCCAGATATTGCTGGTGATAATCCTCGGCGAAATAGAACGGCGGCGCGTCGCGGATCTCGGTGGTGATCGCTGCCATGCCCTCGGCCGCGAGCGCCTTGGCATAGCTCGCCCGCGACGCCTCGGCGGTGGCGCGTTGCGCCGGCGAGAACACATAGATGCCGGAGCGGTACTGCGTGCCGACGTCATGACCCTGGCGCATGCCCTGCGTCGGGTCGTGACTTTCCCAGAACGCCTTGAGCAGTCGCTCGTAGGAGATTTTTTTCGGGTCATAGACGACGAGCACGACCTCGTTGTGGCCAGTGCGCCCGCTACACACCTCCTCATAGGTGGGATTGGGCGTGAAGCCGCCGGCATAGCCGACCGCGGTCACGTAAATGGCGTCGCCAAGTTCCCAGAATTTGCGCTCGGCACCCCAGAAGCAGCCGAGCCCGAAGATCGCCATGGCGAGCCCCTCCGGATAGGGTCCTTTCAGGGCGTGGCCGTTGACGAAATGCTGCCGGGCGGTCCGGATGGGTGTCGGACGCCCCGGCAGGGCGTTATCGGCGACCGGCATTTCGACTTTCCGCGAAAAGGGGAACATGTCGGCATCTCCTGCGTGGCGACGTAAATATAGTCCCGGAGCAAACGTGGCGCAGCGGGTTTCGCGATCACGTTTCGCTTAAGCCGCATCCCGCCCCCGCCCCGTGACGGGCCGGGGGCGCGCGTCAACGACTTCCACCGGCCGCTTTTGCCCCTTATTGTGCCGCCCGCGGCCGTGCCAGACGGCCTGTCTGAGGAGGGCGGTAGAGATGTCCCGTATGCTCGCGCTTGCCTGCGCGTTGGCCGCGTTTGCCGCGATGACCGGACCGGGCTCCGTCCCGGCATTGGCCCAGCAGTCGACGACGCCGCCCTACGGACCGGCGATCACGCTCGATGACGCCAAGCGGGCGATGGCGGCAGCCGAGCTCGAAGCAGCAAAAAATTCTTGGCAGGTCGCCATCACGATCCTCGACAGCGGCGGCAATCTGGTGATCTTCCACAAAGCCGACAACACGCAGCTCGCCTCCATCGGCGCATCCGAGGGCAAGGCGCGCACCGCGCTGACGTTCAAGCGTCCGAGCAAGGTGCTCGATGACGCCATCGCCGCCGGCGGCGCCGGACTGCGGCTCCTTGCGGTCAAGGACATCACCCCACTCGAAGGCGGACTGCCGATCCTGGTCGATGGCAAGATCGTCGGCGCGATCGGCGTTTCCGGCGCGCTGTCGTCGCAGGACGCGCAAGTCGCCAAGGCCGGAGCCGACGCGCTAGCGAAGTAATTTAGGTTCGGCGCGATGTGCGGCATTGCCGGATTCTTGAATACAAGTGCAGAGCAAATAGGCGCTGCGGCAGATTCTCGACGGCCACGTTCCGCGCGCCGTCATTGAACGCCCGAAGATGGGGTTCGGCATCCCGCTCGGCGAACGGCTGCGCGGGCCCGGCTGCGCCATTGGGCGGAGCATCTATTGTCCGAAGCGCGGCTGCGCGAAGCGGTAGGCATAGCAGTCAAGCCTTAAGGACCGCCCCAACCAGAAAACTAAAGCCTCCGGCCGACGCTGTGGTGGTGTGAATAGAGGGTATTCTGGGGATAAACAATGATCGTGCATGCAATGCGCTTGCTTAAGCTTACAAGACCGGCCCAGCGGTCTAAAATTTCGCCAATGCTGGCAGTTGAAAGTTGTGGAACGGTGTGGAAAAGGCGGAGCGAATGTCGTCAACAGAACATTCAATACCAGACGCGACCCGGCTCTATATCGGCGAGGGGGTCACCATCAAGGGGGAAGTTTCGGTACCGGATACCTTGGTTGTGTGTGGCGTACTTGAGGGCCACGTAACAACGCACAATTTGATCATTGGTAAGACCGGCGTGATCAAGGGCAGAATTGCTGTTGCCGAGAACGCGGAGGTTTTCGGAACAGTCGCTGAGGCAGAAAAGCTCGATGTCAAGTGTCTTTTGATCCTGCGCTCCACCGCCAGCGTCGATGGAAATATCAGCTACGGCTTGCTGCAAATCGAACAGGGGGCCAGCATCACGGGCGGGCTTTCTTTCATCAATTCCCGAGCGGAAGTAAGCCCTCCAAAAAAGGTTGCTTTGCAACTTCCAAGTAATGAACTGCCGCAACTTCCAAATAACGATTTGCCGCTCAGAAAGGGTCGGAAGCCCCTGAAGCAGAATACTCCTTCAGTCAATGCGGCTCGAAGTTTGATACAACCTGATGAGTCGGTCCGCGCTGCACAACCCGTGCGGTGAATTGGCTGCGACATTCAAACACGCATCGCATTATGGCCGATTTTTCTCGCCGTGGCACCCGCAAGCCGGGAGCGAGATACTGTACGACTTACTTTGGTGACCGCCCCAGCAATTCTACTATGATGGAGCTAACGCCACAGGCGCCAATCGTCATGCGACGATTTTTGATCGCTGGCGAACCTTTTGCCGTAAGAGTAATGCCAACCTGCCCTTCATCGTGGCACGAAAATTCCCGCTATAAGCTCGGACCATGCCGCGCGCCATCAAGCGATCCGCCTGGTCGCGGTTAAGTCCGTCCGGACGAAGGCCCGACGCGACATCGACCAGGGAATAGAGGTCGCCCCGACTTAAGTCTCTGGTGATGAAAGCTGGAGCGTCAAACTTGATTGCCAAGTTGATAATAATGGCAAGGAGCACGAGGGCACAGGCGAGATAGACGTATCCAATCTCGATCATGAATGGCTTTCTCCGATAGATTGTTGATGTTACCACGAGTGCTGATTCGATTAATGAATCGTTAACGTGGGGGTGGCAGGAAGCCGCTACACGATGATCTTCCGACTTCGGAG
>JARLIY010000005.1 GCA_031291475.1 Xanthobacteraceae bacterium
CGTATTCGTCCGGAACCGGCTGCCAGATCGGCGTGCCGTCGTCGGCCGCGCCGACGATGGCGTAGCGCAAGACGCGCCCGGTTCCTTCCGCCGTCAGCGCTTCGAAATAGAAGGCGCCGGTCGGCGCGGCGCGCTCGGCCAGGAACATTCGTCCTTGATCGTCGAACGCGATCTTGGAAATTTCCGTCGCGGTTGACCCCGGGGGGACGACGATTTCGCGCCGCGCGTCCTTGCCGAAGCCGCCGTCCGGGTTCAGCGCGACCGACCAGATTTCGAGCCCCGCCGCGACCGCGTAATAGAGCCGCCCGGCGCGGACGCCGAGGCCGAAGACGCGCCGCTCCGGCGCCGCGTAGCCATAGGTCGCAGGGTTGGCGCTGTCGAAGGCGGGGCTCGCGACGTCGAGCGGCGCAGGATCGACAGGCGCGGCGGAAAGGCCCTGGGCCGCACGTCCGTCGACGCCGTGGTCGTAAAGCGCCGCCTCGGTCCCATCCATGCGGAAGCGATGGATGAGGCCGGTCCAGCGATCGGCGGCCAGCAGCGTGTCGCCGTCGGGCTCGTAGGCGAGGCCGCCGAGCGCCGGGCCGGGATTGGCGGCGCCATTGAACGTCACGTCGGCGAACAGACTGACCGCGCCGGTGACCCCGTCGATCCGCCAGATCGAGCCGGGGCCGCCGCCCTGGGCTTTCGGACCCCACACCGCCGGCATGAAGGCGGCGGCGGGCTGGCCTTTCTCGACGTGGTTGAGCTTGCCGTCAGCGCCTGTCGCGACGATCGGCAAGCCATAGGACGAGGTCGCGGCGGCGTAGATATTCGGCGGCACGGCATTGTCGAGGGCGACGGCGAAGACCTGGCCGATCTGCGCGGCGCTGAACGTGAACGGCTTCGGCTCGTCGACAAATTGCGCCGCCGGTTTCGCGCCGATCGCTCGCAGGTCGACAATGCGCAGCGTCGGGCCGGAGGGGTTGATGCGCGTCTTCGCCAGCGGATCGCCGCCGTCGCCGGGCGCCCTGATCGGCCGAATCACGCCAGAGAAGCCGGCGACCGCGGCGTTTCCCGGCGCGAGCAGCCCGCCGGGAACGTCCTGCGCCAACGCCGGCGGAACCAGCCCAAGCGACGCGCAGAGTAGGACGAGCGGCGCCAAACCTCGCGCCCGCCGCCGCAAACCCGCGATCGTCGACAAGCCTGGTGACGATGCGGCCATCTCAGGGCTTCCCCACAGCGGGCCGAACGGCGAGGCCGGGTTTGAACGGGTTCGGCGTGAACTGGGCCTTGATCGGCAGCGGTCTGGAAACGCAAGTCGCGCCGGTCGCGTCGGGCGTCATGCCGTCGGGACAGCAAACGCCGCAGGCCGTCGCCTGGGACGCCTTGCAACAGGCGCCGCCGCCCAGCATGACCTCGCCGCCGGCGCAGGGCGTGACGCATTGGCCGTTGGCGGAGACCTGACCGTCGGGGCATTCACACGTGTATTTGCACGCGGCCTGATCGGTGTAGGCGACGCTCTGGCCGGGGCCGCAGGTCGGCGCGCAGACCGGCGCGGGCGGCGGCGCCGGCGGGCAGCTCGGCGCCACGTTTCCTCCGTTCCAGCTCACCGTGGCGCCGCCGGGACAGACGCACTGATTGCCCTTTTGCGTCGAGCCGGACGGACAGCCGCAGGCGATGTAGCCGCCGTCCTCGGTCTCGTGCATGTGGATCTGCATGGCGATGGGGCACGTGCAGACATTGGTCGGGTTGCCGTCGGGCGGGCGGTTGGGATCGGCGGAATAGCAGGTGTCGCCGAAGCAATGCGGCGACAGCCAATAGGCATTGAAGCAGGCGTCGTCGACTTCGCCTTGGCCGGCGGAGGCGAGCGAGGCGCCGTTGGTGCAATTCTGGTTCGGCTGGGTGGGGTCTGGTTGCGGAAAATAGACGTAAGGGCTGTTGCAGGGCGGCAACGAACAACTGATCTGGGTCAGCGGCGTCGGCGCCTGCGGGCAGCATTCCAGCGTGTTGTTGCTGAGCTGACAGGCGGCGTCGTGCGCGCAGGCGCCGATGACCGAGCCGAGCTGCGCCAGTCCGTTGAGCGTGATCGATTTGCACGCGCAGACAAACGCGTCGCCGACGCTCGCCAGATCGGTCGACGCGGTGTCGCCAAGAACGCTGTTGAGCGCGTCCGTCGCCGATTGCTTGACCGAGTCCGGCAGTTGATTGATCACGTCCTGGACCGTCTTGGCCGTGCCGCTGTTGATGTCGTCAAGCGCGGTCGTGCAGAACTGGGTGAAATAGTTGGGCGGCGCCTGGCTCGGGTCGGCGCCGGTGTGCTGGATGTCCTCTCCGACCGCCCCTGCGCTGAGAAAGAGCACCATCGCCAAATACGTCGAATCGTCAAATTCGTCGCTGCATTGCTTCCAGAAATCGGACGAGCCGATGTCGTTCACCGCTTGGTTCGCATCGCTGAAATCGCATTGGTCGGCGAAAGCGAACGAGGGCGCGACGAACGCCAGCGCGGCGGCGAAGACGAGTCGCCGCGCAATCCCGCTGAGGTCGCGCGGCGCTCGCACGCGCCCGCTCACATGCCGGCGCGGGCGCGGCAATCGTCGATGCGCGCGCGACGATAGTCCCGCTCGCTGGCGGCTTGCTCGCGCGAAACCCCGAGGCACCAGCCGTAGTGCTGGCCGTAGTTCGGGTTCCAGCGCAGGTCGTAGCCCCTGAAGCAGCCAGGAATGGATTGATTGACCGCCAGCTCATGCAGCGCCAGCCTTGCGTACTGCGCGCAATAGGCGGGGTCGGCGGCGTGGGATTGGGCGGTCAGAGCGGTCGCGCCGACTGCGGCGAGAAGGATGGATCGGATCAATCGAAACATGGAGCGCTCCCGTCGGCTCTCGCCCCGCATCCCGGGGCGCAGCGGTTCTCGAGGTTTGACGCGAGAAAACCGGGGACCGAGGCGCCCCCGGACGAACGATCGACTTCGACGACGACAAACACGCAGTTCTGAATTGGGTCGACGCCGATCGCCGGCGCTGGCGACGCCTAACCGTGACAGGCGTGGAGCAGCCTTTGACGCTCCAGCCGTTCGGGCAAGGCCGCCGCATAGCCGACCGACCGGCACCAGCCGTAATGTTCCTGGTAGCTGAAACTCCAGCGTCGCCCTGAATAACCGCAGTTCCAGTCTTTGTTTTGCGTCGCCGAGATGACCGCCTGATCCGCGTACTCCTGACAACCCGCGGCAAGAGCCGTCTCCCCTGCGAACGCGGACGCGATCGCCGCCAGCACGGCGAGCCGCGACATCGATCTGTTGCGCATGTCGACTTTTCCCTCGCTCGAATGCGGGACCCGACCCCGCCGGCGCTGCAAGTTTGACCAGAGTAAAACCGGCGTCTTGGACTGGACGAGCGGCGCCAAGGACTGGGCGACACAGACTGGACCATCATGCGCGCGCCGTCGGCTTGCGCTTCGCCAATGCGATCGTCTACAAAGTCAAAGAGGAAAGAAGGGAGCGAACTCCCCAGCAGCGCGGCAGACCGCGTATTGAGGGGGCGTTCCATGGCGGAGATTTCGCCGGCTCGACCGTCACGCTTCCATTTTGACACCCAAACCCTGCCGGGCAACGATCGGCTGGCGGTCTGGCGGGAGGTTTTTGGCCGTCAGGTGGCGCGGCTCGACCTTCGCCCGGTGGACAGCGCCGCGCCCTACCGCGCCGAGATCGCCGCCCTGCCGCTGCCGGGCCTGTCAATCTCCTACTGCGATTACGAGAGCGTCCAGAGCGCGCGAACGCGCGAATTGACTGCCGACGGCCGCGACGATCTGATCATCGGCTTCGTCGAGAGCGGCTCGATTTCCGTTGCGCAATCCGGGCGCGACCTCAATTTGACCGAGGGGCGGGCGACGATGCTGTCGACGACCCTACCCAACGTCGCCGTCGCCCACGGCAAGCTCAGGCTGTTCAATCTGGTGATCCCGCGCGCGATCATCGCGGCGCGCGCGCCGTGCGTGGAGGACGGATTCGCGCGCGAAGTCGGCGGCGACGCGCTCGCCCTCAATCTGCTGCGCCACTACACGCGGACGCTGTTCGATTCCAGCGACGATCAGCTCACGCCGCATTTTCTGCACACCGCGGTCAGCCATGTGCACGACCTGGTGGCGCTCGCCCTCGGCGCGACGCGCGATTCGGCCGCGGAGGCGCGCGGCCGCGGGATGCGCGCCGCCCGGCTGCAGGCGATCAAGGCCGACATGGCCAAGCGTCTGTCGAACCCCGGCCTCAGCGCCGACACGATCGCGCGCGGCCACGCGGTGTCGTCCAGCTACGTCAGGCGACTGTTCGAGTACGAGGGGACGACGTTTTCCGAGCACCTGCTCAACGCGCGACTGGCCGTCGTCCACCGACGCCTGACCGACCCCCATCTGCGCGACCGCACGATCTTGGCGATCGCGATGGACGCGGGGTTCTCCGACCAGAGCTGGTTCAACCGCTCCTTCCGCCGCCACTTCGGCGCGACGCCTTCGGACGTGCGGGCCGGCGCCGGGCGCGGCGGGTGAGGCGCGACAGGCGGCGGCGATCGCACGCGCCAGACTAGTAGACCACGACCGAGCGGATGCTCTCGCCGGAATGCATCAGCGCGAAGCCGCGGTTGATGTCGTCGAGCGGCAGGGTGTGGGTGATCATCGGATCGATCTCGATCTTGCCCGCCATGTACCAGTCGACGATCTTCGGCACATCGGTGCGGCCGCGCGCGCCGCCGAAGGCCGTGCCCATCCATGTCCGCCCGGTGACGAGCTGGAAGGGCCGCGTCGCGATTTCCTGCCCCGCGCCGGCGACGCCGATGACGACCGACTTGCCCCAGCCGCGATGCGAAGCCTCCAAGGCCTGGCGCATCACCTTGACGTTGCCGGTGCAGTCGAAGGTGTAGTCGGCCCCGCCGATCGCGTCGGCGCCGCGTTTCGTCAGGTTGACGAGATAGGGAACCAGGTCGGCGCCGATCTCGCTCGGATTGACGAAATGCGTCATGCCGAAGCGTTCGCCCCAGACTTTCTTGTCCGGATTGAGATCGACGCCGATGATCATGTCGGCGCCGACGAGGCGGAGCCCCTGGATGACGTTGAGTCCGATGCCGCCAAGACCGAAGACGATCGCTTTGGCTCCCGGCTCGACCTTGGCGGTGTTGATTACCGCGCCGACGCCCGTGGTCACGCCGCAGCCGATGTAACAGACCTTGTCGAAGGGGGCGTCCTCGCGAATCTTCGCTACCGCGATTTCCGGCAGGACAGTGAAATTGGCGAACGTGGAGCAGCCCATGTAGTGATGGATTTTTTTGCCGTCGATGGAGAAGCGCGACGTGCCGTCGGGCATCACGCCTTGGCCTTGGGTGGCGCGGATCGCGGTGCACAGATTGGTCTTGCGCGACAGGCAGGACGGGCAGGTCCGGCATTCCGGCGTGTAGAGCGGAATGACGTGATCGCCTTTTTTGACCGAGGCCACGCCGGGGCCGACGTCGACCACGATGCCGGCGCCCTCGTGGCCGAGAATCGCAGGAAACAGACCTTCCGGGTCGGCGCCCGACAGCGTGAACTCATCGGTATGGCAGATGCCGGTCGCCTTGATCTCGACCAGCACCTCGCCGGCGCGCGGGCCGCCGAGTTTCACGTTCGTTACTTCGAGCGGTTTGCCGGGAGCGAACGCCACGGCCGCGCGCACATCCATGGGGTTCCTCGTGATTGCAATGCCTTCTCGGGTGCGACTGGCGCTAAGGTCTGCATGCGTCTGCCGCAAAAGCAAGAGTGCGGCCGTCCGCCTATATGACCTCAAAGACTTGAACGCACCGCGGCGCGAAAAGGGAGATTACAGCCATGCGGCAAATCTGGATTACCCGCGCCGGGCCACCCGAGGTTCTCCAAGTCAGGGAGGCGCCCGATCCGGAACCTAAAGCCGGCGAGGTTCGCGTTCGCGTCGAGGCGAGCGGGGTCAACTTCGCCGACATCATGGGCCGCATGGGCATTTATCCCGACCTGCCGCCAATCCCCGTCGTGCCTGGTTACGAGGTCAGCGGCCGCGCCGATGCCGTTGGCGCCGGCGTCGAGGGAGATTGGGTCGGACGCGACGTTATCGCGCTAACACGCTTTGGCGGTTATTCCGACACCGTCTGCGTTCCGGCAAAACAAGTATTCGCGCGGCCGGCGGGCATGTCCGTGCTGGAAGGTGCCGCCATTCCGATCAACTATCTCACGGCGTGGCTACTCGTTGTCATCATGGGCGGCTTGAGGGCGGACGACACCGTTCTCATCCATTCGGTTGGCGGCGGCGTCGGCATTGCCGCGACGCAGATCGCCAAACATATCGGCGCCCGCGTCATTGGCACGGCATCTGCGGCAAAACACGGCGAACTGCGTGCGCTCGGAGTCGATCACCTGATCGATTACCGCACGGAAGATTTTGAGACGCGGACGCGCGAAATCACCAACGGTCGCGGCGTCGAGCTTATCCTCGATGCCGTCGGCGGTGAATCGTTCAAGAAAGGATATCGCCTTCTCGCCCCCACGGGACGGCTCGGCATGTTCGGCGTTTCTTCGCTGGCGGCCGGCAAGGATCGCAATATGCTTGCGATGTTATCGGTGCTCTCACGCATGCCGTGGCTTCAGTTCAATCCGCTATCGCTGATGAGCGCGAATAAGGGAGTGTTCGGCGTCAATCTCGGTCATATGTGGGGTGAGATCGATCGCATGCGGAAATGGGGCGAGGGATTGTTGGATCTGGCGGCGAAGGGGGTCATCAAGCCGAAAGTCGCGCGCAGTTTTCGGTTCGACGAGGCCGCGCACGCGCACCATTTTATTCAGGATCGTCGCAATATCGGCAAAGTGCTGCTGGTGCCGTAAAGCAAAGAGCGCGGCCGGAGCCGCGCTCTAACGCCAAAATGCAGTCTGGCTTGAGGCGGCCTTACGACCGCGGCTGCGGCACGATGCGGATATACGGCTTCGGCGTCTTCCAGCCCTGCGGGTAAAGCTTCTTTGCCTCGTCGTCGGTAACGCCACCGGTGAGGATGACGTCTTCGCCCTGCTTCCAGTTCGCCGGCGTCGCAACGCGATGCTTGGCGGTGAGTTGCAGCGAGTCGACCACGCGCAGCACCTCGTCGAAATTTCGCCCCGTGGTCATCGGATAGACCAGCACGAGCTTGATCTTCTTGTCCGGGCCGATGATGAACACATTGCGCACGGTCTGATTGTCCGCCGGCGTGCGGCCTTCCGAGGTGCCGGTGAGGCTTGCCGGCAGCATGCCGTAGAGCTTGGAAACCTTGAGATCGGTGTCGCCGATCATCGGGTAATTCGGCGCGAAGCCGACGACGTCCTTGATGTCCTGCGACCACTTCTTGTGGTTATCGACCGGATCAACAGAAAGGCCGATGATCTTTACCCCGCGCTTGTCGAACTCGGGCTTCAAGCGCGCCATGGTGCCAAGTTCGGTCGTGCAGACGGGAGTAAAATCTTTGGGGTGAGAGAACAGCACCACCCAGCTGTTGCCGATCCAGTCGTGAAAGCGGATTTTGCCTTCCGTGGTTTCGGCTTCGAAATCCGGGGCGATATCGCCAATCTGGAGCGCCATGGAAAACCTCCGTACTCTGGTCTGAATTCGAGATGTTCGGGAATTGTCAGCGTATTACATAGCCCCAAGATGGCGGCAATACTAGGCTCATACCGGAGATGGTATGTTCGAATCGGCCGGAGACCCGAGAAGAATTGGATCGCCGAAGCATTCGCAAATGGGAAATATTTCTGACCGCGTTCCGCGGTGCACAAAGGCTGATTACCGAGCTTCTCCAAGGCTCTCTTGATCACACGAGCCTAAAGCGCGGCCAAACGCTGCCCCGACTTCGCCGCATCGCCGCCCTTCGGCGGCCAGCGTCGCATTCTAGACCTTCACGAATGGCGCCGACCGCTCAAACCTTGGCTGCGGTGATCGCACGCTCGCCGATCGTGATCGTGCGACCGGCGGGGACGGCTGGGCGTCTTCCAGCCGGTTTCGACGACGTGGACGCGGCGGTGCTCGATTGGATCGCCGCCGAGGCCCGCCGCATCGGTCGCAGCTTCGCGCGGATTTGATTGTCGCCGCTCAATGCGCGCTTGCAAGCGGCGTAGCGGACAGGCCGACAGTCCGGCCGGGAAACCCCGCAGCGTCGAAATAACGCGTATTCCCCACCATCTGCATGTTGATGACGGTGACGAGGCCGTTGGGCGCGGGGTCCGACCTCAACACGTAACCGGTCACCTCGGGCACGGACCCGTTGGGCAGGGCCTCCGCGAGCACGCGGCCAACGAGCTTGCCGTGATCGCTGACGTCAAGCTGCATCAATTGCGCGATCGTTCGGCCGACGTCGGCGTTGCTGGCGGGCGCCGGATCGACGAAATGCGAGCGGAAATCCGGTCCCTGCATGGCCATGAAATTCCAGGTGTCGGCGCGGCTGAAGGAGCCGTGCATGCCCTGACCTTCCTGCAAAACAGTATCGGCGACCTCGACCGTGCAACGCACCGGTTCGCCACACACGGTGCCGAAGGAACGAAAGCTAATCACGATCGCCGGATGTGGGGTGACGGCGCTACCTTCGAGCGCTACGTCGTCGAGTGTCAGCGTGCCGGAAAATTTGCCGAGCTTGGTATCGACGAAGATGCCGCTGACGTAGTCCTGCGTCAGTAACGCCTCGGTCACTCGCTGGGCCATCGCTCGGTCGCCGTCGGGCAGATAGATCAGGTCCGACCCTCCATTAGCGGCCACCACGACCTTTGGATTGTTTTTGTCGCCGCCAATAAGCCCGTTGCCGTGTCTGGTGTGTTCGCCCGGCTCGACGGTCTTATAATCGTTGTCCGGGTCGATCAGCGGGAGATTGAGCGCTTGCGCGAGATCGAGCGCGGCGAAACCGAGGGGCAGGCGCCCTTCAGGCGTATCGGCGAACTTTGTTTTCACTGTTGAGCTTGTTTGGCTGTCCTTCGAGATCGTCGAAAAGCCGTGGTCGGCAACGGCGATGATGTCGGTGGCAGCGAGCAGCCCGAGTTCGCCCAGTGCTGCGCGGATCCGCGCCAAATCATCGTCGGCGTTGCGGATCGCCGCGAGCGACGTCGGGCCGTTGATGCCGGGAACGAGCGAATTGAAGCTGTCGCCTTGATAGTGCTGCGTCCCGTCCGGATCGCGCGACCAGAACACCAGCACGAATGGCTTGTTGCGCTCCTTGAGCAGCGGCAGGACCGCCCGGGTCGTGACCGCGGCGAAATAATCCTGCTGCACCACATTGGCAGTATGCGTGCCGGGCATGGTGGCGCTGCCGAAATTTCCGTTAGCGCCGCGCGAAGGGGCCTTCGCCGGCAAGCTCGCCGCCTTGAGCCTTTCGATCATTTCCGCCGATAACGGCACGCCTTTGTCGCTGCCAGTCGCGTCGTCGACGATGATGGTCTGCGGCCGGGCTTCCTTGGTTGAATCGAAGATCAAGGTCGGGCCGATCTTGCCGATCGCCGCCGTGCTGTAGCCCTTATCGCGGGCGAGTTTGAGGATCGTGGCTTCGTCGAGATAATTTCCGGAAAAATGCTCATCGATGTCGGCCAGCACCGGATCGCTTTCCAGAAACGGGGTGAGGCTGTTGCCGGCGCCGGGCACTTCGAAGCCGGTAAAGATGGTGTTGGAAAAATCCCCGGTGTCGCCCAGCATGTGGCCGGTCGCCATGGCGGATGCGTTCGCCGTGGTTAAAGTCGGAAACAGCGCGTGGCTGTTGCGCAGGTTCACACCCTCGCGCGCCATCGCCGCCATGGTCGGGGCGGTCGAGTCATCGACCATCGGGGAACGTAAGCCATCGGCGACGAACAAAACGACATTGTGCGGGCGCGACGCCGGCGCCTGCGCAAGAGCGAGAGACGTTGCGACGGCAGTCGCTAACGCGGCGAGGATGAGAAGGGAGGAACGCATGGGCAGTTTCCAATAGCGGCCAAGGCTTCTTTTTTGAACGCGCCCGCCTTTTGAATGCGACTTATGACCCTGGCGTGACGGCAGAGCCAGTTGCGGTCATTGACATTTTCGCGCCGCCGCCGCAAAGCGAATGGGCCGGTTTGCGAGTGTCAAAGCCGCAATGTTCAAGCGCATCCTGATTGCCAACCGCGGCGAGATCGCCTGCCGGATCATCAAGACCGCCCGTCGCATGGGGATTGCCAGCGTCGCGGTCTATTCCGAGGCCGACCGCGACGCGCTGCATGTGGAAATGGCCGACACGGCCATCGCCATCGGGCCGCCGCCGGCGGCGCAGAGCTATCTGGTCATCGAAAAGATCATCGCCGCCTGCAAGGAGAGCGGCGCCGAGGCGGTGCATCCGGGCTACGGCTTCTTGTCCGAGCGCGCGGCCTTTGCCGAGGCGCTCGCCAAAGCCGGCATCGTGTTCATCGGGCCGAACCCGAAAGCGATCGCCGCCATGGGCGACAAGATCGAGTCGAAGAAGGCGGCCGCTCGCGCCAACGTCTCAACCGTGCCCGGCCATCTCGGCGTGATCGAAGACGACAATCAAGCGATCGCCATCGCCGAGCAGATCGGCTACCCGGTGATGATCAAGGCTTCCGCCGGCGGCGGCGGCAAGGGCATGCGCATCGCCTTCAGCAAGGCCGAGGTGGCGGAAAATTTCGTGCGTGCCCGCTCGGAAGCAAGGTCGAGCTTCGGCGACGACCGCGTCTTTATTGAGAAATTCATCACCAACCCGCGCCACATCGAGATTCAGGTGCTCGGCGACAAGCACGGCAACGTCATCTATCTCGGCGAGCGCGAATGCTCGATCCAGCGCCGCAACCAAAAAGTCATCGAGGAGTCGCCGAGCCCGCTGCTTGACGCCAAAACCCGGACGAAAATGGGCGAGCAGGCGGTCGCGCTCGCCAAGGCCGTCGGCTACGACAGCGCCGGCACGGTGGAATTCGTCGCCGGACAAGACAAGAGCTTCTTTTTCCTGGAGATGAACACACGGCTTCAGGTCGAGCATCCGGTGACCGAATTGGTCACTGGCATCGATCTCGTCGAGCAGATGATCCGCGTCGCCGCCGGCGAGCCGCTCAAGCTCAAGCAGAGCGACATCAAGCTTTCCGGTTGGGCGGTCGAGAGTCGCATCTACGCCGAGGATCCTTATCGCAATTTCGCGCCGTCGATCGGGCGGCTCGTTCGCTATCGGCCGCCGGCCGAAGGCGAACACGACGGCGTGACGGTGCGCAACGACACCGGCGTCTTCGAGGGCGGCGAAATCTCGCTCTATTACGATCCGATGATCGCCAAGCTCGTTACTCACACGAGGACCCGCCTGGAGGCCATCGATGCGCAGGCCGACGCGCTCGACGCCTTCACCATCGAGGGCATCCGCCACAACATCCCGTTTCTTGCCGCCATCATGCAGCATCCGCGCTGGCGCGCCGGCAAGCTGTCGACCGCTTTCATCGCCGAGGAATTCCCCATGGGTTTCGAGCGCGTCGCGCCGAGCGGGGCGATGGCGCGCACCGTCGCCGGCGTCGCTGCCGCCATCGATCACATCATCGGCGAGCGCAAGCGCCGCATTTCGGGCCAGCTCAACAGCGCGGTCACCCGCGAGCGCCGCCGCGCCATCTGGCTGAGCGGCGAGGAGCTGCATGCCGACGTGGCGCACAACGGCGAAGCGATCACGGTGCTGTTTGAGGACGGCAACAGCCACGTTCTGTCTTCCGGCTGGATACCGGGCATGCCGGTATGGACCGGCACGCTCGATGGCGCTGCCATCGCCATGCATGTGCGCATGATCCCGAACGGCTTCGAGCTCGCCTATCGCGGCATCGAGGTGAAGGCCTTCGTCTATACCGAGCGCGAAGCGCGCTATGCGCGGCTGATGCCGGCGAAGAAGCTTTCCGGCAGCGAAAAATCCGTGCGCTGCCCGATGCCCGGTCTCGTTGTTTCGCTTGCCGTCGCCGAAGGGCAGGAGGTCAAGGCCGGAGAGACATTGGCCGTGATCGAGGCGATGAAGATGGAGAACATTTTGCGCGCCGAGCGTGACGGCACCATCAAGAAGGTCCGCGTCAAGCCAGGCGAAAGTGTCGCCGTCGACGCGGTGATTATAGAGTTTGCTTAATCGGGCATATGCCCGCGACATAGGCGAGCGAAGCGACGCAGTTCTTCGAACAGCTATGCGCGGGCATGACGAATAAGCGGCCCGGCGACGCCGAATCTGGCATCATGACCGGCATGCAAGCGCTTCGTCTTCTTTTTTCGCCGGCAGGGCGGCTGCCGCCGCACATTTTCATCGTGCTCGCCGTGCTGGTCTATCTCGCCGGCGCGGCATCGCATTTGCTGACAACGCCGCAGGTCATCGCGCGAGCCGGATTGTGGCTCTTCATCGCCGCGCAGGCGTTGCTTGTCTGGATCTGGTTTGCGCTGCACGCCAAGCGTTTGCGCGACGCCGGCCGCAATGTCGGCCTCGCGGCAGGCGTCAGTATCCTCTACGCGCTGTCGATCGCGTTACTGATCATTATCGCCGCGTCGTTCTACGCCACGTTGGCGGCACAGTTGCCGGACGCAAATACGGCAGGCGCGCTTGGCCTGATCCTGCTGCTCTCCATCGTCGCCATCCTGCTCGGGTCGCCGCATTACGATTTGGCCTGGCTGATGGTGGCGATCCTGCTGTTGATCGCTTTCGTGCCGATCGTCCTGGCGCTCGCCGTGACGCTGTGGGCGGCGGGGCGGCCCGGCATCGAAGAGGAAAAGGCGTGATCCTGCATTTCGCCTACGGCTCCAACATGAACCGCTCCGTCATGCGCAGGCACGCGCCGCAGGCCGAGCCGATCGGCGTCGCGGCGCTCGCCAACTGTCGCTTTGTGATTACCGCCGACGGCTATGCGTCGATCGATCGTAAGCGCACGGAAACCGTGTATGGCGTGCTGTGGCGGCTCACCCCGCGCGACCGCGCGACGCTCGACGGGTGGGAGAATGTTGCCGGCGGTCTGTACCGTGCGGAAACCCTGCCGGTTCTGGCGGCCGGAGTGCGGCGGATGGCGCTGACTTACGTGGCGCGGCCGCAGCCGCAGGGACGGGCGAAGGCCGGCTATATGGAACTTGTGATTGCCGCGGCGCTGGAGTGGCGTTTGCCGCAGGCTTACATTCTGTCCCTGCGGCGCTGGCTGCCGCGTGGCCCCGCCGGCGCTGGCTCGCGCCGGCTCGAGGAATTCGGATGGACGTGATCTTTCTGGTCGTCATCCGCGGACAGGTGCAAGGCGTCGGCTTTCGCGCTTGGGCCGAAGTGACCGCTCTCGAACTCGGCATCGAGGGATGGATCCGCAACTGCCGCGACGGCTCGGTGGAGGCGTTGCTCGCCGGTTCCGAAGAAGTCGTATTGACGATGATCGAATTATGCCGGGACGGCCCGCCCGGCGCCCGCGTGGAAGCGGTCGATCAGCGCGAGGCCGGCTCTGCCGACTTGGCGCTGCGCCGTCCCGGCGACCAGTTCTCGGTGCTGACCAGCTTTTGAGCGTCGGCGGTTGCGCCGAACAGCGCTTCAAATTCAGCGCGCAGCACGTCGTCGACCTTCTGCGTCGACACGTTGCGCCCAAGATCGGCGAGCGAGGTGACGCCGTAACGCCGATCGGAAACGCCGCACGGTACGATACCGGAGAAATGCGAAAGGTCGGGCGCGACGTTGAGCGAAAGACCGTGCAAAGTCACCCAACGCTGCACCCGGATGCCGATAGCGGCGATCTTGTCCTCGGCGCCTTCGCCCTTTTCCGGCCGCCGCACCCACACGCCGATGCGATCCTCGCGGCGCTCGCCGCGCACGGCGAACACGGCCAGCGTGCGGATGATCCATTCCTCGATCGTGGCGACGAAGCGGCGCACGTCCGGCGCGCGGCGCTTGAGATCGAGCATCACATAGCCGACGCGCTGGCCGGGACCGTGATAGGTGAATTGGCCGCCGCGGCCGGCGACGTGGACGGGAAAACGCGCCTCGATCAGCTCCTGCGGCCGCGAGGAGGTGCCGGCGGTGTAAAGGGCGGCGTGCTCGAGCAGCCAAACAAGCTCGCTCGCGTCGCCCCGCGCAATCGCGGCGGCGCGCTCGGCCATTTCCGCGAGCGCAGCGTCATAGTCGATGGCGCCGTCGCTGACGCGCCATTCCACCGGCGGCGAGCCGGCAATGGGAATGAGCCCGGTCTTCAAATCGTTGCGCGTACTGGCTACCTCGTATCATGCCGTAGCGAAAGCATACCCCACGGGCGTCACGCCGACAAAGCCACCCGGTTCGGCCGGCCCTTGTCCGCCCGGAGCCTAGCTGTTACATCCGCGCGGTCGCGCGCCGGTTCCAGCGCGCGTCCACCCCACATGCGGTCGTGGCGGAATTGGTAGACGCACTAGCTTGAGGTGCTAGCGGGGCAACCCGTGGAGGTTCGAGTCCTCTCGACCGCACCA
>JARLIY010000067.1 GCA_031291475.1 Xanthobacteraceae bacterium
CAGCAATTTCAGCGCCATCATTGTCCCCGACCCTGTTCCAAGGGAGGGATGGGACGCGTCCATCCGCCTCTCGACGGCAAGAAGACCGGCGAACCAATGACGGGGAGGAATGGCATGACGGTGTCAGATCGGAAACTGAAACTGCTGCGCCGTATGGCGAAGCGGGCGGTGGCGTGCAGGGGTCCAGATCGCCGGATCGCCACGGCGCTTGCGCGCGAGGGGCTTGCGGCGCTGTCGGCGTACCAGTCCGGCGTGGCGACGTTCCAGATCACCCCGGCGGGGCGACGCCGGATCGCGCTGGGCGGATAGGCGACAAGGGCGTGGCCCTCTGCGACAGCGGCGCGAGCCGTCGGCGAGGCGCCGCCGTCAACGCGGCGTGACACTTTCCCTGCGTATGCATCAAACATTTCCACGCATATTTCATAGTATGCAATTGCAATTGGGGCTATGTATTCAGTAATAGTCGATATTTTGGCAATTATTTCATGTATTGCTAAATAAATCTTCTCGTGGGCGATTGACAATTTGTGGGCTCGAGTCTGCTATTGATGCAGAGGGTCGAGGGCGTGCTGAAAAGGCGGGGCGCGCAACAGACAATTTGATCGGTTGATCAGGCCGGGCCACGCAAAAGCGGACCACGGTGCAGGGGAGGGAATTGATGAACGAAACAACGCCATTCCGGCGAGCGCTGGCTGTCGGCGTATCGGCCGCGGCACTGATTATCGCCGCGCCAGCTTTAGCCCAGACGGCGGCGCCGCCGCCGACCTCGACGCAGGGGACCACCGTCGGCGAGATCGTCGTCACCGCGGAGCGGCGGTCGGAATCGCTGCAGAGCACGCCGATCGCCGTCTCGGCTTTCACCGCCCAGGCGCTGAAGACCCAGCGGCTCGACGGCGGTCAGAACCTCGAAACCTCGATCCCGAACGTCAACTATTCGCGCAGCAACTTCGGCGGCTATAACTTCCAGATCCGCGGTGTCGGATCGAAGGTGGTCGGCGAGGGCGGCACCTCGGGCGTCAGCTTCAACGTCAACGAACTTCCGGTCGCGGCCAACCATTTCGGCGACACCGACTTCTATGACGTCGAGCGCGTCGAAGTGCTGCGCGGCCCGCAAGGCACCCTCTATGGCCGCAACGCCACCGGCGGCGCGGTCAACGTGATCACCAACAAGCCGACCGACACCTTCAGCGGCAGCATCACCGGCGAGTACGGCAACTACAACGAACGCAAGGTCACCGGTTACCTGAACC
>JARLIY010000068.1 GCA_031291475.1 Xanthobacteraceae bacterium
CAAAGTATAATTCTGGATGAGGCGCGATGCCTTATTGGCGTCGCCGATGTTGCCCATCGTCGTGAGGCTCGCCGCAGCATAGGCCGGGGACGCCGCGCCAAGCGCCAAAGCCAGCACCGCGGCGGCCGTTTTGCGCGATCCGAAAATGCCTCTTTGCCTCGCCATGAGTCTCTTCCCCGCCGGAACGCAACTTTCATAGCCAGGATTACGAAGGCGCGCAATTCGTTCGCGTTCGACGCACTGCGGCGCGCTCGGCGAGCCCTTGTTTCATCAAATCCCCCGGTAACGCTTACGCCAGCGGTAAATGGCACCGCGCAACGGGAATTCAAAACGCTCACGGGGATTTTATCGGGCTAATCCGGCAAACACTGCCGGTGCGAGATTCGATAGACGCGTTCGCGGCCCATGACATGGGCAATGCGCTCGCGGCCGGAAAAGAGCCGCCCGAACGCCGGGTCATGGAGGTTGAGGCCGCCGGCATAGGCGCCAAAGGCGGGCAGGATGCAGCGTGTCCGGTCGCTCAAAAAACAGCGCCGCCGGATGGAGCCCGTGGTGCCCACGACACGGGCGACCGGATGCAGATGCCCGGCGATCTCGAATCCGTCTTGCTGCGCGCTGGGCTCGTGGCGAAGGGTGATGCTGCCGATCGCAAGCTCGTCGTGCCGCGCGCCGCCGAGATCATCGGGCAGGACGGGGTCGTGATTGCCCGCGATCCAGATCCAGTGCCGGCCGGCTTGCAGCTGGCGCAAGCTGGCGCGTGACTGTGCCGCTAGCCGCTCGCCGCCCTTCACGTCATGAAAGGAATCGCCGAGCGCGATGATTGTGCGCGGCGCATAGCGCGCGATGAGCGCGGCAAGTGCGGCAAGCGTCGCGGCGGTGTCGTAAGGTGGTAAAAAAACCCGCCGCGCGGCATAGGCCGATCCCTTTTCGAGATGCAGGTCCGCGACGGCGAGCAGCCGCTCCTCCGGCCAATAGAGCCCGCCCAGAGCGTCGGCGACGAAGGCGGCGCTGCCGAGCGCAAGCATCGTGGCCGGGCGGTGGCTTTTCTCCTGTCGGATCGCGATCGTCATATATTGCGCTGCCTCACTCCTCGGCGGCTTCCCTCGCCAGCGCGGCCGATGCCTCGGCCAGTATCGCCTCGCGCGCCTCGCCATAGACGGGCTCGCGGCCGATTTCCAGCAGGATCGGCACGGCCAGCGGCGACACGTGCTGCAAGGCTTTATGCATGATTCGCCCCTTGACGCGCGAGAGCATGGCCGCGAGCCGGGGCAGGTCGAGCAGGCCGAGCGCGGCGTCCTGCCGCGTTGCGCGCAGCAGGATGTGGTCCGGCTCGTGCCGGCGCAAGACATCGTAGATGAGATCGGTCGAGACGGTGATCTGCCGCCCGGTCTTCTCCCGGCCGGGAAAGTTGCGCTCGATCATGCCGGAGATGATCGCACAATTACGGAAGCTGCGCTTCATCAGCGAGGATTCGAGCAGCCAGGCTTCAAGATCGTCGCCCAGCATGTCTTCCGAGAAGAGGCTGGCGAGGCTGACACGCTTGGCTTTGATTTCTGTCGCGATGTCGTTCGCGCCCCAGACGCCGATTGCGTAATCGTTGGCGACGAAGCCGAGTGGCTTGAGCCCGGCGCGCTCCATGCGGCGCGTCAGCAGCATGCCGAGCGTCTGATGCGCGAGCCGCCCCTCGAACGGATAGGCGACGAGGTGGAAACGATTGCCGCGCGGAAAAGTCTCGACCAGCAGATGGCCGGGCGGCGGCAGGGCTGAGCGCTGCGCCTGCAGACCGAGCCATTCGGCGACTGGCTCGGGAAGCTCGTGCCATTGCTTTGGGTTCGCCACCATGTGGCGCACCCGCGCCGCGAGATGCGTCGAGAGCGGAAACTTGCCGCCATCGTAGGAGGGGATTTTCGGCGCCTCGGCATGGGCGCGGGAGACGAGCGCCTCGTCCTCGACAATGCCTTGCAGGGCGAGGATTTCGCCGCCGAAAAGAAAAGTGTCATTCGGCGCCAGCGTCTCCAGAAAATATTCCTCGATCTGCCCCAGCACACGCCCGCCGCGCCGCAAAGGTCCGGTGTAAGCTGCGCCCTTGTCCTCGCGGCCGCGCACCAGCCGCACTTTCAGCATATCGGCTTCGACGATCGTGCCGACATTCATGCGATAGGTCTGCGCCACGCGGCCGTTGGCGATGCGCCACGAGCCGTCCTTCTGCTGTTTGATCTTGGCGAATCGCTCATAGGAGGCGAGCGCGTAGCCGCCATGCGCGACGAAGGCGACGGCGGCGTCGAAGTCCTCGCGCGTCAGATTGCGATAAGGCTCCGCCGAGGTGACCTCGCGGAAAAGATCGTGGGCGAAGAAGGGCTCGGCACAGGCCATACCCAGGATATGCTGGCAGAGCACATCGAGCGCGCCGCTGCGCGCGATCGCGGTGTCCTGCTCGCCCGCATAGGCGGCATCGACGGCAGCCCGGCATTCGAGCACCTCGAAACGGTTCGAGGGCACGAGGATCGCGCGCGAGGGCTCGTCGAGCCGGTGATTGGCGCGGCCGATGCGTTGCAAGAGCCGGCTCGCGCCCTTCGGTGCGCCGAGATTGATGACGAGATCGACATCGCC
>JARLIY010000069.1 GCA_031291475.1 Xanthobacteraceae bacterium
CAAATCTCGCTCATCGAGGGACGTGATCTCGAGACACACCTGATCGCGGAGCGGGTGCGGTTCCTGCGGGCGGGGCTTGTAACCCCGCTCCCGGGCGGTCCGGGCATCGTCCCCTCCGGCATTACGACCGGGGTGCGGCGTGCACCGCTTAAGCGCGATCGATGATGCGGGTAACGCCTGCATCCGCTTGATCGCGTGAAGCGCGGCCTGGGCTGAGTCAAAGCGTTCGGTCGCTGCGACAAGCGCCGCGGTGTGAGCGCCGAAAGGCGAGCGGTCCCCGCTGGGATCGCTTCCGCGCCCGCGCATCGACGAATGGCAACATTCTTCGGTGTGGCGCGGACCAAAGAACTTCGCGCCTTTCGGCGCTCCGCCTCCCTCGGCTTATTCGAGGATAACGAAACTTCTTCGTGGCTTCGTGGTGAGCAAAGCTCGGACGCATCCGCGCCGCGAGAACGATTTCGCTTTTTCACCTCTCCCCGCTAGTGGGGAGAGGTCGGCGCGCGAAGCGCGACGGGTGAGGGGGCGTGGCCCCGATTCTGAGCGTAGCGGAATCGCCCCCTCACCCCTACCCTCTCCCCGCCTGCGGAGAGAGCGAGACCTGCCGCGAGAATGGTTTTGTCGGCGGGCGCCTCCTATGTAGTGATTTAAGCCTATCGGGTTGGAGCGCCGATGCGGGACGGCAGCGGAAGCGGGACAGCGGTCAGCCGGCGCGATCTCCTGTCGCTGATCGGCACCGTCGCCGGCAGTGCCGCGATGTATCAGGCGACGGCGAGCCTCGGTTTCGCGGCGGATTCCGGTTACCGCGGGCCGATCGCGCTGTCCGGCGATGTCCGCGGCGCCTCGGTCCTGATCCTCGGCGCCGGTTTGGCCGGCATGACGGCGGCTTTTGAGCTGCGCAAGGCGGGCTACAACGTTGCCGTCCTCGAATTCAATCTCCGCGCGGGCGGGCGCAACTGGACTTTGCGCGGCGGCGACACCTATACCGAGCTCGGCGGCTTCACGCAGGCTTGCGAATTCGAAGCGGGGCAGTATTTCAATCCGGGGCCGTGGCGGATTCCCTATCATCACCGCGCGCTGCTCGATTACTGCAAACGCCTCAACGTCGCGCTCGAGCCGTTCGTCGAGCTCAATCACAATGCGTATTTGCATGCCGCCGACGCGTTCGGCGGCCGCCCGCAGCGCATCCGCGAAATCAAAGCCGATTTTCAGGGACACGTTGCTGAATTGCTGGCCAAGACGACCGCGCAGGGCAAGCTCGATGAAGCCGTCTCAGTAGAGGATAAGGAGAGGCTGTTGCAGGCGCTGCGATCATGGGGCGCGCTGGATCAGGACTATGCTTACAAAAAGAACCTGATCTCCGCCCGTGTTCGCGGCTATGCCAAGGGTCCCGGCGGCGGGCTCGACGGCGGTGTCGGCGCGGCACCCGTCGCCGGCGAACCGATCGAGCTCGCGGACATCCTCAAATCCGAGCTTTGGGAATATCTGCGAAACTTTTCGCAGCTCGATTTCCAGACCACGTTGTTCCAGCCGACGGGCGGCATGGACATGATCGGGAAGGCGTTCGCCAACGAAGTCGGCGATCTCATCCGCTACGACGCCAAGGTGACCCGCATCGCCCAGGATGACGGAGGCGTCACCGTCACCTATGTGGACCCCAAGGCGCCCGCTTCTCCACCGCAGCTGGCGAAAGCCGACTGGTGCTTCTGCACCATTCCGCTTTCCATACTCAGTCAGATCCCGATCGATGTGGGGCCGCGCATGAAGGCGGCGATCGACGCGGTGCCTTACGCCTCGGCGGTCAAGATCGGCCTGCAATTCACGCGCCGGTTCTGGGAGGAGGACGAGGCGATCTACGGCGGCATCAGCTACACGGATCTGCCGATCCGGCAGATCGCCTATCCCAATTCCGGCCTCAACCGCCGCGGCCGCGGGGTGCTGCTCGGCGCTTACATCTTCGAGGGATCGAACGCTTACGAGTTCGCCGCGATGCCGCCCGCGGAACGCGTCGCGCGCGCCGTGGCGCTCGGCGCGCAGGTTCACCCGCAATACCCGGCCGAGTTCGAGAATGGCGTCGCGGTAGCGTGGCAGCGCGTGCCGTTTTCGCTCGGCTGCGCGGGTTACTGGACCGAGAAAGCGAGAGCCGAGCATTACGGCGATTTGTGCCAGATCGACGGGCGGATCGTGCTCGCCGGCGAGCACGCCTCCAACCTGCCGGCGTGGCAGGAAGGCGCGATCCTCTCGTCGCTCGACGCGGTCACGCGCCTGCACCACCGTGTCGTCAAAACGTGAAGCCGACGATGGCGCCGTGCCTGAAACACATGACCGTCGCCGCGCTGCTGGCGCTCGCCTCGCCGGCGACGGCGGCGGAAAACGCGGCGCCGCATCCGTCCGGGCCGCCTCTGAGCACCGGCTTCAAATTCACCGAAGACAACGGCGCGGATCTGTACACCGCAGTGTGTCAGGGCTGCCACATGCCGGACGGCAAAGGCGCGATCGGCGCCGGGGCCTATCCGCCGCTCGCTGGCGATCCCAATCTCGCGGCCGCCGGCAATCCGGTTTCCGTGGTGGTCAACGGACTGCGGGCGATGCCGCCGGTCGGCTTCATGATGAGCGACGAGCAGGTCGCCGCCGTGGTGAATTATGTGCGCACCCACTTCGGCAACAACTATCCGGATGCGGTCAAGCCTGAAGATGTGAAAGTCTTGCGACACTAAAACTTGCGGCGTTGAAAGCCCGTTTGCACAAACTGTTTGACGTGTGCACCTTTATTGGAGGAGATACACCTCAATGACGCTCGGTCGCTCCAAATGGTTCGCGCCAAATCTGCTTGCGGCAAGCCTGTTGGCGTTAAGCCTGCTGGCGCCCAATCTTTACGCATCCGTCGCGCGCGCCGAAACGCTGCCGCTGCCGGGCAATCTGACCGATCTTAATTCCGCCGACGGCGAAAAGTATTTTCTCGAAAGCGGCGCGTTCGCGACTTATTTCGCGATCGCCGACAATTTTGTGACGCAGAAGACGCTAGCCTATTGCGGCGTCGCCTCGATCGTCATGGTGCTCAACGCGGCCGGCTTGCCGGCGCCGACGACGCCGGAATATCACCCCTATCACGTCTTCACCCAGGACAATGTGCTCGACGAGCGCACCGAGACTATATTGCCGCAGGCGGTCCTCGCCCGGCAGGGCATGACGCTCGATCAGCTCGGCGGATTATTGGCGCTGCATCCGGTGACAGTCGAAGTTCACCATGCCGCCGATGGCGGACTCGACGCCTTCCGCGCCGCCGCGCGCGACTATCTTGCCGCCAAGGATCATTTTGTGGTCGTAAACTATCAGCGCAAGGCGATCGGCCAGCAGACCGGAGGCCATATCTCTCCGCTCGCGGCCTACGACGCGAAGGAGGACCGGTTCCTCATCCTCGACGTGGCGCGCTACAAATATCCGCCGGTCTGGGTGAAGGCTTCCGATCTGTTCGACGCGATGAACACGGCCGACAGGGACAACGACAACAAGACGCGCGGCTATGTGCTGATCGCCAAAAGCGGGGCCACGACCGGCACCACGACGCCGGTGCCCGTGCAGTGACGGCACTGCGATCGAACGGTTTAATCTTGAAGTGGGCGTCGCTGGGGCTCGCCGGCGTTCTGGCGTTGCCGCTTTCGGCGCCGGGCGAGAGCCAGCCGGAACCGGAGAACGGCCGCGCGCCGGCAGTCACCGCCGCGCACGGCATGGTGGTGGCGCAGGAAGCGATCGCCGCGCGCGTCGGCGTCGATATTTTGCAGCAAGGCGGCAATGCGATCGACGCGGCGGTCGCGGTCGGCTTCGCCATGGCCGTCACCTATCCGCGCGCCGGCAATATCGGCGGCGGCGGCTTCATGGTGATCCATCGCGCCGGCGGCGGCGACACTACCATCGACTATCGCGAGACGGCGCCGGCGGCGATCGACAGCAAATCCTTCCTCGACGCGGTGGGCAACGCCGACCCGCAGAAATCGCGCGACTCCGCGCTCGCCATCGGCGTGCCGGGCACGGTCGCCGGGCTGGCGCTGGCCGAGGCGAAATACGGCTCTGGGCATTTTACGCTCGCCGACCTGATCAAGCCCGCAATCGCGCTCGCCCGCGACGGCATCGCCCTCGCCGACGACACGGCAGATTCGCTGCCCGTCGACAAGCCGCGGCTGGCGCGCTGGCCCTCCTCGGCACAAATTTTTCTCAAAGCCGACAGCAGCGTGCTCGCTCCCGGCGATCGCCTGGTCCAGCCCGACCTCGCCGACACCTTGCAAGCCGTCGCTAGCGACGGGCCGTCCGCGTTCTATCAAGGCCCGATCGCGGAGAAACTCGCCGCCGGCGTTCAGGCGGCCGGCGGCGTGATGACCGCCGACGATCTCAAGAACTATCGCGCCATCGAGCGCGCGCCAATCCGCGGCACCTATCGCGGCTATGAGATCGTCTCGATGCCGCCGCCGTCGTCGGGCGGCATCGCGCTGGTGGAAATGCTCAACATCCTGGAAGGCTACGATCTGGCGCATGACGACGAGGCGCAGACGCTGTTTTTAATGATCGAGGCGATGAAGCGCGCTTATGCCGATCGTGCCTGGTTTCTCGGCGATCCCGACGTGGTGAAGATCCCGGTCGCGCGGCTGACCTCGAAGAGTTATGCCGCGACATGGCGCGCGACTATCGACCTGGCGCATGCGACGCCCGCGGCCGCGATCCGCGCCGGCGGCGAAGTCGGCGTGGAAGGCCGCAACACCACGCATTTCTCCGTCATCGACCGCTTCGGCAACGCCGTCTCCAATACCACCACGCTCAATTTCAGCTATGGCGTCGGCCTGGTCGCGGCGGGGACCGGCGTTCTGCTCAACAATGAGCTCGACGATTTCGCCGCCAAGGCGGACGCGCCAAACGCTTACGGGCTTCTCGGCGACAAGGCCAATGCGCCCGGGCCGGGCAAGCGGCCGCTGTCGTCGATGACGCCAACCATCGTGCTCAAGGACGGCAAGGCTTATCTCGTCACCGGAACGCCAGGCGGCAGCCGCATCATCACCGCCGTCCTGCAGGTCGTGACCGACGTGATCGACCGCGGCATGGATATCGCGGGCGCGGTGTCAAAGCCGCGCCTGCACGATCAATGGAAGCCGGACCAGGTCCTCGCCGAGCCGGGGTTTCCGCCGGAGGTGATCGCTGCGCTGCAGGCGCGCGGCGACGACGTCGTCGTGCAAAAGCTGCCGACGTCGGCCAATTCGATCCTGGTCACGCCTGAAGGTTTTGTCGGCGCCGCCGATCCGCGCACCCGCGGCGCGCTGGCGGCGGGGTATTAAGTTGCGGAGAGGCCGAGAAGCTTCACCGCATTTTCCTTGAGAATGAGGGGACGCACCTCGGGCTTGATGTCGAGCTTCTCGAAATCGCTGAGCCAGCGATCCGGCTTAATGACCGGCCAGTCGGAGCCGAACAGCACTTTGTGCTTGAGCAGCGAGTTGGCGTAGCGGACCAGGATCGGCGGAAAGTATTTCGGCGACCAGCCGGACAGGTCGATGTAAACATTGGGCTTGTGTTGCGCGACCGACAGCGCCTCCTCCTGCCACGGAAAAGACGGGTGGGCGAGAATGATCGGCATGTCGGGAAAGTCGACGGCGACGTCGTCGATGAACATCGGGTTGGAATATTTGAGCCGAATGCCGGCGCCGCCGCGCATGCCGGAGCCGACGCCGGTCTGCCCGGTATGGAACAGCGCCGGGAGCCTGGCTTCGGCGATCGCCTCGTAGAGGACGTAGGCGTTGCGGTCGTTGGGGAAAAATCCCTGCTGGGAGGGATGAAACTTGAAACCGCGAATGCCGAAGTCGCTGATCAAGCGGCGCGCCTCGCGGGCGCCGGCTTTGCCCTTGGCCGGATCGATGCTGGCGAACGGGATGAGGACGTCGCTGTTGGCCGCCGCCTTCTCCGCCACTTCCTCGTTCGAGTAGCGGCGGAAGCCCATTTCGCGCTCGGCATCGACCGGAAAGATCACCGCGCCGATCTTGCGCGCGCGATAATAGGCCGCGGTCTCCTCGATGGTCGGGCGGTTGTTGGGTTGATTGAAGTAGACGGCCATCGCCGCCTGAAGCTCGTCGTAACCATCGTCGGGATGCGAGCCGCAAGGCTCCTCCGCATGGGTATGAACATCGATGGCCACCAACTCGTTGACGTTCACGAAACACTCCCGGATCGCGCTGACGTGCGCGCCATTGGAGCATATCGACGGAAAAGCGTATAGCGGGACATGGCCCACTTTGGGCAACTTCGCCGGCGGACACGCGCCGGCGGCGGGGCAAAACTCTGGATTGTTTCAAGCGCGCATGCGATCCTATCGGCATGCGAACAACAAATAAGCCGCAGGGAGGATCGATCATGTTGCAGGTATTTCTCGACCCAGCCACCATCAACAGCCGCAAGGTGCTGGCCGGCTTGGAATTACTCGGCATGCCGTACGAGATCAAGCACGTGAACTATTTCGCCGGCGCCCACAAACAGCCCGACTATCTTTCGCTCAATCCGAACGGGACGCTGCCGGCGGCGAAGGACGGCGATTACACGCTCTGGGAATCGGACGCCATTCTGCAATACGCCGCCGATCTGAAGGGCTCCGACAGCCATTACCCGAAGGATCCGAAGAAGCGCGCCGACATCCACCGCTGGATGTTGTGGGAAGCTGCGCACTGGCAGCCGAGCTGCTACATCTTTTTCATCGAAAACGCCGTCAAGCCGCTGATGAAAGCTCCGACGGACAAGGCGCTGGTCGAGAAGGAGATGACCAACTGGCGCCGGCTCGCCGGCATCCTCGACGCGCGCCTGGCAAAGTCCAAATGGCTCGCCGGCGATACCGTGACCATCGCCGACATCGCAGTCGCGGCGCCGATGCATATGCATAAACGCCAGGGCCTGCCGGTCGACGACTTCCCGAACCTCAAGCGCTGGATTGCGGAAGTGGAGAAGCTGCCGTGCTGGCAGAAGACGCAAGGCGCGGTCGAGGCGGCGCTGACGCCGCACTGACCGGCATCGCGCCTGCCTCACATGGGCGTTGGGCCTTCGATTTTATAAGTTACAGGGGACACAATGACAGGTCCGACGACCGTTACGTCGATTTTCAATTACACGCGCGACACCGGCGTCGCGCCGGAAATCTACTTCTATGAGCCGCCGCCGGGCACCAAATGGCGCGACGCCGGCGACGACCCGCAGCAAATGCCGGTGTACGACGGCTGGGAACGCGCGAAATCGTTTTCGCTCGACCGCGAAGGCTTTGCGTTCCGTGAATTCCGCTCGCCGTTTGCGCAATGGGACGACGATGTAGCCATCCGGATGCATCTCTACGGCGACGTGATCGAATTCGTGAAACGCGAGGTCGGCGCCAAACGCGTGCTCATCTTCGATCACACCATCCGCGCCCAGAGCAACGCCGCCGTGACGCGCTCGGAGCACTCGACGTCGCGCCGGGCGCCGGTGATGCGCGTGCATTGCGACTACACCGACGATTCGGGGCCGGTTCGCGTCCGCCAGCTCCTGCCGGACGAAGCCGACGAGCTGCTCAAGCGCAGGGTCGCGTTCTACAATTTCTGGAAGCCGTTGCGGCGGCCGGTCGAGGAGCGTCCGCTCGCGATGTGCGACGTCACCACCTCGACGGAAGCGGAGTTCATCAAGGAGAAGTTGCACTACCGGGACCGCGACGGCGAGATCTACGTCATGCGCCATTCGCCGCGGCACCGCTGGTGGTACTTCCCGCGCATGACGGCGGAGCACGCGATCCTGCTCAAGACCTACGATTCATCGACCGACGGCCGCGCCCGCTTTATCGGCCATAGCGCCTTCGAGGACCCGACCACGCGGCCCGACGCGCCGATGCGCGAAAGCATCGAAATCCGCACCATGGCGTTCTTCTAATTGGCCATATCGTCATTCCGGGGCCGAGCAAAGCGAGGAGCCTGGAATCCATAATCACGATTCGTGGGTATGGATTCCGGACTTGCCGCTTCGCGGCAATCGGGAATGACCGATCAGTTTGACAGTGCGCGCAAAGCGGCGAGCACGTCGTCCGGACGTTCGCTCATCAGCATGTGGCCGGCGCCTTCCAGCATTGTGAGGCGGCAATTGGCGATCGCCGCGGCGATGGCTTTGCCGCTCTTGGCCGGCGTCATCATGTCCCGGCTGCCGAGGATCACAACCGACGGCACGGTCACCTTGGCCGCGGCGGCGAGCGCCTCGCCATAGGCGTTGCAGGCGGAAAGATCGGCATAGATGACGCCCGGACGCGCGCGTTCCAGTAAACGCTCGCCGCCGCCGAGCATCCAAAGGCCGGGAACTTGCGAGCCGCCAAGCGTGGCGTGATAGCCCTCACCCCAAATGGCAATCATGTCGATCGCCGCGTGGTCGTTGGCTTTGGCGGCATTGAGGAGATCGTCCGATACCCGCATCGGCGCCGCGGTCGCGATCAGACCCAGCGCCGTGGACTTTCGCAGGCTGCCGCGCGGCGGTCTCCAGCGCGACGAGCGACCCCATCGAATGGCCGACAAGGCTTGCCGAGCGCAGGCCGGCCGCCTCGATCAGCGCCGCCGTCCAGTCGGCGAGCGCGGCGATGGACGACAGCGGCGCGCCGGCCGAGCGGCCGTGGCCGGGAAAATCGGGCGCCAGCACGCCGAACCCATGATACGCAAAGGCGCGCGCCAAGAGAGCCCACACCGTGTGGTCGAAGCCGGCGCCGTGCAGAAAAACCATCGCCGGCAGAGCCGGATCGAAATCGCGCCCGCCCGTCGCGGCGAATATCTCGCTGCCGTTGACGCGGAGCCGCATCGCGTTACGCCTTTTGCGCCGCGCGCAACGCCTGGCCGAAATCGTCGATGATATCGCCGGCGGCTTCGAGCCCGACCGAAACGCGAATGAGCTCCTCGCCGACTCCGGCCGCGGCCAAGGCGGCCGCGTCCATCTGCTGATGCGTGGTGCTTGCCGGGTGGATCACCAGGGTCTTGGCGTCGCCGACATTGGCGAGGTGGCTCGCGAGCCGCACCGCCTCGATGAATTTCCGCCCCGCCGCGCGACCGCCCTTGATGCCGAAAGAGACGATCGAGCCCGCGCCCTTCGGCAGCAAACGTTGCGCCAGCGCGTGATCGGGATGCGTGTCGAGCGACGGATGCAGCACCCAGTCGACCGCCGGATGCGCGCGCAGGAATGTGAGCACCTTGGCCGTATTCTCCATGTGGCGCTGCATGCGCAGTGCCAGCGTCTCCACGCCTTGCAGCAGATAAAACGCGTTGGTCGGCGACAGGCAGGCGCCGAAATCGCGCAAACCTTCCGCCCGCGCGCGCATGATGAAGGCGGCCGGACCGAACTCCTCGGCGAAGACGATGCCGTGATAGCCGGCATAGGGCTCGGTGAGCGTCGGGAATTTACCGGCTGCCTGCCAGTCGAAATGGCCGCCATCGACAACGACGCCACCGATGGCGACGCCGTGGCCGCCGAGCCATTTGGTGACCGAATGCATGACGATGTCGGCGCCGAGCGCGAGTGGGCGGCTCAGATAGGGCGTGGCAAACGTATTGTCGATGAGGAGCGGAATGCCGGCGGCATGGGCGATGTCGGCGACCTTGGGGATGTCGAGCACTTCCAGGCCCGGATTGCCGATGGTCTCGGCGATGATGAGCCGGGTGTTGCGCCCGATGGCGGCGCGGAAGCCATCGAGATCGCGCGGCTTGACGAAACTCGTGGTCACGCCGAAGCGCGGCAGTGTGTGAGTGAGGAGATTGATGCTGCCGCCATAGAGCGAGGCGGACGCGACGATATGGTCGTCGGCGCCAAGGAGCGTGGCGATGGCGAGATGCATCGCCGCCATGCCGCTCGCCGTGCATACGGCGCCGACGCCCTCTTCGAGCGCCGCCAGCCGCTCTTCCAGCACCGCAGTCGTCGGATTGGAAATGCGCGTGTAGATGTGGCCAGCACGTTCCAGATTGAACAGACCGGCGGCATGATCGGCGTCGTCGAACATATATGACGTGGTCTGATAGATCGGCACCGCCCGCGAGCGCGTCACCGGATCGGGATGCTGCCCGGCATGCAGGCTCAAAGTCTCGAAGGCCGGTGGTTTCGGAGTGGGCATGTTTTCGGCAGCGCAGCTACAGATCGGTGGAAGCGATGACGTTCGCCTTAAACGGATCTCGTTGAACGGCTCACACAACACCGCACGGTGCGAAAGCGGCGCGCCTCGAGCAGCAGGGCGAAGACCAAGGCCACCTTTCTTCGCTTATCGGATATTGAAACGCAAACAGGAAGGGCGGAAGTGAAGAAAGTCCTCCCAATTCGATCACCTTGCCGGTGCGGCGCGAGGCGTCCGGTTGGCAAGGAGGATCCGCAGCATCGCGTTCATCGATATAATGCGCTGCGCCATCAGTCGTGCCGTCATCAGGTGAAACTCCGCGGCAACGGCGGGCTGCTCCCGGTTCAGGCGAAGAAGGGATTCGCCGCTGATAACACCGATGGTCGCGTCCGTATCCGCCATCAGCGAGGCCGAACGTTTCCTGTCGGTATAAAAAGCCATTTCGCCCGTTAGGGTGCCAGGCAAAAATTTCCGCAAGCGAACCGATTGTCCGCCGCCGAGATCGAGATGCGCCGAAAGAGTACCGCGCACCAGCAAGATGGTGTCGTAGTCTTCGTCGCCCTGGTGGAACACGGTGCCACCTGCCCGTATGTCACGTATGGTGAAATAGGGTAACAAGGCCATCGCCTTGTCGCGTTCCTCTATGACGGAAACCAAGGCATCCTCCGCGCTGATCGGGGCGCTGGTTGGGTCATCGTCCCAACCGGACTGCTTGAGCAGGCGGTCTTCAACCCATTCGGCAGCCATCGCCGTCGTCGCGAAGTACAGCGACAAATCCTTGTCGAGGATATTCGCGGTTTGCAGGTCTTTGGCGGCGTTGCTGCTCAAGCCCGAATACAGCAAACAAATATCCTGCGCTTTTGCAAAAGTTTTCAGCTTGCGCAGTGCGAAATGCGCTGCGGCGTCCAACCCATCAACATTCGCAAACCCCAGAATTACAAATTCGATTTTTTGCGTGCTCGCGCCGATGCGCTTGCGGATATGCTCCAGAAGTCCGATCGCCGACCCGAAGAAAATAAATCCCTGGATTTCGAAAGTGAGAGCCCGCTCCCCGACCTCACGCAAAATGCTGTCGGCGCGGGGGGAGCGTTCGACGTCGCTGCGAAAATTGCGCCCGGAAAGTTCGACCTTTATGACGTTCAACCTGCTGTATTTAACCTGGAAGTCGAGGGCAGCGATGAGAATGCCGGCTGCGACCCCTGGTAGAAATCCGACCAGCGCGATGATCCCGGTGATCAAGAGGATAAGAACGTAGTCGCTACGCCCAAGGCGATGGCGGGCGCGGATCAGCCATTCGTCCATCAGGCCGAACGCGAACACGACAAGAAGTGTGCCCACCATGACCTTGGGCACTAAGCCCAGGAGACTAAGACCTGCCGCCCCGAGCGCCAGACTGAAAAGAGGGCGCAGGAGCGGCATCAAGCGGCTGGACGCTCCGAGGCGAAGATAAGACAATGAGGGTCCAGTCAGGGTGAAGGCCGGCAAGCCGCCGACCAGCGCAGCCGCCAGATTCGCTAGACCATGCGCCCGGAATTCGTGGTTCGGCTCCAGCTCCGTTTCGGCACCGATTTCCAGGGCCGTCGTGGCGACCGACGCGCCGATCGTACAGACCAGAATCAGGCCGCCGATTTTTCCCAGTCCATCTAGGACAACACTCCAGTCAATCTTCGTAAAGGAGATCCATTTGAACGCGTCGAAGACGCCGCCTTCGGGCAGGGACCGGAAGACGAAACCGCTCTCCCGCAGGGAGACGAGCGAAACGGACAATATGCTGGCCACAATGTAAAATGAGATCACGATGCCGATCAGCGCGATCGGCAGAAACAAGACATGCCGAAAGCGGTTCATTCCCCAATACAAAAGGCTGCCGGCGATCAGGGATGGTAGCCAGCGCAAGGCTGTTTGCCCGGAGAAAAGTTGGGGGAGGCTTTCCAAGCTCGGCGTGATCCCTGACTGAAAGCGGATCGTGGCGATCAAGACCAGCACGCCAACTCCAGCCAGGAAGCCGCCGATTACCGGATAGGGAACGAGTTGGGTGTATCGTCCAAATCTCAAGACGCCAAGGAGGAGGAGAGCCAATCCGAAGGAAGCGGTAGATAGAACAATGACGGCGAACATCGTCGAGATGGCCGCCCCCTCATCGAGGATGCTCATGCTGGTGAGGCCGCTCGCGAAGGTTGCTAGAATCGCCGCTGGCTGATCCTGGGCACCGCTGAGATTGCAGTAAAAGCGGCTTAGCAAGCCGACCACTAACGCTGAAACAGCGGTTCCAGCCAGGAAGGTCACGAAGGCCAGCGGCACGACCTTTGCCAAGGGCCCGGAAAAAATCAGGCCGGCGAATGCTACTGTTCCGAGAACAGTGATGACGCTGGACAGCATCGCCAAGAATAGGTCCGCCAGAACCTGATGCGCTGTTAATTGTTTGATCCGCATCGCCTCGACAATGCCCAATAGCGCAGCCAGTCGGCAGCCCCCGAAACCGGGCACAATTTATCACTTACGTAGATTGCATGGACGAAAATCGGCGAAGCAAAAAAAAGCTTCATGTTGTCGTCACAATCCGAACAATTCCAGCTTCCTGCCGAAATGCGCGCGCGCGATTGGCGCCGCGAAATTCAGATACTGCGATGAAATATGGCTGCGGTACATCGCACAATCGCGGTAATAGCGCTGAATGCGCTGGCCCTTCTTCGCCGCCGCCGAGCTGGCGGCGTTAAAAACGACGTCTACGGCCTGGCAGGCAAGCTGGCCGGCCTGCTGGACCATGCCCCAGAGCCGAATATTGTCTTCCAGCGTGAACATGGTGCCGTCATCGGCCCAGCGTTGGCATTTCTCCATATAAATCTGGCCGGCACGAATCAGGATGCCTTCGGCAGCATCGGCGAGCGCCGTCGCGTGACCGTAGGCGCGCTGAAAATCACCATGCTCGAACCTCAGGACAAAAGGCGGAAACATAGTCTTGCGCGTCTTGATGATCTCTTCGAATTCGTCGATCGCCGCGCGGGCGGCGCCGAGCACGGGGGCCACCAGCGACATGTGATAGGGCCCCATGAGTCGGCCGAGATACATCGGATTTCCGTGGAGACGCGTCCCGGCCGTGCCATTGCCTTTGATGATGTCCGTCGGCTCCGCCCACATGGGAGGCGGGTGAACGACGTAGTGCTCTGGCACGAAGACTTTGTCGACCTTGACGCTGTTGGAGCCGCTGGCGCGCATCCCGAGCGTGCGATCGCCGCCCCAATCCGGGAGAACTACGACTTGCGCCTTCGGCAGCACCACCTGAACGATCGCGCGCGAATCGGTGCCATCAAGCAGGAACGCCCCGCCGACGAAATAATTCGACCAAGGGATGCCCGAGCAGTAATCCCAAGTGCCGTCGATGATATATCCGCCGGACGTCGGCGTTGCGGTGCCAAGAGGCGCCGGCCGGTGCGGCGAGGCGTAGAAGCCGGTCGAGAAGAATTCGCGTTGCGCTTTTTCCGGCCAATGCGAGGCGATCAGGAACGGGTGCGAGGCGCAGAGCGTGAGGCACCAGCCGATGCCGGGATCGCCACGCGAGATTTCAGCCATCGTCCGGTAGAAGACCGGCAGAGGAAACTCGTAGCCACCGAACATCCGCGGCTGGACGGCGCGGTAAAAGCCGGCCTTCAAAAACTCCTCATGGAGCTCTTGGGAATAACTGCCGCGCTCTTCCGCCGCGTCCTGCTCGGCGCGGATTTTCGGGCGCAGCGCCGCAGCACGCGCAATCATCTCGTCGGACGTCAGATTTGGTTCCGGAACCGGCAGCACCGAAGCAGCCTTTTTCGCCAAAGCCGCCATAACAGCTAACTCTCCTCCGCAATTGTTCTCGATCGAACCGTGCGCGACGGACAATGACCGCGGCAATGAGTGAGGATTTTGGAGCGGGCGAAGGGATTCGAACCCTCGACCCCAACCTTGGCAAGGTTGTGCTCTACCCCTGAGCTACACCCGCATCCGTAGTGGGTAAGGCGGCGGCATAAAGGGCGCCGTGCGGGAGAGCTATGCCAAAACGCGGTTAATTTTGCAACCACACGCATGCTGGCCCATAAATCGCCCATGCCTGCCTCGCCGGACGAGCTTTTCGCGTATCTGCACAGTCTCGGCATTGCGCACCGCACCGTGCGCCATCCGCCGGTCTTCACGGTCGAGGAGGCCCGCGCCTTGCGCGGAAAGATCGCCGGCGGCCACACCAAAAACCTGTTCCTGCGCGACAAGAAAGGCGCGCTCTTCCTAGTGGTGGCGCCGGAGGACGCGACGATCGAGCTTAAATCGCTGCACCGCCTGCTCGGCGCCTCCGGGCGTTTCTCCTTCGGGTCGGCGGAGCTGATGCGCGAGACGCTCGGCGTCGAGCCCGGCTCGGTGACCCCGTTTGCCGTCATCAACGACAAGGCGGCCCGCGTGACGGTCATCCTCGACGCGGCGATGATGGGGCAGGAGACGCTCAACTTTCATCCCCTCGTGAACACCGGCACCACGACAATCCCGCGGGAGGGATTGCTGAAATTCCTCGAAGCCACCGGCCATCGGCCGCGGATCGAGGCCGTCTCGGCTTTCCCGGCCTAAGCTTCCGATTGCATTTAAGCCGTTTCTTCCCATCTAATCAGGCGAATAGGGGAGATTGCGGCCCGCACGGGCCCAAAAGGGAAGGCGTATCAAGACGATGTTGCAACAAGCACAAACCGCCGCCGCGGACACGTTGGTCAAAGAAACGACCACGCAGACTTTCGTCAAAGACGTCATCGAGGAATCGAAGCGGCAGCCGGTGCTGATCGACTTCTGGGCGCCGTGGTGCGGTCCCTGCAAGCAGCTGACGCCGGTGCTCGAAAAGGCAGTGCGCGCCGCCAAGGGCAAGGTGAAGCTCGTCAAGATGAACATCGACGAGCACCCGCAGATCCCCGGCCAGATGGGCATCCAGTCGATCCCCGCGGTGATCGCTTTCGTCAACGGCCAGCCGGCCGACGGTTTCATGGGCGCGCTGCCGGAAAGCCAGGTAGTCGCGTTCCTCGAACGCCTAACCAAGGACCGCATCGGCGGCGAAGCCAAGGATCTCCTGAAGCTCGCCGACGCGGCTTTGGCCGAGGGCGATCCGGCCGGAGCGGCGACCCTCTATGCGCAGCTTCTCGCCGAGGATAACGGCAACGTACCGGCGCTCGCCGGGCTGGCGCGCTGCTATGTCGAAACCGGCGCGCTCGATCAGGCCAAGCAGACGCTCGCCATGATCCCGGATTCCAAGCGCGGCGAACCGGCGGTCGCCGCCGCGCAAGCCGCGCTGCAACTCGCCGAGCAGGTGAAGACGCTCGGGCCGCTGACCGAGCTCGAGCAGAAAGTCGCCGCCAATCCGCTCGACCACCAGGCGCGCTTCGATCTCGCGCTCGCGCTCAACGGCAAGGGCCGGCGGCTCGATGCCCTCGAACAACTGGTCGCCATCATCAAGCACGACCGCAAATGGAAAGATGACGGCGCCCGCAAGCAGCTCGTTCAATTCTTCGATGCATGGGGTCCGACTGACGAAGCCACGATCGAGGGCCGCAGGCGGCTCTCCTCGATTCTGTTCGCGTAGCCTTCTTTTCGCGGAGGTTGGCGCGCTCGGTCGCGCGCGGAGCACGACATGTCGATCAATGCGATCTACAAGGGGCCTGACGACCTCCCCGGCGTGATCGCGATCTTCCCGCTGCCGGGCGCGTTGCTGTTGCCGCGCGGGCAGATGCCGCTCAACATTTTCGAGCCGCGCTATCTGGCGATGATCGACGACGCGATGCGCTCCGGCTTGCGGGTTATCGGCATGATCCAGCCCGATCCCGTTCATCCCGGACCGGATCAGGCCAAGCCGCAGCTGTTCCGGGTCGGCTGTGTCGGACGCATCACCCAGCTCGCCGAGAGCGGCGACGGCCGCTACCTCGTTCAGCTCACCGGCGTCGCGCGCTTCCGCATCGAGGAAGAGCTCGCGGTCGGCACGCCGTACCGGCAATGCCGTGTGACCTATCAGCCCTTTGCCGACGATTTCACCGCGCGCAAGGGCGAAGAAGAGGTTGACCGCCGGGCGCTGCTGCGCGCGCTCGCCGATTTCCTCAAGGCCAACAACCTCAAGGCGGACTGGGGAGGCATCGAAAACGCCCCCAACGAGGCGCTGGTCAATGCGCTGGCGATGATGTCGCCCTACGGCACCGCCGAGAAGCAGGCGCTGCTCGAAGCGCCGGATCTGAAAACCCGCGCCGAGATTCTGGTCGCCGTGACCGAGATCGAGCTCGCCAAAAGCGAGACCGGCGAGAGCACGCTGCAATGAATGTCGTCATTGTGAGGAGCGCAGCGGCGAACCAATCTAGAGCGATGTCGCCGCCTGGATTGCTTCGCTTCGCTCGCAGTGACGAAAGTAGTATAGATTATCCGCCGCAGTGGAGCCCGCCATGTCCGCCGATCATCCCGCCGACACCATCGATCCGAAGCTCTTGGAAATCCTGGTCTGCCCACTGACCAAGACGCCGCTCGAATACGACGCGGAACGCCAGGAGCTGATCTCGCGCGCTGCCAAGCTCGCTTATCCGATCCGCGACGGCATCCCGATCATGCTGCCCGAGGAAGCGCGCCGGCTCGACTGATCATGATTAAAATCTGGGGCCGCAATACCTCGGCGAATGTGCAGAAGGTGATGTGGGCGGTTGGCGAGATCGGGCTTGATCACGAGCGCATCGATATCGGCGGGCCGTTCGGCAAAAATCGCGAGCCGGCCTATCTCGCCATGAACCCCAACGGGCTAGTGCCGACGCTCGAAGAGGAGGACGGCTTCCTGCTGTGGGAATCGAACTCGATCGTGCGCTACCTCGCCGCCAAGCATCGCGCCACCGCGCTCGAGCCGGCCGATCTGCGGACGCGGGCGCGCGCCAGCGCCTGGATGGACTGGCAGCTCAGCGTGTTGGCGCCGGCGATTACGCCGGGCTTCATCGGCTTGATCCGCACGCCGCCGGAAAAGCGCAACCACGCGGCGATCGAAGAGTCGAAAAAGAAGACGATTGCAGCCATCGCCATTCTCGACGCCGAACTCGCCAAGCACGCCTATGTCGCGGGCGACGGCTTCTCGTATGGCGACATTCCCGCCGCCGTCATGGCCAATCGTTATCGCCAGATCGTGCCCGAGCGCCCGCCGCTCCCCAATTTCGAGCGCTGGTACGCGGCGATTGCCGCGCGGCCGGCGTTCAGGGATCAGGTCGCCGCCGTGAAGCTGGCGTGACGATTCGTCATTGCCGGGCTTGACCGCTTCGCGCCGGCCCGGTGTTGACGCCGCAATTACTCCGCCGCCGCACGCGCGGCGCGGCCTTGCGTCGAGACGATGTAATCCATCGCCGCCTGCACGCCGCCCTTCTTGTGCGGCACGCCGGCGAGCGCCAGCGCCATTTCGGTCGCCGCCAGCGCCCCGATCAGCGTTGCGTCGTTGATATCGCCGAGATGGCCGATGCGGAAATACTTTTTCGCATAGGGACCGAAACTCGCGCCGTAGGAAATGTTGAAGGTATTGAGCGCGAGTTCGCGCAACTGGTCAGCATCGTGACCGTCCGGCAGCAGCACGGCGGTGATGGTCGGCGAGTAATACTTCGGGTCGCGGCAGAGGATTTCGAGCCCCCACGCGCGCACGGCGCGGCGCGTCGCCTCGGCGAGACGATGGTGGCGGGCAAAAACGTTGTCGAGTCCTTCCTCGTGCAGCATCTCGAGCGAAACATCGAGGCCGTAGAGCATCTGCGTCGCCGGCGTGTAGGGAAAGAAGCCCTGCTTGTACATGGTCAGCATGTCGTCCCACTGAAAGAACGACCGCGGCAGCTTGGCCGTCTTCGACGCGCGCAACGCCTTCTCGCTCACGGCGTTGAACGACATGCCGGGCGGCAGCATCAGTCCTTTCTGCGCACCTCCGATGGTGACGTCGACGCCCCATTCGTCGTGGCGGTAATCGGTCGAGGCGAGCGAGGAGATGGTGTCGACCAGCAACAGCGCCGGATGGCCGGCGGCGTCGATGGCCTTGCGGATCTCGTCGATCGGCGACAGGCAGCCGGTCGCGGTCTCGTTGTGCAGCACGCAGACCGCCTTGATCTCATGCGCCTTGTCCTTGCGCAGATGCTCCTCGATGATTTTCGGATCGGCGCCGACGCGCCAATCGGTTTTGATGAATTCAGGCTTCAGTCCGAGCCGCTCCGCCATGACTTTCCATAAAACCGCGAATTGGCCGGTCTCGACCATCAGCACGCGGTCGCCGGGCGACAGCGTATTGGAGAGCGCTCCTTCCCAGGCGCCGGTGCCGGTCGCGGTGTAGATGATGACCGGTTGCGTGGTCTTGAAGATGGTCTTGATGCCTTCGAGGACGCGCTTGGCGAGCTTGGCGAATTCGGGGCCGCGCTGGTCGATGAGCGGCATGTCGATGGCCCGCAGCACGCGGTCGGGTACGGGCGTCGGCCCCGGAATCTGCAAAAAATGGCGCCCGGGAAGACGCGAGGCATTCTGCGTCATTTGTCGAAACTCCTTCGGACGGCCTTACGCTCCCGGCCGCGCTCGTCCGAGCCCCGCGGCGTGGTCTTGTTCCCCGAATGCTCCATTCGGGTCAAGCCTCTTTCCCCTGCCCACGCGCGCCGCTTGGCGATCGGGCCCCGGACACATTGACGCAAGCGTAAAGCCGTCCGGCGCGCTAACGCGCCGCCTCGTCGAGCGCGCTTTCGTGCCAGCGCCGCAGCGCCAGATAATTGATGAGTGTCAGCAAATAAAAGATCACGATGCCGGCGACCGACAGCAGCAGCAAAGCCGCGAACATGCGCGGGATGTTGAGGCGATAGCCGGATTCGGCGATGCGGTAGGCGAGACCCGAGCCGGCTCCCGCCGCGCCCGCGGCGATCTCGGCGACCACCGCGCCGATCAGCGACAGGCCGCCGGCGATGCGTAAACCGCCGAGGATGTAGGGCAGCGCCGACGGCAGTTTGAGCCGCCACAACGTCTGACCGCGCGAAGCGCCGTAAAGCGAAAACAGGTCGGCGAGATTGCGGTCGACCGAATGCAGCCCGAGCGTGGTGTTCGCCAGCACCGGAAAGAACGCCACGATCCAGGCGCAGGCCAAGACGGCTGCGTGTTGCGGCAGATAGATGAGCAAGAGCGGCGCGACGGCGACGATCGGCGTCACCTGCAGGATCACGGCGTAGGGATAAAGCGAATATTCAACGAGCCGCGACTGGTTGAACAGCACGGCCAAGCCGACGCCGCCGACCGCCGCCAGCAGAAAGCCTTCAAATGTGGTGATCAGCGTCACCAGCAGCGAATGCGACAGCAAGGCCCAGTCGGCAGTGAGCGTGCGCAGGATGACGCCGGGCGCCGGCAGCACGTAGGGCGGGATATTTTCGATCCGAACCGCCAATTCCCAGACCGCCAGGCCGAGCGCGAGCACGACGATCGGCAAAGCGATGCGGAGCGCTCGGTCGCGGTTTTCGTGCGCCGGCGCGGGCGGCTTCATGCGTCGCCTCCCGCCGCTATGGCGCGCGCCAGCGTATCCGAGACGCGGCGGCAGAAGGCGGCATATTCCGCCGAGGCACGGAAGTTCTGGTCGCGCGGATAGGGCACGTCGATCGCGACCTCGCTCGACACGCGGCCCGGCCGCGCCGCCATGACCACGACCCGGCTTGACAGATAGACCGACTCGAATACCGAGTGGGTGACGAAGACGATGGTGGTGCACAACGCCTGCCACATGCGCAAGAGGTCGTCGTTGAGCTTAAAGCGGGTGATCTCGTCGAGCGCGGCGAACGGCTCGTCCATCAGCAAAAGTTGCGGCTCGGTGACGAGCGCGCGCGCGATCGAGACGCGCATGCGCATGCCGCCCGACAATTCGCGCGGATAGGAATGGCGAAACGCCGCGAGGCCGACGCGGTCGAGCACGGCCTCGACGCGAACGGCGGCCTGCGCCGCGGCTTCGCCCTTAAGCTTCAGCGGCAGCATGACGTTGTCGAACACCGAAGCCCACGGCATCAGCGTCGGCTCCTGGAACACGAAACCGATGCGGCTCTCGACCGGCGCCGCGTTCGCCGGAGGCGGCCATTCGACGGCGCCCTCGCTCGGCTCGCTCAAGCCCGCGACGATGCGCAACGCGGTCGATTTTCCGCACCCCGACGGGCCAAGCAACGCGACGAATTCGCCGGAGCGGACTTCGAGATCGAGCCCGGCCAGTGCGCGTGTACCATTGGGAAACGCCTTGCCGACGCCGCGCAGCGCAACCAGCGGAGCGGAGGTATTGACTGTCCCCAACGGCGGCATCGTTCATTACGCGCTTAAGCGTCGGCTAACGTTCCAGATCGATCCCGACCTTTTTGTCGACGAATTGCAGCGTGTAGGACTTGCGGTAATCGAGGCCCGCTTTGACGACGCCGGCACGAACCATCTTGTCGAAGAAGTTCTTCATCCGCGTGTCGGTCATGGCGCCGATCCCGAGCGCAAGCGTGCTGCCGAAATCGACGATGCCGTACTCTTTCATCTTGGCGACCGAATAGACGAGCAGCTCGTCGGTCATCTCCGGGTTTTGTTGTTTGATCAGCGCGTTGGCCGGCGCATTGTCACCATAGATGTAGTTGTACCAGCCGATGATCGAGGCATCGACGAAGCGCTGCACCAGATCGGGCTTCTTCTCGACGAGTTCGCGCCGCGTCTCGATCAGCGTCGAATAGGCGGAGAAGCCTTCATCCGCGAGCAGGAAGATTTTGGGCTTGAACTTGCCCTGCTTCTCGACGGCAAAAGGCTCCGAGGTCACATAGCCCTGCATCGCGCTGTTCTTGTCGGCGAGGAAAGGCTGCGGATTGAAGGTGTATGGCTTGACCTTATCGTCCTTGAAACCGAAATCGGCCTTGAGCCACTGGAAGTAAGTCGCCATCCCCTCCGGCGAGACAAACAGCGTCAGCTTTTTCAGGTCTTCGAGCTTGTCGCTGCCCTGATCGGGATGCGCGAGCAGCACCTGCGGGTCCTTCTGGAACATGGCGGCGACCTCGATTGTCGGCACGTTGTGCTCGACCGCGTCGAAGCCCTGCAGCGTGTTGGCGCTCATATAGAAGTCGATCTTGTCGACCAGCAGCAGCATCCGGTTGTTGGCGTTCGGTCCGCCCGGCAGGATGGTGACGTCGAGGCCGTATTTGCGGTAGGTGCCATCGGCGAGCGCCTGATAAAAGCCGCCATGCTCGGCCTCGGCCACCCAGTTGGTGCCGAAAGTGACCTTGTCGAGCGCCTGCGCGCCGGCCGGCCAAGCCGGCGCGGCGGCGAAAGCGGCCAGCCCAGCAAGCACCGTGCGAACGATCCTCGCGAAGATCATTGCTTGCTCCTTCTCACCCATGTCGCAACAATAGGCATGATCCTGAAAAGTGGCTACCGGTTTTCGCCTAAGATCATGCTCAACAAAGGCCAGGGACCGGCACCGTTGGCGAGTGAGCACCGATGAACCTGCCCAAGCGCGACTGGATGGAGATGACCTGGCAGGACATTGCCGGCGCCGGCGCCGCGGCGGCGCGCTGGATTGCGGTGCTGCCGCTCGCGGCGGTCGAGCAGCACGGACCGCATCTGCCGCTCGGCGTCGATACCTTTATCGCCGAAGCTTATTTGGCGCGGGTGGGCAAAATCCTGCCCGCGGAGCTTCCGGTCACGTTCCTGCCGGTGCAGCGGGTCGGCGTTTCCATCGAGCACCGTGCCTATCCGGGTACGCTCACTCTATCGGCGGCGACCGCGATCGCCGCCTGGACCGAGCTCGGCGAAAGCCTGGCGCGGGCCGGCTTACGCAAGCTCGTTTTCGTCACCAGCCACGGCGGCAATGTCGCGGCCATGGAATTGGTGGCGCGCGAATTGCGCGTGCGCCACCGAATGCTCGCCGTGACCGTCGCCTGGCATCGCTTCGGCTATCCGGACGGCACATTCTCAAGCGAAGAAAAGAAACACGGCATTCATGGCGGCGACATCGAGACATCGCTGATGCTCGCGGCGATGCCGCAGGCCGTAGACGCGGGGAAGTCGGCCAATGCGACGCCGGCGACCGTGGCGATGGCGCGCGAGTTCGAATGGCTCGGCGCTTCGCGGCCGGCCGGATTTGCCTGGATGACGCAGGACCTCAACTCAACCGGCGCGATCGGCGATGCGACACAGGCGAGCGCGGCCAAGGGCGCGGCGGCGCTTGCGTATGGCGCGAAGGCCTTCGTCGAGTTGCTCGGCGAAATCGACCGCTTCGATCTGGCGCGGCTGCATGAAGGACCGCCGCTTGATATCTAAATCGTCATTCCGGGGCGGAAAGCGCGAACCCGGAATGACGCCCTACGCCGCGATCCTCACATACTCGAAATCGCCCGGCTTGTTGTCGATGCCGATGCGCGGCGGCGCGATCCAGTCGGCGAATTTGCCCGGTTCCGACACCGGCTGCATCAGGCTGACGATGAAATCGCCGTCGTCCTTCGACGGCAGCCATTTGCCGATGTCGCGATTCCACGTTCCTTCATCGACGATCACGCCGGCGGGCGTGATCTTAACGTCCTTGAACTCGCCGATTTGCCGATGGAAGCCGACATGCGGCAGTTCAAGCTTGAAATTCACGCCGGTCCTGCCGATGACCTTGTTCCAGCGGTCGAGGCCGCGCTGGCAGTCGGCGGTGTAGTCGTCGCGCAGCCGCATGTTGACCGCGGTGAGCGCCGGCTCGTCGACGCGTTTGATCTCGCCGTCGACCAGCTTGAGCACCGGATAGATCGAATGCTCGAGCCGGTGATCGTCCTCGATCTTGGTCTCCTGGAAGCGGCCCTTGAGGCTCGCATTGAACGCATTGGCCGCGTTGGTCGAGACCTCCGAGCCGAACAGATCGAGCGAGAGCGAATAGTGCAGATTGAGCTTTTTCTGGATCGTCGGCAGGTCGATCACGCCGAGCTTGCGCACCCGCTCGATGTCGTAGGGATCCTCGATGCCGGCCGCCTTCATCGCCTCGCAGGTGCGCTGGATGGTGCGGCCGACGCCGGTCTCGCCGACGAACATATGATGCGCCTCCTCCGTCAGCATGAACCGGCAGGTGCGCGACAGCGGGTCGAAGCCGGATTGCGCCAGGCTCTCGAGCTGCATCTTGCCGTCACGATCGGTGAAGAAGGTGAACATGTAGAACGACAGCCAATCCGGCGTCGCCTCGTTGAAGGCGCCGAGCATGCGCGGCTTGTCGGCGCTGCCGGAGCGGCGCTGCAACAGCTCTGCGGCCTCCTCGCGGCCGTCGCGGCCGAAGTATTTTTGCAGGATGTAGACCATTGCCCAGAGGTGGCGGCCTTCCTCGACATTGACCTGGAAGACATTGCGCAGGTCGTAGAGCGAGGGCGCGGTTTTGCCGAGATGGCGCTGCTGCTCGACCGAGGCCGGCTCGGTATCGCCCTGGATGACGACCAGGCGGCGCAGCATGGCGCGATATTCGCCGGGCACGTCCTGCCAGGCGGGCTCGCCGTAATGGTGGCCGAACGGAATCTTGCGGTCCTCTTCCTTCGGCGCCAGCAGGATGCCCCAGCGGTATTCCGGCATCTTCACATAGTCGAACTTCGCCCAGCCCTTGGGATCGACCGACACGGCGGTGCGCAGATAGACCAGCGCCTGCTGGAAACCCTCCGGGCCCATTTCCATCCACCAGTCGATGTAGCCCGGATGCCAGCTTTCGAGCGCGCGCAGCACCTGCCGGTCTTCGGCGAGATTGACGTTGTTCGGGATTTTGGTCGTGTAGTCGATGCTCTCGATATTCATGGCAGGCTCCTGATCGGACTCACACGCGACGCGTGTCGAATACCGGCTGCTGGCCGGTGCCGTAGCGCTTGAGCGCCCCTTCTTCGCCGACCGCGTTGGGGCGCTGAAAAATCCAGTTCTGCCAGGCGGTCAGGCGGGCGAAGATTTTCGATTCCATGGTTTCCGGCCCGGCGAAGCGTAGATTGGCTTCGAGGCCGGTGAGGCTGTCGGGCGAAAAGCTCGCGCGCTCTTCGAGAAAAACCCGTACCTCGTCGTCCCAATCGATGTCGTCAGGCGCGAAGGTGACGAGACCGAGTTTTTCCGCGCGCTCGGCATCGAGCATTTTTCCGCGCTCGGACTTTGCCGCTTCGAGATCGGCCGGATTGGCGAGGAAGCGGCTGCCGAGCCGGGTCAGGCCGTTCGACATCGGATAGGCGCCGAAATTGGCCGCGGTCAACGCGATCGCCGCCGGCGGTTTGTTGTCGCCCTCGCGCCGGCCGAGAAACATGTACGAGCGATCGCTGGCAAAGGGCAGTTCCGCCAGCGTGCCGGCAAAGCACGAGCCCGGCTCGATCAGCGTCACCAGCGAGCGCGACGTCAGATCGACGCGCTTGAGCACCCGCTTCCATAGATGGCGGATTTCGCGGGCCAGCCAATGATCCTTGTTGGCGTCGAGGAATTCCTCGTAGGCGACCATCTCAGCCGGATCGCCCGACGATTTGAACACGATTGCCGCGACATCGAATTCGTTCAGCCGGATATGCAGGATCGCGTCGTCGAGTTCGCGCGCAAGCTTGAGCGGCCAGAATTCGGCGCCGAGCGCCATCATGGCGTCGGCCGATGCCGGCGGCGGCGACGAAGGCCCGCGCAGCATGACGGTGGCGATACGCCCGACGCGATCGAATTCGACCGAGAGCGAGCCGTAATCGACGCCATTGTCGGTGAAGCTGCGCGCCAGCGGCGTCAGCGCGACGCCCGGTCCTGCCGCGCCGCGGCGGGATTTGGCGGCGAATTCGCGGGCGCGCGCGGCGACCGTCTCCTCGAATTTCGATCCCGGCACCACTTCATCGACCAGCCGCCATTCGAGTGCGCGTTTTCCCTTCACCCCCTCCTCGGTGGTGCAGAAAAAATCGGCGTGGTCGCGGCGCACCTTACGCTTGTCGGCGACGCGGGTCAGTCCGCCGGTGCCGGGCAATACCGCAAGCAGCGGTAATTCCGGCAGCGCCACCGCCGACGAGCCGTCGTCCACAAGCATGATGTAATCGGCGGCAAGCGCGAGTTCATAGCCGCCGCCAGCGGCGGTGCCATTGATCGCGCAGATGGTTTGCAGCCCGGAATGCTCGCTCAGATCCTCGATGCCGTTGCGCGTCTCGTTGGTGAATTTGCAGAAATTGACTTTGTGGGCGTGACTCGCGCCGGCCAGCATGCGGATATTGGCGCCGGCGCAGAACACCCGCGGCTTGCCCGAGCGCAGCACCACGACGCGAACCTGCGGATGCTCGAAGCGCAGCCGCTCGACCGCGTCGGCGAGTTCGATGTCGACGCCGAGGTCGTAGGAGTTGAGCTTGAGCTCGTAGCCTTCGAACAGCGCGCCCTTCTCGTCCACGTCCATGAACAGCGTGGCGACGTCGCCGTCGATCGCGAGCTTCCAGTGGCGGTAACGCGCCGGCGCGGTCTGGAAATCGATCCGGGTCTGACCGTCGGCCAGCGGACGTTCGGCCGGATGCTGCGCGGACGCCATCACGCCGCTCCGCGAAGTGTGTTATAATGCATGGGCTCCTCCCCGCTAATCTGCATTATAATGCATCAAGCCGCAACCCCGGAATCGACGCTTCCTTCCGCCTCGTGGTGATCGCGCAACAGCCGATTGATGAAGCCGGCGGCGGCCGTCAGCGTCGCCTCGGGGGCGTCGCGCTGCGGGAAGTGGCCGACGCCGGGCAGAATCACCGTCTCGACCGGGCAGTAACACGCGTCCACCGCGGCCTCGACTTGCTTCAGCGTGCCGTATTCGTCGTGGGCGCCCTGCACGATAAGGATCGGCACGCGGATATAGCCGAGCGCCTCGGTGATATCCCACTTCTGGAAGTCCGGATTGAGCCAAGGCTCGACCCAAGAAAGAAAGGCACCGTCCACGTCGCCGTGCCAGCGCTTGAGCCTGTCACGCAGGCCGCCGGCCGCGAATTCCTCGCGCGTGCGGCGGATAGCGGCCAATCCCATCGGCTCGGTGAAGAAATGCGGCGCCAAGAGCACGAGGCCGCGCACCCCGTGATCCTGGACGCTGCCCGCGTAGATGGTCGCGATCGAGGCGCCGTCGCTGTGGCCGAACAGAATGCCGCGCTGGAAGCCGATCGCCGCGAGCGCGCGAGGCAACACCTCAAGCGCCTCCTCGTCCATGAAATTGACCGCCCGTGGCAGCATTGCCGGACTCGATCTGCCGTAGCCGGCGCGCGAATAGACGAAAACGCCGGCGCCGGTCGCCGACGCAAGCTCTTCCGGGAACGCGCGCCACAGGCCGACGGAGCCGAGACCCTCGTGCAACATGACGATGGTCGGCGCCGCCTCCGGCCGCGGCCCGATCATGCGATATTCGAGCCGGTGCGGCGGCAGATCGAGAAAGCCCTCGTCGGCGAGCGTCACGGCTGCCGCTCTCCGATCAAGGGCGTGACAACGGCCAGCAGCTCGGCGAAGCTTTGCTCGACGGAATCGCCCGAAGTGTCGACCTCGGCCTCGGCGCGGGCATAATCGGCGCGGCGCGCTTCAAGGATCGCGACGAGATCGGCCATGGCGGCGCGGTTCTGCGCCATCGGGCGAAAATCGCCCTGCGCCATGACGCGGCTCATATGCTCTTCCGGCCGCGCCTTGATCCATATCGTGTGGGCGTGGCGGAGCAGTAGCGCGTAAGTCTCCGGGTTGGAGACGATGCCGCCGGCGGTGGTGATGACGGCCGCCTCGTGTTCGGCGATCAGCCGCTCCAGCGCGCTGCGCTCGTGACGGCGGAACGTCGCGGTGCCGGCCATCTCGATAAGATCGGGGACGCTGGCGCCGTAATCCTCCTCGACGCGGCGGTCGAGCTCGATGAACGGCCAGCCGAGATGTTGCGCCAGCATGCGCCCGAGCGTGGACTTGCCGGCGCCGCGCAAGCCGACGAGCGCGATGCGCCGCGCCCGGTCGGCGCCGGCGCGCGCCGTGACGCGCGCCGCGATGTCCCTGGTGAGCGCCGGCAGCTCGCCCGCCGGCAGCTGCGCCAGGAGATCGAGGATGGCGCCAAGCTCGGCGGTGCGCGCGCCGGTTTCGGGCAAGAGCGCCGAAGCGGGAAGGTCGAGCGCGTGCGCGATGGCGCGCAGCACGCTCACCGAGGGATTGCCGGTGCCGCTCTCGATTTGCGCCAGATAGCGTTCCGACGTTTCGGAAGCTTGCGCCAGTTGCCGGCGCGTCATGCCGCGCTTGGCGCGGTTACGCCTCACCTCGCGGCCGATGGCGGCGAGGAACGCAGCCGCATGAGCCAGCCCGCTCGGCGCGGCGGCTTCAGGCTTTGGCGGTTGCTTGGTTTTCGCAGTCGGTTCAGCCACGGATCATCCGCGGAATGCATTATAATTCATGCTCTATAATGCACGACGAACGGACATTGGCAAGAACGGCCGGCCTATTCGAACATCTTTCGCCAGCCGCCGTTCGGCGCTTCCGCGCGCGGCTCGATCTCCTCGATCGGCTCGGCTTCGGGGCCGGGATCGTCGGGCACATGAATCAGCGGGATCACCGCTTCCGGCTTCGGCTGGTCGGCCGCGGCGCGGCGGCGCGAGGGCGGCACGGCTTCGGCCTCGACCGCAGCCGGCGTCGGCGTTGTCGGCTCAGCCTTCGGCGCGCTCGCGGCGAGCGCCGCCGGTGCGGATGGCTCCGACTCGATCGCCGGCGCGGCAATGCCGGCCAGCGGCACGCGCCACTGGAAGGCATCGAGCCGGCCCGCCGGCGAAACCGGCAGCCAGCGATCGGACACAAGGCCGTCGGCGGTCCAGGTCGGATCGGCCGCGGCATGGACCGCACGCGCGATCCATTCCCGCGCGCGGCCTTCGTCGTTACGCTCGGCCCGCTCCAGATCGGCCATCAGCAGCGCGACGCGTTTGGTCGGCGCCGCCAGATAAGAGGCGAGCGCGGCGCGCGCTTTGCCGAATTCCTGCGCATCGAGCGCGGCACGCGCCAAAGCGAGCGCGCTTTCGATGTGATCGGGCACTTTCTTCGCCAACGCTTCGACGCGCTTTAATCGGTCGCGCGCCGCGTCGCCGAAGCGGAGATCGGAAAAAACCTGGGCGAGATCGGGATGCGGATGGGCCTGCCAGGCTTTGTTGATCAGCCGCGCCGCTTTGCGCAATTCGCCGCCCTCGGCGAGCATGCGGCCGGCGAGCGCCGCGGCCGGCACCAGATCGGGCGCGAGCTTGGCTGCTTCCAGCGCGCAGGCCTTGGCATTGTCGCGATCGGTCTCTTCAAGCGCCTGGGCGCGGGCCGTCAGCATCACCGCGCGCTGGCGGCGATAGTTTTCCGCATCGAGCGTCCGCTTGTTGCCTTCGAGCAGCGCCAGCGCGCCGGCCCAATCGCCGGTGAAGCAGCGGAATTCGAGCACCGCTTTGCCGGCCCAGCCGAGCGAAGGATTTTCCCGCGCCGCCTCCTCGGCGAAAGCATGCGCACCAGCGTGATCACCGCGCCGCCGCGCTTCGACGAACAGGCCGTGCAACCCGAGCGCTTTGGTGTCGGCGCGGCTCGCCATAGCGCGGAACGCCCCGTCGGCGGCATCGCGGTCGCCGGCAAGTTGCGCGTGCTGGGCGCTAAGCAGCAGCGCAAGCGGCTCGGCCGGCGCCATGCGTTTGGCGTCGGCGGCGTGCTCGCGCGCGGCGCCAAGGTCACCGGCGCCGACGGCGATTAGGCCGCGCGAGATCGCCTCATAGGCGCGCTCGCCGCGGCGGCGGCGCAGATGACGGCGCAGCAGAAAGGGCGAACGCAGGATGGCGCGGAGAAGGCTGAAAAGCAGCGCCAGAACCAGCATCGCCATTACGACCGCCGCGCCCAGCACCATGGTCGAGGTTTCGATGCGCCAGCCCTGCCACGTGACCACCACCTCGCCCGGCCGGTCGGCAAGCCAGGCGACGCCGAGCGCCAGCGCGCCGATCAGGATGAGGAAGGAAATAATGCGGATCATTGCGTGGCCGGCTTGGCGAGGGCGGCCAGCGCATCGGCGGCGATGCGCCGGCTCGCCGCAATCGCCGCTTCCCGTGCTTGCGCTTTCTTGACCCAGGCCGCGGCGAGCATGCGCTCAGTCTCAGGCAGGCGGGCGATGTCGGCAAGCGCTCCGGAAATATCGCCACGCGCGGCATCGCCATTGGTGCGCGCGATTACCGATGTCGGATCGTCGCCCGTCGGCGCCGGTGCCGCCGCGGCGTCAATCGGAGTGATACGAACGAGCCGCTGTGCATGCGCCTCGAGCCGTCCCAGCAACGAGCCGCCGCCCGGCTCGGATTCGGCTGCACGCTGCAACGCCGGCACGAGCGCGGCCAGTTCGCGCGCCAGCGCTGCTGCGCTCGGGATACCGTCGGCGGCGAAGGGTTCGAGCGCGGCGGTCGCGCTTGCATCTGCGCCGAACGACTTCGCCGCCGCGAGCTCGGCCTCATAGGGAGCGCCGCGTTCCACCGCGGCCCGTAAAGCCTCGGCGGCGACGGTCGCGCGCACGGCTGCGTCATTGTCGCTCGCGGGGCGCTGCGCGATCTCCGTGGTCAGCGATTTGACCGCGCTTTCGAGCGCGGCGACGCGTGCCGTGAGCGCGTCGATGTCGGTGCGCGAGGCGCCGGCCTGGGCGGCATTCTTTGCGTCTTCCGCCGCGGCCTCCGCGGCTTTGCCCTGCGCCTGGGCGCTCTGCGACGACGCCGCGACGTCATCGACACGGCGCGTCAGTGCGGCGAGCGAATCGCCGAGCAACTTCGCTGCCGCGTCGGCCGCGGCGATGCGGGCGGCGAGGGTTTCATCGGAGCGCGGCGCTTGCAGCGTCTGCTGGATTTTTTCCAGCCGGGATGAGATTTCGTCAGTGGCCGCCGGTGTTGCCGGCGACGCGCTTCGCGCCACCGCCGTCTGGCGCGGCGGAACAAAACCCGCAAGCCAAAAGCCGGCGACGATCGCGGCCGCAACGACGATCCCGAGCACAATGCCTGCGGCATAAGGCGCGGCGCGGCTGCGCGAAGTCCGGCCGCCGCCCGCCTTATTGTCTGCCGCCGCGCCTGCGGCGGCGTCTTGCGCTGGACCGGCCGGTTCGCCCTCGACTTCCTTCGCCGTCAGATCGATGGTCGGAGGCCGTCGGCGCGACGTGGAGTCGGGCTCGCTCATGGAGGCTCCAAGGCGCGGTAAGCCGATTCGCTGCTCCGGCCTGCCCGCCGTCCCGGCATAATACGAAAGACGCGATGGCGGCAACACGCGGCGCGGCGCCCTTACGCCGCGCCGATGATCTCGAACAAGGCTGCCTCGGTGGGCTGGGGCGCGATCCGGATGTCGGCGGCGCCGGCTTGCGCGAGCGGTTCGGACACTTGCGCGGACAAGCAGAAATGCCGGGGCTTTTTCAGCGCGGCTTCAAAGAGGCCCGCGCCGCGCGCAAGCGTGACATAAGCTTCGGCGCTGCGCCGGGAAAAATGCAACACGCCGTCGATGCCGCCGGCCAAGGCCTCGGCCGCCGCGCGCGGCAGGGCGGTCGCAGCGACCGCGTGATAGATCACCGCCGTGCGGACGGTATAATTCTGCGCCCTGAGATCGCCGGCGATGTCGCCGGAGCGATCCGTACCGGCGAGATAGAGAAGCGGCACGCCCTGTTTGAGTCGCTCGGCGGCGAGCCGCGCGAGATCGCCGCCGGCTGAGATCACCTCGGCAAAACCGGCCGCGCGCATCGCCTGCGCGCTGCGCTCGCCGACCGCTAGCACGGGCACATTCTTCAGCTCCGCGCCGCGCGGATGGCGTGCGATGGCGAAAGCCGCATTGGCGCTGGTGACCAAAATCGCCGCCCACGGCCCGCTGCCGATCTCGGCATCGGGGAGCGCCTCGATGTGAAGGAGCGGCGCGACAACGACGGAATGGCCGCGGGCGCGCAAAGAAGCGGCAGTGCGTTCCGCATCTTCCTCAGGTCGCGTCACCAAGAGCCGCACGCTCAAACCTGCACGAAAAAGTCGGCGCCGGCGCGTTCGCGCAATTCGCGTCCGGCATCGGCGCCGAGTTCTGCGGCCGCTTCGCGGCGGCCGTCGCGCGTAACCTCGAACGCCTCGCTGCCGTCGGGCTTCACGATGACGCCGCGGAAACGGATGTTACCGCCGCTGACGGTGGCATGGCCGCCGATTGGCGTGCGGCAGGAGCCGTCGAGCACGGCGAGGAAGGCGCGTTCGGCGGCAAGCGCAATCGCCGTATCCTGATCATTCACTTGAGCGACCAGCGCATGCGTCGCGGCATCATCGGCCCGAGTCTCGATGCCGATCGCGCCCTGACCGACCGCCGGCAGAAACTCCTCGAGATCGAGGATCGCAGTCGCCGCCGAAAGAAGCCCGAGCCGCTTCAAGCCGGCGACGGCCAAGATTGTCGCATCCACCGCTCCGGCATCGAGCTTGGCGAGCCGCGTCTCCACATTGCCGCGCAGGGTTACCACGTTAATGTCCGGGCGCAGCCGCTTCACCAAAGCCTGCCGCCGCGGCGAAGCGGTGCCGACGACGGCGCCGGTCGGAAGATCGCGCAAGGTCTTGGCTTTTCGGCTGATGAAGGCGTCGCGCGGATCCTCGCGCGGCAGGAAGCCGGCCAGCATCAGTCCCGCCGGCAACACGGTCGGAAGATCCTTCGAGGAATGCACGGCAAGGTCGATCCTGCGCGCGATGAGCGCCTCCTCGATCTCCTTGGTGAAAAGCCCTTTGCCGCCAGCTTCGGCCAGCGGCCGATCCTGCATCGCGTCGCCGGTGGTGCGAATCGCCACGATCTCGATCCGCCCGGGATCGAGACCGGCCGCCGCCGCAAGACGGCTCTGCACCGCGCGCGCCTGAATAAGCGCCAGCGGCGAGCCGCGCGAACCGATGCGCAGGACGGAAGCCATTTGGGCCGATTGTCTCATCACTCTGCCTGCCATCGTCATTGCGAGGAGCGAAGCGACGAAGCAATCCAGCCAAACTACCCGGAGTTCTGGATTGCTTCGGCACCATGTGCCTCGCAATGACGTATAATACACTGATGATCATCCTCGGCATCGAAACCACCTGCGACGAAACGAGCGCCGCATTGGTCGAATGGACCGGCGACGCCCAAGGCCGCATCCTGTCCAACGTCGTCCTGTCGCAGATCGGCGAGCACGCCGAATTCGGCGGCGTGGTGCCGGAAATCGCCGCCCGCGCCCATGTCGAGACGCTCGACACGGTTATCGCCAAGGCGATGCGCGAGGCGGGGCTGTCCTTCGCCGCCCTCGACGGTGTTGCCGCAGCCGCCGGGCCGGGTCTGATCGGCGGCGTCATCGTCGGCCTGACCATGGCGAAAGCGATCGCGCTCGTCCACGACAAATCCCTGATCGCCGTCAACCATCTGGAAGCGCATGCGCTGACCGCGCGGCTGACCGATGGGACGGCGTTTCCCTATTGCCTGTTCCTCGCCTCCGGCGGTCACACGCAAATCCTCGGTGTGCGCGGTGTCGGCGATTATCTGCGGCTCGGCGGCACGGTCGATGACGCGATCGGCGAAGCCTTCGACAAAACGGCAAAGCTGCTGGGTCTCGGTTATCCCGGCGGCCCGCTGGTGGAGAAAGAGGCTACGCGCGGCGACCCGCAAAGGTTTGCGCTGCCGCGGCCGATGACCGGGCGCCGCGACGCCAACTTCTCGCTGTCGGGCCTGAAGACGGCGTTGCGCCTGGAAGCGGAGAAAATCGCGCCGCTGAGCGACGGCGACGTTGCCGATCTTTGCGCGTCGTTCCAGCAGGCGGTCGGCGAGGTAGTCATGGACCGGCTGCGCACGGGGCTGCGCATGTTCCGCGAACAGGTGGGCATGCCCACGGCGCTGGTTTGCGCCGGCGGCGTGGCGGCGAACCAGGCCATCCGCAAGGTCTTGCACCGCGTCGCCTTCGAGGTCGGCATCTCGCTCGTGGCGCCGCCGCCGGCCTTGTGCACCGACAATGGCGCCATGATCGCCTGGGCCGGCGCCGAGCGGCTCGCGCTCGGACTGACCGACCCGCTCGACATCGCGCCCCGCGCGCGCTGGCCGCTGGAAGAGGTGACGAAGGCGCCGGCCAGGAAAGCGGTGCAATAGCGCTGCCGCTGTGGTGCGTTCACGACGCCCGTCCCGGCTCGATCTGCGCCAGGATCGACTCCAGCCGCTCCAGCCGATCGGCTTGTCCCGGCGGCTTATCCCAGCGCAGCCGGTTGATGCGCGGAAACCGCATCGCTAGCCCGGATTTGTGTCGAGTCGAGCGCTGCAACCCCTCGAAGGCGACTTCCAGCACCAGGCCCTCATTCGGCTCGTGCACGACTTCGCGCACCGGGCCGAAACGGTCGATGGTGTTCCGGCGCACAAAGCGGTCGATCTGCAAAAGCTCCTCGTCAGTGAAACCGAAATAGGCTTTGCCGACGGGAACCAGTTCGTCGCCGTCTTCGCCGCGCGTCCAGACGCCGAATGTGTAGTCGGAATAATACGACGAGCGTTTGCCGTGGCCGCGCTGGGCATACATCAGCACGGCATCGACGATGAACGGGTCGCGCTTCCACTTCCACCACGGGCCTTTCGGCCGGCCCGGCACATAAAGGGCGTCGCGGCGCTTGAGCATGATCCCTTCCACCGCGTCGGCATCGGCCCCGGCGCCGGCCGCCGCCGGACTCTTCCGCGCGGCGCCGAGATCATTCCAGCCGGTGAACGCAACGAGCGGCGAAAGATCGATGCGCGGCTCGTCGAGTCGGGCAATGAATTTTTCAAGCCGCGCCCGCCGCTCGGCAAACGGCAGCTCGCGCAAATCTTCCTCACCATCGGCAAGAAGATCGTAAGCGCGCAGATGCGCCGGAAATTCCTCCATGAGCTTACCGGTGACGGTCTTACGGTTGAGCCGCTGCTGCAATACGTTGAACGATTGCACGCGGCCTTCGCGCATGATGAGGAGTTCGCCGTCTATGGCGCCGGGGAGCCGCAACGCGTCTGTCAGATCGGGAAAGCTCCTGGAAATGTTCTCGCCGGTGCGCGAATAAAGCCGCGCCAGCGGCGCACCGTCGCGAACCGCGGCAACGGCCTGCACGCGAATGCCGTCCCATTTCCATTCGGCCATGAATTCCGCCGGATCGAGCGCGGCAAGATCCGGCTCGTCGAGCGCGTGCGCCAGCATCGCCGGCCGAAACGGCGCCGGATCGCCGCTCGCCGGCTTGTCGGCGCGGCCTTCGAGCCAGGCGAACAGCTCCACGTAAGGCGGCGTGAGACCGGGCCAGAGAAGCTCGATGTCCTGGGCGTCGGTTGCGCCGAGCGCGGCCACAGCCGCTTTCGCCAGCCGCGCCGATACGCCGATGCGCAAGCCGCCGGTGACGAGCTTGATCAGCGCCCAGCGCCCGGTCTCATCGAGCGCATCGAGCCAGCGCGCGAGCCGTGCCGGCAATTCGGCTTTGCCCAAAGTGGCAAGCGTTTCGATGACGGCGGTGAGGGATAATTCCCCTCCCCCTTGTGGGGAGGGGTTGGGGATGGGGGTCGTCCGGTGTTGCAGCGTTGATGCACCGAGCGTCGCCTTCCCACCCCCCTCCCTACCCTCCCCCACAAGGGGGGAGAGAAAAGTGACAGGCCACATCAGCGCGACGGTTTCGGAGAGGTCGCCGACGTAATCGTAGGAGAGTTCGAACAGCACCGGATCGGCGCGTTCGGCGATCAGGCTGCGGATCAGCCCGGGCTTGGCATGTGGAAAGTTCAAACTCCCGGTGAGCGCGGCCAGCGCCCAACCGCGCTCGGGATCGCCCGTCGAACGGAAGTAATCCGTCATCAGGCGCAATTTGGCGTTGCGCGCCGGTTCGTAAGTCAGTCGGTCGAGAAGTTCGGCGAAGCGGTTCATGTCTCTTCGCCGCCCTCGGACACCGCTTCGGCTCCGCCTTCGTCCTCGTCACCATAGCCGACGATGTCGAGCGGGCGCGCTCTCAGCCCGTGCGTAGCGCACCAATGCACCAGCGCATCCTCCTGGCCATGCGTCACCCAGATTTCGGAGGCGCCAGTCGCGGCGATGGTCGCGGTCAAGCCGTCCCAGTCGGCGTGATCGGAAATCACCAGCGGCAGCGCGACGCCGTATTGCCGGGCGCGGGCGCGAATGCGCATCCAGCCCGATGCGAAGGCGGTGAGCGGATCGGGAAAGCGCCGCGTCCAGACATCGCTCAGCGCCGACGGCGGGCAGACCGTGACGGTCCCGGCAAGCTCGGCCTTGGCGGCGCCACGCACCGGGCGCAATTCGCCGAGCGCGATGCCGCGGCCGGCGTAATAACGGGTGATGCTCTCCATGGCGCCGTGCAGATAAATCGGCGCCTGGTAGCCGGCCTTGCGCAACAGCGCGATCACGCGCTGCGCCTTGCCCAGCGAATACGCGCCGACGAGATGCGCGCGCTCGGGGAACAGCGCCAACGAGGCAAGCAGCTTGGCGATCTCGCCGTCAGCATTGGCATGACGGAAGACCGGCAGCGCAAACGTCGCCTCGGTGATGAACACGTCGCAGCGGACGAGCTCGAACGGCGCACAGGTCGGGTCGCGGACATTCTTGTAATCGCCGGAAGCGACGACGCAGAGGCCGTTCACCGCAACCGCTATCTGCGCCGAGCCAAGCACATGGCCGGCGGGGTGGAAGGTGACGCGGGTGCCGCCGAGATCGATACTTTCGCCGTAGCGGATCGCCTGCGTCGTGCCGGCGAAATTGTCGCCGTAACGCAGCCGCATGAGATCGAGCGTTTCCTGCGTCGCCAGCACCGCGCAATGGCCGGCGCGCGCATGGTCGGAATGGGCGTGCGTGATGAGCGCGCGCTCGACGGGCCGGGTCGGGTCGATATGGAAGGCGCCGAGCTTGCAGCACACGCCGGCCGGCGTCGGCACCAGGATGTCCTCAGGACGCATGGCGAGTCATAAATAAGCACTTCCCTCCGAGGCGCGAGGCTGATGACCGACACCGGGCCGCTGTTCGTCTCCTCCGGCGATCTAATCGCCGACCGGCGCTACAAATGGGCGATCGAGGAGGCCTCGCGCGGCGATTTTGCCGCCGCCGCCGAGATCCTGGTGCAGACGGTGGCGCTGGCGCCCGCTTTCGCCACCGCCTGGTTCGCGCTCGGCGCCATCCGCGACCGGTTGGGCGATGCAAGCGGCGCCATCGCCGCCTTCGCCAAAGCCTGCGACGCCGACCCCGACGATTATCACGGCGCCCGGCTCCAGCTCGCCCGCCTCGGCGCCGGCGAAGCCAATCCGGCAATGAGCGAGCCTTACGTCCGCCGCCTTTTCGACCAATATGCCGGCCGCTACGACGCGGCGCTCACCGAACGCCTCGCCTATCGCGGCCCCGCGCTGCTGCGCGATGCCGTCGACCGGGCGATGCAGGCCGCGGAACGCCCGCTGCGTTTTTCCTCCATGCTCGATCTCGGCTGCGGTACCGGGCTTGGCGGCGACGCTTTTCGCCCCATCGTCGACCGGCTGGTCGGCGTCGATCTGTCGCCGGCGATGGTCGCGCAGGCGGCGGCGAAGAGCCTTTATGACCGCCTCGTCACCGCCGACATCGCCAAATTCCTCGCCGAAGCAGCCGGCGCGCCCGCGCAATATCAGCTCGTGCTTGCCGCCGATGTCTTCGTCTATGTCAACGATCTCGCGCCGATCGTGGCGGCGATTGCCCGCGTGCTCGCGCCCGATGGTCTGTTCGCCTTCACGGTCGAGACCCATTCCGGCGACGGCGTAAAGCTTTTGCCGACTTTGCGCTACGCCCATGACGCGCCCTATCTCCGCCGCGCGCTGGCCGACGCCGGCCTCGCGCCCGCCGCGATCACGCCCGCCGCCGTGCGCAGCGAAAAAGGCGTGCCGGTCGACAGCCTCGTCGTGGTCGCGCAACCTGCGTAAACTGGTTTTCCGATGACCGTCCTCGAACGTCCCGCGCTTCTGCCGGAGGTTTTCGCGCGCTGGTTCGCCGGCCGCGGCTGGGTTCCGCGCGCGCACCAGCTCGAGCTTTTGGCCAAGGCGCGCGCCGGCCGCTCGGTGCTCCTGATCGCGCCGACCGGCGGCGGCAAGACACTCGCCGGATTCCTGCCGAGTCTCGTGGAGCTGAGCGATCTTCACCTCCCCCCACGCACATCGAAACTTATTTCCGTCGGCCGCGATGTGCGCCGCGAAGGCGGACTGCACACGCTTTACATCTCGCCGCTCAAGGCGCTCGCGGTCGATATCGCGCGCAACCTTGAAGCGCCGGTCGCCGAGATGGCCCTACCGATCCGCATCGAGACCCGCACCGGCGACACGCCGACCTCCAAGCGTCAGCGCCAGCGCCGCTATCCGCCGGACATCCTGCTCACCACGCCGGAGCAACTGGCGCTGCTCTTGACGTCCGCCGATGCGCCCTATCTGTTCGGCACGCTCAAGCGCGTGATCCTCGATGAGCTGCATGCGCTCGTGGTTTCCAAGCGCGGCGATCTCCTTTCGCTTGGACTGGCGCGGCTGTTTCGCCTCGCCCCGAACCTCGTGAGTATCGGCCTTTCGGCGACCGTGGCGGAGCCGGAAGAGCTCGCGCGCTTCATGGTGCCGCAGCACCGCGATGCGTCCGCCGCGACGCACGCCGACCTCATCGTCGCGGACGGCGGGGCGGCGCCGCATGTCACCATGCTCGACACCCGCGAGCGGCTGCCCTGGGCCGGCCATTCGGCGCGCCACGCGCTCGACGAAATCTACCGGCTGATCAAAGCGCACGGCACCACGCTCGTCTTCGTCAATACCCGCAGCCAGGCCGAAAGCATTTTTCAGGAACTCTGGCATCTCAACGACGACAATATCGCCATCGCGCTGCATCACGGCTCGCTCGACGTGGCGCAAAGGCGCAAGGTGGAAACCGCGATGGCGGGCGGCCGCCTGCGCGCGGTGGTCTGCACCTCTTCGCTCGATCTTGGCGTCGATTGGGGCGACGTCGATCTGGTCATCAATGTCGGCGCGCCCAAGGGCGCCTCGCGGCTGCTGCAACGCATCGGCCGCGCCAATCATCGCATGGACGAGCCGTCGAAGGGCGTGCTGGTGCCGGCCAACCGCTTCGAAGTGCTGGAATGCCGCGCCGCGCTGGACGCCATCGCCGACAATGCGCAGGACACGCCGCCGCTGCGCGTCGGCGCGCTCGACGTGCTGGCGCAGCATGTGCTCGGCTGCGCCTGCGGCGAGCCGTTTCTGAGCGACGGGCTTTACGCCGAGGTGACCGCGGCCGCGCCCTATGCCGGCCTGACGCGCGCGGATTTCGACGCCGTGGTCGATTTTGTCGCCACCGGCGGCTATGCGCTCAAGGCCTATGAGCGCTTCGCCCGCATCCGCCAGGGCAAGGATGGACGCTGGCGGATCAGCAACCCGAATGTCGCGCAGCGTTATCGGCTCAATGTCGGCACCATCGTCGAGGCCGACATGCTCAAGGTTCGTCTGGTGCGCTCGCGCGCTTCCAAGGTCATTCCGCGCGGCGGGCGGCTGCTCGGCGAGGTCGAGGAATACTTCATCGAGACCATGGTGCCGGGCGACACCTTCGTGTTCGCCGGCGAGATCCTCAAATACGAGGCTCTGGTCGAGGACGAAGTTTATGTCTCGCGCTCGACCGCCGACGATCCCAAGGTGCCGGCCTATGAAGGCGGCAAATTCCCGCTGTCGACCTATCTCGCCGCCCGCGTGCGCGGCATCATCGCGCACCGGCAAGAATGGCGGCAGCTGCCGGCGCAGGTGCGCGAATGGCTGGAAATCCAGGAATGGCGCTCGCAGCTGCCGGATGTCGGCGAGCTGCTGGTTGAAACATTCCCCCGTGCCAACAAGCACTATCTCATCTGCTATCCGTTCGAAGGCCGCCTCGCCCATCAGACGCTCGGCATGCTGTTGACGCGGCGGCTCGAACGGGCGCGGCTGCGGCCGCTCGGCTTTGTCGCCAACGAATACGCGCTCGCCGTCTGGGGCCTGGGCGACGTTGCGCAGCGCATCGCGCGCGGCGATCTGGCGCTGGCCGAATTGTTCGACGAGGACATGCTCGGCGACGATCTCGAAGCCTGGCTCGCCGAATCGGCGCTGATGAAGCGCACGTTCCGTAATTGCGCGATCATCGCCGGCCTGATCGAGCGGCGCTTTCCGGGCAAGGAGAAATCCCGGCGCCAGGTCACCATCTCCACCGACCTCGTCTACGACGTGCTGCGCAGCCACCAGCCCGACCACGTTCTGTTGCGCGCCGCCCGCGCCGATGCCGCAACCGGGCTCCTCGACGTGCGCCGGCTCGCCGATATGCTCTCGCGCATCCGGGGGCGAATCGTTCATAAGGCTCTGGACCATGTGTCGCCGCTGGCCGTGCCGGTCATGCTGGAGATCGGGCGCGAGACGGTTTACGGCGAGGCGGCCGATTCGCTTCTTGCCGAGGCGGCGGACGAATTGGTGAAGGAGGCCATGCAGTGAGGAGCGCTTCTCCCGCTCATTCCCGCATCGGCGGGGATCAAGAGGAAGATTCCGCTGCTGGGCGAAGGCGCGCGGATCACGCCGTCGTCGTCGCCGGTGTCGCGCTGGTCGCCGATCCCGCCGGCGCGCTGTATTGGCCGGACGAAAAGCTCCTCGTCGTCGCCGATCTGCATCTGGAAAAAGGCTCCGCCTTCGCCGCGCGCGGTGTGCTGTTGCCGCCCTACGACACGGCGACGACTTTGGCGCGACTTTCCCGCCTCATCGAGCGTTACGCGCCGCGTGTCGTGATCGCGCTCGGCGACAGCTTCCATGACGGCGATGGACCGTTGCGCATGGCGGGCGGCGACCGCGTTGCGCTCGCTGCGCTCCAGCGCGGCCGCGATTGGATCTGGATCGCCGGCAACCACGACCCCGATCTGCCCGGCGATATCGGCGGGCGCTTCGCCGAAGCCTTGGGCCTTGGTTCGCTCACCTTCCGCCACGAGCCCTCGGAGCGGACGAACGACGGCGAAATTGCCGGTCACCTGCATCCGGTTGCGCGCGTGGCGCAGCGCGGCCGCGCGGTGAGCCGGCGCTGCTTCGCCGGCGACGGCAAGCGCCTGGTCATGCCCGCTTTCGGCGCCTATGCTGGGGGCTTGAACGTGCGCGATCGCGCGATTTTCGGCCTGTTCGGCACGCTCGCCTTTACCGCGCACATGCTCGGCGCCGGCCGGCTTTATGCCATCGCCGCGGACAGGTGTTTGCCGGATTAATCCCGCCGGAACGCGACGCTGGCGATCCAGCCGGTCAACAGCGCCATCAACGCGGTGGCAAACCCGTAGAGCAGGCCGTAATCGCGGTCGGCATTGACCACGAATTGCTCGAAACCGACCTTGACGATTTCGAAGGCCGAATTCGTGTGCGCGATCATATTGCCGTCGGCGAACAGCTTGACGTCGACGATGTAGTTGCCGATCGGCACCAGCGCCGGCAGCGAGATCGCGGCGCGGAACAAGGTCGGCGTGAGAAAAGTCACGCCGCTGGGTTCTTCGCTGTAGAGGCCGCGCTCGCGCATCAGCCGCACCAGCGCGGCGCGGAACGGGTCGTTGCTCACCTCGCCGATATCGTTGTGGATCAGCTCGGGAAGCGGCGTGTCGACGATGCCGAGTTGCAGCCGCCGCCGGTTGTCGGCGCTGGTGATGGCGTCGAGCGGGCGGCTCGCCAGCACCGCCAGGTAGGAAGGCGGATCGATGAAGGTGCGCGCTTCGGTGTTGACCCAGATGCCGAGCACGCGCTCTTTGCGGCGGGTGCGCAAAGTTTCTCGCGGGCCGGTGACGGTGGCGACGATATCGTAGGGACCGTTGCGCGCCTTCCCCGCCGCGTCGCGTTCGACCGAGCCGAACAGCACCAATTCTCCGCCGATATAGTTCGACGTGATCATCACCCGATGATTGGTGAGCGAGGCGACCAGGCGCTCGGCGGCGGCAGCTGGACCGGCGTTGCCGAAGAAACCCGCAACGACCAGCGCCGCCGCCAGTACGCGATTCATGGTGCGATGCGTGGCGCGATTCATGGTGCGCCCCCGATTACCCGGATCGAGTAGACGTCTTCCGGGCGCAGGACGAGTTGACCGGCAAACCGCAGTCCGACCGCAAGCACCAGCAAACCGAGCAGCAGGCGGAGCCATTCGCCGCGGATGCGCGCCCCGGCTTGGGCGCCGAATTGCGCGCCGATCACGCCGCCGACCATGAGGATGAGCGCGAGCACGGCGTCGACCAGGTGATTGGTGGCGGCGTGCAGCACGGTCGCCGACACCATGGTGAGAAAGGTGAGCACCATCGAGGTGCCGATGACCGTCGCCGTCGGCACCCGCAACAGATAGATGAGCATCGGCACTAGCAGGAAGCCGCCGCCGATGCCCATGACTGCGCCGAGAAAACCGATAATGAAGCCGATCGCCAGCACCGGGATTGCCGAGGCATAGATCTTTGACCGCTTGAACCGCAGCTTGAGCGGCAGTCCGAGGAACCAGGCGTGGCTACCCGGCCGGCGCAACGCGGCGGGCTTGCCCATGTGGCTGCGCACGATGGCGCGCGCACTCTCGCCGGCCATCAGCACGCCGACGACGCCGAGCAGCGTGACGTAGGAAAGGCCGATCACCAGATCGAGCTGATCGAGCGCGCGCAGCCAGGTGAACAGCGCCACGCCGCCGGCGCTGCCGACGATGCCGCCGGCAAGCAGCGTCAGCGCCAGCGTGACGTCGATCGCATTGCGCCGCCAATAGGCGATCGCACCGGAGAACGAGGAGGCCGCCACATGCGTCGTGACGCTGGCCACGGCCACCGCCGGCTGCACGCCGATGAAGATCAACAGCGGCGTCATCAGGAAGCCGCCGCCAACCCCGAACATCCCGGAGATGAATCCGACCGCGAGCCCCATCGCGAACACGAGAAAGACGTTCACGGGAATGTCGGCGATGGGAAGGAAGATCTGCACGGATGGGCTGCCGGGCGCTCGGATGTGCGGTTGGACCGAACCGTTCTACTCGCGCCAAGCGCTGCGGCAAACCGGCAACGGCGGACGAGCGCACAGATTTGATCGACAAGCCTGCGTCATTGGGCGGCACGACAGGCCGCAGGGCGCGTAACGACCTAGCTAGCGCTCAGTTAACCTTGGCGGGGTCCGGTGCGGCCGTCTTCGCCGACCGTGCTTTCGCCTTGACCGGCGCGGCGGCCGCCGGCGCATCCCAGGCGCCCTTCACCGTGGTCGCGTCGCCAGGCTGCGGCAGCGGCGTCCATTGCTCCGCCGCATGGCGCCCGGCTTCGAGCGCCTGCTCGTCGAGATGACCCGCCACCTCGTCGCGTTTCTGCTCCGCGTCCGGGTCGCCGTCCCGGGCGGCGAGGAAGAACCATTTGTAGGATTCGGCGAAGTTCTGCTCGACCCCGACGCCCCGCGCGTAGAGGACGGCGAGGTTGTACTGGCTGTCGGCGATGCCGTAATCGGCGGCCTTGCGGAACCACTGCGCCGCCGTCCGGTAGTCCACCTTACCGCCGGCGCCCTCGGCATAGAGCACGGCGAGATTGTGCATGGCTTTGCCGTGACCTTTGTCGGCAGCGGCACTGTAGAGTTCGCGCGCCTTGGCGAGGTCTTTCTTCACGCCGAGGCCTTTTTCGTAAAACGTCGCCAGGCGGAACTGCGCGGGCGCAAGCCCCTTTTTCGCCGCGACGTCGAACCAGTGCGCCGCTTCTTCGCTGTTCTGCGGCACGGCGCGGCCCTCGGCGAAGCGCGAGGCGACCTCATAAGCGGCCGCCGGATCACCGGCGAGTGCGGCGGTGCGCAATGCCGGCCCGCCGATCGCGATCGGCAGCTTGTCCGCGCCCATCGGTGCCGGGGTTATTGCCGCCGGATGCGATCCCGGCGTCTTCGGCAGCGACCCGGTGATGTCGGTCGGCGGACCGACCGGCGCCGGCCCGGCGGCCGCTGGTCCGTGCGCTTGATCGTCGATCATCGGACTGACGATCATCGCAGATGGCGCCATTGGACCATCAAGCTTCGATTGTTGTCCGGAAGCCGCACCGGTCGCCGGGCCTAGCGTCTCGGAAGGCGCAGGCGCATCCGCAGCCGGCGCCGTGTCGGCGCCTGGAACCGGAATGGTCTTTGGTTTGACCGCCGGCGGCTCCAACGGCTCAGCTTCCACATGCGGCGGTCCAGCCGGCATCGGCGCCGGCTCGGTTTGCACACGCGGAAGCTCCATCGGCGCAGGCGGCGGCTCCGCCGACGCATGCGGCGGCGCGCTCGGCGCCCGTGACTGTTCCGTTTGCGCCTGGGGCGGCGCGCCCGAGCCGCCATCCTCGAATAGCCGCGACACGATATGGTAGCCGCCGACAATGATGGCGACCACGGCCGCGGCGACCGCAAGGGTCCGCAGGCGCTCGGTCAGTTTCTTCGGGCTGGCCGCGCTTCGCGCGCGGACCTTGGCGCTCGATTTGCCCTCAGGCGCGGTGCTGGCGGCGGCTTTCGCGGCGCGGCGGGCTGCGGCGATGAAATCCGGCTTGACGGCGCCCGGATCGGCGATGACGGGAGGCTTGGACCCGACGGCCGCTTCCGACGCAGCGATGCGGTCGGCGGCTGACGCCTGCGGGCGGCCGCGGCCTGAAGCGGAGCCGGGCTCGAGCGGATGATCGGGCGGCAGGCTGGGATCGATCGGCGTGCAAGCCGCGGCCGGCCGCCGCAGCGCCGGCGGCGGAGGCGGCTCAGGTTGCGGCGCCGGCTCGAGCTGCGGCGCGGGCGCGACTTCCGCGGCTTCCACCAGCATCGCCGCCTCGTCGGCGGGAACTTCCGGCGGCTCTGCGGCTGCCGGCTGCGGCTCGGACGCTGGCAATGGCACCGGCTCGGGCTGCGCGCTCGCCGGCCGCGCTTGGTCGCCCCGCATGTCGCTTTCGATCATGGCGAGGCGATCGACCACGTGCTCCACCGTGCCTTGCACCTCTTCGAGCGAATCCTGGGTGCGGCGCTCGGTCTGTTTGATTTCGGCGACTTCCTGCTCGATCGTGTCGACGGCAAGCGGCGGCGCCGCGGCCGCGGTTGCCTGACCGGCCACGCTCGCCGTGCCACCGCCGCGCAGTTGCTCGATATAGACCAGCAGATCGGCAAGACCGCGCTCGACGCCCTCAAGGAGGCCGAGCCGCGCATCGGAGGCATCGAGGCGCTTGACCAACAAGGCGATGCGATCCTCGAGATGCGCGAGCGCAGTGTGATCGGTGTGGGTGAGCTGCACCCATTCGAGTTTCTCGATCAGCCCCGACAACATCTTTTCGAGTTCCAACGGCACGGCGCGGCCGGCTTCGGTCGAGGCATTGAGCGCGGCCGACAGCACATCGATGCGATTTTCGATCGCGGTCAGCGCCGGCAAGCCGGCCGCGCTGTTGGCAATGCCGTCGACCTTGGCGGAGAGCGCGCGCACGTCTTCGGCGACCTTGGTCAGCATGTCGTTGGAGGCGACGTGGGAGACGATACCGCGCAGAGCGCCGATCGCCGTTTCAAGCTGTTGCAAAGTGGCCGGATCGTCGCGCGCGACGATGGCATCGATTCGCTTGGCGAGCGTCTTCACCGCGTCGTCGAAGCCGACCAGGCTTTCCGCCGGGGTGAGCCCGTGCAAGGCCTCGCGCACCTCCGCGAGACCGCGCTCGATGCCGGCCAATGTCGCCGCATCGGCCCCGGACTGGCGGGTGTGGTCGATGCGCTGGGCCAGCGCCTTGACCTCGATCTCGAGCGATTCCAGCGCACGCCGCGGCAGCGCCTCGGTGAACGAACGGCCGATCTCCGCGAGATCCTCGCGCAGCCCGATGATCGCCGTTTCCAGCGAGGCGGACGGCTGCAGCGTCTCGATCCGTGCCGTGATCCGCCGCAGCTGATCTTCGAGGCCGCTGATGTCGAGCGGGACGCCCGAAGCGGGCGGCCCGGCCGCGCCTTCGTCCGCACGCGGCGGCAGCGGCTGCGGCTCACGCTCGCTGAACGAACGCTCCGGATCGGCCTCGCCGCCGAGCTCGCGCTGCCGCGCCCTGATCTGGGCGGCGGCGTCGCCATCAAGCGCGCGCTGCCGCGCCTCGATCTCGGCCACGGCCTGATCGATCGAAGCTTCGGGCGTATCTTCAACGGGCCGCCTTAAGGCGCCTTCGTCGCTGCGCGGCGGCTCGCGGCGGGGACGCTCGGGGCGTTCCGGCTGCGCGCGATAAGGACCGCCCGGCGGCCGCGGCTCTTCGCGATACCGCGGCTCTTCGCGATGGGGACGGCTTTTGCGGCGCACCGGCCGATCGTCGTATTCTTCGAAGCGATCTCGCCGCCGGTCAGTATCGCGGTACCGATCGCGCTCCCGGCCGTCGTCATCAGAAGCGTAGGAACCGTGCCGCGGGCGATCATCGGGCTCGCGGCGGCGGCGCTGCGGCGCTTCGCGCTCGCGCTCGTCATAACGCGATCGCGGCCGCCACCGATCATCCGGTTCGCGATCGAAATCGGACGACCACCAATCCTCGTCGCCTTCCCCGCCGGACGCCGGAATGACGGTGTTGAGCCATTCACCGACCGACATGCCGGATGCCCGCGCAGCCTCGCGTGCCGCCGCGCGCGCTTCCGGACGAAGACCTCTCAGATTCCACGGACCGCCCGATTTCATTCTGACGTCCAAGCCACATCGGAGGAGCAGGATGTGCCCGCTGTATCGAGCTCGATACTCGTGAACAGACGACGCCGAGAGCGCGATTTTCCGTCCTCGCGCCAAATGTTGAGGATTACGGTAAAGAAGCCGTTAAGAAATCTTACCTGCCCGTTCGGGAGGCTTTCATTTGCGTCAGCCGCAGATCCGGATTCCTGCCTATTGGCCGGTCAGCAGGCAAAGTTCCCGTAACTGTTACGGTTACGGGCATGGCCTTCCGCGACGGCCGCAACTCAGGGCACGTAGGCTCGCGCATAATCCCGCGCGGCGACCGCTGATGGGTGCGGCTGTTGGCACAGAACGACGCTATTCTGACGATCATGGAAGGTGCTGCCGGCGTCAACCATTTTGACCGGCATGAGCCGGACGAAACGGGCGTGTCCGACGACGGTCCGATGACGATCGGAGAGATCGCGCGGGAATTCGGCGTCACCATCCGTGCGCTGCGCTTCTACGAGGCAAAGCGGCTCATTGCCCCGCAACGCAACGGCGCCACGCGGCTCTACCGCCGGAACGAGCGCGAGCGCCTCGCTTTGATCATGACCGGCGGGCGGCTCGGTTTCACGCTTGCCGAAATTGGCGACCTGCTCGGAAAGCCCGACGGCAACGACCTGCGCCTGACGCGCGAACAATGCGTGGCGCAGATCAATCTGCTCGAACAACAGAAGCGCGGCATCGAGATCGCGATCGCCGAATTGCGGCAGATCTGCACGTCGTTCTACCGCAAGCGCCTTGACGACTACGGTGGGCGCTAAGCGCCCATTTGACCACCCTCCCCTCGCAGAAACCTGCCTTATCGTTGACGTAGATCGGCTACGTTATTACCTCTCGGTGACACGCTTCAGGGAGGGCGACATGCCGACTTACAAGGCACCCGTTGGTGACGTGATGTTTCTGTTGAGCGACGTGTTTCACATCGATCGCTACAACAATCTGCCGGGCTTTGCCGACGCCACGCCCGATCTGCTCGAGGCCGTGCTCGATGAGGCGGCGAAGTTCTGCGAGGACGTGCTCACCCCGCTCAATCGCGTCGGCGACAAGGAAGGCTGCAAGCGCAGCGCCGATGGCAGCGTCGCCACGCCGACCGGGTTCAAGGACGCCTACAAGCGTCTGACCGACGGCGGCTGGATCGGCGCCTCGGCACCGGCGGAATTCGGCGGCCAAGGCCTGCCCATGGCGCTCACCCAATCGATCGGCGAATTCCTCTGCTCGGCGAACATGGCCTTTGCCATGTATCCGGGTCTGACGCAGGGCGCGAGCGCCGCCATCCTCGCCCACGGCTCGACCGATCAGAAGGCGCTCTATCTGCCGAAGCTCGTCAGCGGCCAATGGACCGGCACGATGAATCTGACCGAGCCGCAATGCGGCACCGATCTCGGCCTCGTGCGCACCCGCGCCACGCCGCAGGGCGACGGCAGCTACAAGATCACCGGCACGAAGATTTTCATCTCCGCTGGCGAGCACGATCTCGCCGAGAATATCGTCCATCTGGTGCTGGCGCGCATCGATGGCGCCCCCGAAGGTACCAAGGGCATCTCGCTCTTCATCGTTCCCAAATTCCTGCCGGGCAAAGACGGCGCGATCAGCGCGCGCAACGCGCTCGTCTGCGGCTCGATCGAAGAGAAGATGGGCATCCACGGCAATTCCACCTGCGTGATGAATTTCGACGGCGCGACCGGCTGGCTGATGGGCGAGGCGAACCGCGGTCTGAACGCGATGTTCGTGATGATGAACGAAGCGCGGCTCGGCGTCGGCGTGCAGGGGCTGGCGCTGTCTGAGGTCGCCTACCAGAACGCCGCCGCCTACGCCAAGGAGCGCCTCGCCGGCCGCGCGCTGACCGGCGCCAAGTTCAAGGACAAGCCCGCCGACCCGATCATCGTGCAACCGGACGTGCGCCGCATGCTGATGACCATGCGCGCGTTCAACGAAGCGGCGCGCGCGCTGGTGTTGTGGACCGCGCTCAAATCCGATATCGCCCATCGTTCCGGCGACGCCAAGGAACGGCAGGCGGCCGACGACCACATGGGATTGATGACGCCGGTGATCAAAGGCGTGCTCACCGATCAGGGCTTCGCCAACACGGTGATGGCGCAACAGGTGTTCGGCGGCCACGGCTACATCGCCGAGCACGGCATGGAGCAGTTCGTACGCGATGCGCGCATTGCCATGATCTACGAAGGCGCCAACGGCATCCAGGCGCTCGATCTCGTCGGCCGCAAGCTGCCGCGGGACGGCGGCCGCGCCTTGCAGGCGTTCTTCGCCGAGGTGTCGGCCTATATCAAAGAGCAAGGCGCGGACGCGGCCATGGCGCCTTACGTCAAGCCGCTGGCGCAGGCGCTCGGCGAACTGCAACAGGCGACCATGTGGTTCATGCAGAACGCGCTCGGCAACCCGGAGAATGCCGGCGCCGGCTCGACCGATTACATGCACCTCTTCGGCCTGGTCGCGCTCGGTTATATGTGGTGCCTGATTGTGCAGGCGGCGAAAGCCAAGGCGGCTTCCGGCAACGGCGCGGGCGATCTCATGGCGGCGAAGCTCGCCAGCGGCCGCTTCTTCGCCGAGCGGCTGCTGCCGGGCGCCACGACCCACCTCGCGCGCATCAAGGCCGGCGCCGCCTCGACTATGGCCTTGCCGGCCGAGGCTTTTTAGTCTTTCTCCGTCATTGCGAGGAGCGAAGCGACGAAGCAATCCAGCCGGGCGTTCGAAGAGCTGGATTGCTTCGCCCGTTGGGCTCGCAATGACGACTTTCGGACCGGCTGCAATTGCGCGGAACTTGGATTATATGAGTGGTCCGGTCTAACGGACGACATCCGGCTTTGCCCCGATTGAGCCGCTTGCCACCCTCGCCCGAGGGTTAGGAGGAAACGCCATGCCCGACGCTTTTATCTACGATCACGTGCGAACGCCCCGCGGCCGCGGCAAAGTGGATGGCTCGCTTCACGAAGTTACTGCGCTCAACCTCGCCAGCCAGGCGCTCGGCGCCATCAAGGATCGCAATGAGCTCGATCCCGGCCTGGTCGATGACGTGGTGCTCGGCGTCGTCGATCCGGTCGGCGAAGCCGGCGCCGACATCGCGCGGACGGCAGCCCTCGTCGCCGGCTATGGCGACGGCGTGCCGGGCGTGCAGATCAACCGCTTCTGCGCCTCGGGTCTCGATGCGGTGAATTTCGCCGCCGCGCAGATCATGTCGGGACAGCAGGACATGGCAATCGGCGGCGGCGTCGAATCGATGAGCCGGGTCGGAATCGGCGCATCCGGCGGCGCCTGGGCGGTCGATCCGTCGATCGCCGTCGCGCACTATTTCGTGCCGCAGGGCATTTCCGCCGACCTCATCGCCACCAAATACGGCTTCTCCCGCGACGACGTCGACGCTTACGCGGTCGAGAGCCAGAAGCGCGCCGCGACCGCATGGAACGAGGGCCGCTTCAGCCGCTCGGTGATGAAGGTCAAAGACGTCAACGGCCTGACCATCCTCGACAAGGACGAGCATATGCGGCCGGACACGACGATGCAGTCGCTCGCCTCGCTCAAGCCGTCGTTCGTGCAGATGGGCGAAATGGGCGGCTTCGATTCGGTCGCCATTCAGAAGCATCCGGAAGTCGAGACCGTCAATCACGTGCATCATGCCGGCAATTCTTCCGGCATCGTCGACGGCGCCGCCGCGGTTCTCCTCGGCAATGCGCGGGCGGGCAAGAAAGCCGGGTTGAAGCCGCGGGCGCGCGTGCGCGCATTTGCCAATATCGGCTCGGAGCCGGCGATCATGCTGACCGGCCCGGTCGACGTCACCAAGAAGCTGTTAAAGAGGTCCGGCATGACCGAAGCCGATATCGACCTCTTCGAGCTCAACGAGGCATTCGCCTCCGTGGTGCTGCGCTACATCCAGGCGTTCGACATCGATCCGAACAAGATCAACGTCAACGGCGGCGCCATTGCGCTCGGCCATCCGCTCGGCGCGACCGGCGCGATGATCCTCGGCACCGTGCTCGACGAGCTGGAGCGGCGCAACCTGTCGACCGCGCTGGTGACGCTGTGCATCGGCGCCGGCATGGGCACCGCCACGATCATCGAGCGGGTGTAATTTCTCTCCGCACGCCGTCGGCGTAACGAGGCGCGTACATGCCGAAGATCGACATCGCCAAGCTGCCGGTGGACAGCCGCTCGACCTATCCCGAGCCGTTCAACCGCTTGGTGGCCGGCCGTGAACGCAAGCGCCTCGGCAACGCCGCCGGGCTCGACCAGTTCGGCATCAATCTGACCACGCTAAAGCCGGGCGCGGCTTCGGCGCTGCGCCATTGGCACGAGAAAGAAGACGAGTTCGTCTATATTCTCGAAGGCGAGGTAATGCTGATCGAGGACCAGGGCGAGACCGTGCTCAAGCCGGGCGACGCCGCGGGCTTCAAAGCCAACGTCCGCAACGGCCACCACCTCGTCAATAAATCGGGCCGCGATGCGGTCTATCTGGAAATCGGCACGCGCTCCAAGCATGAGCGCGCCGAATATTCCGATGTCGATATGCTGGTTATTCGCGACGAAACGGGTGCACGCTACACCCACAAGGACGGGAAATCGTATTCGAAGTAATTCTCCCTCTGCCGCTGGGGCGAGGTGAAAAAGAAATACGACGGGAGATGCGTATGGCCTATCAAAACTTCACCTTCGATGTCGACACCGACGGCATCGCGATCGTCACCTGGAACATGCCGGGACGGTCGATGAATGTCATCGACGCGAAAGTGACGGAGGAGCTCGCGGCGATCGTCGAGCGCGTGGCGAGCGAAGCCGCGATCAAAGGCGCGGTGCTCACCTCCGGCAAGGACGCGTTTTGCGCCGGCGCCGATCTCGCCGTCCTGGAGACGTCGCGGCGGACGTTTGCCGAACTGATGAAATCCAAAGGCGAAGAAGCGGCGAACAAGCAACTCTTCGAGGACAGCCGCAAATTCTCGCTGCTCGCCCGCCGCATGGAAACCTGCGGCAAGCCCTGGGTCGCCGCCATCAACGGCACGGCGATGGGCGGCGGCTTCGAGCTGGCGCTCGCCTGCCATCATCGCGTCGCTTCCGACAACGACAAGACCCGGCTCGGGCTGCCGGAAATCAAAGTCGGCTTGTTTCCCGGCGGCGGCGGCACGCAGCGCATCGCGCGCATGTTGCAGCCGGCGGACGCCCTGCAATTCCTGCTCAAGGGCGATCAGCTCCGGCTCAGCCGCGCCAAGGCGATGAAGCTCGTCGACGAGGTCGTGCCGCAAGCCGACCTCGTGGCCAAGGCCAAGGCCTGGATCAAGGCCGGCGGCACCGCCAAGGCGCCGTGGGATGTCGACGGTTTCCGCCTGCCCGGCGGCCAGGTCTATTCCAAGGGCGGCATGATGGTGTTCCCGCCGGCGAACGCGCTCTACCGGCGCGAGACCTACGATAATTATCCCGCCGCGCGCGCCGTCATGCAGGTCGTCTATGAGGGCCTGCAATTGCCGATGGATCAGGCGCTGCGCGTGGAGTCGCGCTACTTCGCCAAGATCCTGCGCTCGCCGGAAGCCGCCGCCATGATCCGCTCGCTGTTCGTCTCCATGCAGGAGCTCAACAAGGGCGCGCGCCGGCCGACCGAGGTGCCGGCCAAGCCGGTGAAGAAGATCGGCGTGCTCGGCGCCGGCTTCATGGGCGCCGGCGTCGCCTATGTCAGCGCCCAAGCCGGCATCGACGTCATGCTCATCGACCGCGATCAGGAGACCGCGGACAAGGGCAAGGCGCATTCGCAGAAGTTGATCACCGATCAGATCAACCGCGGCCGCGCCACCGCCGCCGACCGCGATGCGTTGCTGGCTCACATCACCGCGACGCCGGACTATGCGGCGTTAAAAGACTGCGATCTGATCATCGAGGCGGTGTTCGAGGACCGCGCCGTCAAGGAAGAGGTAATCGCCAAGGCCCAGGCGGCGATCGGCAAGGAGACGATTTTCGGCTCCAATACGTCGACCTTGCCGATCACCTCGCTGGCCAAGTCGTTCAAGGACCCCAAGCGTTTCATCGGCGTGCATTTCTTCTCGCCGGTCGATCGCATGATGCTGGTCGAGGTCATCCTCGGCAAAAAGACCGGCGACGCGGCGCTCGCCACCGCGCTCGATTACGCGCGCGCCATCCGCAAGACCCCGATCGTGGTTAACGATTCGCGCGGCTTCTACACCTCGCGCGTGGTCGGCACCTATATCCGCGAAGGCCATCTGATGCTGGCCGAGGGCGTGCCGGCGGCGATGATCGAGAATGTCGGCCGCCTGGCCGGCATGCCGGTCGGCCCGCTGTCGCTCAACGACGAGGTCGCCGTCGATCTCGCCTGGAAGATCCTCAAAGCGACCGAAGCCGATCTCGGGCCGAAGGCGATCGACGAGCGCCAGAAGACGTTGCTGCAAGAGATGGTGGAAAAGCGCGGCCGCTACGGCCGCAAGAACGGCAAGGGCTTTTACGATTATCCGCAGAACGGAGCGAAGCGGCTGTGGCCCGGTTTGGCCGATCTGCAAGCGACCAAGCTCGATCCGGACAGCCTCGACGTCGAGGAGCTGAAAGCTCGCCTGCTCGCGATCCAGGCGCTCGAATCGGCGCGCTGCATCGAGCAAGGCGTCGTCACCGACATGCGCGAGGCCGATGTCGGCTCGATCCTCGGTTTCGGCTTTGCGCCGTTCACCGGCGGCACCATCTCCTATATCGACGGCATGGGCGCCAAGGCCTTCGTCGATCTGTGCAACCGACTGGCGAAGAAATACGGCGCCCGGTTCAAGCCGTCCAAGCTCTTGCGCGACATGGCGACTACCGGCGACAGCTTCTATCTCCGCTTTCCGCCGGAAAAGCGCAAAGCCGCGTGACCAGTCCGCGTGAAGATCATCGCCGTTTGCTCAACGCCGACGACCATTTAGTCCGGATCCCATGGCGCGTGATCAAGTCGACCTGACGCCGATCGAGCGCCGCGACGAACTCGTCGACTGGATCGCGCAGGGCGTCAAGCCGAAATCGCAATTCCGCATCGGCACCGAGCACGAAAAATTCGCCTTTACGCTCGACGGGCACCGTCCGGTGTCTTACGAAGGCCGCCGCGGCATTCGCGCGCTGCTCGAAGGCATGGAGCTCCTGCTCGGCTGGCAGCCGATCATGGAAGGCGGCAACGTCATCGGGCTGTCCGACGTGACCGGCGGCGGCGCGATCACGCTCGAGCCCGGCGGCCAGTTCGAACTGTCCGGCGCCCAGGTCGAGACCGTGCACCAGACCTCGCGCGAGCTGATGGCGCATCTGGCGCAGGTGCGCGAGGTCGCCGAGCCGCTGTGCATCGGCTTTCTAGGCATCGGCATGACGCCGAGCTGGACGCGCGCCGAAATGCCGAAAATGCCGAAGGGCCGCTACAAGATCATGACCGCCTACATGCCGGAGGTCGGCAACCTCGGCCTCGACATGATGTATCGCACCTGCACGGTGCAGACCAATCTCGATTTCTCCTCGGAAGCGGACATGGTCAAGAAGCTGCGCGTATCGATCGCACTGCAGCCGGTGGCGACGGCTTTGTTCGCCAATTCGCCGTTCACCGAAGGACGCCCCAACGGCTACCTTTCCTTCCGCGCCGAAATCTGGCGCGACACCGATAAGGATCGCACCGGCATGCTGCCGTGGGCGTTCGAGCCGGGCATGGGCTTCGAGCGCTGGGTCGACTACGCGCTCGACGTGCCCATGTATTTCGTCAAGCACGGCGACGAATATGTCGACGTCTCCGGCCGGTCATTCCGCGACCTGATGGCGGGCAAGCTGCCCGGCATGCCCGGCGTCCGCGCCACCATCTCCGACTGGTCGAACCACATTTCGACGATTTTTCCCGAGGTGCGGCTCAAGCGCTATCTGGAAATGCGCGGCGCCGATTCCGGGCCGACGCGCAATCTCCTGGCGCTGCCGGCCTTGTGGGCCGGCATTCTCTACGACGATGTCAGCCTCGACGCCGCCTGGGATCTCGTCAAAGGCTGGAGCGCCGAGGATCGCCAGCAGCTCCGCGACGCGGTGCCGAAATCGGCGCTGGCGGCAAATGTGCGCGGCCGCGCCGTGTTCGAAATCGCCACTGAAATCCTCAAATTGGCCCGCGCCGGCCTGGCGCGAAGGAAGCGGCTCGACGTCAGCGGCCGGGACGAGACGCGCTACCTCGAAATCCTCGAAGACCGGCTGGCCCGCGGCATCACGCCGGCGGAAGAGCTGCTGGAGAAATTCCGCGGACCTTGGGCGGGCTCGGTCGATCCGATCTATACGCAAGAGGCGTATTAGACGCCGGTCGTCATTCCAGCCCGTAAAGTTCCTTGGCTTGATCGAGCGCTTTCCGGCAAGCGGCGGCGTCGCCCGCGGCATCGGCGCTGCGCGCGCGCTCGAGCGCGGCTGCCGCCGCCTGCCGCGCCTGATTCTCCGCGCTCTCCACTGAGCTCGGCGTCGGCTGATGATGAAGCTGGGCGCCGATCGATTGCGGTGCGGTCGGGCCGCTCGCCGGGCCGGGCTTCGTGCGTTGGATATAGCGATCGACCTCCGCAATCTGGGTGGTGCACGGTCCCGCACTGGCCATGACCGTGCTGCCGATCACCGGCACTGCCGCAAGCATGACGACGCGCAATCGCAGCACGACGGTCCTCCCGGGCCGAGGTTGCCGCCGCCGCCCCGCGGCGGCCTTTTTGCACTAGCTTACGCCGCCGGCGACGCGTTGCAACGCGCAAACCGATCTGTTCTCGCGGCGCGGATGCGCCCGAGTTTTGCAACGGCATTAAAGCACTCGTCACCACCGGGCTTGACCCGGTGGTCCATGCTGACGAGCGGTTCTTGAAGCAGATCGGTTGACCCGATCGAGCCTCTCTTCCGCATGGACCACCGGATCAAGTCCGGCAATGACGAACAAAGAAACAACAAAAAAAGGAGGCAGAACGCCGGCAGACGTGTAGTTCAACGATCCGCACCGCAGACAACTTTACGCAGTCTGCGCAAACCATCTGCTTCGGGTGCGGCGCGCGTCCAGCGGGACGCGCCGCCTGTCGGCGTTCCACCGCGGCTCTTCGGGGAGCGAGCCAACGCCCCCGTTCCAGCTTCAGGCGCACTTCCTGGGGACGCGGTTTCCCTGTCCCAGTCCAGCGACTTGGTCGCAGACCGGGTCCTAATGCCGGCCGGGCGTTGTCCCGAAGCCGCCCGAGAGCGGAATGTATCGTTTCCGCGCGCGGGCGCCGCTCTCGCTCCGCGATCAGGAGTACCCTCATGATGGCGTCTTGAATGAGCGAGATTGGCTTATGTAACTGAAACAGAGACGATTTCCATTTTGTCGCGCTGTCGGTGACGCGCGGATCCGGCTGCCGTTCGCAAAATTCACATTTTTTGCCGTTTAAACTTTCCCGCCGGCCACGGCGTGAAAGAGGCTCATCGAGTCGTCAGGAAGAGTTGCGGATGAAGCGTAGACTAACCCTTGGCCCGAACCGCCGCGTCCTGCTCGCGGCTTTGCTTGCTGCCGGCGGATCTGCGGTTACCCTCGCCGGCTGCGGCGGCACCTTCATGGGGGAGCAGGAACAGCCCAAAGGGCCCGATCCGGCTTTCGCGCGCAAGATCGTGACCTACCCGTCGCCCGAGCCCGCGGGCACCATCATCGTCGATCCGGGCGCCCATTACCTCTACCGCATCCAGGGCGACGGAACGGCCATCCGTTACGGCGTCGGCGTTGGCGCCGAGGGGTTTGTGTGGAACGGCCTCGCCGTCATTCACACCAAGCAGGAATGGCCGGACTGGTATCCGCCGCCGGAGATGCTGGAGCGCAAGCCCGAGCTGCGCGAGCACATGGTGCAGCTGCAGAGCGGTATCGGCATGCCGGGCGGCCCGGACAATCCGATCGGCGCCCGCGCCATGTATCTGTGGCAGGGCAACAAGGACACGCTCTACCGCATCCATGGCACCAACGATCCCTCGACCATCGGCCATAACGTGTCGTCGGGTTGTATCCGCCTGACCAACGACGATATCGTCGACCTTTACAACCGCACGCCGATCGGCACCAAGGTCGTGGCCCTGGCTACCGCCACCGGCGGACCAACCGCCGCCGCGCAATAGCACCGCCGCCGCGCCCGCGGCTTCACTGACGATTTGCGCGATGATAGCGTCTTAAGCGCGAGGCCGCGATCGCGGGCGAGTTTGTCCGAACGCAGTGCCATTTAAGAAAAAACGCCGAACGGAGGGATCTATGTCGACGAACGCCAAGGCTCCGTTTCGAGCCGACCATGTCGGCAGTCTGCTGCGTCCCGACAAATTGCAGCAAGCCCGCATGCAGCGGCAACGCAAGAACATCGCCGCCGAGCGTTTGCGCGAGATCGAGGACGAAAGCATCCGCGAGGTCGTGAAGCTGCAGGAAGATGCCGGCCTTGAAGGCATCACCGACGGCGAGCTTCGGCGCGATTATTGGCACCTCGATTTCCTCACCGAGATTGGCGGCGTCGTGTTCGAAGAGGGGCATAACCCGCTGAAATGGCACCGTCAGGACGGCATCCAGCTCGAATGGGTGCCGCCCGAGGTGAAGGTCAAGGCGCGCATCACACGGCCGCACCCGATCCAGCTCAAGGACTTCGAGTTCCTCAAATCGGCCACCGGCAAAACCGCCAAGGTCTGCATTCCCTCCCCGTCGATGATGATCGTGCAGGGCGGCGAAAGGGTCATCGATTTCAAGGTCTATCCGGATCGCGACCAGTTCTTCACCGATCTGTCGCGCGCCTATGCGCAGGAAGTCGCCGACCTTGCCCGGGCGGGCTGCCGCTATCTGCAGCTTGACGACACCTTTCTGGCCTTCCTGTGCGACGACAAGATCGGCGCCGCAATGGGGCGCAGCAATGAAGACACGCGGGCCATGGCGCGGCTGTCGGCAAGACTGATCAACGACGCGATCAGGGATCGGCCGAAAGACATGGCCGTATGCATTCACCTGTGCCGCGGCAACTATCAAAGCTCGTGGCTGAGTTCGGGTGGCTACGACCCGATCGCCGAGATTCTTTTGGGCGAGATCGACGTGGACGGCTATTTTCTCGAATACGACGATGAGCGGTCGGGCGGATTCGCGCCGCTGCGTTTTCTGCCCAAAGGCAAGAAAGTCGTGCTCGGCCTCGTCAGCTCCAAATTCGTCAAGCTCGAACCGGTGGACGCGCTGAAGCGCCGCATCGACGAAGCGGCCGAGGTCGTGCCGCTCGAGCAACTCGCGATCAGCCCGCAATGCGGATTTTCGTCGACCGCCGAAGGTAACGTCATCTCCGTCGAGGGCGAGAGGAAAAAACTGGAGCTTTGCGTCGCCGTCGCGCGGGACGTGTGGGGCGGCGTCGTCAACTGATAATTCCCTCCCCCTTGTGGGGGGAAGGAACTCGGTTTCTGAGCTGCTATCTGTGCGTTAAAGCGTGCAAGCGGCTTCGACCATGTTCTCCATCTTCGCTCGCAGCACCGGGATGCTCCGCGACGGATGCCGGCCGAAGCCGCAGGACGGCGACACCCACAGCCGCTCTTCGCCGACCACGCGCGCCCAATCGGCAATGCGCTCGCGTATTTTCTGAACCGACTCGATCCAATAGCTGCCTTCGTCGACGATTCCGGCAGCAAGCTGCATTTTTTTCGGCATTCTCTTGAACGAGTCACGCTCGATCCACTGAAAGAAGTATTTGACCTCAAACGCGGCGATATCGATAACGCCGTCGAGCCGCTCCAGAATGTCGACCCAGGGCGCGCAGTGCAGCGCGTGTGAGATCGGCCGACCGCGCAGATTGCCGTTGCAGAAATGCAGCGATTTCTTCGCCTTGACGCCCTCGAAGCAGGGCGCGATCAAATCGGCCGCCTGCTGCGCGGTCATCATCCCCATGTTGACTTCGCCGCCAAAGATCGGCGCGTCGAGCTGCACGTTGGCGCAGCCCTCGTCGGCCATGGCGCGCAACTCCTGGTTGACGATCTTGGTGATCGCCGGCATTTGCGCGGTGAGCGAATCCATCTGGTCGCGGCCGGCGACGACCACCTCGTAGGGCGCGACGACGGCGGCCTTCTTCACGCCGCCCGGCAATTTCTTTTCGCGGCGGAAGGCTTCCAGATAGCCGAGGCCATTCGGCGCGCTGATCTTGCCGACGATCCTGGCGTGGGTCATGTCGTCGTAATCGAACACGTCGGCGGCCTGCGGCTTGTCGATCTCCAGCCCGGTGATGACCTTGTGCATGTGCAGGATGAAATTGTCGGTGTGGTATTCCCCGCCGGTCCATTCGTCCAAGCCGAGATCGCGCTGCTCCTTGATGGCCTTGGCCGCCGCGCGATTGAGGATCGCTTCGCTTGCCTGCGGCGAGCAATGACCCGCGTGGTGGCGGGCCAGATCTTTTTCCATTTCCGGATGAAGCCACCACGAGCCGACGACGGTGGTGCGAACGCCCATTTCCAGTCCTCCCGGTTTTCGTTTTGTAAGTTGTTCTGACACGAAGTCGCCGTCGTCCCCGGCCGTTGCCGCCGAGGACGATCGCGACGTGAGAATTTTCCGAACTCAGCGAAGGCGGGTCAAGCCGCCTTCGAGAGCGGCGAGAGCGATGCTCACGCCCAGCTGGTCTTGAGCTTGACCGGCACGTAGTCGGAATCGGGGTAACCGACCCCGCCGGCGGCGTGGAACCACGGGCCTTGCCACTGGCCAACCGTATAGAGCCGGTTGAGCAGCTGATTGCGCATGTCGAACTCGCCCAGCAGGGTCTTGTAGGTATGGCTCTTGATGTGGGCGGCGATGGCTTCGCGATCCATCGAGCCCGCCCCTTCGATCGCCTGCGTCAGCAGCTGGTTGTTGGCGTGGTACAAGGGGCTGCCGTTGAAGTCGGCGTCGACCTTGGTCACCTCCTTGTGCACTTTGTAGAAAGCGCGGATGTCCGGCCGATCCGGCACGCCGCCCCAACCGATAATGTTCTCCGCGGCGGCGCCGAACTTCCCATAGTAGCCCGGGAAGGCGCAGCCGATGCCGTTGAAGTACACCCGCACGTTGAAGTCTTCGATCTTGGCCTGCTCGGTCAAGCCGAAGGTGTCCGGCGGATAGGACCAAGCGATGAAGGCATCGGGATTGGTCGCCTTCGCGCCCTTGATCACCGGCGCGTAGTCCTGCGTGCCCAGCGGGTAGGACTTGTTGTAGACGATCTCGAAGCCGGCCGCCGGGAAGGCCGTCTTGCTGATGTTGGAGATTTCGATTCCGTATTCGTCGGCGATATTGACCATGGCGACCTTGTTGCCGATCTGGCCGGACGCCCGGAATTTCTTGAGGACGTCGATCGTGGTCGTGGCGTAGTGGGTGAGCGTGCCGTTGCCGAAGAACAACAGCGGATATTTCTTGACCAGGTCCGGACCGAGCTCGGTAACGCAGGCAACCGGGATCTGCGGATAGCCCAGCCTGGCAAACGTCGGAATCGCGGCCACGTTGAAGCCGGTGCCGTACAGTCCCGCGATCCAATCGACTTTGTCCACCGCGGCGAGGCGCTCCACGGCCTTGATCGCTTCCGGCGGCTGCGTGCGGTCGTCGTACTCGATCAGCGCGACCTTGTGCTGACCGGTCTTGAGTTTGAGGCCGCCTGCCTCGTTGACCTGATAGGCCCAAAGCCGCCACGGCGGGAAGTGAGTGACCGCCGCGCCGGGCGCGAGCGGGCCGGTTTTCGCCCCGACCACGCCAACCTTGACGATTCCTTGATCCGCTCTTGCCGAGCGTACGAACGGTGCAGCCAGCGCCGTTGCGCCCGCGTATTTCAGTAAATCGCGTCGTCGCATGTTGACCTCCCTCGAGGTTTGGATTTTCCCGGGGATTGTTCCCCCGCCGGTTTTTTCGTGAAAATGCGCACGTCGAATTCATGACCGAGATCGGCGCACCAAACAACTGTATCCTAATTCAAGCCGCTCCGCACGAATTCCGCGTGCTGGGGCGCAATAATTGGGATCGCTGATGACTCGAAAGGTGGGCGAAGCGGGTGGGCGGCGCGACGGAAGCGGGTGGGCAGCGCAGTCCTAACAACAACGGCACCAGTCGAAACAACCAAGTCGGCTGTAGTCGACTTGGAGTCATTTTGCTCGCGCTAGATCGAGACCTTGCGCAGGAAGCCGTCGACGCTGCCGCGCAGGCTGTCCGCCGCCTCCTCCACCGCCCGCGACGCTTCCAACACCGTGTCCGCCGATGCGTGCATGTCGCCGATGGCGCCGGACACGCGCTGCAGCACGGCGACGACGTACCTCGTCCCCGATGCCGCCGCCGTGACGCTGCGCGAGATTTCCTTGGTGGCCGCGTTCTGCTCCTCGACCGAGGTGGCGATGGCGGTGGTGAATTGCCGGATCTCCTGCATGCGGGCGGCGATGTTGCCGATGGCGCCGACCGCGCTTTGCGTCGAGTACTGTACCGCGGCGATCTGGGCGGCAATGTCGTCGGTCGCCTTGCCGGTCTGCACGGCGAGCACCTTGACTTCGGAGGCGACGACGGCGAAGCCCTTGCCGGCGGCGCCGGCGCGCGCCGCTTCGATGGCGGCGTTGAGCGCCAGCAAATTGGTCTGCCCCGCCACGCCCTGAATGAGCTTGACGACGTCGTCGATCTTTTGCGCCGCGCGTGCCAGCCCGGCGATGTCCGCGTTGGTCGATGCTGCCTGCGTGGCCACGACGCCCACCACCTCGGAGGCGCGTACCAGCTGGCTGTTGATCTCGGCGATCGATTTGTCCAATTGGTCCGCCGCCGTAGCGGCCACCGCAACGCTGCCGTATGCGTCGTTCGAGGTGGCGACCGCGCCCGCCGTCTGCGCGGTGGTCTCGTTCGAGGTCGCCGACAGGATCGTCGCGGTCGATTTCATCGCCGAGACGCTCTCGGCGACGGTCTGCAGGACGCCTTTGAGACTTTCGCGGAACCAGGCGATCGCTTCCTCCACCACCGCGCGGCGCGTTTCCTGCTCGCGGACCAGGACATTCCTGCGCTCCGCCGAACGCCGCTCGGTGATGTCGTCGTGTGTGCCGACCCAGTATTTGGAGCCGCGGATCGCGCGGTTGATGACCGAAATGGCGCGGCCGTCTGCGGTTTCGGTGACGAAACGGACGATCTCGCCGGCAGCCATGCTCGCCATCAGCTCGGCGCAATACTGCGCCGGATTGCGCTGCAGGCTGCCGCTTTGCGTGCGGTTACGGATGATGTCGATGAGCGCCGCGCCGGGCTTCACGACATCCGGCGAAAGTCCGTACATCGTCAGATATTGATCGTTGCAGACGGCCAGGCGGCCCTTAGTGTCGAACATGACCACGCCCTGGGTCATGTTGTTGAGCGCGAGCGCCAGCAGGTGACGCCTGCGGTCGAGCCCGCGGCCCCCCGCCAGTTGCCTCAACCCGTTGAGGACCCGGAACATCGTATCTCGCGCCTGGTCTTTCCCCCTATTCCGTTGCTACCGGAGATCGATTTAGCTTTCGTTAATCACGTCACATGCTCATCAAATGCTCATGCCGCCGTCCACCATCAGCAAGGTGCCGGTGGTAAAGCTCGACGCGTCGGAGGCGAGATAGAGCACCGAGCGCGCCACTTCGTCGGGGCGGCCATGGCGGCGCAGCGGAATCATGTCGTTGAAGAACTGCGTGCCGTCGCGCCCGATCAGCTCGCCCAGTTTCTTTTCCACGCTCAACTGGAAGTCGTTGTCCACCGGACCCGGATGAATGGTGTTGACGCGGATGTTGCGCGGGGCGAGCTCCTTGGCGAGCACGCGCATCAGGCCGACCTGGCCATGCTTGGCGGTGATGTAGCCATAGACGCCGGGGTCGCCGGTCACGCCGGCGACGCTCGAGGTGATGATGATCGAGCCGCCGTCGTTCATCTGCGGCACCGCATGTTTGGCGCAGAGGAACGCGCCCTTGATATGCACGGCGAGCACGGAATCGAACACGTCTTCCGGATAATCGGCGATCGGCGCGACGGTACCGAAATTGCCGGCATTGCTGAACAGAACGTCGATCTTGCCGAACTTGGCCACGGTGCGCGCGACCGCGTTCTTGACCTGATCGGATTTGGTCACGTCGGCCGTGCACCAGGCGACCGTATCTTTGCCCGTGCCGACGTCGGAGGCGGTCTTTTTCAACGCCGCTTCGCTTAGATCCACCAGCATCACGCTCGCGCCTTCGTCGAGCAGGAGCTTCGCCGACGCCGCGCCGATCGAGCCGGAGCCGCCGGTGATCACGCAGACTTTGCCCTGCATTTGCTTCGCCATCGTTTCCTCCCCTTTGGCGGAAGAAACCTATCACGGCGGCGGCGGGCTGGCGCAACGGGGCGAAGGACGGCGGAGCGTTCGGTGCCGACGATCGCCGGGCGTGGAGTCCGCGCCGCCCCGATGCTATGAATGTGGCAAGCCGCAACGGAGGAACGCCATGCACAAGATCGACATACCCGAGGCCGTCATCGCCCAGGTGAAGGCGCAGCGCGGCCGCGTCAACCGCTACGACCGCCTGGTCGGTCCCAAGACCGCGCTGGTGGTGATCGATCTGCAGAACGCATTCATGCTGCCGGGGATGCCGGTCGAAGTGCCGATGGCGCGCGAAATCGTGCCGAACGTCAACAGGCTCGCGGCGGCGACCCGCACCGCCGGCGGCAAGGTGGTTTGGGTCAAGATGTGCCTCGAAGGCCAATCCGAGGCGTGGCGGGTTTTCTTCGACGGCGATCCGCGGCGGGCAACCTTGTCCGAGCTAACTCCGGGCGCGCGCGGCTTCGAGCTTTATGCCGATCTCGATGTGCGGCCGCAGGACGCGATCGTTGTCAAGCGGCGCTTCAGCGCCTTCATCCAAGGCTCGTCCGACCTCGACCAGCAGCTGCGCGATTTCGGCATCGATACCGTGCTCATCGTCGGCACCGTGACCAATGTGTGCTGCGAATCCTCGGCGCGCGACGCGATGATGCTCAACTATCGCCTTGTCTTCATCGCCGACGGCAATGCGGCGCTGAGCGACGTCGATCATAACGCGACACTGGCGTCGATCATTCGCGTGTTCGGCGACGTGGCGACCACGGACGAGGCGATCGCGCTGCTCGCGGCGAAGGACAGCGAAAAGGGCCGCGAACAGGCGGCTTGAGGCGCAGCGCTCTTTGCCGCGGCGCACCGGGGGCAATGGTCATGAGCCGATGGCAATACCGCAAGGGACTGCATGACATCGGACACGGCTGCTTTGCCTATTTGCAGCCCGACGGTTCTTGGGGCTGGAGCAATGCCGGCCTGGTCACCGACGGCGACCAGACCTTGCTGGTCGACACGTTATTCGACCTGCCACTGACCGCGGCGATGCTCAAGACAATGCGCGAGGCGGTGCCGGCCGCGCGCAAGATCGGCAAGCTCGTCAACACCCACGCGAACGGCGACCACACCTTCGGCAATCAGCTGGTCGAGGGCGCCGAGATCATCGCCTGCCGCGAATGCGCCAAGGAATTCGCCGAAGCGCCGCCGTCGATGCTCGTCGCCTTCGAGACCGGCTGGAAGACGCTCGGCGACGGCGGCGCCTTCTTCCACGAAGTCATGGGCAGCCGCTTCGACTGGCGCGGCGTGGTGCCGACGCCGCCGACGACGTTGTTCGACAAGACGATGGAGGTGACGGTCGGCGACAAGCGCCTGCATCTGACCCATCTCGGCTCCGCCCATACCCGCGGCGATATTTTGGTGCATGTGCCGGCCGACCGCGTCCTCTACACCGGCGACTTGTTGTTCGCCGGCGGCCATCCGGTGATCTGGGAAGGGCCGATCGGCAACTGGATCAAGGCCTGCGATTACATTCTCGGCCTCGATGTCGACGTCATCGTTCCCGGCCACGGCCCGATCTCGGAAAAGCCGGCGGTACGCGAGCTGAAATCGTATTTCGAATACATCGCCAGGGAGGCGCGGACGCATTTCGACAATGGCGTGCCCGCCGGCGTCGCCGCCGAAAAAATCAGCCTCGACCGCTTTGCCTGGCTCGATCCCGAGCGCATCGTCATCAACGTCGCGTCGCTCTATCGGGAGTTTTCCGGATCGAAAGAGCCATTGAGCCGCATCGCTTTGTTCGCGGCGATGAAAAAATACCGCGCCGCGCACGCTCACGCGCATGCCGGTCACGCGCATTCGCATGTGCCGCGTTGAGGCGCGTAGGGCGATTTAAATCTTTTTACTTTTGTGTCCTTTCGCCCGCGGACGCGCCGGCGCTTTCTTCCTCTTTTTTGTCTGATTGTAATCAACGGCGGCACGGATGAGATTTTTTAGAGCGCGCTCATTAATCCTGTCGCCCTCGAAAAAATCGATCGCCCGTCGCGCGTTGCCTTCGAGGCCCGCGTTGAAGAGCTTGTCAGGATCCGGCAGCCTCGCCCCGTAGGCAAAGGTCAGCTTCACCTTCCCTTTGTGGGCGTTGGCGACCGCGATGATTCCGTCGCGGGACCACACCGGGCTTCCCATCCACTTCCATTCCTCGATGATCTCCCGATCCGCCTCCAGGATGCTCTTGCGGATGCCGGCGAACGTTTTGCCGCGCCAGTCCGTGAGTTCCGCGATCAGCCGGTCAATGCGTTCCGATGGATTCATTGGATCTTTATGCTTCGAATTCCGGTCCCGTTTCATGCGACCGCAATCTTGATGAAGCGGTGGTGCCCAGTCATGAAGCGGTGGTGCCCAGGGGCGGAATTGAACCACCGACACCTGCATTTTCAGTGCAGTGCTCTACCAACTGAGCTACCTGGGCACGCTTCCACAAAGCCCGCATCGGCGGGTCTGCGCAAGCGCGCGGTTATAGAGGCTCGGTTTCCGGCTGTCCAGAAAGGCGGCCTTGGCACGCGAGGAAGATGGATTGCCGGGCCATAGGCGAGCGAAGCGACGCCGTTCCTCGAACGGCTATGCCCGGCAATGACGAAAAGTCGGTATCAGTTCGGCTTGTCGCCGCCTTCCTCGCGCTGCTCGTCTTCTTCCTCGTCCTCGGTCACCGGCACCGCATAGACGCCGGTGAGCCAGCTGTTGAGGTCGACGTCGGCGCAGCGCCGCGAGCAGAACGGGCGGAACTCGGCGACAATCGGTTTGCCGCAGATCGGGCAGGCGTTGCGGCGTCGGGCGTCCAGCATGAATAAAATATGGGGCGGACGGAGGACTATTAAAGCGCGTTGAGCCAGCCGAAATGGATCGGATAGCCCTCGCCGCCGAGCATCGACACCGTCTCGTAGAGCGGCAGGCCGACGATGTTGGAAAACGAGCCGACGATCTTGACGATGAAACTCCCGGCGATGCCTTGCGCCGCGTAGCCGCCGGCCTTGCCGCGCCATTCGCCGGAGGCGAGATAGGCCTCGATATCCTCGTCGGACAGCCGCTTGAAGCGCACACGCGTCTCCACGTGCCGCTGCCGAAACGTCTCCTTCGGCGTCACCAGGCAGACGGCGGTATGGACCCGATGGTTGCGGCCGGACAGAAGCCGCAGGCACTGCGCCGCCTCGTCGAGCAATTCCGCCTTCGGCAGGATTCGCCGGCCGACCGCGACCACGGTGTCGGCGGCCAGCACGAAAGCGCCCTTGAGCTCCTCGTCGATCCGCACCATGGCGAGCGCGGTCTCGGCCTTGCTGCGCGCGAGCCGCGTGGCGCAGGCGCGCGGCAGCTCGCCGCGTTTCGGCGTCTCGTCGATGTCGGCCGGGCGCAGCGCGTCGGGCTCGATGCCCGCCTGGTTGACCAAAGCCAGGCGCCGCGGCGAGCCGGAGGCAAGCACGAATTTCGGGCGGCCGATCATTTGAACCGGTAGGTGATGCGGCCTTTGGTCAGATCGTAAGGCGTCATTTCCACCAGCACCTTGTCGCCGGCAAGGACGCGGATGCGGTTCTTGCGCATGCGGCCTGCGGTGTGCGCGATGATCTCATGCTCGTTTTCGAGTTTGACGCGGAACGTGGCGTTCGGAAGCAATTCCGTCACGACGCCGGGAAATTCCAGAAGTTCTTCCTTCGTCATTCGTTGCCCGGACCCAAGGGGTATCAAGGGGTATGCGGCCGACGCGCCCGAGATCGCGGCCGAAATCGGCGCGGAACCTAGCGGATGACGGGCTGATTCACAACTAGCGCGGCGTTACTCCTTACTCATTGCCCCGGCGGGGGGCGGCGAAACGCTCGCGCAGCCGCGCGAGCAGCTGGTCGCGCACCGCGCGGTAGGCATCGAGCCGCTGCTCGCGGCTGCCTTCGGTATCTGTCGGGTCTGGTGTCGGCCAGTATTCGATGTCGGCGGCGCTGGTGCGGGTGATCTCCAGCGCGCGGTGATGGGCCTCCGGCGACAGCGTAATGATGAGATCGAAATTGAGCCCCGCCAGATCGTCGAGCTCCTCGAAGGTGATCGGCTTGTGCCGCGAGATATCGATGCCGATCTCGGCCATGACGGCGACCGCGAACGGGTCGAGCTCGCCTTTGCGCACGCCAGCGGAGCCGACATAAATGGTCCGCCCGAACATCTGCGCGAACAGCCCGGCGGCGATCGGCGAGCGCACGGAATTGAGCCCGCAGGCAAACAGCACCGCCAACGGCTGCGTCGCTGCTCGCGTCGGGGACGCCATCGCGGCTCCTCAGCCCTTCCAGTGCAGCACCGTCACCAGCGTGAACAGCCGCCGCGCGGTGTCGAAATCGAGGTCCACCTTGCGCTCGAGCCGCTCCATCAGGATGCGGGAACCTTCGTCGTGCAGCGAGCGGCGCGCCATGTCGAGCGCTTCAATGCGGTCCGGCGCCGCGCCGCGGATCGCCGCGTAATAACTGTCGCATACGGTGAAATAGTCCTTCACGATGCGGCGGAACGGCGCCAGCGACAAAAGATGCGCAATCACCGGCTTGCCGTCGGCCCGACGGATATCGAAAACCAGCCGGCTGCCGTCGATGGCGAGGTTGAGCACGTAAGGCCCGCCGCCATGCCCGGTCGGCCGGAATGAATTGTCCTCGATGAGATCGTAGATCGCCACCGCGCGCTCGTGCTCGATGTCGCGGCTCGCCCGCCCGATCGAGGATTCGTCAAGCGTCACCGCCGTGAGGCGGCCGGTTTTGCTTTTGTCGCCGTCGTCGCGCGCCATTAGGGCATGATCCGGAAGTGGAACGCTCTACTCTTATCTGTTGAGCCGGATGGCGATGGAGCGGGCATGCGCCTGCAGCCCCTCCGCCTCACCGAGCGCGATGGCGGCACCGGCCAGCGCGCGCAGCTGGTCCGGGCCGCATTTGAGGATCGAGGTGCGCTTGACGAAATCGAGCACGCCGAGCCCCGAGGAGAAACGCGCCGAGCGCGCCGTCGGTAGCACGTGGTTCGTGCCGGCGACATAATCGCCGATCGCCTCCGGCGTGTGCGCGCCAATAAAGATCGCGCCAGCGTTGCGGATGGAGCGGGCGAGCCCTTCGGCATCGGCGGCAACGATTTCCAGATGCTCGGGGGCAATCGCGTCGACCAGCGGCAGGGCCTCGCCGAGGCGGCGCACCACGATGATGGCGCCGAAACTGCGCCACGCGGCGCCGGCGATTTTGGCGCGGGCGAGTTTCGGCAGCGCGCTTTCCACCGCGCGCTCGACCGCGCCGGCAAGTTTCTCGTCGTCGGTGATGAGGATCGCCTGCGCGCTCTCGTCGTGTTCGGCCTGCGCCAACAGATCGGCGGCGATCCAGTCGGCATTGCCGGTCCCATCGGCGAGGATCAGCACCTCCGAGGGGCCGGCGATCATGTCGATGCCGACTTTGCCGAACACGATGCGCTTGGCGGCGGCGACGTACACATTGCCCGGCCCGACGATCTTGGCGACCGGCGCGATGGTCGCGGTGCCGTAAGCGAGCGCCGCGATCGCCTGCGCGCCGCCGACGCGATAAATCTCGTCGATGCCGGCGATCTTCGCCGCCGCCAAAACGAGCGGCGCGATGACGCCGCCGGGCGCCGGCACGGTCATAACGAGACGCGGCACGCCGGCGACCTTGGCCGGCACGGCATTCATCAGCAGCGAGGACGGATAAGCCGCGCTGCCGCCGGGGACATAGAGCCCGACCGCTTCGATGGCGGTCCAACGCGAACCGAGTTCGACGCCCAACGCATCGGTGAAGCGCTCGTCCCGCGGCATTTGCCGGCGGTGAAACGCCTCGATGCGGTCGCGGGCGAAGTTGAGCGCGTCGAGCGCGTCGAGCGCGGTCCGTGCGCAAGCGGCGACCGCGGCGTCGATCTCGCCTTGCGTCACCTTGAGCCCGGCGGCGGCGAGATCGAAGCCGTCGAATTTTTGCGTGTAGTCGGCGAGCGCCCGGTCGCCGCGGGCGGCGACATCGGCGACAATGGCGCGGACCGCGGCCTCGACGTCCGCTGCGGCTTCGCGCTTAGTGTCGAGAAACGCGCGAAACTTTTCCGCAAAATCGGCGGCGCGTGTGTCGAGGCGTATGGCCATTGCTGATGCCTTTTGCGCGGTGCGGCGACGCGTATCAGGTCTCTTTTATTATAACAATTCTAATCTTATCGCCCGACGGGCTTTCTGATTGACAAACGATCCGCCGTTCACCAATTCCTCGTATATTCCACGTTAGCTAAGGGCGGCGACAAGCCAAAACGACAAGCCTTTGCCGGTAACAATGAAAACAAGCGCGCCCGCAAAATTGAGTTCGATGCTGCTTGCGTCCATCTTTGTTCTCGCCGCCGGCGTCGCGCGCGCGGACGATGCGGTGATGCTGTCGCTCACCATCAAGGACCATCTGTTCGAGCCCGCCGAGGTGCGCGCGCCGGCGGGAAAGCCGATTGCATTCACCGTCAAGAATCTCGACGCGATCGCTTCCGAATTCGAAAGCGACGCGCTGCATGTCGAGAAAGTGATCCCTCCGGGCGGCGAAGCCGTCGTGCATGTGCGTCCGCTGCCGCCCGGTCGCTACAATTTCTTCGACGATTTCCACCATGCGACCCAAGGTTTTCTGGTCGTGGAATGAGGTGCCCGTGCTGCCGTCTCTGGTGATCGTGTTTCGCGAGGTGTTCGAGGCCGGCCTGATCGTCGGCATCGTAATGGCGGTGACGTCCGGCGTCGCCGGGCGCGGCCGCTGGATCGCGGGCGGTGTCGCCGCCGGCGTACTGGGGGCGTGCGTGGTGGCGCTGTTTACCGGCGGACTGTCGCGATTGTTCGGGGGCAGCGGCCAGGAATTGTTCAACGCCTGCATCCTCGGCTTCGCCGTGCTGATGCTCGGCTGGCATAATGTCTGGATGGCGCGCCACGGCCGCGAACTCGCCGCCGAAATGCAGGCCGCCGGCGAAGCCGTCGTCGCCGGATCGAAGTCGCTCGCGGCGCTTGCCGTGGTGGTGACGATCGCCGTATTGCGCGAGGGCTCGGAGGTGGTGCTGTTCCTCTACGGCGTCGCCGCCGCGGAAGGCGGCGCCAGCATCGGCATGCTGATCGGCGGCGTGATCGGGCTCATTCTCGGCTCGCTGGTTTGCCTGTTGACCTATCTCGGCCTGGTGACCATTCCGACGCGGTATCTGTTCAGCGTCACCTCGACGCTGATCGCGCTGCTGGCCGCGGGCATGGCGGCCCAGGCCATTGCCTTCCTGCAGCAGGGCGACATCCTCACCGCCTTCGACCAGACAGTGTGGGATACGTCTTGGCTGCTGCGCGACGAAAGCTGGCTCGGGCGGGCGCTGCACACGCTGATCGGCTACGTCGATCAACCGACCGCCATGCAGCTCATCGTCTATGCGGCGACGCTCGCCGCCATCGCCTTGCTGATGAAGTTGTTCGCCGAGCCGGCTTCGCATCGGCCGCGCACGGCGTGAGCGCGTCAGGCGATCTTGGTATCGGCGATGAAGTGATCGGGGCAGGCGGCCGCCGCGTAAACCTCACCGAGATCGGCGAGCTCCGCCTCCAGACACTCGACCTCGAGACGGATGGCGGCGCCGCCGGAGAAGGTTAGCGTCACCGTGCCGGCGGGCGCATCGCACTCAGCGAACTCGACCGCCAGCAGATTAAGCGTAGCGTCCCTCGCGGCCTGATCGAGGCCGCGGCACTTGCAGGCGACGACGCGTTCGAAGCGCATCGCCGTGCGGCAGCGGCGATAATCCGGCGCATCGGCGTCCTTGTTGACGATCTTCGTGCCGCCGGCATCGACCGCATTCATCCAGTCGAAGCGATTGAGCGCCACCACGAAACGATGCTCACGCGGCTTCCAGAAGATGTCGGCGACTTTGACGAGGGCGTCCTGCACATGAGCGGAAACGACTTCGATGTCATCCTTGTCGAGGGCGACGAGCTTGAGTTCCTCCATAGCCGCGTCCCGTTCCCGGAGTGTTTCCATCAGCTTCAAACGTAGGAAGGGCGAAACGCTGCTGCAAGGCCTCGAACGCGCCTGGATGGATAGGCGAGGGCCGCGTTTCTGGTGCGCTGCACGCTTGCCGCGCGGCGCATCTGAGTTGCGTGGGCGAGCAAAAATTGTCCTTACGATCGGGCAAAGTTCGATTGCGTCGGGCCCAATAGGTTGCTAATAACCCCATCCAACAATACTGGCTGTTAACTTGCCTTGCCCTAAGTGCAGGCGCGTCTGACGGACCTTCGCTACGATCCTCAAGACATTAACCCCCATCTGACGAGTGTTTCTTCACCCCCGCTAAGGGATATAAAATTGCCTTTCTTGAAAGGGAGGATTTATGGCTAAGAAGTCAAAGAAGCGGCGCGCTTGGACGGCGACCGAGGTTCGCGAACTCAAGACATTGGCAAAAAAGAAAACCGCGGCTGGCAAGATCGCCAAGCGCTTGCGCAGGACCGAGGGAGCCACGCGGCAGAAGGCGTTCAGCATCGGCCTGTCGCTCGACTCCCGTTCCTGAGTTTTCAGCAACGAAACTTTTGCTGTTTGATCGCGCCGGGTCGGCAACGGTTCCGGCGCGATGGCGCGTTGGCTTGTCGGTCGGCGCGCTTAAAGCCGCCTCGCCAGCACGCCGGCGGCGGCCTTCCCCCTTTGTCCGGGTGAGGAGATATCCGGCCCGCCGAGGCCACTGATCGGCGCGGTCCGATCGAAAAACCCATTGGAATCATAAATTTGCCGGTATCCCCCGTCTCCATGACCGGGTCGCGGGCCGCCCTAACCACGTACGGATTTCGCCGCCGCAGGGCGGCCGAAAAGCGGGCCGTTCGTGATATGACATCGGCAATGGTGGTAGGGACTTTTTGATGAGCCAGCTTCCCCGCCCGCCGCGGCAGCCCCCGGCGCGTTCCGAACTCGCCGCCGCGCTTAACTCCTGCCGCCGCGCTTTCCTCGCCGTCGCGTTGTTCAGCGGCATGAGCAACATTTTGATGCTCACCGGCGCGCTGTTCATGCTCGAAGTCTACGACCGGGTGCTGCCGAGCCGCAGCGTGCCGACGCTGGTTGCGCTGTTGATCCTCGCCGCCGGGCTATACGCCGCGCAAGGCTTCATCGATGCGATCCGCGGCCGCATCCTGCTCCGCGTCGGCACCAGCCTCGACGAGGCGCTCAGCCCTGCGGGTCTACGACACCATCGTGCGGCTGCCGCTCAAGATCGGCGGCAAAAGCGAAGGCGCACAACCGGTCCGCGATCTCGACACCGTGCGCGGATTTCTTTCCGGCGCCGGCCCGTCCGCTTTGTTCGACCTGCCGTGGATGCCGGTCTACCTCGCCATCTGCTTTTTGTTCCACACCTATATCGGCCTCACCGCGCTCGCCGGTGCGATCATCCTGGTCACCCTGACCATCGTGACCGAGTTGCGGACCCGGCAACCGACCCGCAGCGCCACGCAATTCGCCATGGCGCGCAACACGCTGCTCGACGCCAGCCGGCGCAACGCCGAGGCGATCACTGCCATGGGCATGACCGGGCGCATCGCGCGGCGCTGGAACGATCTCAACCGCCATTACGTGGCCGAAAGCGGCCGCGCCGGCGACGTCGCCGGCGGGCTCGGCGCCGCCTCGAAGATTTTGCGGCTGCTGCTGCAATCCTCCATTCTCGCGGTCGGCGCCTGGCTGGTGATCCATGGGGAATCGACGCCGGGCATCATCATCGCCGGCTCGATCCTCGGCGCGCGGGCGCTGGCGCTGGTCGATCTTGCCATCGCCAATTGGCGCGGCTTCGTCGCTGCACGGCAGAGTTGGCAGCGGCTGGCGCGGCTGCTCGCACATCTGCCGGCGCGCACCGAGCCGATGCCGCTGCAACCGCCGGCAAAGACGCTCGTCGTGCACAACGCCGCGGTCAGCCCGCCCGGCGAGCACAAGGTCGTCTGCCAGGACGTCAACTTCTCGCTCGCCGCCGGCAAGGCGCTCGGCGTCATCGGCCCGACCGCTTCGGGCAAATCCTCGCTGGCACGCATGCTGGTCGGGGTGTGGACGCCGGCGCGCGGCAGCGTGCGGCTTGACGGCGCCACGCTCGACCAATGGACGCCGGAGGCGCTCGGGCGTCACATCTGCTACCTGCCTCAGGACGTCGAATTGTTCCCCGGCAACGTGGCGCAGAACATCGCCCGCTTCGAGGATCCGCCCCATCCCGAGGCGGTGCTCGCCGCCGCCCAGGCCGCCGGCGTTCACGAACTCATCGTCAATCTGCCCGACGGCTATGAAACCAGCGTCGGCGACAACGGCAATGCGCTCTCCGCCGGACAGGCGCAACGCATCGCGCTCGCGCGCGCGCTTTATCGCGATCCGTTCCTGGTCGTGCTCGACGAGCCCAACTCCAACCTCGACGCCGAAGGCGACGAAGCGCTGACCCGCGCCATCCTCGCCGTGCGCGCCCGCGGCGCCATCGTCGTCGTGGTCGCCCATCGCCCGAGCGCGATTGCCGGGGTGGACTACATTCTGGTCATGGCCAAAGGCCGTCAGCAGCAATTCGGGCCGAAAGAGGAAATCCTCAATCGCGTGATCCAGCCGAGCACGCCGCCGCGCACCCTCAAAGTGGTCCCGGGCGAAGGAGGGGGCGGATGACCGACAAGCCGCTGCTTTCGGACTCCCACGCTTCGATCCGCCGGCACATCATCATCGGCTGCGCGGTGGTGGCGTTCCTCGCCATCGGGCTCGGCGGCTGGGCCTCGACCGCCGAGATTTCCGGCGCGCTTATCGCGCCGGGCTCGCTGGTGGTCGATTCCAACGTCAAGAAGGTGCAGCACCCGACCGGCGGCGTGGTCGGCGAGTTGCGCGTGCGCGACGGCGACCGGGTCAAGGCCGGCGACATCCTCATTCGCCTGGACGAGACCGTGACCCGCGCCAACCTGGCGATCGTCACCAAAGGCCTGACCGAGCTTTACGCCCGCAAGGCGCGGCTCGCCGCCGAGCGTGATGGCGCCGCCACGGTCGAATTGCCGAGGGAGCTTGCCGCCAGCGCCAACGATCCCGACGTGCAGGAGGCGATGGCGAGCGAGCGCCGGCTGTTCGAGCTGCGCCGCACCGGGCGGCTCGGCCAGAAGGATCAGCTGCAGCAGCGCGTCAAGCAGTTGCAGGAGCAGATTACCGGGCTGGTCGCGCAGCAGGACGCCAAATCCAAAGAAATGAGCTTCATCGACAAGGAACTCGAGGGTGTGCGCGATTTGTGGGCCAAGAATCTGGTCCAGCTCAGCCGCCTCACCTCTCTCGAACGCGAGGAGGCGCGGCTTCAGGGCGAGCCCGGCCAGCTCATCGCCGCCGCCGCCGAGGCCAAGGGCAAGATCGCCGAAACCGAGCTGCAAATCCTTCAGGTCGATCAGGAAGCGACTACCGAGGTCGCCAAGGAGCTGCGCGAGACCGACAGCAAGATCGGTGAATATGTCGAGCGCAAGGTCACGGCGGAAGATCAGCTCAAACGCACCGACATCCGCGCGCCGCAGGACGGCGTGGTCTTCCAGTCGACGGCCAATACGATCGGCGGCGTCGTCACCGCCGGCGACCCGATCATGCTCATCGTGCCCGAGACCGACATCCTCCTGGTCGAGGCCAAGGTCGAGCCGAGGGACATCGATCAGGTGCAAACCGGCCAGCCGGTGGTGCTGCGCTTCTCGGCTTTCAACATGCGGACGACGCCCGAGATCAACGGCCGCGTGGTGCGGGTCGCCGCCGATACCGCGACTGACTAGCGTACCGGGCAAAGCTACTATCTGGTTCGCATCTCCATGACCGCCGACGAGATCAAACGGCTCGGCGACGTCAAGCTGACGCCGGGCATGCCGGTCGAAGCCTTCATCCAGACCGGCGATCGCACCATGCTCTCCTACCTGGTCAAGCCGCTGCACGATCAGCTCATGCGCGCCTTCCGCGAGAAATAATTCATCCTCCCCCGTGTGAAACGGGGGAGGATGACCGCCCTGCACAGTGGGGCGGTGGAAGGGGCATCCGCGTTACCGCTCACACAGCGCCGGGTGGATGTACGCAGCCTGACAAGTTTGTTAGATACGCTGGGAGCGCTTTATCGGGGAGCCCCTCCACCGCTTCGCTTTGCTACGCAGGGGAGGATGAGATCACCATGAAGCTCATCGTCCGCTGGGCGCGGCAGGTCAGCGTGGCGCGAGCAGTGTGCGTGCTGCTTCTGTTCGCGCTGGTGCCGCTGCGCATCGCCGATCCGCAACCGCTGGAAGAAGTGCACCTGCGCACGTTCGATCTGTTCCAGCTGTTGCGCCCGCGGACGCAGACGGCGCAGCCGGTGGTCATTGCCGATATTGACGAAGCAAGCCTCAAGGCGATCGGGCAATGGCCGTGGCCGCGCACCATCGTCGCCGACCTCGTCACCCGCTTGCGCGCGCTCGGCGCGGTAGCGATCGGCTTCGATATCGTGTTCGCCGAGCCCGACCGGCTGTCGCCGGCGGTCGCGGCTTCGAGCTTTCGCGGCCTCGACGAGGCGACCCGCGACAAGCTTGCCGCCCTGCCCAGCAACGACGCGGTGCTGGCGGAGGCGATCAAAGCGGCCGGCGCGGTCGTAGTCGGCCAGGCCGGCGCGGCCACGGCTCAGCCACGCAGCGATGCCGAGATGGCGCTGCAAACCGGGTTTGCCATCCGCGGCCCCGATCCGCGGCCGTTCCTGCTGACCTTCCCCGGCTTGTCGCGCAACGTGCCGCCGATCGAAGAGGCCGCCGCCGGCCGCGGGCTGTTCTCCATCAACCCCGAACGTGACGGCATCGTCCGCCGCGTGCCGGTAGTCATGCAGGCGCAGGATACTTTGGTGCCGTCGCTCACGCTGGACATGCTGCGCGTCGTCACCCGCGCCGGCGCCATCCTCATCCGCACCGATCAGGCCGGCGTGCGCGCGGTGGCGGTGCCCGGCCTCGAACTGCCGACCGACAGCCGCGGCCAGTTCTGGGTATATTTCAACAAGCACGATCCGGCGCGCTACGTCTCGGCGGCCGACGTGCTCGACGGCCGCGTGCCCGCCGACCGTGTGCGCGGGCGGCTGGTGCTGATCGGCACGTCGGCGACCGGTCTGCTCGACGTCAAAACCACGCCGGTCGATCCGGCCATGCCGGGCGTCGAGGTCCACGCCCAGATTCTCGAAAACGTGCTGACCAAGTCTTTCCTGAGCAATCCGAACTACGCCATCGGCGCCGAGCTGATCCTCGCCATCGTGCTCGGGCTCGCGGTCATCGTCGCCGCGCCGATACTGCCGGCGGCGATCGTGCTGGCGCTGGGCGCGCTCTTGATCGTCGGGCTCGCCGGCATGTCGTGGTATTTCTTCGTCGCGCACAACTTGCTGATCGATTTCACCTATCCGCTGATTTCGAGCTGGCTGATATATTTGGTGCTCACCTTCGTCAATTACTTCCGCGAGCAGCGGCAGCGCCAGCAAATCCGTTCGGCCTTCGGCTTTTATCTGTCGCCCGCGCTCGTCGAGCAGTTAGCAAAATCGCCGGAAAAGCTGGTGCTCGGCGGCGAGGAGCGGCGCATGACCATCCTGTTTTCCGACGTGCGCGGCTTCACCACCATCTCCGAGCACTACAAGGACGATCCTGCCGGCCTTACCCACCTGATGAATCGTTTCCTCACGCCACTCACCAACGCCATCATCGAACGCAACGGCACCATAGACAAATATATCGGCGACGCCATCATGGCGTTCTGGAACGCGCCGCTCGACGACGACGAGCATGAGGCCAACGCCTGCGAGGCAGCGCTGGAAATGCTGGCGCGCGCTGAAGCACTCAACGTCGAGCTCAAACGCGAGGCCGAGACCAATGGCGGCGTTTACATGCCGCCGCGCATCGGTATCGGGCTCAATAGCGGACCCTGCGTGGTCGGCAATATGGGCTCGGATTTCCGCTTCAACTATTCGGTGCTCGGCGACACCGTCAATGTCGCCTCGCGTCTGGAATCGCGCACCAAGGACTATCGTCTCTCCATGGTGATCGGCTCGCGCACCGCGGAAAGGGCGCAGGCGAGATTCGCCACGATGGAGATCGACCTCATCCAGGTGAAGGGCAAGAAGCAGCCGGAAGCGGTGTTTACCGTGCTTGGTCGCGCCGAAGTCGGCGACGATCCGCGCTGCCGGGAGTTGCGCGATCTCAACGCCGGCATGCTGGCGGCTTACCGCCGCCAGCAATGGGACGAAGCGGAGAGCCTAATCGAGGGCTGCCGCAAGCTCGCCAACGGCTTTGCCGTCAGCGGGCTCTACGACATGTATGTCGAGCGCATCGCGGCCTACCGCGCCGCGCCGCCGGCGGCCGACTGGACCGGCATTTACGAGGCGGAATCGAAATAGCCGACGCCAACCGGCCGCTGCTCACCGGCGCGTCACGCCGTCTTGCGTGCGCCGGCCATCAGGCAATAAAGCCCCCACAGCAACAGCAGGGCAACCACGATTGCGGAGCCCCATGTCAACTTGTTGAGCAGACCGGTAAGCGCGGCGTAGACGGTTAAGACGACGAGGACGGCGTCACCGACCACGTTGCCGATCAGCACGCCGCGCACCGCGCCCCAGTCGCGAAAGTCGCGGGCGAACCAGCTAATCACGCCCCACGCCAAGAGCCCCGCCCCGCAGAACTGAAGGTTGAGGATGACGTGCGCCTCCGGCGGCCCGCCGAACATCAACACCATATTGCCCGGGATCAGCAAAAAACCGAGCGCATACAGAATCCCGACAACCGAACTGACGGTAAAATACGTCCTGGCGTCCATCTCACCCTCCCCTGAAATGCCCTGCGTCTTAAGATCGCGTCGCGATCGTGCACAGGGTATAGCGCCATCCTAGCCGGTACGCCGCGGGCGTTCCAGAGCGGTGCGGGCTGCTCGCCGCGACGGCGACAAGACATATTCGCTGGGGCTATTTCGGCGCGCGTTTGGCGAGGATGCGCTGCAAGGTGCGCCGGTGCATGTTGAGACGGCGCGCGGTCTCCGAGACGTTGCGGCCGCACAATTCGTAGATGCGCTGGATGTGCTCCCAGCGCACGCGGTCCGCGGACATCGGATTTTCCGGCGGCTCGATCTTTTTGTTGTCGAGCGCCAGCAGCGCCGCCACCACGTCGTCGGCATCGACCGGCTTGGCGAGATAATCGACGGCTCCGAGCTTGACCGCATTCACCGCGGTCGCGATGTTGCCGTAGCCGGTGAGGATGATGGCGCGTGCCCCCGGCCGGCGCTTGTTCATCGCCGAGATGACGTCGAGCCCGTTGCCGTCGCCGAGCCGCATGTCGACCACGGCAAAGGCCGGCGCCGCCTTCTCGACTTGCAACAGACCGTCGGCAACCGACTCGGCGGTGCTCACGACAAAGCCGCGCGTCTCCATGGCGCGCGCCAACCGCTGCAAGAACATTTTATCGTCCTCGACAATCAACAGCGAGCGTTCAGCCGGAACCGCAGCGGCTTTCGTTGTCGGCATCGTCGTTTGGGCAGTTGTGGCGCCCAGGGCGCCGGTCAGGGCGTTAACCATGGCAATTCCACTCCAGTAAACGCCGCGCCCCACAATGCCCCATAATTAGGGGACGGCGGCCGCGCGCTCAAGAGGGGGCGCAACCAGCGGTCGCTCGAATTCGGAGCGAAGCCAGACCACCGTGACCGTGGCGCCGTGCTGCGGCAGCGCCTGGTTTTTCAGCGAAAGCTTGGCACCGGAGCGCTCCAGCAGGGTTTTGGCGATGAAAAATCCGAGGCCGAGCCCGAACACCGGGTCCTCGTCCTCCTCACCGCCCGGCTCGTGCGGCCCAGGCCGCCGATGAGTGACATAGGGCGCGCCGATGCGATCCAGCACTTCGGGCGCAAAGCCTGGCCCGTCGTCGCTGATGGTGATGCTCACCTCCTCCGCCGTCCACTGCGCGAAGATTTCCACGCGGGTGTTGGCGAAGTCGACGGCGTTTTCGATCAGGTTGCCGAGGCCGTAACGGATCGCCGGATTGCGCGCGCCGACCGGCTCGTCGGTGCGATCGGGCGGCAGCGTCATCCCAAGCGAAACGCCGAAGTTACGGTGCGGCGCCACCGCCTCTTCGATCAGCGCGGAGAGCGGCACGCGATCGAACGGCTCGGCGGTCGGCAGCTCGGTGATCTTGGACAGGATTTCGCGGCAGCGTTGCGCCTGCTCGCGCAGCAATTTCACGTCTTCGGCATAGGGCGAGCCGGCCTCGAGCGCGCGCTCGATCTCGCGCACCACCACGGTGATGGTGGCAAGCGGCGTTGCGAGTTCGTGCGCCGCCGCGGCGGCGAGACCGTCGAGCTGCGACAGGTGCTGCTCGCGCGCCAGCACCAGTTCGGTCGCCGCCAGCGCATCCGAAAGCTGACGCGCCTCCTCGGCGACCTGCCAGGTGTAGACGCCGATATAGCCGATCGCCAGCAGGATCGAGAGCCAGACCCCGACCACGTACTTTTCCGGCAGCTCCAGCGTCTCCTCGCTGTCCCAGGGGAGCTGATAATGAACAAAGATGAGGACTGTCGCGCATAGCACGGCGAAAACGCCGATCAACAAGGTCATGCGCGGCGGCAGCGCGGTCGCCGAAATCAGCACCGGGCCGAGCAGCAGAAAGGAGAACGGATTCTCCAGGCCGCCGGTGAGATAAAGAAGCGCCGCCAGCTCGGCGACGTCGAAGCCCAAGAGATAGGCGGCGCGGTCGGGCTCGAGCCATTGCGTCTGCGGGAAACCCACGCGCAAGGCGATGTTCAACAGCGCCGCCAGCCCGATCACCACGAGACACGGCCAGATCGGCACGTCGAATTCGAGCCCGAAATGAACCACCAGCACGGCGGCTAGCTGGCCGAATACCGCGAGCCAGCGCAGCTGAACGAGCGTATCGAGCCGCACGTTCCGCGACCGGTGATGAATCCGCGGTAGACCGAGCATGCCGCTAATGTAGCGCGTGGCGGGAGCTAATCCAGACGTCGGCGTCTAGGGCAAGATCCGGAAAAATGGGTACCGGTTTTCCGAAAAGATCATGCTCCAAAGAAGAATCTAGATGATCCAATTCAACTTGATCGGATCATGGTCTAGGGTTGCCAGGCAGCGTTAGCGGTGCGCTTCTCCAGGCCGGCACCGCGCGTTTCTTCGATCACCGCGATGAGCGCGCGCAGCACGTCGGGCACACCTTGCCCGCTGACCGCGGAGATCACGAGCGGCGGCTTCTTCGCCGCGTGCTTGATGCGCGCCGCCTGCTCCTTGGTCGCGGCGGCGTCGAGCGCGTCGGCCTTGTTCAGCGCGACGATCTCCGGCTTGTCGGCGAGGCCCTGCCCGTAAGCGGCAAGCTCCGCGCGCACGGTCTTATAGACCGCACCGGCATCGCCGCCGGTGCCGTCGACCAGATGCAACAACACGCGGCAGCGCTCGACATGGCCGAGGAAGCGGTCGCCGAGGCCCACGCCTTCATGTGCGCCCTCGATCAGGCCGGGAATATCGGCCAGCACGAATTCGCGCCCGTCGATCTCGACCACGCCGAGCTGCGGCTGCAAGGTGGTAAAGGGATAATCGGCGATCTTCGGCCGCGCGGCGCTGACCGCGGCGAGGAACGTCGATTTGCCGGCGTTCGGCAGCCCGATAATGCCGGCATCGGCGATGAGCTTGAGCCGTAGGCGGAGGGTGTGTTCTTCGCCCGGCTGGCCTGGATTGGCGCGGCGCGGCGCGCGATTGGTCGAGGATTTGAAATGGGCATTGCCGAATCCGCCGTTGCCGCCGGATGCAAGCACGGCGCGCTGGCCGCGCTCTGTGAGGTCGGCGAGCAGCGTCACGCCGTCCTCCTCGTAAATTTGCGTGCCAACCGGCACCTTGAGCACGGCGTCGGCGCCGTTGGCGCCGTGCCGGTCCTTGCCCATGCCGGCATGGCCGTTCTTGGCGAAAAAGTGCTGCTGGTAGCGATAATCGATCAGCGTATTGAGTCCGTCGACCGCTTCCGCGATCACGTCGCCGCCCTTGCCGCCGTCGCCACCATTGGGCCCGCCGAACTCGATGAATTTTTCGCGCCGGAACGAGACGCAGCCGTTGCCGCCGTCACCGGAGCGGATATAGACCTTGGCCTCGTCGAGGAATTTCATCCGCGTACCCGTAACAATGTCGGAGCGCCAAATCCACCGCATGGGTGACCGGCGCAAATTAGCGTGGCGCCCGGCGCACCTGATATAGTGTAACTATTGGGGTACGGCACTCTTAAGTTTGGGCTTGTTCGAGTAGCGAATGAAGAACGTGTGGTCGGTTCTCGGGCTTACGGCGCGCGCCGCGATTTGGCGGCCGACGCGGAACCTCCAGTTCGTCGGCCTGCCGAGCCTCTTGGCCTGGATCGTCGCGCTCGCGGTCATCCGCGTCGGTTTCCAATTCCTCGCCGCCGGGCTCGGCGGCGGATTCAATCCTTACGGCCTCAACGCCATCGTCGCCTGGCTGGCGCTCGACGTCGCCGTTGCGGCGCTGTTCGTGCAGCCGGCCGCGCGCGTCACGGCGCTGTCGGCGATGTTCGCGCTCTCGATCATCGCCGAGCTCGTCATCGATGCCGTCAACATCGCCACCCCCCTGGCGCCCGCGCTGACGGCGGTCTGGGCCAATCGCGCCGCGCCGATCGCGGTATTCGCGGTGGTCTCGCTGTGGTGGATCGGCGCCATGACGGCGGTGCTTCGCACCTTCACCCCGCGGCCCGGGATTTCCGTCCTCGGCCGTGCCGCCGGATTGTGGCTGGCACTGCTTGCCATCAGCGCCATCGTGCCGCATGCGCCGGTTTTCGTGCCCCGCGACTTCAATATCGACAATGCCAATTGGTGGGAAATCCTGCATGCGCGCCCGCTCGCGCAGCGGCAAGAGGGCGGCGGCAGCGGCGAGGCCGAAGCCGCGCCGTTCTCGCAGGCGCAGCGCGCGCTCCTGCAGGCGCAGTTCGACGGCCTCGCGCCCTCGACCAAAGGCGCGACCGCGGTCTACGCCATCGGCATCTCGGGCTGGTCGGAGGATGTCTTTCTCAAGGAGCTCGACGGCGGCCTGGCGGCAATGGGCGGCGTCCTGCCGATCCGCGGGCGCACGCTCCGCCTCGTCAATCATCGCGAGACGCTGCAAAACCTGCCGCTTGCGGACGGGCGCAATTTCGCCGCCGCGGTGCATGCCATCGGAAAGGTGATGAACAAGGACGACGATGTTCTTCTGCTGTTGATGACATCGCACGGCGAGCTGACCGGCTTCGGGCTGCGCCTGCCCAACGGCGCGATCAGCGAGCTGACGCCGCAGCACGTGGCGGCGGCGCTGAACAACGAGGGCATCAAGAACCGCATCGTCATCGTTTCGGCCTGTTATGCCGGCACATTCGTGCCGCCGCTCGCCAACGACGACACCATCGTGGTCACCGCGGCGGACGCGAAGAACACCTCGTTCGGCTGCGCGCCAGAGCGCGACTGGACTTATTTCGGCGATGCGTTCTTCCGCCAGAGCGTGCGGCCCGGCCGCGACCTCCAGCACACTTTCGAGAGCGCCCGCGTGCTGATTCAGGGCTGGGAACTCATGGACCGGGCGCAGCCGTCAAATCCGCAGGCGCATTTCGGTCCGGCGCTGGTCGCCAAGCTTTCGCCGTTCTTCGCCTCGCCGCCGAACGCCGGACAGTAACGGCGCCCCGCCCGCTCACGCCACGCGGCGCACGCGGCCCCAGGCCTTGAGCGAGAGCCACAATCCGCGATCGAGGCGAAAGCGGTCGAGCGGCGCCGCCGAATTGATGGCGCGGATGCGCGTCAGTTGCACGCCGGTCCATTGAAACGCGCACTTCTCCAACACGCGGCGCGACGCCGGGTTGGTCACGCGCGCGCCCGCTTGCAGCGTGTCGTGGCGCAGATCGCCGAAGGCGTGATCGATCACCGCGCGCACCGCCTCGGTGGCGAAGCCGCGGCCCCAATAAGGCGCACCGAGCCAATAACCGAGCTCGACGCCGTCGTCGGCGCGCGCCTCGACGCCGCAGGCGCCGATCAGCGTGCCGTCGTAAAGGATGACGAAGCAGGCTTCACCCTCGCGCGTATTGACATTGGCGACGAATTGCTCGGCGTCGCCGACGCCATAGGGATGCGTAATGCGCGCCGTGTTTTCGGCGACGCGGCGGTCATTGGCCAATGCCGCAATCGCTTTTACGTCCCCGTGACGCGGGGCGCGCAGCAAAAGCCGCCCGGTCTCGAGGACGGGAATACTGCGCTCGCGTTGCCGTTGCGCCTGGATTTCTTCCGACAGTGTCATGTCACGGGCTCCTGAAACCGAAAGGGGGAGCCGGCAATCCGGTCTCCCCCTTTTCGAAGCCCAATTGGGCCCGCCGGTTCGACTGGATGCCGGCGGACTCATATGATCCACCGTTTACTGGGCCGCAGCCTCCGTCATCGGACGTACGGATACGAAGACGCGGCCCTTGGTTTTAGCGCGGTACTCGACGCGGCCATTGATCAACGCGAACAGTGTGTGGTCGCGGCCGACGCCGACATTGCGGCCGGCATGCCATTTGGTGCCGCGCTGGCGCGCGATGATGTTGCCGGCGACCACTTCTTCGCCGCCGAAAATCTTGATGCCCAGGCGCTGACCGCCGGAATCGCGGCCGTTGCGCGAGGAACCGCCTGCTTTCTTATGAGCCATCGCTCAAGTCCTTCTCGTCTTCATACCTATATCGGATTCGTGACGAAAACATCACCGCTTTCGATCACTTCTTTTTCTTGCCTTTCACCGGCGGGCTTTCGGCTTTGGCCGCCGGCTTCTTGGCTTTGCCGGCCGGCGCCTTGGCTTTCGGCTTTTGCGCCTTCTTGGGGGCAGCCTTGCGCGGCGCCTCGGCGGCGGCTTCGCTCCCGGCGGGGGTAGCGGCGTCCGGCGCGGTGCCGGCCGGAGCTTCCGGCTTCGGCGCCGGCGCCCGTTTCGGCCGCGGCGTCGCCGTCTTGCTCGGCTTGTTGCCGTCGGTGAGGATCTCGGTGATGCGCAGCAAGGTAAATTCCTGGCGATGGCCGCGCTTGCGGCGGGAATTTTTTCTCCGCCTTTTCTTGAATGCGATGATCTTGGCGCCGCGCGACTGATCGAGCACCTCGGCCGCCACCATGGCGCCGGCGACGGTCGGCGCGCCCAGCGTTACGGCGTCGCCGCCGACGACCAGGACCTCGCCGAATTCGACGATCTCACCGGGCTCGCCCTTAACCTTGTCGACCTTGAGCACATCTTCGGCGGCAACCCGGTATTGCTTGCCGCCCGTTTTGAAGACCGCGAACATCTTTGTCCTCGTGTTCGATCCGGCGTTCGGAATTGATCCGGACCGGCTTTTTCCAGTCGTTTCTGCTGGCTTAAGGCGCGTCCCGGCAAACGCTTAACCGTCGCCCGCGAGCGCCCGCGTCCTTATGACCGGGCGGTAAATCACTGTCAAGAAACGCAAAGCTGCCCGCATCCCGGCCACGGACAAGCTTTCGCCTCCTGTGATAAGAGAGCCCCTGAAAAAGGGAGCCCGGCATGGCCACGAACGGCAAAGAGCGTAAACCGAAGATCGGCTGGATCGGCGCCGGCCGCATGGGCATTCCCATGGCCGAGCGCCTGATCAAGGCCGGTTACGACGTCACCGTCTGGAACCGCACTCGCGCCAAGGCCGAGCCGCTGGCCAAGATCGGCGGCAAGCTGGTCGATCATTTGTCCGAACTGAAAAACGTCGACGTGCTGTTCTCCATCGTCGCCACCGGCAAGGATGTCCAGAACGTGCTGTACGGCAAGAACGGCGTGTGCAGCCAGGGCGGCAAGGTGCCGCCGACTGTGGTCGATTGCTCGACCATCGCGGTCGAGGAATCCGCCGCCATCCGCGACAAGCTCCGGCAGCTTGGCGCCAATTTCGTCGCCGCGCCGGTCAGCGGCAATGCCAAAGTGATCAAGGCCGGCAAGCTCTCCGCCGTGGTCTCCGGCCCGGAAACCGCCTGCAAGGCGGTGATGCCGCTGATCGAGGTCTTTGCCCCGCGCGGGGTCTCTTATGTCGGCGACGGCGAATTGGCGCGGGTCTGCAAGATCGCGCACAACGTCATGCTCGGCGTGATCATCGAAAATCTGATCGAGATGACGCTACTGACCAACAAAATGGGCGTGCCGCGCCACGCTTGGCTCGCCTTCCTCAACAACAGCGCCATGGGCTCCATGTTCACCCGCTACAAATCGCCGGCGCTGGTCAATTGCGACTGGACCACGACATTCACGCCGGAGCTCTTGCGCAAGGACCTCGACCTCGGCCTCGAGCTCGGCCGGGAGATGGATGTGCCGCTGCCGGTCACGGCGGCGGCCCGCGAAGTGCTGCAGGGCCATTTCGGCGCCGCCATCCTGCAAAAGAATCCGCAAGAGTATTTGCAGAAGGATTTCGCGGCTCTGGCCGAGACCATGGCGCTTGCCGCCGGCATGAAGCTCGAAAGCGAGAACGTCAACGTGCCGACGGGGCTGGAGACTTAACGCGCTCCGCTACTTTACGTCGGTCTGCACGCTGATCGCCATCAGCCACTGACCGTTGCGCCTCACCCACACCCGCGCCGCGCGATAGGGCGGGCGCGAATTGTCCGGCGCGACGTGGTCGGCGGCCATCGCAGCGGCGTCGCCGTAAGCCGCCAGCCGCATCGCCTGCACTTCGCCGACGGTGACGGCGGCATTGCTCTCCTTCTGCCGCTCAATCACGGCCATGCGCTCGGATTTTCCGGCCGGCTGCCGGCCGGTCCGATAAACCATGAATTCGTCGGCGACGTGCCTGCCCCATTCCGGCGCGTCATGGGCGACCACGGCTTTCTCGAGGGCCTGGAACGCGGTGACGATGTCCTGCTCCGGCACCGAGCGCACGCGATAAGGCAAAGTCTGGCAGGGATTCTTGCACTCATAAGTCCGCGTTTCGCCGGCGGGCGCGGCCGCGGCGGCAGGCGCATCGGGCGATGCGATCACAACCTCCTGCATCACCAGAATCCGCCAGGCCCCTTTCTGCCGCACCCAAATGTCGAGAAAGAAAACCTCGGCACTGTGCGCTGATTGGCGATGCCCGGTGACCGCGGCGAGCAGCCCGTAATTGCTCACCTTCGTTTCGCCTGCTGGCGCAGCGGCGTGCCCTTTGAGGTCGGCAATGAAATCCTTGCGCGCATAAATTTTGCCGTCGGCATCGACGAAAGAAAATTGCAGCGCCAGAAGCCGGCGCGCGGCCGCTTTATCGCCGCCGCGCATGGCGTCGCCGAGCGCGGATTCGCCGGCGAGCACCGGCGCATCGTCGCCGCCGGCCGGCTGCGCCCGGGGCTGCGCGCGCGGCAGCGCGAACGCCGCGATCGAGACGCCTGCGGCCAGCGCGATCGGCCAGCCCCATCGCATGGCCGGCCGTAGCGCCGCTGCAAGGGCAAGCGCGCGGCGGCCCTGCGTGGCGACCAACATGGCGCCCGACTTGACGCTGGACTTGGCGACTTTTTGCAAACTTCACCCCCGCACAACTTGGCATTTTCGGGCAACACCGCTCAAGCCGCAGCCGCGGCGGGGGAAACCTTAGCTCTGTTGCGGGGCGTGCTGTCGGTAGCGCCGGTAAGAGCGGTGATGGTAATAACGGTGCTGGTTTGCCATGGCGACGCGGCATTCCTTGCTCAGCTGCCTGCGCTTGGCCATCATGCATTTGGTGATTTTCGGCACGTCGGGAATGAAGTCGGAACAAAGCTTCATCGCATCCGGCGCGCAGGCCTGGCGGGCCTCGGGGCTGCCCTGAGCGGCGGCACTGCCGATACCTGCGGCGCCAATTCCGATCAGCAAGAGAGCGGCCGGCAGCGCCGGCCAAGAGACGAAACGCATGGTCCGCTGCATATGGTCAGTTCCCTTGTTCTGTGCGGGTCTCAATCGAGGAGCACTGACACTTAGAGCATGATCCGAAAAACGGGGAAACCGGTTTCCCGAAAAAGATCGTGCCTCCCGGCAAGGCTCGGCCGGCGCGCTAGGAACTGCCGCCTCAATTTCACAAGTTTAGCTTGGAATTTTTGCTCGATCGCTAGCGCGCGCGCCAGGTGAAACCCATGGCGCCGCCATCGGCGTGCGCGTCGGGCCAGTCGGGCGCGCAGGGTTCCACGGCACCTTCGGCTATCGCCGCCGTTTTTTTGTCGAACGATAGCGGACGGCAAAACGTGCCGTCGGGCTTGGTAAAGACGATTTCGCCGAGGCGGTGGGTTTCCCGCGCCGCCGCGGCCGCCCGCAACAGCGGATCGATGACGGCATGGCCGCCGGTCAACAACGCCGCCGCCAGCAACACCAGGAACAGCGACAGGACCACCGCCGGGCGCTTGCCAATGGTGTGCTGCTCATCGCGCCGCAACCGAAATGGCAGGCTTGCAAACGCGCGGCCGCCGTCGGCAAAAGCCGTTGGTTTCAAACCCGCCGATTTGGCATCCACGCGACGGACCCTGCGCATCCCGGGATAAAACAGGGAAATCATTCAACGGCCGACAACAAATCCGGGCCGATTTGAATCAAAGTCCGTGGCGGCGCCCGGTTTATCTTCCAAACTCTCCGGCCAGTGATTATGACGAACCATGCGAACCGAAGTGGTCATCATCGGCGCCGGCCCGGCGGGACTACTCCTCGGCCAGCTCCTCCATAAGCACGGCATCGATAACGTCATCCTCGAGCGGCAGACCGGCGAATACGTGCTCGGCCGCGTGCGCGCCGGCGTCATCGAACAGGTCACGATCGATCTGCTCGACGAAGCGGGCGTCGGCGCGCGCATGCACGAGGACGGCCTCGTGCACGAGGGCGTGCAGATCTGCGTCGACGGCGTGCGCCATCGCATCTCCTTCGCGGAGCTGACCGGCAAGGCGGTGATGGTCTACGGGCAGACCGAGATCACTAAAGATCTCATGGACGGCCGCGCCGCAGCGGGCGCACCGACGATCTACGCCGCCTATGACGTGCACCTGCACGGAATTTTCGGCGACAAGCCTCACGTTACCTTTCGCGCCGACGGCAAGACACAGGAGATCGCCTGCGATTTCGTCGCCGGCTGCGACGGCTTCCACGGCGTGTGCCGCAAGAGCGTGCCAGCCCACGCGATCACCGCGCATGAGCGCGTCTATCCGCTCGGCTGGCTCGGCATTCTCTCCGACACGCCGCCAGTCTCCGACGAGCTGATCTACGTCCATCACCCGCTCGGTTTCGCGCTGTGCTCGATGCGCTCGCCGACGCGCAGCCGCTATTATCTGCAATGCAGCCTCGCCGAGGACGTCGATTCCTGGCCGGACGACCGCTTCTGGGAGGAGCTCAGGCCCCGGCTCGACGATAAGGCGCGCGCCCGCCTCGTCACCGGCCCCTCGATCGAGAAGAGTATCGCGCCGTTGCGCAGCTTCGTCGCCGAGCCGATGCGCTTCGGCCGGCTGTACCTTGCCGGCGACGCCGCCCATATCGTGCCGCCGACCGGCGCCAAGGGCCTCAACCTCGCGGCGAGCGACGTGCGCTACCTCTCGCAGGCGCTGGTCGAGCACTATGCCGAGAAATCCGACGCCGGCCTCGATCATTATTCTGAGCGCGCGCTTAACCGGGTATGGAAGGCCGAGCGCTTCTCCTGGTGGATGACCACGATGCTGCACCGGATTTCCGAAAATCCGTTCGATCAGAAAATCCAGCTGGCCGAGCTCGATTATCTGTTCCGCTCGAAAGCCGCGGCGACGGTGTTTGCCGAGAATTACGTCGGGCTGCCGTATTAGGAGGTCACGCCGCTTTGCGGCCCCACAATTCCCGCGAGGCGAGCCGCGCGCCTTCGGCGAGCGCCTCCAGTTTCGCCCACATGATCGAGGGATGCACGCGCCGCACGTAAGGCGATTGCGCGAAGCCGCAATCGGTGCCGCCCATGACGTTTTCGCGCCCGACCAGCCGCGCGATACGGGTCAACCGTTCAGCCACCAGTTCCGGATGCTCGACGACATTGGTCGAATGGCTAATGACGCCGGGGATGAGCTTCTTCCCGGCCGGGAGCCTGGTCCTCTCCCATACTCGCCACTCATGCTCGTGGCGCGGATTGCCCATCTCGATGCAATAGGCGCCGGCTTTCACCCTGAGCACGAGATCGACGATGTCCTTGAGCGGCACGTCGGTGACGTGCGGCGTATTAAAGCTGCCCCAGCAGATGTGATAACGGATGCGATCCTCGGGCAGACCGGCGAGCGCGTGGTTGAGCGCGTCGATGCGCACCGCCGCCCATTTCCGGTATTGCGCGAGGTCGGCGGCGGCAAAGGCGACATCGTACATGTAGGGCAGGAACGCGTCGTCGATCTGCACCATCAGCCCAGCGGCGACGATCGCCTTGTATTCTTCGCGCAAAGCCTCGGCGAGCTTGAACAAAAACTCTTCGTCGTCCTTGTAATATTCGTTCTTGTGGCGCGGAACGGCGCTTGCCGGCGCCACCACCGGCAGGAAGGCGTCGGCGACGGCGACGCCTTTCAGCGCCGCCTTGAAGATCGCGATGTCTTTTTGCAACGCCGCCTGGCCTTTGTAGGCGATCGGGCCGACGCAAACGACGGTGCCGCGTTTCGGCAGCTTCTGCGTCGGGAAATATTCGGCGTAGAATTCCGGAAACATGAGCTGGTCGCGGCCGGCGCCGCGCGGCGCCTCGATCGCCCGCTCTTCGATGCCGGCGAGACGGTCGAGGACGTAAAACGACCAGCTGCGGAATTTGCCGAACTCGCCGTCGCTGATGATGTCGATGCCGACTTGCTGCTGGCGCTTGACCACCTCCGCCACGCAATCGGCGAGGCAGCGGTCGAACGCGGCTTGATCGATTTTGACGCCGGCGTCGATCGCCTCGATGTATCGGGTCAGTTCCGGCGGGCGAACGAGACTTCCGACATGCGTGGTGAGGATCCGGTCGTGGCTTACGGGCATGACATTCACTCTATGGCGCAATCTTTATATTTGCCGCCGATCGGCAAAATGCGTCCGGCGGCGGCTCCGCCGCGAATGGCGAGGAACCGGAGCAAGCTTAGCACGTTAACCCTCAAGTTCGATCCGCAGAGGAGGCACGCCATGCCCGCGCTGTTGTGGATCGCGTTCTGGTCAAATCTGATGGGGGTCGCGATGGGTTGGCAGGAAACCGCTCTGCCCATCCGCGTGCGGGTCAAAGACCGTCGCGATCGCTCTCGATAACCGCCCCTGCAAGCCGTTACCCGCGTTCATCCGCTCGCCTGCGCCCGACTAGGGCCGCGAGCGGGCGGCTTTCCGTCATCGACATTGCAGGCCGGGCATCGCGCCGGTATCAATACGCGCCTTTTGCAGGGGAAAGAGCGCGGACGACTGTCATGGCCCGTCTGGTGATGAAGTTCGGCGGGACCTCCGTCGCCGACATCGATCGCATTCGCAACGTCACGCGCCACGTCAAGCGCGAGGTCGACGCCGGTCATGACGTCGCGGTCGTCGTCTCGGCGATGTCGGGAACGACCGACCAGTTGGTCGCCTGGTGCGAGGCGGCATTGCAGACGCGCCGCATCTTCGACGCCCGCGAATACGACGCCGTGCTCGCCACCGGCGAGCAGGTGACCGCGGGGCTCCTTGCCATCACATTGCAGGACATGGACGTCAACGCCCGCTCATGGCTCGGCTGGCAGCTGCCGATCCTGACCTCGAACGTGCACACCTCGGCGCGCATCCTGGAAATCAACGGCGCCGAGATCGTCAAGCGCTTCGCCGAACGCCGCGAGGTCGCGGTCATCGCCGGCTTTCAGGGCCTGCACAAGGAGACCGGTCGTATCACCACGCTCGGGCGCGGCGGCTCCGACACCTCGGCGGTGGCGGTGGCAGCGGCGATCCGCGCCGACCGCTGCGACATCTATACCGACGTTGACGGCGTCTACACCGCGGACCCGCGGGTGGTGCCGCGCGCCAAGCGGCTTGCCAAGATCGCTTTTGAGGAAATGCTGGAGCTTGCCTCGCTCGGCGCCAAGGTCATGCAGGTGCGTTCGGTCGAGCTCGGCATGGTGCATAATGTGCGCATCTTCGTGCGCTCGAGTTTCGACCGGCCCGAGGATGTCGACCCGCACGGCATTCCGCCCGGAACCCTGATCTGCGACGAGGAGGAGATAGTGGAACAGCAAACCGTCACCGGCATCGCCTTCTCCCGCGACGAGGCGCAAATCTCGGTGCGCGAGGTCGAAGACAAGCCGGGCGTCGCCGCCGCGATTTTCATTCCGCTGGCCGAGGCCAACATCAACGTCGACATGATCGTGCAGAACGTCTCGCCCGACGGCAAAACCACCGATCTCACCTTCACCGTGCCGGCCGCGGACTACCAGCGTTCGCTCGACGTCATCACCAAGGCGAAGAAGACAATCGGCTTCAAGCGGCTCGATGGTGCCACCGACGTCGCCAAAATCTCGGTCATCGGCATCGGCATGCGCAGCCATGCCGGCGTCGCCGCGCAGGCATTCCAGGCGTTGGCCGAGCGCGCCATCAATATCCGCGCCATCACCACCTCGGAGATCAAGTTTTCGCTGCTGATCGACGCGGCGTTCACCGAGCTTGCGGTGCGCACTTTGCATTCGCTCTACGGCCTCGACCAAGCGACGGCGTAATCCCGCCCATATTCTCGCTGCGGCGCACAAATTCCGGCGCCGTCATCGCAGCGTCTCAGGCTTGCGGTTTGCATGCCGCATTCGATATAGGCTTGAGGATGCTCGCCGCGGGCCGGGGCCCTTGGCGAACTCATCGTCGATGACGATCGGTGCGCTGCGGGCGCCGCGCCGGTCAAAACGAAGGCCCGAGGGACCTCACGCCATGCGTGGCGCGCTCGGCGGTCCGCGCGTATTGTTGCGCCGGCTCCGCGAAGTCATGGCGGAGCCGGTCAGCGCGCAGGAACGCCTCGACAAGATCGTGGTGCTGATCGCGGCCAACATGGTCGCTGAGGTCTGCTCCGTCTACGTGCTGCGCGTCGACTCGACGCTCGAGCTCTACGCCACCGAAGGCCTCAACCGCGACGCCGTGCACCGCACCGTGCTCGGCGCCGACGAGGGCCTGGTCGGCCTGGTCTCAAGCCAGGCGAGCGCCATCAACCTTTCCAACGCGCAGGCGCACCCGGCCTTCTCCTTCCGGCCGGAAACCGGCGAAGAAATCTACCACTCCTTCCTCGGCGTGCCGATCCTGCGCGCCGGCAACACGCTCGGCGTGCTGGTGGTACAGAACCGCGCCCGGCGCAACTATTCGGAGGAGGAAGTCGAGGCGCTGCAAACCACGGCGATGGTGCTGGCGGAGATGATCGCGTCGGGCGAACTGTCGGCGCTGGCGCCTCCCGGCGCCGAGCCGGCGGCGCGGCGGTCGCTGCATCTCATCGGCGCGGCGCTGTCGGAAGGCATCGCGCTCGGCCATGTCGTGCTGCACGAACCGCGCGTCGTCGTCACCAATTACATCGCCGACGACATTCCGAAGGAATTGAAGCACCTGCAAACGGCGGTCGAGGCCTTGCGCACCGATCTCGACGAGCTGCTCGAGCACGGCGACGTGGTCGAGGGCGGCGAGCATCGCGACGTGCTCGAAGCCTATCGCATGTTCGCCTACGACCGCGGCTGGCTGCACCGGCTCGAAGAGGCGGTGATGACCGGCCTGACCGCGGAGGCCGCCGTCGAGCGCGTGCAGTCCGATACCCGCGCGCGCATGCTGCGGCAGACCGATCCGTATTTGCGCGAGCGCCTGCACGATCTCGACGACCTCGCCAACCGGCTGATGCGCCAGCTTACCGGCCGCGATCACGCGCCCTCGCGCGACAACATGCCGGACAACGCCATCTTGGTCGCCCGCTCCATGGGACCGGCGGCGCTGCTCGATTACGACCGCAAGAAGTTGCGCGGCCTGGTGCTCGAAGAGGGCGGCCCGACCTCGCATGTCGCCATCGTCGCGCGCGCGCTCGGCATCGCCGCGGTCGGCGAGATCGACAACGCCACCGGCATCGCCGATCCGGGCGACGCCATCATCCTCGACGGCTCGGCCGGCGATCTGCACTTGCGGCCGTTGCCCGACATGGAAGCGGCCTATGCCGAGCGGGTGCGGTTGCGCGCGCGCCGGCAGCAGCAATACCAGGCTCTGCGCGATCTGCCCTGCGTAACCAAGGACGGCGAAGAAGTCACGCTCATGATCAATGCGGGCTTGAGCGTCGACCTGCCGCACATCGCCGATACCGGCGCCGCCGGCATCGGTCTGTTCCGCACCGAGCTGCAATTCATGGTGGCGCCGAATTTCCCGCGCTCGAGCGAGCAATACACCCTCTATCGCGCGGTGCTCGACGCCGCCAACGACAAGCCGGTGACCTTCCGCACGCTCGACATCGGCGGCGACAAGGTGCTGCCCTATATGCGCAACATCGAGGAGGAGAATCCGGCGCTGGGCTGGCGAGCGATCCGGCTCGGGCTCGACCGGCCGGCGCTGTTGCGCACGCAATTGCGCGCGCTGCTGCGTGCCGCCGGCGGCCGGGCGCTGAAGATCATGTTCCCGATGATCGCCACGGTGTCCGAATTCGACCAGGCCAAGGACCTGGTCGAGCGCGAGCTGACGCATTTGCGCCGGCACGGCCACAAGCTTCCCGAAGCGGTCGAGGTCGGCAGCATGGTCGAGGTGCCGTCGCTGCTTTATCAGCTCGACGAGCTGCTCGAACACGTCGATTTCCTCTCCGTCGGCTCGAACGATCTGGTGCAATTCCTCTATGCGGCCGATCGCGGCAATCCGCGCGTCGCTGGCCGCTTCGATCCGCTTTCGGCGCCGGTGTTGCGCGCGCTCAAGGACATCGCCGACAAGTGCCGCGAATACGGCAAGCCGGTGACATTGTGCGGCGAACTCGCCTCGCAGCCGATCGGCGCGCTGGCGCTGGCCGCCATCGGCTACCGCTCGCTGTCGCTGGCGCCGTCCGCGGTCGGGCCGGTCAAGGCGATGCTGCTCGAGCTCGATTGCCGCAAGACCGCGGCTTTCCTCTGCCCGCTGATCGGTAGATCGAGCGGCGCCACGCCGATCCGCGCCGAGCTGCAAAAATATGCCGCCGACAACGGCTTGCAGATTTAGGAAATGAATGGACCGTCATGGCCGGGCTTGTTTCAGCCCGCCACCTCTTCTACTTACCGACGATGCTGCCCGATCAAAAACTCGACGCGCTGGTCACCCGTCATGCGGCGCTGGAGCGCGACCTCACCGCCGCGCTGCCGCGTGAGACCTTTGTCAAACTTTCGCGCGAATTCGCCGAACTTGCGCCCGTCATCGAGGCCGTGAATTCCTATCGGGCGGCGCAGCGCGAGCTCGACGGGGTCACCAGCCTGATCGACGATCCGGCGACCGAAGCCGAGATGCGTTCGGTCGCCGAGGCCGAACGGCGGCAGCTCGAAGCGCGGCGTGCCGCGCTCGAACAGCAATTGCGGCTGGCGCTCATCCCCAAGGACGCCATGGACGAGCGCAACGTCATCCTCGAAATCCGCGCCGGCACCGGCGGCGACGAAGCCGCTTTGTTCGCTGGCAATCTGTACCGCATGTACGAGCGCTATGCCGCCAAGCAGGGCTGGAAAGTCGAGATCATGACGGTGAGCGAAGGCTCGATGGGCGGCTTCAAGGAAATCATCGCCGAAATCCGCGGCCGCGGCGCTTTCGCCAAGCTCAAATTCGAATCCGGCGTGCACCGCGTGCAGCGCGTGCCCGACACCGAAGCGTCCGGCCGCATTCACACCTCGACCGCGACCGTCGCCGTGCTGCCCGAGGCGGAGGAGCTCGACCTCGCCATCAACGATGCCGATCTCAAGATCGACACGCTGCGCTCGGGCGGCGCCGGCGGTCAGCACGTCAACAAGACCGAATCGGCGGTGCGGGTGACCCATATCCCCTCCGGCATCGTCGTGATGATGCAGGAGGACCGTTCGCAGCACCGCAATCGCGCCAAAGCGCTCGCCGTGCTGCGCACCCGGCTCTACGATTTCCAGCGGCAGAAACAGGACGCCGCGCGCGCCGCCGCGCGCCGCGGCCAGGTCGGCACCGGCGACCGCTCCGAACGCATCCGCACCTATAATTATCCACAAGGGCGCGTCAGCGACCATCGCATCAATCTCACGCTCCACAAATTGCCGCAGATCCTGGAGGGCGAGGCGCTGGGCGAGATCATCGACGCGCTCGTCGCCGAGCATCAGGCGGAGCTATTGGCCGCCGAGGACGCACAGTGACGAGGCCGAGCGCCGATAACGCCGTATTGGCGCGGGATAGCGGCGCCTCGCTCACGATCGCCGGCGCCCGGCGCGCATGGGCGGAAAAATTCCGCGCCGCCGGAATCGAATCCGCCGAGCTCGACGCCCGCATCCTCGTCGGCCACGCCCTTGCCTTCGATCACGCCGCGCTCGCCGCCGCCGGCGCGCGCATCCTTGGCGTTGAGGAGAACGATTCGATCGCGGCGCTGGCGCAGCGCCGCCTGGCGCGCGAACCGGTCGCGCGCATCGTCGGCTGCAAGGAATTCTGGAGCTTGCGGCTCGCCGTCGATGCCGCGACTTTGGTGCCGCGACCAGAGACGGAAACCGTGGTCGAGGCGGCGCTCGCCGCGATCGATGCCGGCGGCGCGCGGTCGCGGAAACTGCGCATCGCCGACCTCGGCACCGGCAGCGGCGCGCTTTTGCTGGCGCTGCTCGCCGAATTGCCCACCGCTTTCGGCATCGGCACCGATATCAGCCGCGGCGCGCTGCGCGTCGCGTGGGCCAACGCCCAGGGTCTGGGCTTGCCGCGTGCGAATTTCATCGCTTGCGACCTCACCGCCGCGCTCGGCGGAGCGTTCGACCTGATCGTTTCCAATCCGCCTTACGTCGCGTCAGGCGACATTGCCGCGCTCGCTCCCGAAGTGCGCGATTTCGATCCGCGCAACGCGCTCGACGGCGGACCCGACGGTCTTGATTGCTACCGGGCGATCGCCGCGACGGTAGCGGCGCTGCTGGCGCCCGGCGGCGCTCTGGTCGTCGAGCTCGGCAGCGGACAGGCGCAGGCCGTCGCCGCCTTGTTCGCAGCGGCCGGCCTTGCGCCGTCAGCACCGCGCCCCGATCTCGGCGGCGTGCCTCGCGCCCTCATCGCCACCACAGCTCGCATGGGCCGATACAAAGGGGCATGAGCCTGGAGCATTGGGCCCCGGCAAAAAAGCGGCAAAATAGCACTTGGAATATCGGCCGGAACCGACTAGCTTGCGCCTACGGAATCGGCCCGAGATGATGGTGCCGCGCCGCCTTGAACACCAAGAGTGTCCCTCAAAGAGGAACGTCCCTCTTCAGAGGTCGGCGGCGCAGGATGAAAGAAAGCCGGAACAGCGAAAGCCGGATCGGACGGCAAACGGGATCGCCAGATTCAGACCGAGAAACTTCATCGGTTGGGCGCGCATTTGTGAAATGTCGCGCATAACGAGGGGTTCGCAACACCGCGGCGAAACCGCCGTTGGGGGCTGCATTGCCGAGGTTTCATGACCGCGACAGCGGCGCCGTTTCGAGTGCGGCCCGCAAAGAAAGATTGCCCGGGTTCATGCGTCAGGTCGACGTGACATTCAGTGCAGCGAAGCGGCGGCATTCGTGCCGCCGCACATAAGGGGTTGGCGGAACAGCAAATCATGAGAAACGGTCAGAACAAGCGCATGCGGGGTCGCAACCGCAAAGGTGGCGGCCATCATCACCATCATCAAAATCCATTGTCACGCATGTACGAGTCCAACGGACCGGACGTGAAAATTCGGGGAACGGCGTCCCACGTCGCCGAAAAATATCTCCAGCTTGCCCGGGATGCGCAGAGTTCCGGCGATCCGGTATCCGCCGAGAATTATTATCAGCACGCTGAGCATTACTTCCGCCTGATCGCGGCGGCGCAGGAGCAGTTCCGCCAGAACCCGCCCTCGCCCTATTACCAGCAGCAGCAGGGCGACCAGCGCGGCGGCAATGTTGCCGATGACGGCTACGATGAGGACGGCAATGAGCAGCCGCCCATCAGCGGCGAACCGTTTGCCCCGCGCGAGGCGCAATCTTTCTATCCGCGCGAGCAACAGCAGCCGCAGCACAATCAGCAACAGCCGCAACACAACCAGCCGCAACACAACCAGCCGCAGCACCATCAGCCGCAACACCAGCAGCCGCGGCCGCAACACTTCCAGCCGAGCGGCGAGGAGGACGTGGAGCGGCTTCCGTCCTTTATCACCGGCGGCCAGCAGCCGCCGCAACAGGGCCAAGGGGGAAATGGCCCGAACAATCCCAACGGCCCGCACAACGCCGGCGGCTCCAATGGCCCCAACGGCTATGACGGCTCGGCCGATCGTTATCCGCTGCATCGCCGCCGCCGCCGCCATCGCGGCCCGCGCGACCATCCGATGCAGGGTGACAATGACGCGCCGATGCCGTCGGGTCCGCGTCCGATCGACGACTAACCCCGTGGCGCAGCCATGAATGGAATGGCCGGGCCTGCGCCCGGCCATTTCGATTCAGGGGTCTGCCGCTTTATCCGCCGCGCGGCGCTTTGGCCAGCCGCACCAGGAACCAGATCGGTACGACGATCACCGCCCCGAGCAGGAAGTAGCGCCAGAGCCAGCGCACCACGTCGAAACCCATTGTCCAGACTTGCACGATGAGCCGGCGAACGGATTCGACGATATTCCACGGATCGAGCCCGATGGCGGCGAGGATGACACCCACCAAAATCGACAACAGCACGAGCCGCCCGAGCACTGCCAATGGCGGGCCGCCGAAGAAACGCTGCATAGGGTTGTGCGCCTGCGGCACCTGACCGTCACGATCCTGGACCATCGCCATCTCCCGCCGGCGCCACTTACCTAAAGAGCCGCTTCCCGCGCAAGCGGGACCTTCCGATTGAACCCCGCCCACCGGGCTGAAATCTTGCCTGAAACCTTGCCCGAAGCCTTGCGCCAAGCCTTATGCGAAGCCTCGCCGGGGACCGTTGCCTCGGCTTCGCAACTGGCGCTAAGTTGCGCCCGCCCTACCGCATCCCATTGGGCTCGCTAAAGGATAATTCATGGCCAAGATCGAGGACCGCGCGCCTGGCTCGACGGCGAGTCTCAACGACGACATCGGCGAGGAAAAGCGGCTCGCCATGTACCGCACGCAGGTCGTGATCCGCGAAGCCGAGCAGCGCGCCTACGATCTGTTCCTGCAAAACCTGGTGAAAGGCACGAGCCACCTTTCGCTCGGACAGGAGGCGGTCGCCGCCGGTTTCGCCGTCGCCATGCGCCCGGGCGATCTCTCCTTCTGCACCTATCGCGGCCATGCGCACACGCTGGCGCGCGGGGTGCCTATTTCCAAGGTTCTGGGCGAGCTGATGCAGCGCGACATCGGGCTGATGCGCGGCAAGGGCGGATCGATGCACCTGACCTCGGTCGATCATGGCGTCATGGGCTCCTATGCGATCATCGGCGCGCATCTGCCGATCGCCTGCGGCGCCGCCTGGCGCGCGCAATACAAGGGCCAGAAGGACGTGTCGGTCTGCTTCTTCGGCGACGGGACGACCAATATCGGCGCCTTTCACGAGGCGCTGAACTTCGCCGCGGTGTGGAAGCTGCCAGTGGTCTTCGTCTGCGAGAACAATCTTTACATGGAATACACGCCGATCGGCGACGTGACGGCGGTGGAGCATCCGGCCGCCGACCGCGCCGCGAGTTACGGGCTGCCGCGCATCGTCGTCGACGGCAACGACGCCGATGCCGTCTATCGCGCCGCAGTTGCGGCTTACGACAAGGCGCGCGCCGGCGACGGGCCGTCGCTGATCGAGTGTATGACCTACCGCTACAGCGGACATTCGCGCGCCGATCCGGCCAAATACCGGCCCGAGGGGGAGCTGGAAAAGTGGAAAGCACGCGATCCGATCAAACTCTATCGTGAGCGGCTCAAGCAATTCGGCATCGGCGACGAGGCCATCGCGCGCATCGACACCGAGGTGAAGCGCGAGGTCGACGAGGCAACCGAGCTTTGCAAAGCGGCGCCGCCGCCGTCGCTCGATATCCTCACGACCGACGTTTACGCCGACGGAGGCTTCGCATGGCGGAACTGACCTATCGCGACGCGGTCATCCGCGGCATAGCCCAGGAAATGACGCGCGATCCCGACGTCGTTTTCATCGGCGAGGATGTCGGCAAGGCCGGCGGCGTGTTCAAGGCGACGGTTGGGCTCTACGAGCAGTTCGGTCCGGTGCGCGTGCGCGACACGCCGATCTCCGAGCAGGCGATCCTCGGCGCCGCCATGGGCGCGGCCATGACCGGATTAAAGCCGATCGCCGAGATCATGTTCTCGGACTTCATCGCCGTGTGCTTCGACTACATCGCCAACGAATTTCCCAAAAGCCGCTACATGTCCAACGGACAGGTCAAATGTCCGCTGGTCGTGCGCACCGGCAACGGCGGCGGCGCGCGCTTCGGCGCCCAGCATTCGCAGAGCGTCGAGAACTGGTGCATGATGATTCCGGGGCTCAAAGTGGTGGCACCGTCGAGCCCGCGCGATGTGATCGGTCTGATGGCGGCCGCCGTGCGCGATCCCGATCCGGTAATCTTCTTCGAGCACAAATCGCTATATCCGACCAAGGGCGAAGTACCCGACGGCGAGATCGTCGATACGCTCGGCACGGCCAAGATCGTGCGGCCGGGCAAGGACGCCACCATCCTGGCGCTCGCCTTGATGGTGCCGCGCGCGGTGGCCGCCGCGGGAAAGCTCAAAAGCGAGCACGGCATCGACTGCGAGGTGGTCGACGTCCGCTCGCTGGTGCCGCTCGACACGCAGACCATTCTCGGCTCGGTGGCGCGCACGCACCGGCTGTTCACCGTGGAGGAAAATCCGCGATTGTGCGGCTGGGGCGCCGAGCTAGTCTCCATCGTCGCCGACGAAGCGTTCTACGACCTCGACGGGCCGCCGGTGCGCATCACGACGCCGCATATTCCGCTGCCGGCCGCCGACATATTGGAAGATCTCGCGCTGCCGAGCGTCGAGCGCATCGCCGAGCGCGTCCAGCGCAGCCTCAACGCCTGACAGGAGGATCATGATGGCCAACGAACCGACCCGGCAAAACCCGAGCGGACCGATCGGTACCGAAGTTCTGTTCGAGAACGAGCAGGTGCGGGTGTGGGACATGCAAGTTCCGCCGGGCGGAAAGAAGGCCTGGCACCATCACACACTGGATTACGTCATCATCAACGTCACCGGCGGCAAGATCGAGCTCGAGAATGTGGACGGTCATTCCATCATCGCCGACGATAAGGTCGGCGGCGTGATCTGGAAGGACGCCGGCGAGAAGCACGAGCTGCGCAACCTCAGCGGCAAGCCCTATCGGAATATCCTGGTCGAGCTGAAAAACGGCAAGTGAAGGCAAGCGGGACGAGCGCGAAAAGTCGAGCGCCAAAGATGGGTGCCAAACCATGAGTACGATGTACGACAACCTTCTCGCCAATGTGCCGACCGATTTGTGGATCGGCGGCAAATGGCGCAAATCCTCCGACGGCGCCCGCTTCGACGTGATCGACCCGGCGACCGAGAACAAGGTCGCCTCGGTGGCGAGCGCCACCGTCGAGGACGCCAAGGCCGCGCTTGACGCCGCGGCCGCCGCCTTCCCCGGCTGGGCCGCCAGAAAGCCGCGCGAACGCGGCGAAATCCTGCGCAAATCGTTCGAGCTGATCATGCGCGACGCCGAGCGGCTGGCGAAGCTGATCACCATCGAGAACGGCAAGGCGCTGTCCGACTCGCGCGGCGAGGTCGCCTATGCCGCCGAGTTCTTCCGCTGGTACGCCGAGGAGGCGGTGCGCAATATCGGCGAAGTGAGCCGCGCGCCGTCATCGGGCGCGCGCATTTTCGTGCATCACAAGCCGGCGGGCATCGCCGTCCTGGTGACGCCGTGGAATTTCCCGGCCGCCATGGCCACGCGCAAGATCGGCCCGGCGCTCGCCGCCGGCTGCCCGGTGGTGCTCAAGCCCGCGTCCGATACGCCGCTCACCATGCTGGCGCTGATGCCGAACCTGGAAGAGGCCGGCGTGCCGCCGGGCGTGGTCAACGTCATTCCCTCGCGCTCCTCCGGCAAGGTGGTGGGCGCGATGCTGCACGATCCGCGCGTGCGCATTGTGTCGTTCACCGGTTCGACCGAGGTCGGCCGAAAGCTTCTGCATGAAGCCGCCGACAATATCCTCAAGCCGGCCATGGAGCTCGGCGGCAACGCGCCGTTCATCGTCTTCGACGACGCCGACATCGACGCCGCGATCGAAGGCGCCATGGTCGCCAAGATGCGCAACATGGGCGAGGCCTGCACCGCGGCCAACCGCTTCTACGTGCACGAGAAGGTGCACGACGAGTTTGCCAAGAAGCTCACCGCCAAGATGGCCGGCCTGAAAATGGGCAGCGGCCTCGACGACGGCGTGGCGCTCGGCCCGCTGGTCAACAAGGACGGCCTCGACAAGGTGATCGAGCTGGTCAACGACGCGGTGAAGAAGGGCGCCAAGGTGCTCACCGGCGGCAAGACGCCGTCCGGGCCCGGCTTCTTCTATCCGGCGACCGTGCTCACCAACGTGTCTGACGACGCCAAAATGCTCAACGAGGAGATTTTCGGCCCCGTGGCCTCGTTGCAGACCTTCACGTCCGAGGACGAGGTGGTCACGCGCGCGAATCACACCGAATACGGCCTAGTCGCCTACGTCTACACCAAGGATTTGAGCCGCGGCATGCGGGTGTCGGAGAAGCTCGACTTCGGCATGATCGGGCTCAATCGCGGCATCGTCTCCGATCCGGCCGCGCCGTTCGGCGGCGTCAAGCAATCCGGCCTCGGCCGCGAGGGCGCGCATGAAGGGCTGATGGAATTCATGGAGACGCAGTACGTCTCGGTGACGTGGTGAACGCCGTCGGGCATTGAAATGAACATCCTCATGCCGCAACTCGGCGAGACGGTCGCCGAGGGCAAAATCACGCAATGGTTCAAGTCGGCCGGCGACGCGGTGCAGCCGGGCGACAATCTATTCGAGATCGAGACCGACAAGGTGTCGATGGAGGTACCGGCGACGGAAGCCGGCGTGCTCAGCGAAATCCGCGTGCCCGCCGGCGAAGTGGCGCGGGTCGGCGCCGTAGTCGGCGTCATCGGCGCGCCTGGCACGCCCGTTTCGGCCGCCGCGGCGCCAGCCGCAAGGCCGACCGCCACGCCGCCGCTCGCCAAAGCACCTGCCGCGCCGCCGACCGGGTATGAAAGCGAAGCGGCACTGGCGCCGGCGGCGCGCGGGCCGATCAAGCTCGATCCGTTCTTTGAGGTGCGCACGCCCGAGCGCAATTTCGGCCCGGCACGGCTCGCCGGCGGCATTACGGTGACGCCGCTGGCGCGGCGGCTCGCGAGCGAAGCCGGCATCGATTTGTCGCGCGTGCGCGGCTCCGGCCCGCATGGCCGCATCGTCGCCCGCGACCTGGAAAACGTGCCGCCGCCGGCGGCGCGGGCGCCGCTCGGCGAGGGCCTGAGCGGCGGTCAGATCAAGGCGCTCTACGATCCTGCGGGCTACGAAGAAGTCTCGCTTGATGCCATGCGCCGGACCATCGCTGCGCGGTTGCAGCAGGCCAAGCAGACCATCCCGCATTTTTACCTCACGGCCGACATTACCATCGATCGCCTGATCGCGGTGCGCGAGGAAGCCAACGCGGCGACACCGAAAGACCGCGACGGCAAGCCTACGTTTAAGCTTTCGCTCAACGATTTCATCATCCGCGCGCTGGCGCTTGCCTTGCAACGCGTGCCGGCGGCAAATGCGGTGTGGGCCGGCGACCGCGTCCTGCGCCTCAAGCACAGCGATATCGGCGTCGCCGTGGCACTCGACGGCGGGCTGATCGCGCCGATCGTGCGGGCCGCGGAGACGAAATCGCTCACGGCCATCTCCGCCGAGATGAAAGACCTCGCCGCGCGAGCCCGCGACAAGAAGCTCAAGCCCGCCGAATATCAGGGCGGCTCGACCGCGATTTCCAATCTCGGCATGTACGGCGTGCGCGAATTCTCCGCCATCATCAATCCGCCGCAGGCGACGATCCTCGCGGTCGGCGCCGCGCGCCGGCAGGCGGTCGAAACCGCCGACGGCGGCGTCGCTTTCGCCAGCATGTTGACCGCGACATTGTCCTGCGACCATCGCTTGGTCGACGGCGCGCTCGGCGCCGAGCTATTGGCCGCGATCAAAGCGCTCCTTGAAACGCCGGTGACCATGCTGGTGTGATGCCGGATCGACAATGGCCGCCGACAAGTCCGAGCTGCTGTTGATCGGTCCGTTGCGGCCGGTCCTCGCCAGCGGCTTCGCCAACTTCGCCGTGCACAGCCTCGCCATGGTGGCGAACCGCGACGCGCGTCTTTCCTCGCTCGGCCATGTCCGCGCCATGGCCGTGAGCGCGCCGGGCGAGCCGGTCGACGATCGCTTGTTCGCGCGCCTGCCCAGGCTTGAGATCATTTCCAGCTTCGGCGTCGGCTACGATCACATCGACGCGGCCGCCGCCGCAAAGCGCGGCATCGTGGTCACGCATACGCCCGGCGTGCTCACCGAAGAAGTCGCCGATACCGCCATCGGGCTTTTGCTGTGCACGGTGCGCGAACTGCCGCAAGCCGAGCGTTACCTGCGCGCGGGCAAATGGCGCGAGAGCAACTATCCTTTGAGCCCGGCGACGTTGCGCAATCGCAGCGTCGGCCTGGTCGGAATGGGGCGCATCGGCCTGGCGATCGCGCGCCGGCTCGAATCCTTCGGCGTGCCGGTCGTCTATCACACGCGCACGCAACGGCCGGAGCTCGCCTATCGCCACTATCCGCGGCTGATCGACATGGCGTGCGCCGTCGATACGTTGATCGTCATTGTGCCGGGCGGCGCGGAGACGCGGAACATGATCGATGCATCCGTGCTCGAAGCCCTCGGCCCCGACGGCATCCTCATCAATGTGGCGCGCGGCTCGGTGGTCGATGAGCCGGCGCTGATCGCGGCGCTCAAGGCAAGAAAGATCATGGCCGCCGGCCTCGATGTATTCGTCAACGAGCCCGAGGTGCCGGAGGAGTTACTGACCATGGAGAACGTCGTCCTGCTGCCGCATCTCGGCTCGGCGTCGGTCTTCACGCGCGAGAAGATGGACCAGCTGCTGGTCAACAACATCCTCGCCTGGGCGGCGGGCAAGCCGCCGCTGACGCCGGTGCCGGAAACGCCGTGGCGGTCTTGGCGCTAAACGGCTGAGGGCCTACTCCGCCGCGATCCGCACTTCTGGAGCGGCGGCGCGCACGTCGGCTTCGACGTGATCCTCGAACTGCACGAAGTTCTTCTGGAACATGTCAACCAGCTTGCGCGCGGTCTGGTCGAATTCGAGCTTGTTCTGCCAGGTCTTCTGCGGATAGAGCAGGTGCGGCTCGACGCCGGTGAGCTGGGTCGGCACGGCAAAGCCGAAATACGAATCGGTGCGGAATTTGACGTTCCTGAGCGAACCGTCGAGCGCTGCGGTCAGCAGCGTCCGCGTCACCTTGATCGGCATGCGGCGGCCGACGCCGTAGATCCCACCGGTCCAGCCGGTATTGACCAGCCAGCAATCGACGCCGTGGGCGCTGATCAATTCGCGCAGCAGATTGCCGTAGATCGAAGGATGGCGCGGCAGAAACGGCGCGCCGAAGCAGGTGGAGAATTCCGGCTGCACGCCGACCAGCCCCTTTTCGGTGCCCGCGACCTTGGCGGTGTAGCCGGAGAGGAAATGATACATCGCCTGCGCCGGCGTCAATTTCGCGATCGGCGGCATAACACCGAACGCGTCGGCGGTGAGCAGCACGATGTTCTTCGGCATGCCGGCGCGGCCGGTGCGCGAAGCATTGGGGATGAAATCGAGCGGATAGGCGGCGCGGGTGTTTTCCGTCTTCGAGTCGTCGTCGAAGTCGCAGACGCGCGTATCGGGATCGAACACCACGTTTTCGAGCACGGTGCCGAAGCGGCGGGTCGTGGCGAAAATCTCCGGCTCCGCTTCGGCGGAGAGCTTGATGCATTTGGCGTAGCACCCGCCTTCGAAATTGAACACGCCCTGCGGGCCCCAGCCGTGCTCGTCGTCGCCGATCAGGGTGCGGTTGGGATCGGCCGATAACGTCGTCTTGCCCGTGCCGGACAGGCCGAAGAACAGCGCCACGTCGCCCGCGGGCCCCACATTGGCGGAGCAATGCATCGGCATCACGCTCTCAGCCGGCAGATAATAGTTGAGCGTGGTGAAAACCGATTTCTTCATCTCCCCGGCATAAGAGCTGCCACCGATGAGAATGATGCGCCGCGTGAAATCGATGGCGATGACGGTTTCGCTGCGCACGCCGTGGCGCTTGGGGTCGGCCTTGAACGACGGCAGCGACAGGATGGTGAAGTCGGGAACGTAGTGCGACAGCTCGGCGCGCTCCGGCCTGATCAACAGCGCGCGGATGAACATCGAATGCCAGGCGAGCTCGGTATAGACGCGGGTCCGGATGCGATATTTCGGATCGGCGCCGCCATAGAGATCCTGCGCGAATAAAGTTTTGCCTTTGGCGTGAGCGATGAAATCCTCGAACAGCAGCTGGAATTTTTCCGGCGTCAGCCGACCGTTCTTTTCCCACCACACCGATTTCTCGGTCTGGGCGTCGACGACGACGAATTTGTCCTTGGGGCTGCGGCCGGTATGAACGCCGGTCTCGGCGCAGAATGCTCCGCCCTGGACGAGGTGGCCTTCGCAGTTGGCGATGGCGTGCTCGACCAGAACCGTATCGGGTAAATTCCAGTGGATGGCGGCGAGGTGTTTTAAGCCGAATTTGTCGGCGCCGTAGGCGCCATTGCGCAGACCGGTTTCCTTCACGCTCGCCTCCGCGACTCTCGGGCCTCGGCGGGGGCCCGAGTGCCAATCGACTTATGTCCGCTGACGGACGCGCGACCCTATAGCGAGCATCCTAGCACCTGCCAAGCACCTACCAAGACCGGCTCGCATCACAAGGCTAACCGTGGAAAACTCCGTGCGTTCCCGCGTTGCACCGCAGCAAACGTTACCCGCCGCGCGCCGACTTCGCCAAATCCACCACCATCTGGCGTAACGCGCCGGTGGTGGTGACCCGCGCCGGGAATTGCAGGCGCAACGTCGCTTCCCCGAGCGCGAGATCAAGACCTTCCGGATCGAGCCCGGTGAGCCGCCACGCACCGTCTTCGCCGCCAAGGAGCTTGGTGGCGTAGAGCCGTACCGCTTCGGCGTGATCGTTATTCATGTGCGCGAGCGCACTGGCTTCGGCCTCGATCAAATTCTCGGCGCCGGCAAGGTCGATGATCACGTCGGCGGCTTTCAGATCGGCGGCGCGGGCAAAGCCGGCATTGAGGTGCGCGGAAACGACCTTAAGGCGCCAGAACGCGAAGTCGGCAAAGCCCGCGTAAAGCTCGGACTTGGGGTGGCGGGCGAGGAAGCGCCGGCGCAAACGCGGCTCCTCGCCATGGTCGCGCGCAATCTCCGCGAAAGTACCGAGCACGGTCAGGCGCGGACGCGCGAGCGGGTCGCCGCGGCCGGCCGACGACAGCAAGAGCGAAGCGCGGGCGTCCTTTTCCAGATTGGCGGTGTGGGTGGAAAGCCGCGAGACGAGGATGAGCGGCGAGCCGTCGACATCGGTCGCCACGTTAACCAATGACGCGAAAGGATGCCCGGTGTTGCGGTCGATGGTCGCAAGCGCGCCGGCCCGCGTCGCGCGCAGCAGCGTCTTGGCCGCTGCCGCGGCGTCAAAGTCCGCCGCGGAAGCGTTCTCCGGCAGGCGATCGGGCATGAAACCCGGCAAAGGGGCGGACTTGCTGGCGTCGGCCATATCCTGCTCGCTCCGCGACAATTGCCCTGATTTCGCCTTGTCTGGTCACACTTCCGCCCCTACATGGGGTTTGAAAGGCTATGGGGCCGGGGCGCATGATGCTTGCGGCCGACTCATGTTAGAAGGCCGCCATGCCGACAATCGCTCTCGTCGATGACGACCGCAATATCCTCACCTCGGTGTCCATCGCACTCGAGGCCGAAGGATACCGGATCACGACCTATACCGACGGCGCCTCGGCGCTCGACGGTTTCAAGACCGCGCTGCCGGATCTCGCCATTCTCGATATCAAGATGCCACGCATGGACGGCATGGAAACGTTGCGCCGGCTGCGGCAGAAATCGGATCTGCCGGTGATTTTCCTCACCTCCAAAGACGAGGAGATCGACGAATTGTTCGGCCTGAAAATGGGGGCCGACGATTTCATCCGCAAACCGTTTTCGCAGCGGCTCCTGGTCGAGCGGGTCAAGGCGGTGTTGCGCCGCGCCTCACCGAAAGACGGCGCCGTGCCGAAGGAAGCCGACAGCAAGGTTCTCGAGCGCGGGCTCCTGCGCATGGATCCGGAGCGCCACACCTGCACTTGGAAGAATGAAGCGGTGACGCTCACCGTCACCGAGTTTCTCATCCTGCAAGCGCTGGCGAGCCGGCCGGGTGTGGTGAAGAGCCGCAACGCTTTGATGGATGCTGCATACGACGATCAGGTCTACGTCGACGACCGCACCATCGACAGCCACATCAAGCGGCTGCGCAAAAAGTTCAAGGCAAGCGACGACGAATTCGATATGATTGAGACGCTATACGGCGTCGGTTATCGTTTTAAGGAATAAGCGCCAGAGCATGATCCGGAAAAGTGGAATCCGGTTTTCCGATAAGATCATGCTCCAATAATAGTCTGTTTTGCGCAAAAGGCCGTGGACAACCGAATTTGATCCATGGGCCCTGACTGGGACGGCTGACGTGCGGTAGTAATGGCGTCCATGCCCGCCGACGCGGGCATGATCGGAACCCCGGCAGACGAAGTGCTCGATCGAACCGCAGAAATCGCCAGGGCCGCTGAGGCCCGGATGCCGACCGAGACCGGGGCCGCAACCGCGGCCGAGGGCCCCGACGCGGCTGCTGCGGTTCCGCGCGCGCACGGTCTCGCCAGGGTCGGCGACTGGCTGCGGCGCGCCTGGCAGTTCTTCATCACCCAGAGCTTTTCGAGCCTCACCCGCCGCATCGTCTTCCTCAACGTCGCCGGCCTGCTCGCACTCTCCATCGGCATTACCTTCCTGTCGCAGTTCCGCGCCGGACTGATCGATGCGCGCGTTCAGAGTTTGCTGGTCCAGGGACAGATCATCGCCGGCGCGATCGCCGCCTCGGCGACCGTCGAAACCGATTCTTCGATCACCATTGATCCGGACAAGCTGCTCGATCTGCGCGCCGGCGAAAGCTACGGCCCCTCCGAGGACGCGCTCTACGGTCTCGATTTTCCCATCAATCCGGAACGCGTGGCGCCGGTGTTGCGCCGGCTCGTCTCGCCGACCAAGACGCGCGCGCGCATCTACGATCGCGACGGCGTGCTCCTGGTCGACAGCCGCAACCTGTTCGGCCGCGGCGACGTATTGCGCTATGACCTGCCGCCGCCCAACGTCGAGAAACCCGGTCTGTTCGAACGGGCCTACACCGCGGTGCGCCGCTGGCTCGGCCGCGGCGACCTGCCGCTCTACCACGAGCTCGGGGCGTTGAACGGGCGCGGCTATCCCGAAGTCGCGCAGGCGTTGAACGGCCAGAATGCCAGCATGGTGCGCATCAACGACCACGGCGACGTGATCGTCTCCGTCGCGGTGCCGGTGCAGCGCTTCCGCGCAGTGCGCGGCGCGCTCATGCTCTCGACGCAAGGCGCCGACATCGACGACATGGTCGAGGCCGAGCGGCTTGCCATCCTTAAAGTCTTCCTCGTCGCCGCCGGCGTCATGATCGTGCTCTCGATCTTGCTCGCCGGAACCATCGCCGAGCCGGTGCGGCGGCTGGCGGACGCGGCCGAGAGCGTGCGCCGCCGCATCCGTTCGCGGGTGGAAATCCCCGATTTCACCCGCCGGCGCGACGAGATCGGACACCTGTCGGGCACGTTGCGCGACATGACCAATGCGCTCTATAGCCGGATCGAGGCGATCGAAAGCTTTGCCGCCGACGTCGCGCACGAACTGAAAAATCCGCTGACTTCGTTGCGTTCCGCGGTAGAGACGCTCCCGGTCGCCAAGACTGACGAGAGCCGCGCGCGGCTGCTTGCCATCATCCACCACGACGTTCAGCGGCTCGACCGCCTGATCACCGACATCTCCGACGCGAGCCGCCTCGACGCCGAGCTGCAGCGCCAGGAGGCGGCGCCGGTCGATCTCGCCAAGCTCCTCAACACCCTGGTTGGCGTCGCCAACGAAGTGAAGCGCGACGACGGCGTGCGCGTGACTTTGCGGTTCGAAGGCGGCGGCCCGCGCGCCTTCCAGGTGCCGGGACACGATTCCCGGCTTGGCCAGGTCGTCGATAATCTGATCGAGAACGCCCGCTCCTTCTCGCCGCCCGGCGGCACCGTGCGCATCACCTGCCGGCGGCTCAAGAGCAATATCGATATTCTCGTCGACGATGACGGCCCGGGCGTGCGTCCCGAGTCGGTCGATAAGGTTTTCGAGCGCTTCTACACCGATCGCCCGCATCAGGGCTTTGGCCAAAATTCCGGGCTCGGCCTTTCGATTTCCAAGCAGATCGTCGAAGCGCACGGCGGCTCCATCTGGCTGGAAAACCGCATCAGCGCGGCCGACGCGCAGGGAACGCCGACCGTTGTCGGCGCGCGCTTTATCGTACGTCTGCCGGCGACGTAATGGCGATACGACCGACGACGGTGCACGCCTCGGCAGTGTTGGTCGGCGCGCGCGCGGCGCTGATCCGCGGACCGTCGGGATCGGGCAAGTCGCGGCTTGCGCTGGAACTCATCGCGGCGGCGCGCACCCGCTTGCTGCCCTTCGCGCGGCTTGTCGCCGACGATCGCATCCATCTGGAAAATGCCGGAGGCAGATTGCTGGCGCGCCCGCCCGAGGCCCTGGCCGGGCTGATCGAGGTGCGCGGCGCCGGGCTGCTGCGCCTTCCTTACGAGGCGAGCGCCGTGGTCGGCTTCGTCGTCGACCTCGCCGCTGCGGACGCTACCCGCCTGCCGGATGCCGCCGCGCGTAAGGCCGAAATCGAAGGTGTTTGGCTACCGCGGCTTGCCGTCGCATCAGGGGCGGCGGCCTTGCCGGGGGTGCTCGCGCTCATCAATTCAGCCGAGGATCAGTGGGCGTAAGCGGCACCGTTGCCCTGGTTGGAGATTGGTTAACCCGGACGCCGGTAGACTTAAAAAGAGATGCCGCGCGTTTTCCGTCGGCCCGCGCCCCAGCCCCCCGCGGCACCGAAATCCGTATTCGGCCTCCGCTACCGCAATGCAGCAGAAGCCGGATTCACGCGAAAATGCCCCTTGCGCTTGGGCTTCGGATGGTCAAGATGAGTACCCTTTCGTGCGGTGCAACCGGGACGCGCCCGCGGGGAGTTCCATGATCGGTCTTGTCCTTGTGACCCACGGGCGGCTGGCTATCGAGTTCCGCGCGGCCTTGGAGCACGTAGTGGGGCCCCAGCATCAGATCGAGGCCGTGACCATCGGCCCCGACGACGACGTCGAGGAGCGCCGCAAGGACATTATCGAGGCGGTCAAGCGCGTCGACAGCGGCGACGGGGTCGCCATCCTGACCGACATGTTCGGCGGCACGCCCTCGAACCTCGCTATCTCCGTCATGAGCCGGCCCAAAGTCGAGGTCCTCGCCGGCATCAATCTGCCGATGCTGGTCAAGCTTGCCAAAGTTCGCGACGAGTGCCCGCTGGCGGAGGCGGTGGCGGCCGCCCAGGACGCAGGGCGAAAATACGTGACCATTGCCAGCCGTGTGCTGACCGGCAAATGACCGCGCAGACCCACCGCAACGACGAATGCGCGCCAGATGTGCCGCAATTCCGCGAGGGCGCAACGGTGCGCAAGCTCGCGATCTGCAACCGCAAGGGTCTGCACGCGCGCGCGTCAGCCAAATTCGTGCAGACCGTGGAAAAATTCGACGCCGACGTGCGCGTCATGCGCTGTGGCGAAACCGTCGGCGGCACCTCGATCATGGGGCTGATGATGTTAGCGGCCTCGCCGGGAACCTCGATCACCGTCGAGGCAACCGGCAAAGAGGCAGCCGACGTCATCGAGGCCTTAACGGCGCTCATCGACTCGCGCTTCGGCGAAGACGATTGATCGAGTTCGCGGTGACGCGGCTCGACGAGATCAAGCCCGGTTCGCCGATCACCGGCCGCCGCTATCCGGCCTGCCGTCTGGCGCTGTCGCCCGCGGCGGCGCTCGATCTCATCAACCGCATGCAGCAGGTCGGTGCGGCGCTCGCCCAGGCCGGCGTGGCGCGAACCGCGCCGCGGGCCGGCGAGGCGCCGCTGGCCGGCTGAGTTTTTTCGTCATTGCGAGTGGAGCGAAGCAATCCAGTCTTGTGGCTCAATCTGGATTGCTTCGTCGCTCTGCTCCTCGCAATGACGTGGTAGCCGCGGCTTTCTTTAAATCGGCGACGAAGCCGCGATAAGCCGCGCGCCGCTCGGCCTCGTCCTCGATGCGCAGCAGCGCCGATGGGTGAACGGTGACGAAGAGCCGCGCCCCGTCCGCCATCGCCAGCGGCTGGCCGCGTATTTTGCCGATTGTGACCGTCCGACCGGTCAGGCGCGCGCAGCGGTGACGCCGAGCGCGATCACAGTCGAGGGTCTGACCAGGCTGCGCTCGAAATCGAGCCAGATCTTGCAGCGTTCGATCTCGTCATTGTTGGGCCGTTTGTGCAGCCGGCGTTTGCCGCGCATCTCATGCTTGAAATGCTTGACTGCGTTGGTGACGAAGGTTTGTTCGCGCGCGATGCCGGCGTCATGCAGCGCCTGGTCGAGAACACGCCCGGCCGGGCCGACGAACGGCCTCCCGGCGATATCCTCCTTATCGCCGGGTTGCTCGCCCACAAGCATGAAAGCGGCGTAGCTTGGGCCTTCGCCGGGAACCGCCTGCGTGGCATCGCGATAAAGCGGGCAGCGCGTGCAGCTTTCCTCGGCCCGCGCCAGCTGGCGCAAGCTTTTTACCGGGGGCTGGTCGGGCTGTGGCGGCTCCCCGTTCATGGGAGCAGAATGCATTGCCGCAGGCGCGGTTCAAGCATGGACATAAAGCTATCTTTATGTCTTTAGTGCCGCCGCGCCGGCCGCCGGATAGGGCCGGCAGCTACCTTCCAACACGCCCGACCCGCTGCGAATGAAAAGACACCGCTAGGGAGCGCCAAAGGATTGTCATGAGCACGTCAGTCAAGCCAAAGACTTCGTCCGTCGATTATGTCGTCAAGGATCTCGGCCTCGCCGAATGGGGCCGCAAGGAAATCGCCATCGCCGAAACCGAGATGCCCGGCTTGATTGCGACCCGCGACGAATACGGGCCCGAACAGCCGCTGCGCGGCGCGCGCATCGCCGGCTCCCTGCATATGACCATCCAGACCGCCGTGCTGATCGAGACGCTGAAAGCCCTCGGCGCCGACGTGCGCTGGGCGTCCTGCAACATCTACTCGACGCAAGATCACGCCGCCGCCGCGGTCGCCGCCGGCGGCACGCCGGTCTTCGCGGTCAAAGGTGAATCGCTGCACGATTATTGGCAATACACTCACCGCATCTTCGAATGGTCCGACGGCGGCGGACCGAACATGATCCTGGACGACGGCGGCGACGCCACGCTGCTCATGCATCTCGGCCTGCAGGCGGAAACGACGCCGACGGTGCTGCATCACCCGAACAACGAAGAAGAGGAAGTGCTGTTTGCCGCCATCAAGCAACGGCTCAAGGAGCAGCCGGGCTGGTACGGCAAGATCGGCAAAGGCATCCGCGGCGTCACCGAGGAAACCACCACCGGCGTGCATCGCCTCTATCAGATGGAGAAGGAAGGCCGGCTGTTGTTCCCGGCCATCAACGTCAACGACAGCGTCACCAAGTCGAAGTTCGACAATCTCTACGGCTGTCGCGAGTCGCTGGTCGACGGCATCCGCCGCGGCACCGACGTGATGATGGCCGGCAAGGTGGCGATGGTCGCCGGTTTCGGCGACGTCGGCAAAGGCTCGGCGGCTTCGCTGCGCCAGGCCGGCTGCCGCGTCATGGTCTCGGAGATCGATCCGATCTGCGCGCTGCAGGCGGCGATGGAAGGCTACGAGGTGGTGACCATGGACGACGCCGCCCCGCGCGCCGACATCTTCGTCACCGCCACCGGCAACGTCGACGTCATCACCATCGAGCACATGCGCAAGATGAAGCACCGCGCCATCGTCTGCAATATCGGACACTTCGATTCCGAGATTCAGGTCGCGGCGCTGAAAAACTTGAAGTGGGAAAACATCAAGCCGCAGGTCGACGAGATCGAATTTCCCGACAAGAAGCGCATCATCCTCTTGTCCGAAGGGCGGCTCGTCAATCTCGGCAACGCCATGGGCCACCCGAGCTTCGTGATGTCGTCGTCGTTCACCAACCAGACGCTGGCGCAGATCGAATTGTGGGCCAATCCCGGCAAATACCAGAAGAAGGTTTACACGTTGCCGAAGCAGCTCGACGAGAAGGTCGCGCGGCTCCATCTCGACAAGATCGGCGTCAAGCTCACCAAGCTTTCCGATAAGCAGTCGACTTATATCGGCATCCCGGTGAGCGGTCCGTACAAGACCGATCAATACCGCTATTGAGGATCACTCCGTGGTGCGCGCGGGCGTTTGCGCCAGCGGCACCACGGTGATCTGGTAACTCCGGGGCGGACTGGTCAATCCCAAGAAGCTGCGCTCGAACGTGGCGGTGATCGAGCGCGCTCCGGCATTTGCGAGCGTTTTACCGGTTTCCTGGCAGGGCGCATCGCCAATCAGGCAGACGACCAGAAGCCCATGGATGCTGCTGGCGGCGCGGCCTTCGACCGACAATGGGTCGACGGGTATCGGCCGCGCTTGCGGCAAGTAGAACGGCAGGCCCGAGGTAATGTCCGCGGAGCCCCAAAATAACTGGGTCGGTTTGCCGGCGAGACTGTCCGCCATTTCGGCGACTTGCCTGAAATGCGTCCGATTTTCGTCGCGGCTGTTCATGAGCCTGACGCAAGCGATAACGGGCGATGCAATGAGCATTGCGAAGATCATCGCCAGGACGGCGAGGCCCGCCCGCGCGACGGCGCGCTCATCGATGATGATGTAGTGCGAGGCGTAGAGGACGACAGGCAAAAGCGCCCAGTTTGGGAAGGTCCAGGCAGCCGTCAGCCGGTACGGAATGGCCAGATTAACCAGCGCCGGCAGGAGAAGAGGCACCAACAGCAGCACGACCGCCTGCCGTCGGTCTTCGTCGGCGGGCCAAACGATGTCAGCCAACGCAGCCCTGCTCGGCCGCCACGCGGAGAGAACAATAAGCGGGCCTGCGATGTAGGCCGCCGCGCCGATAAGATAAAAGACCGATCGCCTCAGCGCGTCGCCGAATGAGGCGTGAATGGCGACGCTTGCGGCGAATTGAATGCTCCCGTCCCCGCGCTCGCTGACAAGCCACCACACGTGCGGAGCAATGACCACAGCTGCGCCGGCCGCCATCACATAGGGTGCCGGCGAGCGCCAGAAGCGTCTTGCCCCCGGACCGACCACGGAGGCGACCGCCATGCCGGCGAGGAGAAAAACTGCCCAGTATTTGCCGAGCATTGTGAGACTGGCGAACGCTCCCGCCAACGAGGCATCCAACACGCCGAGCCCGCGGCGAGCGCGCAGATAGAACAGCAGCGTCGCCGCCCAAAACGGGACCGTCACCGTGTTGGCGTTGAGCACCTCCGCCTTGACGTCATAGAGCGGAACAAGAAAGAGGGCGAGGAGACCTAATAGCGCTCGATTTTTGTCGAGATGGTCGCGCAGAAGCCGCCATGTGACGGCGAGCGCGACGGCGAGCGTCGTCACGCTCAAGAGATCCACCGCCCACTGCTGGCGCGGCAACACGGCAAACCACAAAGCAAACAGCCAGCCGGTCATCGGCGGGTGCTTGTAGCCGAAAGCGAAATGCTGCGCCCAGATCAATGCTTCGTCGGCGTCGACATGGACGTCGACCGACGCCGTCGATACCGTCCAGAAGAGCATCCACACGGCGATGTAAGCTAAGAGGACCAGGAGGACGATCGTGCCCTCGGCGTTCCCGGCTATGAGACGCTCTCCAACCTGGACGAGACGGTGAGCGAAGTCCGCGACTTCTGGACGCATTCGGCCGGTGGCGTCGCGCCGCGCCATGGACATCATTTCTCTCGGGGCTCGGCCGCAGCCGGCGAATTGGAAAGGAACGCACGGACCTTTTCCAAGGCTTGAGAAAGCTAGTAGCGTGAGCATACGGATAGAGCAATAAGTGCGGTGAACGAGAGGAAGCTTCGCATTGTCCCCGTCGGCGATAGACAATATTCCGCCAGCAAATTCGCCGGCGCCGCTTACGCGCGCGGATAAGATCGCAACCGTGCGCCCCGCGCCCGAACTCAGCATTGTCGTGCCGACTTTCAACGAGCGGGCCAATGTTCCGCTCCTTGTCGAACGGCTCTCGCGCCTGCTCGCGTCCTGCGACTGGGAGGTCGTATTCGTCGACGACAATTCTCCCGACGGCACGGCCGCGGCCGCGCGCGCCATCGGCGAAACCGACAGCCGCGTGCGCTGCATTCGCCGTATCGGCCGCCGCGGTCTCGCCGGAGCATGCCTGGAGGGCATGCTGGCGAGCCAGGCCCGCTACGTCGCGGTCATGGATGCCGATTTGCAGCACGACGAGGGATTGCTCGTTCCCATGCTCGACGCTTTACGCACCGGGCGCGCCGATCTCGTGGTGGCGAGCCGCTATCTTTACGGCGGCTCCGCCGCGGGCCTATCGAAGCAACGTTCCCGCGTGAGCCGCTGGTCGAATGCGATTGTGCGTCACCTGCTCGGAATCGATCTCACCGATCCGATGAGCGGACATTTCATGATCCGGCGCGATGCGTTCGAAGCGATCGCGCCTGCGCTCTCCTCGCAGGGCTTCAAGATCCTGCTCGACATCATGGCTACGGCGCGAGGCAACCTGCGCACCGTCGAGCTACCCTCCGCTTTTCGAGAGCGTCAACACGGCGAGAGCAAGCTTGATTCAAAGATTGCGCTCGATTTCGCCGCCCTGGTAACGGCGAAACTCACTAATGACGCCATCTCGGCGCGCTTTCTGCTGTTCTGCCTGGTCGGATTGACCGGCCTTGGCATCCATCTGAGTATATTGAGCGCGCTGTTGGCGGCCGTCTTGTCGTTCGGCGCGGCGCAGGCGATCGCCACCGTCGGCGCGATTGCCTGGAACTTCGTTCTCAACAATCTGTTCACCTACCGCGACCAGCGGCTCACCGGGTGGCATTTCATCACCGGCCTGATCCGCTTCCAGGTCATCTGCGCCATCGGCGCAATATCCAATGTCGGCATCGCCACCTGGATTTACGATTACGACAGTGTGTGGTGGATCGCCGGCCTCGGTGGGGCGCTGATCGGCACCGTCTGGAATTTCGTGGTCAGCGCCGCCTTCGTCTGGCGCCAGCGCTAAACTTCCTTGCGCCACAACGTCCGGACCGCTTGCCGCTCGGGAGGGCGGATGTTATCTGCGCCGCATGACTGCCACTCCCATCGAAAACATCCGAAATTTCGCGATCATCGCCCATATCGACCACGGCAAATCGACGCTCGCCGACCGGCTGATCCAGCTTACCGGCGGGCTCGAAGCCCGCGAAATGGTCGAGCAGGTGCTCGATTCGATGGATATCGAGCGCGAGCGCGGCATTACCATCAAAGCGCAGACGGTGCGGCTCAAATACCGCGCGCGCGACGGTACAGACTACATCCTCAACCTGATCGACACACCCGGCCACGTCGATTTCGCCTACGAGGTCAACCGCTCGCTCGCCGCTTGCGAGGGCTCACTGCTGGTCGTCGACGCGAGCCAGGGCGTGGAGGCGCAGACGCTCGCCAATGTCTACCATGCGCTGGATGCGGGGCATGAAGTGGTGCCGGTCCTCAACAAGATCGACCTGCCGGCCGCGGAACCCGACCAGGTCAAGCAGCAGATCGAGGACGTGATCGGCATCGACGCCTCCGACGCCATTCTGATCTCCGCCAAGACCGGATTGAACGTGCCGGAAGTGCTGGAAGCAATTGTGCAGCGGCTGCCGCCGCCGAAAGGCGACGCCAAGGCGCCGCTCAAGGCGCTCCTGGTCGATAGCTGGTACGATGCCTATCTCGGCGTCGTTGTGCTCTTCCGCGTCGTCGACGGCGTGCTGAAGAAGGGTCAGCGCATCCGCATGATGGGAACCGACGTCAACTACGAAGTCGATCGCGTCGGCGTATTCACGCCGAAACGTGTCGAGCTCGGCGAATTGGGGCCGGGCGAGATCGGCTTCTTGACCGCCTCCATCAAGGAAGTGGCCGACACCCGCGTCGGCGATACCATCACCGACGACAAAAGGCCGGTCGCGGCGCCGCTACCCGGCTTTCGCCCCGCGATCCCGGTCGTGTTCTGCGGTTTGTTTCCCGTCGATGCGGCCGATTTCGAAAATCTGCGCGCCGCCATGGGCAGGCTCCGGCTCAACGACGCGAGTTTTTCCTATGAGATGGAGACCTCGGCCGCGCTCGGCTTCGGCTTCCGCTGCGGTTTTCTCGGGCTTCTCCACCTTGAGATCATCCAGGAGCGACTCGAGCGCGAGTTCAATCTCAATCTGATCGCCACCGCGCCGTCAGTCATCTACAAGATCAAATTGCGCAACGGCCAGCAGCTTGAGATTCACAACCCTGTCGACATGCCGGATCCGAACCACATCGAGGAAATGCAGGAGCCGTGGATCGAGGCGACCATTTTGACGCCAGACGAATATCTCGGCTCTGTGCTTAAGCTCTGCCAAGATCGCCGCGGTGAGCAAAAAGAGCTGACGTATGTCGGCAACCGCGCGCTGGTAAAGTACAACCTTCCACTCAACGAGGTGGTGTTCGACTTTTATGACCGGCTGAAATCGG
>JARLIY010000006.1 GCA_031291475.1 Xanthobacteraceae bacterium
GATCGGGATTGCCCCGGAGATCGCGCGGATGGCAGCCCAGCCGGCCGCGGAAAGCATGAGATGACATCGAACGCAGAATATTTCGCCCGCTACGAGGCGATTGCAGCGATTTCCCGCCGCATGCTGACGGCTGCCCGGCGAGCCCTGTGGAACGATCTGGTCCACTTGCAGGAGGAATATCGGAATCTGGTGGACGCGTTGAAAGACGCGGAAGCCGGGGTCAGACTGGACGATGCGGAGCGCCTGCGCAAATACGCGCTGATCCGTCAGATCCTGGCCGACGACGCTGCGATCCGCGATCTGGCGAATCCGCGTATGGCCAATCTGTCGGCGCTGTTCGCCGGACGGCCGACTCGCGTGCTCAAGGAACTGTACGGGGCGCGCTGAGCCTGCCCGCGAGCAAGGCGTTGCTTGAGTCCGCCTGACTGGATTTGAGCAGCGTTGCTGCCAATGTGACCAAGGAATCGGTATGAACGGAATCGACGCGGTCGTCACTTCGCTGCTCGCGAACCGGGTCGACAGTCTGCTCAATCTCGCGCCGGGTAGTGCGACCGCCTCGCAGACCGGCGCGGCGGGTGTCGATACCGAGATTCTTAATACCACCCCCGTTGCGCCCCCCACGCCGGCGCCGGCTTCCGCGCAAACCGCGCTTTCGGCCGTCGCGCTGACGCTCAATGCGATCGTGAACTCCGGCGGCGAGGCGACCCCGGCCGTGCTCGGCCAGTTGCCGATCTGGCCGGCCGCGCCGGCGCTCGATGTCGAAGCCGGCGGCTTTTCGCTGTTCGACACGCCGGCCACGCCTGCCGCTTCATCTGCCAATCCGAATACCGCCGCTACTGCCGGTGCCGCCGGTGCCTCCAATGTGGCGGCGGCTCAGGTGCCGGTCGCGGCGCTTGCGGCCGCACTCGAACAGACAGTGGGCGATAGCGGCCTGTTCTACGAATCCCATCTCGCGCAATGGCTGGCCGGGCAGCGGCCGCCCGCAGCCCTCGCCACCGAAGCGCAAAACAAGCTGGTGGCGGCCGCCGCGCAATTGCCGCTCGACTGGGCAAGCGACGCCGATCAGGCCTCTTCCCCGAATGCGACCACCCGCCAGGGTATGGGCGCCGCGCCCAACGGCGCGCCGGACGGCAATGCGGCAGCCCGCGCGATGCCGTCGATCCAGACCGCGCAGGCCGCGCGCTTCGTGGCCGGCGAGGTGCTGGCGAGTTCGCTGTCTGATCTGAATGGCCAGCCGGCGCACTCGAGCGTGCACAGCGCCGCGGCGCAACTGGCCGACGACGGGTCGTCACAAAGCTCGCAATCGATGGCAGCCGCGGTTCATCCGGCGACCGTTCCTTTGGTGCGTCAGCAACTCGATCTGCTCGCCACCGGGCAGTTTCGCTGGACCGGCGAAGCGTGGCCGGGCGCCAAGCTCGACTGGACCATCGAGCAGGAAGGCGACGAATGGGACCGCAGCGGCGGCGGCACGGCGAGCGAGGACGGTCAGCCGTGGCGTACGCGGCTGACGCTGTCGCTGCCCACGCTCGGCACTGTGGATGCAGATTTGACGCTGACCGGCATGCGGCTGGTTGCGCGCGTGCAGGCGAGTCCGGCCGGTGCGGCGCGGCTGGCGGCGCAAGGTGAGAACTTTCGGCAGCGGCTTGCGGCAGCGGGCATCGAACTGAACGGACTGACGATTCGCGAGATCGGCGGCGGCATACCGGCGACCGCGGCGGGTGCCGCTGCTGCGGCGGCCGGGCAGGCAGCGGCGTCGGCGTATGCGCGTTCGGCGGCCCCGGCGGCCCCCACATAGGAAAATCGTCCTGGATGGAAAAAGTTTTTATATACGTGGTAGCCCCATAA
>JARLIY010000070.1 GCA_031291475.1 Xanthobacteraceae bacterium
GGGAACGCTCACCGCCAAAAAGACCGGCCTCGGCATCGCGATCGACCTCGGCACCACCACCATCGCCGCACAGATCGTCGATCTTGCTTCCGGCAACGTCCTCGGCGTCGAAACCCTACTCAATCCCCAGGCCGCTTTTGGCTCTGACGTCATGAGCCGCATTCGCGCCGCGCTCGACGGCAACGATCTGACCACATGCGTCCGCGCCGCGCTGGGCAAACTCGTCGCACGCCTTGCAGCCGGCCGACAGGCGCAGGTCGCCGAAGTCATCCTCGTCGGCAACACCGTGATGCACCACCTGTTCTCCGGCCTCGACGTCGAGCCGCTCGCGCACGTACCCTTCCAATCGCCGCATCTTGGCGAGCAGCAATTCACGCCGCGCGATCTCGCCTGGGATCTGCCCGCCGATTGTACCATCCGTTTCGCTCGTTGCATTGGCGGCTTTGTCGGCTCTGACATCCTCGCCGGAATCATTGCCACCGGCATCGCCAATGGCGCCGGCCTCTCCGCACTCATCGACCTCGGCACCAACGGCGAGATCGCCATCGGGAATCGCCTCGGCGTCGCCTGCGCCTCCACCGCCGCGGGCCCCGCCTTCGAGGCCGGTGCCATCCGCATGGGCATGCGCGCGGTCACGGGCGCCATCGCCTACGTCTCGCTCGACCACGGCACGCTGCGCGCCACAGTCATCGGCGATGCGTCGCCACGTGGCATCTGCGGCAGCGGCGTTGTCGATGCTGTCGCCGCCGGCCTCCGCAGTGGCGCGATTCTTTCCAACGGCCGCGTCGCCAACGGCACAAAGCTCTTTCCCGTCATGCCCCCGGTCGTCCTTTACCAGGCCGACATTCGTGAGCTGCAATTAGCCAAGGCCGCCATCGCCGCGGGCTTTCGTCTGCTGCTCAAGCGCCTGGCCGCGCGCGTCCGCGATCTCCAAAGCATTCACCTCGCCGGCGCCTTCGGCAACTATGTGCAGATCGAAAGCGCCATCGAAATCGGCCTGATCGAGGCGCCTCGCCCGTTCATTCACGCCGCCGGCAACACCGCCCTCCGCGGCGCAAAAATGCTTCTCCTCACCGCCGAAGAACCCCCACTCCCTCCCATCGAGCACGTGAGCCTCGCCGCCGACCTCGCCTTTCAGGACGAGTTCGCCAACTGCATGTCCTTCCCACGCGCGTAGGCTATATGGTCTCCGTCTTTGTGAGCGTGGCTTGCTAAGAACAGAGCCCTTCGCCAACTCGCCAACTTGCCACGCCGCGAAGCGGCGCGAACTCGCCAAAAAATGAAAAATCAGCCCTTTCAAATGCGCTTGTCCGCAAAGCCGATGTGCGGCTGGCTCTGCAAGATGCCCGTCCGTGCGTGCAGCCTCCCCGCGCCACCTGCTATCTTTTACCTTTGTTTCCCAAGGAGAACGCAAAAGATCCATGCCTCATCCCGTCATCAAATTCGGCACTGACGGTTGGCGCGGTGTCATCGCCGGCGACTTCACCTTCGCGAACGTCCGCACCACCGCCGAAGCCATCGCCGCCTATATTCACTCTCGGAAAGGATCGGCCCAGGAGGATCCCGCAAAAGGCCTCTGCATCGCCTACGACACGCGCTTCGGATCGAAAGCTTTTGCGCAGGCCTGCGCCGAGGTCGTCTCGGCCAGCGGCATTCCCGTCATGTTGGCCAACGCCATCACGCCCACGCCGGCCCTGAGCTTCGGTGTGCGCGAGCGCGGCGCAGCCGGCGGCATTATGATCACCTCTTCGCACAACCCCGCGCAGTGGAACGGCGTCAAGTACAAGGGCTGGTACGGCGGCTCGGGCCAGCCCGCCATGATCGCGGCGATCGAGTCGTATCTCGGCGAACCTGCCCCGCGCGCCTCTCAGCCCGCGCCCATTTCGGAAGTCGACTTCCTGCCCACCTATCTCAAATCCATTGAGGACTTCGCCGACCTCGACCTTATCGCAAAATCCGGCATGAAGTTCTGCATCGACTCCATGTACGGCGCGGGAGCCACCATCCTCGCCGACATCTTTGCCCGCATCGGTGTGGCCCACGTGCAGATTCGCTCCAACCCTGACCCGCTTTTTCCCGGCATCAATCCCGAGCCCATCGAGCCCAACATCCGCGCCCTCGGCGAAGCAGTCGCAGCCAACCACTGCCACGCCGGCCTCTGCACCGACGGCGACGCCGACCGCATCGGCGCCACCGACGAGCACGGCAACTTCGTCGATCCCCACAAAATCTACTCCGTACTCCTTAGCTGGGTTTTGAAGTACAAAGGCTGGCCCGGCGCCGTCACCCGCGCCTTCAACACCACCAAGATGCTCGACCGCATCGCCATGAAATACGGCCGCGAGCTTA
>JARLIY010000071.1 GCA_031291475.1 Xanthobacteraceae bacterium
GTGGCGATGGCGTGCGCGGGACGCCCTTGCGCGCGGCGGTCCCGCAGAGATACATCATCGCCGCAGGGCGGTTAGCTCAGCTGGTAGAGCGTCTGCTTTACACGCAGGATGTCGGCGGTTCGAGTCCGTCACCGCCCACCAACCTTCGCAAGCGAAGGTTGCCCGCCGAAGCCCATCTTGGGGCGAAGGCGGGCATCGCCCGCTTGCTACGGCTCGGCGCGCCAAATCGGACAACGGACGACAGACAACGGACGACGGAAGGTCATAGCCTTCCGTCATCTGTCATCCGTTTTCCGTCTATCCGGTATCAGATCGCTTCCTTCAATTCCTTCGAAGCGCGGAAGGCGACCTTCTTGCTCGCCTTGATCTGGATGGCTTCGCCGGTGGCCGGATTACGGCCCATGCGCGCAGCGCGTTTGCGCACGACCAGGATGCCAAGTCCGCCGATGCGGATGCGCTCACCCTTTTTCAGGTGCTTGACGATGTTGCTGACCAACCCGGTCAGGATGGCTTCCGACTGCTTTTTCGTCAGTGCGTTGTCCTCCGCAAGGCTTGCGGCGAGGTGCTTCAATGTAACAGTTGTGGCTGGTTTGGTTGCCATTTGACCCTCCTCGATGAAGCGATGGCGGGCGAAAAGTGCCCGTCACAGCGAACGGGTTAGACGATTCGGCTTCGGCTGACCACGCTTGTTTTGCCGATTCCACCGATGTTTTCGCGTATCCCGCGCTATCTGGACCGGCTCTGTGGCGCGTCCAAGGCGCGGTCGGAAAGTCCGATTTGGGGCCGGAATCCTTGACTTGCGAGGTTGCGGGCCTTAACTGCGCACGCGCCCGCGGGGGCGTAGCTCAGCTGGTTAGAGCGTCGGCCTGTCACGCCGAAGGTCGCGGGTTCGAGTCCCGTCGCTCCCGCCATCATTTCAAGCATTTAGCCCCAAAAGCCGGTATCGTTTCGAGCGTCGAAATGGCACCGATTGCAGCGCTTTGGACCGATCCCGGCGGCCTCGACAAAGGCGAAGGGGAGACCGCGCCTTGCGCCTTTTTGTGCACTGCGCTAAGGGTCGCTGCAAGTGCAGTTTCTAGCGCGAATCCGCAGAGATTTAGGGCAAATCGGCGCGGTCCTTGCTTGCGCGGAACCGTCGTACGGGGGGCATGTTCCTGAGGTAGGGACGAAGGCCGGGTCAACGGCCAACCGGAGGAGCTGCCGATGACTCAATCGCTCCAGCAACTACTGCTCGCCTATCTGCCGCTGGTGGTCTTTATCGCGGTCGCGGCGGTGATCGGCCTGGCGCTGCTCCTTTCCGCTTTCCTCCTCGCCTACAAGCAGCCGGATCCGGAAAAACTTTCAGCCTATGAATGCGGCTTCAACGCCTTCGACGACGCGCGCATGAAGTTCGACGTGCGTTTCTACCTCGTCGCCATCCTTTTCATCATCTTCGATCTCGAAGTCAGTTTCCTGTTCCCGTGGGCGGTGGCCTTCGGCAAGCTCGGCCTGTTCGGATTCTGGTCGATGATGCTGTTTCTTGCCGTGCTGACGATCGGCTTTATTTATGAGTGGAAGAAGGGAGCGCTCGAATGGAGTTGAGCGCATCCGGAATCCTCACGCCGCGCCGGCCATCGGCCGCGGGTCCTGCCGCGGCAGCTGCGGGCACCAACGATCCGTTTTTCACCGGTCTCAACGGCGAGCTTGCCGACAAGGGATTCCTTGTCGCGGCGGCGGACGATCTCATCGCCTGGGCGCGCGCCGGCTCGCTGATGTGGATGACGTTCGGGCTCGCCTGTTGCGCGGTCGAGATGATGCAGATGTCGATGCCGCGCTACGACGCCGAGCGTTTCGGTTTCGCCCCGCGCGCTTCGCCGCGCCAATCCGATGTGATGATCGTAGCCGGCACGCTGACCAACAAGATGGCGCCGGCGCTGCGCAAGGTCTACGACCAGATGCCGGAGCCGCGCTACGTGATCTCCATGGGATCGTGCGCCAACGGCGGCGGCTATTATCATTATTCCTATTCGGTGGTGCGCGGCTGCGACCGCATCGTGCCGGTGGACATTTATGTGCCGGGTTGCCCGCCGACCGCCGAGGCGCTCCTTTACGGAGTGCTTCTGCTGCAAAAGAAAATCCGCCGCACCTCCACGATCGAACGCTGAAGATGGATGAGACCCTCGACACTCTCGGCCGCGCCGTCGCGGGAGCGCTTCCGCCTTCGATCAAGGGCTACGCAATCGCGCATCACGAATTGACGCTGCGTGTCGAGGCGCGCGACATCATTTCGGTAATGCGTTTTCTGCGCGACGATCCGCGCTGTCTGTTCTGGAATATCGTTGACGTGACCGCGGTCGATTGGCCCGGCCGGGATCCGCGTTTCGACGTCGTCTATCACCTGCTTTCGCCCAAGCACAATGTGCGCGTGCGCGTCAAAATCGAGACCGGCGAGACGACCCCGGTCGCTTCGATCATCGATGTCTTTCGCGGCGCCGATTGGTTCGAGCGCGAAGCCTATGACCTCTACGGCGTGGTGTTCACCGGCCATCCCGACATGCGGCGGCTGCTCACCGATTACGGCTTCGACGGTCATCCTTTGCGCAAGGATTTTCCGCTAACCGGCTTCGTCGAGGTGCGCTACGACGACGAGCTCAAACGCGTCGTCTACGCGCCGGTGCGGCTGGCACAGGAATTCCGCAACTTCGATTTCCTCTCGCCCTGGGAGGGGACCGACTACGTGCTGCCGGGAGACGAAAAGGCGGGCAAAATCGGCGGCGGCGGGCAAGGGTCTTAAGAGGGTTCGTGAAGATGAAGCCGACGCTCAAGCCCGGGCTCACCCATCGCCTCGCCTACACGGTGCCGGAGAGCAAGACCGTTCCCTACACCTATCCGGAGTCGCCGCAGATCGCGGCGATGCCGAAGGTATTCGCCACCGGCTTCATGATTGTGCTGATGGAGTGGGTATGCACCGAACTTTTGGCGCCGCATCTCGATCCCGGCGAGGGCAGTCTCGGTGTGCATGTCGATGTGAGCCACTTGGCGGCGACGCCGCCCGGCATGACGGTGACGGCCGAGGCGGAATGCGTGGCAGTGACCGGCCAGCGTGTGGCTTTCAATGTGAGGGCGCATGACGGCATCGATCTCATCGGCGAAGGCCGCCACGAGCGCTTCGTGGTGATGTGGGACAAATTCAACGCGCGTGTCGCGGCGAAGGCGGCAAAGGTTGCCCAGGTTGCGTGATGGCTGAAATCAAAGAGCGTAACTTCACCATCAACTTCGGTCCGCAACACCCGGCGGCCCATGGCGTGTTGCGCATGGTGCTGGAGCTCGACGGCGAAGTGGTCGAGCGCGTCGACCCGCATATCGGGCTCCTCCATCGCGGCACCGAAAAACTGATCGAGCACAAGACCTATCTGCAGGCGATTCCGTATTTCGACCGGCTCGATTACGTCGCCCCGATCAACCAGGAGCACGCCTTCTGCCTCGCCGCCGAGAAGCTGCTCGATCTGGAAATTCCCCGGCGCGGGCAGCTGATCCGCGTCCTCTATTGCGAGATCGGACGGCTCCTCTCGCATCTCCTCAACGTCACGACGCAGGCGATGGACGTGGGCGCGCTCACCCCGCCGCTCTGGGGTTTTGAGGAACGCGAGAAGCTCATGGGCTTCTACGAGCGCGCCTCCGGCTCGCGCATGCATGCGGCCTATTTCCGCGTCGGCGGCGTGCATCAGGATCTGCCGCCGAAGCTGATCGACGATATCGCCGCGTTTTGCGATCCGTTCCTCAAGGTGTGCGACGATCTCGAGGAGTTGCTCACCGAAAACCGCATCTTCAAGCAACGCAACGTCGATATCGGCGTCGTCAAGCTTGAGGACGCCTGGGCCTGGGGTTTCTCTGGCGTCATGGTGCGCGGTTCGGGAGCGGTTTGGGATTTGCGCAAGGCGCAGCCCTACGAATGTTATCCAGAATTCGATTTCGACATTCCCGTGGGCAAGAACGGCGACTGCTACGACCGCTATTGCGTGCGCATGGAGGAAATGCGCCAGTCGGTACGCATCATGAAACAGTGCGTGGAAAAATTGCACGCCCCCGACGCGCAGGGTCCGGTCGTGGTCAACGACAACAAGATCACGCCGCCGCGCCGCGCGGTGATGAAGCGCTCGATGGAATCGCTGATCCATCACTTCAAGCTGTACACCGAGGGCTTTCACGTTCCGGCCGGCGAGGTTTACGCCGCTGTCGAGGCTCCCAAGGGCGAGTTCGGCGTCTATCTGATCGCCGACGGCAGCAACAAGCCGTACAAGTGCAAAATCCGCGCCCCGAGCTTCGCGCATCTGCAGGCGATGGATTTCCTCTCCCGCGGCCACATGCTCGCCGACGTATCGGCGATCTTGGGAAGCATCGACATCGTATTCGGCGAGGTCGACCGATGAGCGTGCGCCGCCTCGCCGAAAAGCAGCCGCCGAGCTTTGCCTTCACGCCGCAGAATCTGGAATGGGTGAAGGCGCAGATCGCCAAGTATCCGCCCGGCCGTCAGCAATCCGCTGTGATCCCGATCCTGTGGCGCGCGCAGGAGCAATCCGGCGGCTGGCTGCCGCAGAAGGCAATCGAGGCGGTGGCCGAGCTCCTCGGCATGGCGAAAATCCGCGTGCTCGAAGTGGCGACCTTCTACACGATGTTCAATCTCAGCCCCGTCGGCCGCTTCCATGTGCAATTCTGTGGCACGACGCCATGCATGTTGCGCGGCGCCGACGGGCTCAAGACGGTCTTGCATCGCATGATCGGCCACGAGAACGAGGTCAGCGCCGATGGCACGTTCTCCTGGACCGAGGTCGAGTGTCTGGGCGCCTGCGTCAACGCGCCGATGGTGCAAATCAATGCCGATTATTACGAGGACCTGACGCCGGAAACGCTGGCCCGTATCCTCAACGAACTGGCGGCGGGAAAGTCGCCGAAGCCCGGTCCGCAGATCGATCGTCACTTGTCGGCGCCGATCGGCGGCGAGATGACTTTGACCGATCCATCGCTTTATGCCGGAAACGGCAAGCATGGACAGCCCGGCGTGGCGCTCGGCGACAGCGATGCGAAGAAGCCGGGTGAAGCCGCCAACGTGCACGAGGCGGCGGTGCCAAAGCCGCCTATCGCCGATGCCACCGATCCGAGGCGCGGATAAAGCAAAATGCTGGCCGATAAGGACCGCATCTTTCGCAATCTCTACGGCCGGCACGATTGGGGCCTCGATGGCGCGCGCGCCCGTGGCGCTTGGGATGGCACCAAGGCGATTTTAGGGAAAGGCCGCGAGGCGATCGTCAACGAAATGAAAGCGTCGGGCCAGCGCGGCCGCGGCGGCGCCGGCTTTCCCACCGGGCTGAAATGGTCGTTCATGCCCAAGCAGTCCGACGGCCGGCCAAGCTACCTCGTCGTCAATGCTGACGAGTCCGAGCCCGGCACGTGCAAGGACCGCGAGATCATGCGGCACGATCCGCATCTCTTGATCGAGGGATGCCTGATCGCCGGCGCCGGCATGGGCGTGCACACTTGTTACATCTATATCCGCGGCGAATTCATCCGCGAACGCGAGCGTCTCGGAGCCGCGGTCGCGCAGGCTTACGAAGCAAAGCTCATCGGCAAGAACAACGTCCACGGCTACGACTTCGATATCATCGTTCACCACGGCGCCGGCGCCTATATCTGCGGCGAGGAGACCGCGCTGCTCGAAAGTCTCGAAGGCAAAAAGGGCATGCCCCGCCTCAAGCCGCCGTTCCCGGCAAATATGGGGCTCTATGGCTGCCCCACCACCGTCAATAACGTCGAGACCATCGCGCAAGTGCCCGACATCATGCGCCGCGGCCCGGCCTGGTTCGCCGGCATGGGCCGGGCGAACAACACCGGCACCAAGCTCTATTGCATCTCCGGCCACGTCGAGAAGCCGTGCACCGTCGAGGAGCAGATGGGCATTCCGCTGCGCGAGCTGATCGAAGCGCATGCCGGCGGCGTGCGCGGCGGCTGGAGCAATCTGCTTGCCGTGATCCCCGGCGGCTCGTCGATGCCGCTCGTGCCGGCGGGTCCCGACCAGGCCGACACGCTGCTCATGGATTTCGACGGTTGCCGCGACAAAAAATCGGCACTCGGCACCGCCGCCGTGATCGTCATGGACAAATCCGCCGACATCGTGCGGGCGATGGCGCGCATCTCTTATTTCTACAAGCATGAAAGCTGCGGCCAATGCACGCCGTGCCGCGAGGGCATGGGCTGGATGTGGCGCGTACTGACGCGCATGGCCGAAGGCCGCGCGCAAAAGCGCGAGATCAACATGCTGATGCAGGTCACCACCCAGATTGAAGGTCACACTATCTGCGCCTTCGGCGACGGCGCCGCCTGGCCGGTGCAGGGGCTGCTGCGGCATTTCCGGCCGGAGATCGAACGAAGGATCGACGAATACACGGCCAATCCGGACATCGAGGGCGTGCTCGATCCGCCGGTGCCCGAGGCGGCGGAGTGAGCATCATGAGCGAAATCCGACATCTGGCGCAGCTCAACATCGGCCGGCTGCGCTATCCGACTGACGATCCGCGCGTGGCCGACTTCATGAACAATCTTGATCTGGTGAATGGGCTGGCGGAACGCAGCAAGGGCTTCGTCTGGCGGCTCAAGGACGACAGCGGGAATGCGACCAACATTCGCCCATTCGACGATCCGAATATGGCCGTCAATATGTCGGTATGGGAAAGCGTGGAAACGCTCGAGCGTTTCGTATGGCAGACCATCCACAAGCGCTTCTACGGTCGCCGTCCGGAGTGGTTCGACAAAATCGAAGGCCCGCACTTTGTCATGTGGTGGGTGCCGGCCGGCCATCAGCCTACGGTTGCCGAGGCGAAGGAGCGGCTCGAACATCTCGCCGCCCACGGTCCATCGGACCATGCCTTCGGCTGGGAGAGCGTTCCCGCTGCGCAATTGTGGAAGACGGCGCGCTGCGGCGCACCGGACGGACAAGCCGCATGACCAAACTCGTCGTCGATGGCAAAGAGATCGACGTCCCGCCGGAGTACACGTTGCTCCAGGCCTGCGAGGCCGCGGGCGCGGAAATTCCGCGCTTCTGCTTTCAGGAGCGGCTGTCGATCGCCGGCAATTGCCGCATGTGCCTGGTCGAGCTTGCGGGTTCGCCGAAGCCGGTGGCGAGTTGCGCCTGGGGCGTGCGCGACTGTCGTCCCGGGCCGAAGGGCGAGCCGCCCGAAGTCAAAACCCGCTCGCCGATGGTGCGCAAGGCGCGCGAAGGCGTGATGGAGTTTCTGCTCATCAATCATCCGCTCGATTGCCCGATCTGCGACCAGGGCGGCGAATGCGATCTGCAAGATCAGGCTATGGCCTACGGCATCGATCAGAGCCGTTTCCGCGAGAACAAGCGCGCGGTCGAAGACAAATATCTCGGCGCGCTGGTGAAGACGGCGATGAACCGCTGCATTCAGTGCACGCGCTGCGTCCGCTTCGCCACCGAGGTCGCCGGCGTGCCCGAGCTTGGGGCCATCGGCCGCGGCGAGGACATGGAGATCACCACCTATCTGGAAGAGGCGATGGTGTCCGAATTGCAGGGCAACGTCGTCGATCTCTGTCCGGTCGGCGCGCTGACCTCGAAACCTTACGAGTTCGCGGCGCGCTCTTGGGAGCTCAATAAGACCGAGTCGATCGACGTCATGGATGCATTGGGCTCCGCGATCCGCATCGACACCCGCGGCCGCGAAGCGATGCGCATCCTGCCCCGCGTGAACGACGACGTGAACGAGGAATGGATTTCCGACAAGACCCGGCACGTGGTCGACGGCCTGCGCACGCAGCGGCTCGACCAGCCCTATGTGCGCGAGGCCGGCCGGTTGCGCGAAGCAACCTGGACCGAAGCCTTCCGCGCCATCGCCAACAAGTTTGCGCGCGCCAATCCCAAGCGGATCGGCGCGCTCGCCGGCGATCTCGCCGCAATCGAGGAGACGTTCGCGCTTAAGGATCTGATGACGCGGCTTGGCGTCGCCAATCTCGATTGCCGGCAGGACGGCTCGGCCATCGACCCGAAATGGGGCCGCGCCGCCTACTTGTTCAATTCCACCATCGCCGGCATCGATACCGCCGACGCGCTGCTTCTCATCGGCACCAATCCGCGGCGGGAAGCGGCCGTGCTCAATGCGCGCATCCGCAAGCGCTGGCGGACGGCGAAGAATTTTCCCATTGGGCTCATCGGCACCAAGGCGCCGCTGACCTACGCTTACGATTATCTCGGCGCCGGCGCAGAGACGCTCGCCGACATCGGCCGCCACAGCTTCGGCGAAGTGATGCGCAAGGCCGAGCGGCCGCTGATCATTCTCGGCGCCGACGCACTCGCCCGTCCTGACGGCGCGGCGATCGCCTCACTTGCGGCGAAGGCGGCGACCGAGCTTGGCGCCGTCAAGGACGGCTGGAACGGCTACAGCGTGCTGCACCATGCGGCTTCACGCGTCGGCGCGCTCGATCTCGGCTTCGTGCCGGGCGAGGGGGGTCTGACCGCGCGGCAGATGGCGGCGTCCGGAACGCTCGACATCGTCTTCCTGCTCGGCGTCGACGAGATCGACATCGCGCCCGGCGCCTTCGTCATTTACATCGGCACGCACGGCGACCGCGGCGCAGCCCGCGCCGACGTGGTGCTGCCCGGAGCCGCCTATCCGGAAAAGTCGGCGACCTACGTGAATACCGAAGGCCGCGTGCAGATGGCCACCCGCGCATCCTTCCCGCCAGGCGATGCGCGAGAGGATTGGGCGATCCTGCGGGCGCTGTCGGATGTGTTGGGCAAAAAGCTGCCCTACGATTCACTCGCCGCGTTGCGTCAGGCGCTCTATCAGGCCTATCCGCATTTGATGCGCATCGGGATGATTGCGGCGGGCGACGCCGCCGACGTGCAGAAGCTTGCCGCACGCGGCGGCGCGGCGGACAAAGCACCGTTCCGCTCCAGCATTGCGGATTTCTACTTCACCAATCCGATCGCGCGCTGCTCGGCGGTGATGGCAGAGTGCTCGGCCTTGGCGATCGGGCGCTCGGCCATGACGGCCGCGGAATAGGGACGGGGACGGAAACGATGGCCGCGTTCTGGTGGGACTATATCTGGCCGTTGGTGATCATGGTGGCGGAGAGCCTGCTGTTGCTCGTGGTCTTGCTGATCGTCGTCGCCTACGTGCTATACGCCGACCGCAAAATCTGGGCCGCCGTCCAGATCAGGCGCGGCCCCAACGTCGTCGGTCCGTGGGGATTGCTGCAATCCTTCGCCGATCTCTTGAAATTCGTGCTCAAGGAGCCGGTCATTCCCGCCGGCGCCAACAAGGGCGTGTTTTTGCTGGCGCCGCTCGTCGCCTGCACGCTTGCCCTCGCCGCCTGGGCGGTGATCCCGGTCAGCGCCGGCATGGTCATCGCCAACATCAATGTCGGGGTGCTTTATATTTTCGCCATCTCCTCGCTCGGCGTGTACGGCGTCATCATGGCCGGCTGGGCATCAAATTCGAAATATCCGTTCCTCGCGGCGATGCGCTCGGCGGCGCAGATGGTGTCCTACGAGGTCTCGATCGGCTTCGTCATCATCACCGTGCTGCTCTGCGTCGGCTCGCTCAACCTCACCGCCATTGTCCAGGCGCAGGACACCTCATGGGGACTGGTCGGCTGGTACTGGCTGCCGCTGTTGCCGATGTTCGTGATCTTCTTCGTCTCGGCGCTTGCCGAAACCAACCGGCCGCCGTTCGACCTGGTCGAGGCGGAATCGGAACTGGTCGCCGGCTACATGGTCGAATACGGCTCGACGCCGTACATGATGTTCATGCTCGGCGAATACGTCGCCATCGCCACGATGTGCGCCATGGGCACGATCCTGTTCCTCGGCGGCTGGTTGCCGCCTTTCCCGGTCGTGCCCTTCACCTGGATTCCCGGCCTCGTCTGGTTCGTGCTCAAGGCGAGCTTCCTGTTCTTCATGTTCGCCATGGTGAAAGCATTCGTGCCGCGCTATCGCTACGATCAGCTGATGCGGCTCGGCTGGAAGGTTTTTCTGCCGATCTCACTCGCCATGGTTGCGATCGTCGCCAGCGTACTCGAAGTCGTCAGAGGCTGACATGAGACTCGACCAGGCCGCGCGTTCGATTTTCCTCCAGGAGTTCGTGCAGGCGTTCTTCCTGTCGATGCGCTACTTCTTCAAGCCGAAGGTGACGCTCAATTATCCGTTCGAGAAGGGTGTGCTGTCGCCGCGCTTCCGCGGCGAGCATGCGCTGCGGCGCTATCCGAACGGCGAGGAGCGCTGCATTGCCTGCAAGCTGTGCGAGGCGATCTGTCCGGCGCAGGCGATCACCATCGAGGCGGGTCCGCGGCGCAACGACGGCACGCGCCGCACCACCCGCTACGACATCGACATGGTCAAATGCATCTATTGCGGGCTGTGCCAGGAGGCTTGCCCGGTCGACGCCATCGTCGAGGGGCCGAATTTCGAATACGCGACCGAGACGCGCGAAGAACTTTACTACGACAAGGAGCGCCTGCTGGCGAACGGCGACCGTTGGGAGCGCGAGCTCGCTAAAGCCATCGAACTCGACGCGCCGTATCGCTGAGCAGCGCCGCCCATGATCATCACCGCCATTTTCTTCTATCTCTTTGCCGGCGTCTGCATCGCCTCGGCGATCATGGTGGTCACCGCCAGGAACCCGGTGCATTCGGTGCTGTTTCTCATCCTCGCCTTCGTCAATGCGGCGGGCCTGTTCGTGCTGCTCGGCGCCGAATTTCTCGCCATGATCCTCATCGTCGTCTATGTCGGCGCCGTCGCCGTATTGTTCCTGTTCGTGGTGATGATGCTCGACGTGGATTTCGCCGAGCTGCGCCAGGGTTTTCTCAATTACCTACCGATCGGCGGCGTGGTCGGGGCGGTCCTGCTCGCCGAGCTGTTGTTTATCGTCGGGGCCTGGGTGATCCAGCCCGGCGCGCCCAAGGCGATCACCGCGCCGATACCGACCACGGCCGGAATGAGCAACACGCTGGCGCTCGGCCTCGTTCTCTATACCCGCTACGTCTATTTCTTCGAGGCCGCCGGCGTGATCCTGCTGATCGCCATGATCGGCGCCATCGTGCTGACCTTGCAGCATAAGCCGGACGCCAGGCGGCAAATTATTTCCCGGCAGGTGGCGCGCCGGCGCGCAAGCGCCATCGATGTCGTCAAGGTGAAGTCGGGGCAGGGGCTGCCATGACCATCGGGCTCGGTCATTACCTTTCGGTTGCCGCGATCCTGTTCACGCTCGGGATCTTCGGCATATTTCTCAACCGAAAGAACGTGATCGTCATTCTGATGTCGATCGAACTGATCCTACTTGCCGTCAACATCAACCTGGTCGCCTTCTCCGCCTTCCTCGGCGACATCGTCGGCCAGGTCTATGCGCTGATCGTGCTGACGGTCGCGGCGGCGGAAGCCGCGATCGGGCTCGCCATCCTTGTCGCCTACTTCCGCAACCGCGGCTCGATCGCAGTCGATGACGTGAGTTTGATGAAGGGTTGAGAGCACTCAAATATGTACGAAGCCATCGTCTTCCTGCCGCTCCTTGGCGCCGTCATCGCCGGCGCAATCGCGCTCATCGGCGCGCGCAACCGGCATCCGGGCGAAGATCCGCCGCCGCCGCACGACGATCACGCCGCGCCGCTTGCGCCCGAGCACATCCACGGCGCGCCGGCGCCGGAAGCCGTGCATGCGGAAATCGATCATCCGGGCCTGGAGAAGGATGAGACCGCCGAACCGACCGCGGGCTCACAGGCGGCGGAGCTGATCACCACGACGCTGCTTGCCATCTCCTGGGTGTTGTCCTGCTTTGCCTTCGTCGAAGTCGGCTTGCAGGGACACGACGCGCACGTGACGCTCTTCAATTTCATCACCTCGGGCGACCTGAAAGTCGATTGGGCGCTGCGCATCGATCCGCTGACCGTAGTGATGCTGGTCGTGGTGACGACAGTGTCCGGCCTCGTCCATCTGTATTCCATCGGCTACATGGCCGACGACCCGCACAAGCCGCGCTTCTTCTCCTATTTGTCGTTTTTCACCTTCGCCATGCTGATGCTGGTGACGTCCGACAACCTCGCGCAATTGTTCTTCGGCTGGGAAGGCGTCGGGCTCGCGAGCTATCTGCTGATCGGCTTCTGGTTCCACAAGCCGGAAGCCAACGCCGCCGCGATCAAGGCCTTCATCGTCAACCGCGTCGGCGACTTCGGTTTCGCGCTCGGCATCTTCGCCGTGTTCTTGCTCACCGGCTCGATTGCGTTCGACACGGTCTTTGCCCAGGCGCCGAGCCTGGTCGGCAAGAGCTTCCATTATCTGAGCTTCAACGTCGATGCGCTGACGCTGATTTGCCTGCTGCTGTTCATGGGTGCGATGGGCAAGTCCGCGCAGTTTCTGCTGCACACCTGGCTCCCCGACGCCATGGAGGGCCCGACGCCGGTGTCGGCGCTGATCCATGCCGCCACCATGGTGACCGCCGGCGTGTTCATGGTGGCGCGTTTGTCGCCGCTGTTCGAACTGGCGCCGGTCGCCAAGGAATTCGTGGTCTTCATCGGCGCCACGACGGCGATATTCGCGGCCACCGTCGCGCTGGTGCAAAACGACATCAAGCGCATCGTCGCCTATTCGACCTGCTCGCAGCTCGGCTACATGTTCGTGGCGATGGGGGCGGGGGCCTATTCGGTGGGCATGTACCACCTCTTCACCCATGCCTTCTTCAAGGCGCTGTTGTTCCTGGGCTCGGGCTCGGTGATCTACGCCATGCACCACGAGCAGGACATCCGCAACATGGGCGGACTGTGGCGGAAGATTCCCTATACGTTCGCGGTGATGTGCATCGGCACGCTGGCGCTGACCGGCTTCCCGATGTTCTCCGGCTACTTCTCCAAGGATGCGATCATCGAATCCGCCTACGCCTCGCACA
>JARLIY010000072.1 GCA_031291475.1 Xanthobacteraceae bacterium
CCGCGCCGGGAGCGGCGCCAGGAGCGGCACCAGGGGCCGCGCCTTCGGCCGGAACGCCAGCGGCAGCAGCCGCGGCGGCGGCAGCGGCTGCGGCGGCAGCGGCTTCGGCCTGCGCTTTCATTTCTTCGGCGTAGCCCGACGGCGGCACCACGGTGACGAGCGTAATGTCCTTTGCGCGACGACGCGCACGCCCTGCGGCAGCGTGATATCGCTTAGATGCTTGGAGTGATTGATCTCCAGGCTCGACACGTCGACCTCGATGGCGCCGGGAATGGCATCGGCGCGGCAGCGCACTTCGACGGTGTGGGTGACGATCGACACCGTGCCGCCGCGTTTGACGCCCGGAGACTGGTCGGCGTTCTTGACGTGGACGGGGATGTTGACGCGGATCGTGGCGTTCTCGCCGAGCCGCATGAAGTCGACATGCAGCGGCAAATCGCGCACCGCGTCGAGCTGGAAGTCCCGCGGAATGACGTGGTGCTTCACGCCGTCGACCTCGACGTCATGAATGGTGGTGAGGAAATGGCCGGCATAAATGCGCAGCCGCAGATCGTTGTAATCCAGCGAGATCGGCAGCGGCGGCTTGCCGCCGCCATAGATGATTCCGGGTACCCGGCCGGCGCGACGCTCTGCCCGGGCGGCCCCCTTGCCTGCCCGTGAACGCGCGGCCGCCTTGATCAGATTGACGGTCGCCATGGTGTATCCTTCAAGTCTTTAAGCCTAACGATGCGCTTTTGATGATCCACGGCGGCCTCCAGGGGTGCTAAAGGTCGCATAATCGCGCGGATGCCGGCGCTTATAGCGGCGTGGGTCGGCAAAAACAAGGAAGGCTTAAGCGGGTGCTTACGGCGTCAGAATCCGCCCGGATTGACGCCCGGCGACGACAAATCGGCAGCTCCGCCCGGGGGATTTGCCGCCGCGAGCTTTGTTTCCAGCGCCGCGATGCGGGCCTTGAGCGCTTCGTTTTCCTCGCGGGCGAGCCGCGCCATGTCCTTGACCGCCTCGAATTCCTCGCGCTGGACAACGGCGAGGTCGCGCAGTATGCGCTCCGCCTGGCTGCGGAACAGCGTCTCGAATTCGCGCCGCACGCCTTGCGCAACGCCGGCTGCGTCGTTCATCAGCCGGGCAACCTCGTCGAAGAACCGGTTCGTGGTCTGCACCATGTTCGTCTCCCTGACGGGGGAAGCCGCTCGCCGCAGCTTCGCTTGCCATGCTCATACACAATGGCAATGGTGCGTCGCCGTCGCAAGAGACTTAAAAAGAGACCTGGATCGCGCCGGGAGAGCTTCAGGAAACGCGAGCCGCATGGGTAACCGATGCTGATCCTTCCGGTCCTGCCCTTTCCGCACATCAATCCGGTGCTGATTTCGATCGGACCGCTGGCCGTGCGCTGGTACGCGCTCGCTTATATCGTCGGCATCATCGCCGGGTGGTTCTATGCGCGCAGCATCATCGCTTCGCGGAATCTTTGGGGCGGCGCCGCGCCCTTCACCGTCGCCGAGTTCGACGATTTCATCATCTGGATCACGCTCGGGATCATTCTCGGCGGCCGCCTCGGCTATGTGCTGTTCTACAACTTTCCGCATTTTGCCGCGCATCCGGTCGCGATTTTCGAGCTATGGACCGGCGGCATGTCGTTTCACGGCGGCGTGCTCGGCTGCATCGTCGCCACGATCCTGTTCGGACTACGCCGCGGCCTGTCGATCCTGTCGCTCGGCGATGTGACCACGGCGGTGGCGCCGATCGGATTGTTCCTCGGCCGCCTGGCCAACTTCATCAACGGCGAATTGTGGGGCCGGCCGACCGACGTGCCTTGGGCCATGGTGTTTCCCAACGAGGGGCCGGTTCCGCGCCATCCGAGCCAGCTTTATGAGGCAGCGCTGGAAGGCCTGCTGCTTCTCCTAGTGCTCGGCGTCTTGGTGCGTCTCGGCGCGCTCAAGCGCCCCGGTCTCGTCTCCGCCGCCGCCGCCATCGGCTACGGCGTCGCCCGCATCTTTTGCGAATTTTTCCGCGAGCCCGACGCGCAGCTCGGCTTTCTCTGGGGCGGGCTCACCATGGGGATGCTGCTCTGTATCCCCCTCATCGTGGCGGGCGCCGGTCTGCTCGTTTACGTGCTTATGCGCCAACCGGCCGCGAAAAATGGCTGAGGCATATTCGCCGATGGAAAGCGAAATCCGCCGACTGATCGGCATCGCCGGGCCGATGCCGATTGCCGACTACATGCGGCTCTGCCTTACCCATCCGCAATACGGCTATTACCTCACCCAGGACTCCATCGGCGCCGCGGGCGATTTCATCACCGCGCCGGAGATCAGCCAGATGTTCGGCGAGCTTATCGGGCTGTGGATAGCCGCCGTCTGGCAAGAGATGGGCGCGCCGGAAAATGTGCGCGTCGTCGAGCTCGGACCCGGGCGCGGCACGATGATGATCGACGCCTTGCGCGCGGCCAAAGTTGCCAAAGACTTCTACGCCGCGATCGTCCTGCACCTGGTCGAGATCAGCCCGAAACTCCGGCAGCTGCAGCAAGTGCGGTTCGAGAGCCACGACGTGCCGATTTTTTGGCACGCGTCGCTTGCGGAAGTCCCCGCCGGCCCCTTGATTGTCGTCGCCAACGAATTCATCGACGCCTTGCCCATTCACCAGGCGATCAAGCAAGCCGACGGCTGGCACGAGCGCCTGATCGATATCGGGCCCGACGGCAATCTCGCGTTTTGCACCGCCGCGGACGCGCTGCCGCATTTCGACGCCACCCTGCCGCGCGATTTGCGCCAGTCGCCCGAGGGCTCGATCTATGAATGGCGCGCCGACACCGTCGCGTTCGAAATCGCGCGGTGCGTGCGCAGCGACGGCGCCGCTTTGATCATCGATTACGGCCATGCCCGAGCGGGACTCGGCGAGACGCTGCAAGCCGTCGCCGGACATACCTTTGCCGATCCGCTGCTCGCACCCGGCGAAGCCGACCTGACGGCGCATGTCGATTTCGCGGCGCTGGCGCTGAGCGCCGACATCATCGGCGCACGCAGCCACGGCCCGGTGTCGCAGCGCGATTTCCTCACCCGGCTCGGCATCGACAAACGCGCCGCGGCGCTGAAAGCGAGCGCGCCGGAAAGGACCGCCGAGATCGACAGCGCGCTATACCGGCTGACCGGAAGTGGACCGGAGCAAATGGGCGAACTGTTCAAGGTATTGGCCATCGCCGACCCGAAATTCGGGCCGCTGCCGGGTTTCGCGACGAAGCGACGATGATCGAGGCTTTCGCCCTTTCGCTCCCCGGCATCCGCCACGGCTTCTTCAGCCGCGCGGGCGGCGTTTCGCCCGGACTCTATGCGAGCCTCAACGGCGGGCTTGGCTCGCGCGACGACGCGGCCAATATTGCCGAAAATCGCGCGCGCATGGCGGCGGCGCTCGGCGTCGCGCCGCATTGCCTGCTGACCGCCTACCAGAGCCACTCGCCCGACGTGCTTGTCGCCGAGAAGCCCTGGCAGCCTGACGCGCGTCCGCGCGCCGACGCCATCGTCACCCGCACGCCGGGCCTCGCTGTTGGCGTGACCTCAGCCGATTGCGGGCCGATCCTCTTGGCCGATGCCGAGGCACGCGTGATCGCCGCCGCGCATGCCGGCTGGCGCGGCGCGCTGACCGGCGTCGCCGAGGCGACGGTCGCGGCGATGGAGCGGCTTGGCGCCGAACGCGGCCGGCTTCGGGCCGCGCTTGGGCCGATGATCCGGCAAGACCATTACGAGGTCGGCCCCGATCTGATGGCGCGCTTTGCCGCCAAGGACAAAGCGAGCGGCCGCTTCTTCCGCCCGGCGGCGCGCGAAGGCCATGCCATGTTCGATCTTCCCGGCTATATCGCGGAGCGGCTGAGACGCGCGGGAATCAGCCGGATCGAGGATCTCGGCCTGTGCACCTACGCCAATGCCGGCCGCTTCTTCAGCTACCGCCGCTCGACCCATCGCGCCGAAGCCGATTACGGCCGGCACGTCAACGCCATCGTGTTGCAGGGAGCGGGTAGCGAATAGGAATTAGCAAATAGCCGTTTCGCTATTCGCTATGGCGCTACACGCCATTCACTATCCGCGGGGACAAGGCCCGGATTCATGTTGCCAGCCTCCTAGGCGGCTTGTATCAGGGCGTTGTTCTTGCCGCATGATCTTGTCCGAAAATCAGTATCCACTTTCGGGATCGTGCGGGCGCAGGAGAGCGGAATGGCGAGCAACAACGGAGCCATCAAGCTCGTTGCCGGCAATTCCAACCCTGCGCTGGCCGAGGGTGTCGGCGCCTATATCGGCACGCCCCTGACCAAAGCCGTGGTGCGGCGTTTCGCCGACATGGAGATTTTCGTCGAAATCCAGGAGAACGTGCGCGGCGCCGACGTTTTCGTCCTGCAGTCGACCTCGTACCCGGCCAACGACCACTTGATGGAGCTGCTCATCATCATCGACGCGCTGCGCCGCGCCTCGGCGCGCCGCATCACGGCGGTGATCCCCTATTTCGGCTACGCCCGGCAGGACCGCAAACCGGGACCGCGGACGCCGATTTCCGCCAAGCTCGTCGCCAATCTAATCACGCGCGCCGGCGCCGACCGCGTGCTGACGCTCGATCTGCACGCCGGACAGATCCAGGGCTTCTTCGATATCCCTACCGACAATCTGTTCGCCTCGCCGGTCATGGTGCGCGACATCAAGCAGCGCTTCGATCTGTCCGAGGTCATCGTGGTATCGCCCGACGTCGGCGGCGTGGTGCGCGCGCGCGGACTTGCCAAGCGCATCAATGTGCCGCTCGCCATCATCGATAAAAGGCGGGAGCGGCCGGGCGAATCCGAGGTCGCCAACGTCATCGGCGAGGTCGACGGCCGCATCTGCATCCTAGTGGACGACATCGTGGATTCGGGCGGCACGCTGTTGAACGCCGCCGACGCGCTTTTGGAAAAGCGCGCCAACGCGGTCTACGCCTATATCAGCCACGGCGTGCTGTCCGGCGGCGCCGTCGCCCGGGTCAACAAATCGAACCTGAAAGAGCTGGTGATCACCGATTCGATCCAGCCGACCGAGGAGGTCAAGACCTCCCCCAACATCCGCGTGCTCTCGATCGCCACGCTGATCGGCGAGGCCATCAGCCGCACGGCTTCCGAGGAATCGGTCTCGAGCCTGTTCTTCGACTGACGCGGATTTTCCGCGCCCTCCCCCTCCCCCCGAGTCAACTTGTCGCAGGCTGCGCCTGTGGACGGGGAGTCATTTGCGCATTGTGCGCGAGCCGCAAATCACTTCATGAGTGCAGCCAAGGTGCTAGCCGGCCCCGGCGGAGGCTTTGGCGGGAGAATCGGGCCGTCTATATTGTGCGTGCGGACTGATTCGCGGAATTGAGTCAATCCGCGGGCGCGAGTTGTTCCTGCGGCAAATCGCAGCCCGGCCGATGTCCAGTGGCGTGCGCATTTCCACTTCAACAGTCTGTGGAGGCGGCATGTCCCTCATCGAGATCGCACGCGATCAACGCAACAACCCGCTCGACGTGGTCGAGCACATGGCGGCCGGCAACAGCTGGCCGTTCGAACGGGCGGGCGAGGACGAGATCGCGCTCGTCGTTACAGGGCGCTGGACCAATTACCAGGTCTCCTTCACCTGGATGAGCGAGATCGAGGCCCTGCATCTGGCCTGCGCCTTCGACATGCGCGTGCCCGATCCGCGGCTTTCCGAGGTGCAGCAGCTCGTCGCGCTGGTCAACGAGCAATTGTGGATCGGGCATTTCGACATCTGGATGCAGAACGGCGTGGTGATGTTCCGCCACGCGCTGCTGCTCGCCGGCGGCGTCACCGCCTCGGACCGCCAGTGCGAAGCGGTGCTCGGCAGTGCGCTCGACGCCTGTGAGCGCTATTTTCCGGCGTTTCAATTCGTGGTCTGGGCGGGCAAGACCGCGCGCGAAGCGATGGACGCCGCCTTGTTCGAGACCTCCGGCGAGGCGTGACCGCGCGTCCCGGAATGACGCGCGAGGAGTACGATGAGCGGCTCAACCGCGGATTTGCGCGACTTGCCCGGCCTCCTGGTCTTGGTCGGCGCCGGCAAGATGGGCGGCGCCTTGCTCGAGGGCTGGCTGCGTCTCGGGCTTGATCCAGCGCGGATCGCGGTGATCGAACCGCACCCGGCGCCGCAAGTGTCCGCGCTGACCGCCCGCGGACTCCGGCTCAATCCCGACCGCCGCGCGCTCGGCGAGGCGGCGGCCGTCGTCATCGCCGTCAAGCCGCAGATAGCCGCCGAGGTATTGCCCGCGCTGGCGCCAATGATCGGCGCTTCGACCGTCGTCGTGTCGATCATGGCCGGGCGGACGCTGCGATTTCTGTCCGCAACGCTCAAGAACGCAGGCGCATTCGTCCGCGCCATGCCGAACCTGCCGGCATCGATCGGGCGCGGCATCACCGTCGCCGTGCCGCTTGGCGCCGGCAAGGCACAGCGTCAGCTCGCGGATCGTCTGCTCGCCGCCACCGGCGCGGTCGCGTGGGTCGAAGACGAGGCTTTGCTCGACGCGGTGACGGCGGTGTCGGGCTCCGGACCGGCCTACGTCTTCCTTCTCGCCGAAGCGTTGGCGGAAGCCGGCACGGCCGCCGGACTGCCGCGGCCCTTGGCCGAGAAACTTGCGCGCGAAACCGTAGCCGGCGCCGGCGAATTGCTGCACCGGTCCGACCTCGGTGCCGCAGCCTTGCGCGAGAACGTCATTTCGCCGGGCGGCACCACCGCGGCCGCGCTCGACGTGCTGATGGGTGAAAACGGTCTCGTGCCGCTGTTGAAGAAGGCGATTGCCGCGGCAACGGAGCGCTCGCGCAAGCTCGCCGGCTGACGATTACCGGCTTGGAACCGCTGCGCGAGGAGCTTACATTTATCGTCATCGCCGCGCGTTGTCTTCTAGTCAGTGAGGAGTTCGGCCATGGCCCGCAGACCGACCCGAAGACCTGCCCGCAAAGCCGCCGCAAAGTCCGCTCCCACCGCGTCTGCCCGCCGTAGAGCCGCGTCGGCCGCGTCGGCCGCGCCCACCACCCAGCGTGAAAAAATCATCGCCGCGTTCCTTTCGCTGCTTGCCGACAAGCGGTTCGAGGCGATCGGACTTGCCGACGTGGCCACGCGGGCGAAAATATCGCTGGCGCAATTGCGCGGCGAATTTTCCTCGACCTTTGCCATCCTCGTCGCCCACATCAAAGCCACCGACCGCGCCGTGCTGACCGAGGATTTGACGGAGATGGAGGACGAGCCGGCGCGCGAGCGGCTGTTCGACGTGCTGATGCGCCGCCTCGAAATACTTGCGCCGCATCGGGCGGCAATCCGCTCGCTGATCCGCTCGGCCAGGCGCGATCCACCGCTTGCCATGGCGCTCAACGGGCTTGCCGTGCGCTCGCAGCGATGGATGCTGACCGCCGCCAGCATCGGCGCCTCGGGACCGCTCGGCATGATCCGCGCGCAGGGGCTCGCCGTGTTGTTCGGCGCAGTGCTCGGCACCTTCATCGACGACGACGACCCGAGGCAAGCGCGCACCATGGCGGCGCTTGACCGCGCGCTGGCGCGCGGTCAGCGCTTTGCCGGCTTGCTTGACGATTTGTTCGCCATCCCGGCCCGGCTCTGCCGGTCGCGCTCCCGGCGCCGCCGGCGCCGTGGCGAGCATTCCGGAGAATCGGCCACCGCCTGAACGAGCGCGGAACGACATCGGCCGTTTTTCGCCGCGTACCCTTACCCATTCTTGACCATCGCCATTAAATGTTGGGCGGCAAAAGAGATTTTAGAGGGCCCGGCGGTACGTTCCCGGCACTGGATTGGCGGCCGAAAACGAACCGCCGCAGGCCAAAAGTTAGAATCTCTACAAACAAGGCTTTTTTGATTGAAATCAGTCCCCGCCGCCACTAAATGGAATAGTTACAACTGATACCAAAGCAGCACCGGGCCGTTCGCGATGATCGTCTGCTCCTGCAACGTACTGACCGACCACGACGTGCGGGCGACTTTGTCGAGCGACGAAGCCGGTCCCCGCACCGCCGGCGAAGTCTATGGCTGCCTCGGCTGCAGCGTCCAATGCGGCCGCTGCGCCCGCACCATCCGCCGCATCATGGACGAAGCGCTCGGCGTCACCGGCACCGACTGCTGCCAGGACTGACGGCTTCCTTCGTAAGCTTTCCACCGCCTTAGGCATCGCCGGCGGCCCGCTTGCTGCACCGGCTTTGCACGTGCTCGGCAAAGGCTATAATCAAAGCGCCAATGCGCCGCGTGGCGACCGCATTTCCATTGTAGGAGACGATCATGAGAGGCGAGCCGGGAGTCGTCGATTACCTCAACAAGGCGCTCCGGCACGAATTGACCGCCGTCAATCAATATTGGCTGCATTACCGCCTGCTCGACAATTGGGGCTACAAATCGCTGGCCAAGCAATGGCGCAAGGAATCGATCGAAGAGATGGAGCACGCCGACAAGCTGGTCGAGCGCATCATTTTCCTCGACGGCTTCCCCAACATGCAAGTGCTCGACCCACTGCATATCGGCCAGACGGTCAAAGAGGTGCTCGATTGCGACCTGCGTGCCGAGTTGTTGGCTCGCGCGCTCTACGAGGAGGCCGCCACGCATTGCCATGCGGTCAAGGACTACGTCTCGCGCGACCTGTTCGAACAGCTGATGCACGACGAGGAGGAGCACATCGACTTCCTCGAAACCCAACTCGACCTGGTCGCCAAGCTCGGCGCCGAGCTTTATGCCCAGCACCACATCGGCAAGCTCGACGAGAACAAGGACTGACCGCAATACCCGTTTGCGGACCTCCGCGCGTGCCGCCATAAATCTTAGCGAAAACTTAACGCGCGCTCCCCGCCTGCGCCGCTGAAACGCGGCAACGCGCGTGCGCGCGAGCGTAGACCTTAATGAACGAGGTTAAGAATTAAGGTTAAGACCCGCTTAAGCTTTTGCTGACATTTTGCTCCGTCGAACGACGCAGGCTGCGCAAGCGTGGCCGCGCCGAAAAGGGACGAAGCGAATGGTCCGCGTCAAATCCTTCATCGTCGCCGGAGCAACCGCCTTCATCGGCACCGCCGCGTACGCGGCCGATATGCCGCTTCCTCCGCCGCCGCAAATTCCGCTTCCGATGCCCATGCTTGTCGAACAGCCGGTCGGCGGCTGGTATCTGCGCGGCGACATCGGCGTCGGCGTACAGACTTTTTCGTCGTTCAATTTCACGCAGACCAATTCCGCGTTCGTGTGGCCGTCGAGCTGGACGATCGTCCAGCAGGACATCCAGGACACGACCATCTTCGGCCTCGGCGTCGGCTACGAATTCAACAATTGGCTGCGCATGGACGTCACCGGCGAATATCGCACCAAGGCGATGTTCAAGGCGACCGGCAGCTATACCAACAACTGCGCCGGCGGCGGGGTCTGCTTCGACATCAACCAGGGGAACTACTCGGCGGCGGTCTTCATGGCCAACGTCTATTTCGACGTCGGCACCTGGTGGTGCCTGACGCCCTATATCGGCTTCGGTCTCGGCAGCGCCTACAACACCATCAGCGGCATCCAGGACACCGGCATCAACTCCAACGGCACCAACGGCTTCGGCTTCGCCGCCACCAACAATTCGAACCTGAGTTTCGCCTGGAACGCCCAGCTCGGCCTCACCTACAACGTCAACAACAATTTCAAGGTCGATTTCAACTGGCGCTATCTGAATCTGGGCTCGCCGCAAAGCGCCATCGTCGAATGTCAGAACACGGCGGCCTGTCCCTCCGCCTTCTACACTTTCAAAGACATGACCTCGATGGACTTCCGCATCGGCTTCCGCTGGCTGTTCCAGCCCGACGGCGGTGGCGGCCTCATGTCGATGATGGCGCCGCAGCCGGTCTTTGCAGCGCCGCAGCCGCTGTACGCCCCGCAGCCGCTGTACGCCCCGCAGCAATACGCCCCGGCGCCGCAATACGCACCCGCACCGCAATACGCACCGGTACCGCAATACGCGCCGCCGCCGCAGCCGCCCCTGCAAAGCCGCGGCTGACGCGCCGCCGCCGGGGCCGAGCTAACCCTCCATTAAGGTTAATGCCCGATGATCGGGCCGCTCTATGGGCGCCAAAAAGATTGAAAGGGCGGCCGATGCGTCGGGTGTTCTGTGCTCTGCTCGTGTTGGGGCTGGCGTCGCCCGCGTTGGCAGACGACGACTACCCGTTCCTGCGCGAGGGCAAGACCGTAGGCCCGGCGACCTTCACGCGGTGGAGTGGATTCTATCTCGGCGGTCAGCTCGGCTACACCAACGGCAATGCCGACTTCAGCGAGGCTACCGGGCCCGTGGTCGCCTATGCGTTGCGGCAATCCACCCTGGAGGCTGATTTCTCACCGTCCACGTGGCAACTGCTCAGGACGGCCAATCAAAGTGCGCCAAGCTACGGCGGCTTCGTCGGTTACAACACCCAATGGCAGGATCTGGTGCTCGGCATCGAAGCCAACTTGAATCACGCCCCACTAACTCTCACCGCACAGAGTACGCCGATCGGACCGCTGATCACCGCACCGGACACTCTGAAATATACCCACACGGTGACGATAGACGGCTCCGGCTCGATGACGAACTTCGATTTTGCCACGTTGCGGGCGCGAGCGGGTTATGTGGCCGGCAATTTCCTGCCCTATGGGTTTGCCGGTATCGCGTTCGGCCTCGCCAACGTCTCCGTCGCGGCAAACATTCACGACGTCCAATGCACGAGCGTCGCGCCGATAACGTGCGCTCCGTATAATTTCAGCGGCAGCTACGGCCGGAATATGGAGGTGCTGTACGGCCTCGCCGTCGGCGCCGGCGTCGATGTTATGGTCACCCCCAACATTTTTCTGCGCGGCGAGTTCGAGTGGGATGAATTCAATCCGAAGCCGAGCATTATGATGAGCCTCGCCACCGGACGCGTCGGCGCCGGCTTCAAGTTCTGACGACAGACGACAGAGGACGGACGACGGATAAAGGGCGTGCCAAGGATTCATGGCCGTCTTCTATCCTCCGTCCTCCGTCTTCCGGCTTGACGTGACCCCTCCGCTTCCTTATCTCCGACCGCGGGACACCCCTTCCCAACGAGGGGCGCCTATCTGGAAGGATAGATCATGACGATGGCGACGCCTGCCGTGCGGCCGACTGTGCCGCACTTTTCGTCCGGCCCCTGCGCCAAGCGCCCCGGCTGGACCCTGCAAAACCTCGCCGGCGCGCTCCTTGGCCGCTCGCACCGTTCGAAGCCCGGCAAAACCAAGCTCAAACGCGCCATCGAGCTGACCCGCGAGATTCTTGCCGTCCCGGCCGATTACCGCATCGGCATCGTGCCCGCCTCGGATACCGGCGCGCTGGAAATGGCGCTGTGGTCGCTGCTCGGCCCGCGGCCGGTGACCATGCTGGCCTGGGAATCGTTCGGCGAAGGCTGGGTCACCGATGTGGTCAAGGAGCTCAAGCTCAAGGCCGTGACCGTCCTCAAGGCCGCCTACGGCGAATTGCCCGACCTCGGCAAGGTCGATCCGGCAAGCGACGTGGTCTTCACCTGGAACGGCACGACCTCGGGCGTGCGCGTGGCCAATGCCGATTGGATCGCCGCAGACCGCGCCGGGCTCACCATCTGCGACGCCACCTCGGCCGCCTTCGCCCAGCCGCTCGATTTCGCCAAGCTCGATGTCGTCACCTTCTCCTGGCAGAAGGCGCTGGGCGGCGAAGCCGCCCACGGCATGCTCATCCTTTCGCCGCGCGCGGTCGCGCGGCTCGAGAGCTACACGCCGCCCTGGCCGCTGCCGAAAATCTTCCGCATGACCAAGGGCGGCAAGCTCAACGAGGCCATCTTCGTCGGCGAGACCATCAACACGCCGTCGATGCTGTGCGTGGAGGACTATCTCGACGCGCTCGAATGGGCGAAGTCGGTCGGCGGGCTTGGCGGCTTGCGCGCCCGCGCCGACGGCAATGCGCGCGTCATCGCCGAGTGGGTCGGCCGCAGCAAATGGATCGACTTCCTCGCCCACGATCCGGATTCGCGCTCCAATACGTCCGTCTGCCTCAAAGTGGTCGATCCTGCCGTCTGCCGGCTTCCCGCCGAAGCGCAGGCGGCATTCGTCAAAGGCATCGCCGCGGCGCTGGAGAAGGAAGGCATCGCTTACGACATCGACGCCTATCGCGACGCGCCTCCGGGCTTGCGCATCTGGTGCGGCTCGACCGTCGAGCGCGCCGACCTCGAAGCGCTGACGCTCTGGCTAGACTGGGCCTATGCCAAGGCTAAGGATGCGCTCGCCCAGGCGGCGTGACGCATCAGAAAGATCAAGCCATGGCTGCCAAAGTTCTCATCTCCGATGCCCTGTCTCCCGCCACCGTCGCGATCTTCAAGGATCGCGGGCTCGAGGTCGAGTTCCAGCCGGCTCTCGGCAAGGACAAGGAGAAGCTTGCCGAAGCGATCGACGGCTTCGACGGGCTAGCGATCCGTTCGACGACCAAGGTCACTGCCAAAATACTTGAGCGGGCGCAGAAGCTGAAAGTGATCGGCCGCGCCGGCATCGGCGTCGACAATGTCGACATCGCCGCCGCCACCGCGCGCGGCATCATCGTGATGAATACGCCGTTCGGCAATTCGATCACCACCGCCGAGCACGCCATCACGCTGATGCTGTCGCTGGCGCGGCAAATCCCCGAAGCCGACGCTTCCACGCGCGCCGGCAAGTGGGAGAAGAACAAATTCCTCGGCGTCGAGATTTTTGGCAAGACGCTCGGCATCATCGGCTGCGGCAATATCGGCGCCATCGTCGCCGACCGCGCGATCGGGATGAAGATGAAAGTGATCGCCTACGATCCCTTTCTTTCCGACCAGCGCGCGCTCGACCTGGGCGTCGAAAAGGTCGAGCTCGAGGAATTGCTCCGTCGCGCCGACTTCCTCACCTTGCACACGCCGCTGACCGAGAAGACCCGCAACATCATCAACGCCGAGTCTCTCAAGCTCACCAAGAACAGCCTGCGTCTGATCAATTGCGCCCGCGGCGGGCTGGTCGACGAGGCGGCCTTGTACGAGGCGCTGGCCTCGGGACGCATTGCCGGCGCCGCGCTCGACGTGTTCGCGGTCGAGCCGGCGATCGACAGCCCGCTGTTCAAGCTGCCGAATGTGGTCTGCACCCCGCATCTCGGCGCTTCGACCATGGAGGCGCAAGAGAACGTCGCGCTGCAGGTCGCCGAGCAAATGTCGGATTATCTGCTGCGCGGCGCCATCACCAATGCCGTCAACTTTCCCTCGATCAGCGCCGAGGAAGCTCCGCGGCTCAAGCCGTTCATCGCGTTAGCGGAGAAGCTCGGCTCGTTCGCCGGCCAGCTCACCGAGACCGGAATCCGGCGCGTGCAGATTTCCTACGACGGCCTCGTCGCGCAGATGAATACGCGGGCGCTGACCTCGGCGGCGATCGCGGGGCTGTTTCGCCCGATGCTGCAGGACGTCAACGTCGTCTCGGCGCCGAGCGTGGCCAAGGACCGCGGCATCGTCGTCGAGGAGACGCGGCGCGACGCCGAGGGCGATTACGAGAGCCTGATCACGCTCACGGTGACCACCGATCGCCAGTCGCGGCATGTCTCCGGCACCGTCTATGCCGACGGCCGCCCGCGCATCGTCAACATCAAGGGCATCCGCATGGATGCCGAGTTCGGCCCGTCGATGATCTACATCACCAATCTCGACAAGCCGGGCTTCATCGGCAAGTTCTCCTCGACGCTGGGCGACGCCGGCATCAACATCGCCACCTTCCATGTCGGCCGCGAGGCGGCGGGCGGCAATGCGGTGGCGCTGATCGAGATCGACGGCGAACTACCCGCCGACGTGCTCGCCAAGGTGCGGGCGCTGCCGCAGGTGCAGCAGGCCAAGCCACTACGGTTTTGAGCGCAATCAGCGTGGGCTTCGCTGCGCTCAGCCCACCCTACGAAGCGGCTGAACTCTTCCGCGTCGCTACCGTGATGCCGGTAAAGACCAGCGCATAGCCGATGGCGTGATAGAGCTCGAAGCGCTCGCCGAGCAGCACAATCGCCAGCACCGAGCCGAAGACCGGAACGAGGTGCATGAAAGGCGCCGCGCGGTTGGCGCCGATCAGCTCGACGCCGCGATTGAGAAAAAGATAGCCGAGCAGCGACGGGAATATGCAGATGAAGGCGAAGCTGAGCACGCTTTCCGCATCGAAGACCATCGTTCGGCCGCTTCCGATTTCGACGATCAGAGCGGGAATGAGCAACAGCGCGCCCCAGCCCATGCCGACGGCAAGGAACGAGAGCGGATGCATCGCCGGCCGCTTTCGCAAAGCGGCCGTGTAATAGGCGTAGATCAGAAGCGCGGTCAGCAGCCAGACGTCGCCGCGGTTGAAATCGATGCCGACTAGCATGGCGAGGCTGCCGTGACTGATGATGACGAGAACGCCGGTAAGCGAGATGCTGATGCCAAAGGCCTGGCGCCAGGTCAGACGATCACCGAACAGGGCGAAGCTCCACAGCGCGACGAACAGGGGCCCGATCGATTGCAGCAGCAGGCCGTGGATCGCGGTCGTGTATTGCAGGCCGTAATAGGCCATCGTGTTGTAAGCGGAGAAGCCGGTCGCCGCGAGAACCGTCATCAGCACGGCGTGCTTGCGGATCGTCGGCCAATCGCGCGCGAGATGCGGCAGAGCGAACGGCAACAGAATGAGAAAGGCGCCGCCCCAGCGGATGAAGGCGAGCGTCACCGGCGGCACGTGGCCGGCAATGAAGCGGCCGAGCACGGTGTTGCCGGCCCAGAACAGCGAGGTGAACGACAGCAACAGATACGGCTGATCGAACAAGCCACGGCGGCGTGCCCGGCTTTCCGGCTCGAGGCTTACCCCCGGCATGACTTTGGCTTTCCCGGTTTGCAGCGAAGAACGTGTGCCGCACGAGCTATCGCGCACCGGGGCTCTCGGCTAGTGGGCGTGCCGCATGACTGGTCCCGATTTCAGCGCTGCGACAATCGGCTCTTGGCGGGCGGCTTGCCGAAAACAGCCCGCGCCTTGCAGTTATGCTGAACTTCCAGCAAATACAAAGACTTAGTCGGCCTCGTCGCGCGCCGCAGCGGCCGTTTCGCCTTGCTTCGCCGCGCGGCATCCAGTATCCGGAACGGCTGCGGCGGGGTATCCGATCCAAAAGCGCGGTGGCTTAAGTCACCTGGGGACAATTCCTCATGGCAAACGTTGTCGTGGTCGGCTCCCAGTGGGGCGACGAGGGCAAGGGCAAGATCGTCGATTGGCTGTCCGAGCAGGCTGACATCGTCGTCCGCTTCCAGGGCGGCCATAATGCCGGCCACACTTTGGTGATCAATGGCACCACCTACAAGCTGTCGCTCCTCCCTTCGGGTGTGGTGCGGCCGGGCAAACTTTCGGTCATCGGCAACGGCGTCGTCCTCGATCCCCGGGCGCTGCTCGACGAAATCGCCAGGCTCAAGATACAGAACATCGATGTCACGCCCGACAATCTGCGCATCGCCGAGAACACCGCGTTGATCCTGCCGTTGCACCGCGAGCTCGACGCGATCCGCGAAACCGCGAATGCGGCGCTCTCGATCGGCACCACGCGGCGCGGGATCGGCCCGGCCTATGAGGACAAGGTCGGACGGCGCGCCATCCGCCTGATGGATCTGGCCGACGGCGCCACCCTCGACCGCAAGATCGAGCGACTGCTGACGCACCACAATGCGCTGCGCAAGGGTCTCGGTCTCGATCCGATCGAGGCAGACGCCGTGCACAAGGAACTCGTCAGCGTGGCGCCGCTGGTGCTGCCCTACATGGATTCGGTGTGGTCGCTGCTCGAGCAGAAGCGGCGCGAGGGCAAGCGCATTCTGTTCGAAGGCGCACAAGGTGCGCTGCTCGACGTCGACCACGGAACGTATCCGTTCGTGACCTCATCGAACACGGTGGCGGCGCAGGCGGCGATCGGATCGGGCGTCGGACCCGGCGCCATCGGTTACGTCCTCGGAATCTGCAAGGCCTACACGACGCGAGTCGGCGCCGGTCCGTTTCCCACCGAGCAGAAAAACGAAATCGGCCGGAAATTGGGAGAGCGCGGCAAGGAGTTTGGCGTGGTCACCGGCCGGCCGCGACGCTGCGGCTGGTTCGACGCGGTGCTGGTGCGGCAAAGCGTGCGCACCTGCGGCATCCATGGACTGGCCCTGACCAAGCTCGACATTCTCGACGGCTTCGACGAGATCAAGGTCTGCACCGGTTATCGCCTGGACGGCCGCGAAATCGACTATCTTCCCGCCGGCGAGCACGCCCAGGCGCGCGTCGAACCGATTTACGAGACCATCGACGGTTGGCGCGAAGGCACCGCACGAGCCCGCTCATGGGCGGACCTGCCGGCGCAGGCGATTAAATACGTCCGCCGGCTGGAGGAACTGATCGGCTGCTCGGCGGTGGTCCTTTCGACCAGCCCGGAGCGCGAAGACACCATTTTGATGCAGAACCCGTTCGAGATGTAAGTCAATGAATCCAGATGAAAAAACCGGAAGGCCAGCGTAAGCTTAGGCGATGACTGACTATCATCCTCTCATTACCCGCGCCGTAGAAGGGCTCGACAAGAGCACCGGGGAAGCGCGCCGCGCCCTCTATGAACGGGCGCGCGCCGCGCTGGTGACGCAACTGCGCGCCATCCAGCCGCCGCTCTCGGAATCGGACATCACCAGGGAGCGCTTGGCGCTGGAAGACGCAATCCGCAAGGTCGAAGCGGAGGCGGCGCGCAAGTCGCGGACCGAGCCGCGCCCGGCCGCGCCACCCCCGTCGCCGCGGCGCGAGCAACCGGGGCC